>NZ_JBIARX010000001.1:420426-794138 GCF_042890265.1 Streptomyces sp. NPDC002209 | reverse complement strand
CACCACCCCGGGGGCGAGGCGCGCCCCAAACACGCCCGGGGCGCCCGCCCCCCCCCCCCCCCCCGCGGCGGCGCCGCCCCCCCCCCCCCGGCCCCCCCCCGGGGGGGGGCCCCCGCCGGGGGGGGGGCCCCACGGCCGCGCGGGGCCCGGTTTGACCCTCCGGAACCGGCCCCGTAACCTAGACCGTCGGCATGTCCTAGATGGTTACGTCTAGTGCGCGTCGCGCTCCTGAGCACCTTCCTCCGGCCGGGCACCGCCCGCAGGAGAGGCCGCTCGTCCAATCCGGATCCGTGCGGACCCCGTCGAGAAGAGGGGCCCGTCTGAGCGGCTGGCTTCAGGAGCATCCGTCCCGAGTGAGAGAGAGATCCGCGTGTACGCCATCGTGCGCAGCGGTGGTCGCCAGCACAAGGTTGCTGTTGGTGACATCGTTGAGGTTGACAAGATTTCCACTGCCAAGGTTGGCGACACGGTCGAGCTCTCGACCCTGCTCGTTGTCGACGGCGACGCCGTGACCAGCGACCCGTGGGTGCTGGCCGGGATCAAGGTCCAGGCCGAGATCGTGGACCACCACAAGGGCGCCAAGATCGACATCCTGCGCTACAAGAACAAGACCGGCTACCGCCGTCGCCAGGGTCACCGCCAGCAGTACACGGCGATCAAGGTCACCGGTATCCCCACGGCTGCGAAGTAAGAGGGACTGAGACATGGCACACAAGAAGGGCGCATCGTCCACCCGGAACGGGCGCGACTCCAATGCCCAGCGGCTCGGCGTGAAGCGCTTCGGCGGTCAGGTCGTTTCCGCTGGTGAGATCCTCGTCCGCCAGCGCGGCACGCACTTCCACCCGGGCGCGGGCGTCGGCCGTGGCGGCGACGACACGCTGTTCGCGCTGCAGGCGGGTGCCGTGCAGTTCGGCACGCACCGTGGCCGCAAGGTCGTCAACATCGTTCCGGCCGCCTGATCCAGCTCCTGCTGATCAGCGGTACGTAACTTCCCGAGGGCGGATCTCAGCTCTTCCCGGCGCGAGCCGGGAAGAGAGGTCCGCCCTCGGCGCGTTGGCACATAGGCACGCTTAGGCACGTTTAATGGGCAGCAAGGCCTGCCTGGGACATTCCCGTATGTATCTGGAGGAACAACCATGACCACCTTCGTGGACCGCGTCGAGCTGCATGTCGCCGCGGGTAACGGGGGCCACGGCTGCGCCTCCGTTCACCGGGAGAAGTTCAAGCCGCTGGGCGGCCCCGACGGCGGCAACGGCGGCCGTGGCGGCGACGTGATCCTGGTCGTCGAGCAGGCGATCACCACCCTGCTGGACTACCACCACAGCCCCCACCGCAAGGCCACCAACGGCAAGCCCGGCGAGGGCGGCAACCGCTCCGGCAAGGACGGCCAGGACCTGGTCCTGCCCGTGCCGGACGGCACCGTCGTCCTCGACAAGGAGGGCAACGTCCTCGCCGACCTCGTCGGCCAGGGCACCACCTACGTGGCCGCCGAGGGCGGCCGTGGCGGCCTCGGCAACGCCGCGCTGTCCTCCGCCCGCCGCAAGGCCCCCGGCTTCGCGCTCCTCGGCGTCCCCGGCACCATGGGCGACATCGTCCTGGAGCTCAAGACCGTCGCCGACGTGGCCCTCGTGGGCTTCCCGAGCGCCGGCAAGTCCTCGCTGATCTCGGTGCTCTCCGCAGCCAAGCCGAAGATCGCGGACTACCCCTTCACCACCCTCGTCCCGAACCTGGGCGTCGTCACGGCCGGCTCGACCGTCTACACCATCGCCGACGTTCCCGGCCTGATCCCGGGCGCCAGCCAGGGCAAGGGCCTCGGCCTGGAGTTCCTGCGCCACGTCGAGCGCTGCTCGGTGCTCGTGCACGTCCTGGACACCGCCACCCTGGAGTCCGACCGCGACCCCGTCTCCGACCTCGACGTCATCGAGGAGGAGCTCAAGCAGTACGGCGGCGGCCTCGAGACCCGGCCGCGCCTCGTCGTCCTCAACAAGGTCGACATCCCGGACGGCCAGGACCTAGCCGACATGATCCGCCCCGACCTCGAGGCGCGCGGCTACAAGGTCTTCGAGATCTCCGCGGTCGCCCGGACGGGCCTCAAGGAGCTCTCCTACTTCCTCGCCGAGGTCGTCGCCAAGGCGCGCTCCCGCAAGCCGAAGCAGGAGGCGACCCGTATCGTCATCCGCCCGAAGGCCGTGGACGACGCCGGCTTCACCGTCACGTACGACGAGGTCGAGGACGTCTACACCGTGCGCGGCGAGAAGCCGGAGCGCTGGGTCCGCCAGACCGACTTCAACAACGACGAGGCCGTCGGCTACCTGGCCGACCGCCTCAACCGCCTCGGTGTCGAGGACGCGCTGAAGAAGGCCGGTGCCCGTGCGGGTGACGGCGTCGCCATCGGCTCCGACGAGAACGCGGTCGTCTTCGACTGGGAGCCGACCATGATGGCCGGCGCCGAGATGCTGGGCCGCCGAGGCGAGGACCACCGCCTGGAGGCCCCGCGTCCGGCCACCACCCGCCGCAAGGAGAAGGAAGCCAAGCGCGGGGACGCGGCGCAGCAGGAGTACGACGAATTCCGGCCCTTCTGATCTGCTGCTTTGCCGTTCTCGTGACCCGGACGGCGGAGTTGAAGTGATGTTTACCCCGGTCGCCTAGGATCCAACGGGTGAGCAGCACCAACACTCCCAGCGTTTCCGTCGTGGTGATCGCGTACAACGACGCCGTGCTCGTGGGCGAGGCCGTTACCTCGGCTCTCGCCCAGGGCCCGGTCGTCGCCGAGGTGATCGCCGTGAACGACGCCTCGTCCGACGGCACCGCGCGGGTGCTGGACGAGCTGGCCGCCGTCCACCCCCGCCTCAAGGTCGTGCACCGCACGGAGAACAGCGGCGGATGCGGCACCCCGCGCAACGACGGGATCGCGCGCGCGACATCGCCGTACGTCCTCTTCCTCGACAGTGACGACGTGCTGCCCCCGGGGGCGGCCGACGCCCTCGTGCGCGCCGCCGAGGAGCACCGCGCGCCGGTGACCGTCGGCGCGTGCGTACGCCGTGAGCTGCCGCAGTACCACGACGTGCCCTGGATGCCCGGGCTGTACACCGCGGGCGATGTGATCGAGCGGCCCGCGGACCGGCCCGAGCTGGTCCGCGACACCCTCTGCGTCAACAAGCTGTACGACCGGTCCTTCCTGGAAAAGCATGCGATCCGCTTTCCCGACGGCCGGTTCGTCTACGAGGACTTCGTCTTCACCGCGCGCGTGCTGGCCGCCGCGCCCCGCATCGCCGTCATCGGCGACCTCGTCTACGTCTGGCACGTGCGCCGCAGTGCCGCCCAGGTGTCGATCTCCCTGGACCGCAAGGACGTCGGCAACTGGCGCTCGCGGATCGAGGCCCACCGCACGGCCTGCCGGATCATCACCGACTCCTCCCCGCAGCTGGGCCTCGCCTGCCAGGTGAAGTTCCTGGAGTACGACCTGCGCATGTACCTGCGCGAGCTCGGCAAGGACCCCGAGTACCAGGCCGCCTGGTGGACGCTGACCCGCGACTACCTCGCCGGGTTCGACGAGGCCGCGATCGAGGCCGCCGGGGCGCACGCCCGCTGGATCGTCCGGCTGCTGCTGGCGACCCCGGCCCCGCCCGCCGACGTGGAGCGGCTCACCCGCTTCGCCGCCGAGCCGCCGCGGCTGCTGCCCCCGTACGCGACCGGCCCGGGCGGGCTGCCCGTGTGGAGCGATGAGCTCCCGGTGGTCCTGGACGGTCTGGCCGATCTGCCGGTGGCCGATCTGCCCGTCAGCATCGACGCCGAACCGGTCGGCGCGGGCCGGCTCCGGATCCGGGTGCGCGACCTGTACGGGCGCCTCACCGAGGCCGGACCGCGCACCGCCCGGCTGCGCTTCGTACCCCGCTCGGGCGGTGAGCCCGTCCTCGACCGGCCGGTGGAACTGCGCCCCGCCGCCGACGGGGACGGCTGGAGTGCCGCGCTGCCGTTCCGGCTCACCGGCGTGGCCGCCGCCGGGCGCCGCCAGGGCCGCCGCGGCATGCAGGCCTGGGGCGTCCAGGTGGGCGTGGAGTTCGCCGACGGGAGCTCCCTGGTCACCTCCCCGCGCCCCCTCGACGACCTCCTCCACCGCCGGGCGCTGCCCAGCAGCAGGTACGGTGTTCTGCTGGCGCAGCCGTTCCGCACGGGCGGAGGATCACTGGCCCTGCGGCTCGCGCCGGGTGCCGCGGGCGCGCTGAGCCTCGTACGCAACCGTCTCCACCGGGCCCGGGCAGGCCGCGGATCGGAGTAAGACAGGCGGCGATCGCAAGGTCGCCCGAGATTTCGGACAGGACCCCGGACCCGGTCCGGGGACCCCAGGGAGATACGCATGACTTTTCTGATCACTGGTGGCGCCGGCTACATCGGCTCCCACGTCGTCCGCGCGATGCTCGCCGCAGGTGAGAACGTCGTCGTCTTCGACGACCTCTCCACGGGCAACGAGGACCGCGTCCCGGAGGGCGTCCCGCTGGTGATCGGCTCGGTCCTGGACCGGCTGAACCTGGACGAGACCCTGCGGCGCTACAAGATCACCGGTGTGGTGCACCTGGCGGGCAAGAAGCAGGTCGGCGAGTCCGTCGAGAAGCCGCTGTTCTACTACCACGAGAACGTGGAGGGCCTTCAGGTCCTGCTGGGCGCGGTGGCCGCGGCCGGCGTCCGCAACTTCCTGTTCTCCTCCTCCGCCTCCGTGTACGGCATGCCCGACGTGGAGCTCGTCACCGAGGAGACCCCGTGCGCGCCGCTGAGCCCGTACGGCGAGACCAAGCTGGCCGGCGAGTGGCTGGTCCGCGCCGCCGGCAAGGCGCACGGCATCTCCACCGCCTGCCTGCGCTACTTCAACGTGGCCGGCGCGGCGGCGCCCGAGCTCGCGGACACCGGGGTCTTCAACCTGGTCCCGATGGTCTTCGAGCGCTTCGACAAGGGTGAGGGCGCCCGGATCTTCGGCGACGACTACGCGACCCCGGACGGCACCTGCATCCGCGACTACATCCACGTCGAGGACCTCGCCGAGGCCCACGTGGTGGCGGCCCGCAAGCTCGTCGAGTGGGGCGCGACCGGGGACTACAAGGACCTCACCGTCAACATCGGCCGCGGCGAGGGCGTCTCCGTACGGGAGATGGCGCAGCTGCTGAACGAGGGCACCGGGCACACCCACGAGCCCGTCGTCGTCCCGCGGCGCCCCGGTGACCCGGCGAAGGTCGTGGCCTCGGCCGACAAGATCGCCGCGGAGCTGGGCTGGAAGGCCAAGCACGACGTCCGAGAGATGATCACCTCGGCCTGGGCGGGCTGGGAGGCCAACCGCAAGGGCGAACTGCCGCACGTCGAGCGCTGAGCCCGTACGCCGCAGCGAACGACACGAAGCCGCCCGCCCCGGATGCGTTCCGGGGCGGGCGGCTTCGTGCTGCGGACGCGGGGCTCAGCGCTCCAGGAACGTGAAGAGCTCTTCCCAGCGGTCGGTGATCTCGGCGCTGGAGTAGCGCTGCACACTGCGGAAGGCGTTGTCGCCGAGCCGGTCGCGCAGCTCGCGGTCCGACATCAGCACGTCGAGGTGCCCGGCCAGCTCCATCGTGTTGCCCAGCCGGGCCAGCAGCCCGTCCTCGCCGTGCTCGACGATCTCCCGCACGCCCGGCGCGCAGTCGAAGGCCGCCACCGGCAGGCCCGTGGCCATCGCCTCCAGCAGGGTGATCGGGAAGCCCTCGGCCCGCGAGGCCTGCGCGAAGACCGAGGCCCCGCGCAGCGCGCCCAGCACGTCGTCGGTGCTGCCCATCCACTCCACGGAGGTGTCCAGCCCCAGTGCGGTCGCGTGCGCCCGCAGCGCCGGCTCCTCCACGCCCGCTCCGTAGATCCGCAGGACCCATTCGGGGTGCTGCGGGGCGGCCTCCGCCCACGCGTCGAGCAGCAGGTCCACGCCCTTCTCGAAGGCGAGGCGGCCGACGCTGGCGACGACCTTCTCCGTACGGGGGGCGGGGGAGTCCGGCATGAACGGCAGCGGGTTCGGCATGCTGCCCACGTTCTCCATGCCGGCCCGGATCCACAGGTCCGCATCCTCGGGGGTCAGCACCAGCAGGCGGTCGACCTCGGGGTAGTACCGGCGGACCCGCTCGCCGCGGGTGGACTTCTGGCTGGCCTCGAACGACTCGTGGCTCATGCCGACGACACCGAGCCCCTTGGTGTCGGCGAGCGCCACCCACTCCATCGCCCAGACCTGCGTGACGATCACGACGGCTCCGGGGCGGGCCGCACGCAGCAGCTCGTTCAGCGTCTCCGCCTTGGCCCGCATCTTCGCCCGCCGGGCCGCCTGGCGGCGCCGCTCGGGGGCGTTCAGCCGGCCCTTGATCCCGCGCAGGCGGCGGGCCTTCGGCGGGTGGGCGTCGTACAGGGTGGTCATCGCGTACGGCAGGTCCTGCGGCAGCTTCTGGCGGATCTCCTCGGCGACCGGGGCGATGCCGACGATGTGCACCCGGTGCCCGCGGTCGGTGAACAGCCGGGCCATCTGGTGCGACCAGGTCGTCACGCCGCCGAGCTCGTCGACGCTGTTGGAGACGATGAAGACGTCACGGCCGCCGGGCTGTTCGTCGCGCGGGCCGGACTCGGCGGTCTGCTGGCTCACTTGCCGCTCCTGGTGAAGAACTTCTCGACGATCTGGCGGGCCGCGTCCCCGCGGTCGTACTCGCCGAACTCGGTGAGGAAGCGCTGCCGCGCCTCCGCGTACTTGGCGTCCGCCTCGTCGAAGGCGGCCAGGGCCTGGAGGAGTTCGTCGGCCGTGGCCACCACCGGGCCGGGCGCCTTCTCCTTCAGGTCGAAGTACGTGCCGCGGATGTCGGTGGCGTACTTCTCGTAGTCGTACGCGAAGAACAGCATCGGCCGGTCCAGGACCGAGTAGTCGAACATCACGGACGAGTAGTCGGTGATCAGCCCGTCGGCGAGCGCCAGCAGCGGGGTGATGTCGTGGTGCCGGGACACGTCGATCACCCGGCCCGCGACCGAGGGCGGCAGCGTGACGCTGTTGAGGTAGTGGGTGCGCACCAGCAGCGTGAAGCGCTCGCCGAGCCGGTCGGCGAACTCCTCCACGTCGAAGGGGAACTCGAAGCCCTCCACCGCGCCGTCCGCGTTCGCCCGGAAGGTCGGCGCGTACAGCAGCACCTTCTTCTCCGGGTCGATGCCCAGCTCGGCGGCGAGCGGACCGCGCACCCGCTCCCCGCTCTGCGCCTCGGCCCGCTGCGCCTCGACCAGGGCGTCGTTGCGCGGGTAGCCCGTGCGCAGCAGCACCTCGTCGCGCAGCCGGAAGCCCTTGGCGAGGGTGCGGGTGTCGTGCTCGGAGCGGATCAGGAAGTGGTCGAAGCGGTTGACGGCCGCCTGGAACTTGTCCTGGCCGGCCTTGCCCTGCGCCTTGGTGCGGGGCTCGTGGAAGCCCATGCGCTTGAGCGCGGAGCCGTGCCAGGTCTGGATGTACGTGGTTCCCTCGCGCTTGGTCAGGGCGAGGGGGAAGCCCTGGTTGTCGACCCAGAACTCGGCCTGCGCCAGCGCGCGCAGGTAGGGCCAGCTCCAGCGGCGCACCAGGGTGGCCTCCTTGGGGAAGCCGGTGGGCTTGCCGCCCGCGTACGACCAGATCGCCTCGAACGGGACGCCCTGGCGGACCATTTCCTCGTAGATCGCCTTCGGGCTGTCGCTGTACTGCTTGCCCATGTGGCTCTCGAAGACGACCGTGCCCTTCTTGATCGGCAGCTTCGAGAAGACCTCGTGGTAGACCTTCACCTTCTGCTCGCCCGAGCCGAGGTTGCGGCGGGCCCGCAGGGCCTTGCGCAGGCCCCGCTTGACCACGCCGGCGGCCTTGCCGTGCATCGCGCTGCTGATCAGCGTCTGGGTGCGGACGGCGGCGGCGCCCTCGGCCGTCAGGACGTAGGAGAGGTTCCCCTTCTTGGTCACCTCCGGCTCGAAGCGGTCGGAGACCAGCCGGGTCAGCCGCGGGCGCACGCGCAGGCGGGCCGCGGATTCCAGGTCGACCCCGCCGACGGAGACCCGGGTGGTCAGGCGCTCGCCGCCGGCGGTCAGCTTCAGGCGGACGTCCCAGACGGCGTCGATGATGCCGAGGGGACGGACGGTGCCGGCGATGTCGGCCGTGGCGGTCCACTCGATCGTGTCACCGGCATGGCGCACGGTTGCCGCCGGGAAGCTGAAGGAGCGCACGCCGATCTGCCGGCGGGCCCGGAACTCCAGCGTGGCCCCCAGTTCCGCTTCCGGGCTGATCCGGCCCAGCGGGTTCACCACGGCGCCCGAGAGCGTGACGGTGCCGCGTCCGTCGTCCTCGTACGAGGTGAGCCGGTTGCCCAGCGAGAGGGAGGTGAGCGGGGTGGTGTGGAAGCCCTGCTCGGTGACGTCCAGTATCCGGCGGGCCTCGGCTGCCTCGGCGCCGTCGGGGTCGTCGATGTGCTGCGCGCACCAGTAGACGCGCCCGTCGCGCTCCGCGAGCGGCGAGGACAGCCGGCCCTTGTTGGTCATGGCGTCGGCGGCCGGGAGCAGGTTGTCCCAGTCCTCCTTGCCCAGCAGGTAGGCGCAGATCGCCTGGAGGTACGTGACGTGCTCGTACGCGGCCGGGTCGATGCCGGCCAGGTAGCCGTTGGCGAGGCGGGCGAACTCCTGGCGGTACGCGTCGCCCAGCAGGGGCAGGTCGCGCAGGTGCAGCACCAGGTCGTGCTTGAGGAACTTGGCGTCCTTGGCGGACTTGATGTCCGTGTAGCCCTTGGCGGCCAGCAGCTCGTCGACGCGGCGGTGGATCTCCATCCGGTGGACGAAGTTCGCGATCTCGTGGCGCCGGTTGCTGATCGATTTCGCCGCGGCCTTCTCGACCACGTTCCAGTAGTAGACGTGGTTCGGGATCAGCGTGATGCGGCGGGCGGCGACGTAGGCCTGCGCGGAGAACAGCAGGTCCTCGTAGTGGATGCCGACCGGGAACTCCAGGCCCTGCTCCAGCAGGAACGCGCGCCGGTAGCACTTGTTCGTGGAGAGGGTGTCGTAGACCAGCAGGTCGGGGTCCTCGGTGATCGACTCCAGCGTGCGGGTGCGGGAGTAGATCCACGGGTACCACTCGGTGGTCTTGCCCCACCGGTTGTCGAGGTGCACGCGCACGCACATGCCGGAGACCAGGTCGGAGCCGGTCCGCTCGGCCGCCGCCAGCATGTTCCGGCAGGCGTTCCGTTCGAGCACGTCGTCGCTGTCCAGGAACATGACGTACGTGCCGGTGGCCTGCTGGATGCCGTGGTTGCGCGGGGCGCCGCAGCCGCCGCTGTTCTCGGGCAGCCGGAAGGCGCGCACCCTCCCCGGGTGCGCAGCTTCGAGCTCCTGGGCGATCGCGTACGACCGGTCCTTGCTGCAGTCGTCGACGATCACGACTTCGACCCCGTGCAGGGTCTGGTCCAAAACCGACTGGACTGCTGTCGGCAGACGCTCTGCGTCGTTGTAGACGATGACGACCACGGAGACGTCAGGCACGTGCACCTCGATCCCTTCGTTCCATTCCGCTTAACCCGTCAAAGCTACCGTGTGCCGCGCTCGGATCCGGCAGGCCGACCCTCGGCGTGCATACTTCTAAGGAAGAGGTGTGTGGCGGGTCCGGTCGCCGACAATCACCCGTTCGGACCCAGCAGGAAGTGTTCATGACGAAGCTGTCCGTAGTCGTCCCTTGCTACAACGAAGAAGCCGTGATCGACAGCTTCGACGTGGAGATCCGCAGGGTCCTGGACTCCCTGCCCGTCGAGTACGAGGTCTGTTACGTCGACGACGGCAGCCGGGACGGGACCCTCGCCAAGCTCCGCAAGATCGCCGCCGAACACGGTGACCGTACCCGGTACGTCTCCTTCAGCCGCAACTTCGGCAAGGAGGCCGGCATGCTCGCCGGCCTGCGCGAAGCGACCGGCGACGCCGTCGTGATCATGGACGCCGACCTCCAGCACCCGCCGGAGCTCATCGCCACCATGCTCGACTACTACCGGCAGGGCCACGACCAGATCATCGCCCGCCGCACGCGCGAGGGCGACAAGAAGGTCCGCTCCGCGCTCAGCCGCCTCTACTACCGGGGCGTCAACCGCTGGGTCGACGTGGAGCTCACCGACGGCGTGGGGGACTTCCGCCTGCTGTCCCGGCCGGCCGTGGACGCGCTGCTGTCGCTGCCGGAGTACAACCGCTTCTCCAAGGGCCTCTTCTCCTGGATCGGCTTCGACACCGTCCACTTCGACTACCGCAACGCCCAGCGCGAGGCCGGCGAGACGAAGTGGAAGTTCGGCTCCCTGCTGAACTACGCCATGGACGGGCTGATCTCCTTCAACAACCGGCCGCTGCGCATCGGCATCTGGGCCGGCGTGTCCCTGGTCGCGCTGACCGCCCTGTACGCCCTGTACATCGCGGTCATGGCCATGACCCACGGGGTCGACGCCCCCGGTTACGTCACGCTCGTGGCGATCATCGTCGGCATCGGCGGCGTGCAGATGATCATGCTGGGTCTGATCGGCGAGTACATCGGCCGCATCTACTACGAGACCAAGCGCCGCCCGCACTTCCTGGTCAAGGAGGCGCACGGCGCGGACGCGCAGGCCCGGCCCGACACCACCCGGGTCCAGGCGGAACGCGAACGCGGCGGCCTGTCCGCCTCGCGCCTGACGGTCTCCGCCGAGCCCGAGGTGCGCTGAACCATGCGCACACAGCTGGGCCAGATCTTCCGCTTCGGCCTCGTCGGCGCGGTCAACACCGGCACGTTCTTCGCCATCTACCTGCTCCTGCACCCGTGGATGCCGTACTTCCTCGCCTACACCCTCGCCTTCCTGCTGGCGATGGTCGGCTCGTTCTTCATGAACACCTACTTCACCTACCGGACCAAGCCCACCTGGAAGAAGTTCCTCCTCTTCCCCCTGACGAACGTCACGAACTACGTGATCCAGTCCGCCGGGCTCTACGCCCTGGTGACCTGGGCCGGGCTCGACACCCGGATCGCCCCGCTCGTGGCCGCCGTCGTGGCCATCCCGTTCACCTTCCTGCTGTCCCGCAAGATCCTGGTTCCGGGCGCCGCCGCACAGACGGAGAACCCGGAGCCGGCCCGCAGCGGGTCCGCGGGCTGAGTCCACCGTCTGAAACCCCTGAGCGGCCGGTCCGGGGCACCCCGTAGATTGAGGTGGCAGACGTACCGGCAAGGGGCAAGGGGACAGACGTGTCAGCGGCTAGGCAAGGTGTCGTGGACGCCCGCAGGATCGTGGTCAAGGTCGGATCCTCCTCCTTGACCACCGCGGCCGGCGGACTCGACGCCGACCGGGTGGACGCCCTGGTCGACGTACTGGCCAAGGCCCGCAGCGGCGGCGAGAAGGAGATCGTCCTCGTCTCCAGCGGAGCCATCGCCGCCGGACTCTCCCCGCTCGGCCTGCGCCGCCGCCCGACCGACCTGGCCCGGCAGCAGGCCGCCGCCAGCGTCGGGCAGGGGCTGCTCGTCGCCCGGTACACCGCCTCCTTCGCCCGGTACGGAGTCCGCGTCGGCCAGGTACTGCTGACCAGCGACGACACCAGCAGGCGCGCCCACTACCGCAACGCGTACCGGACCCTGGACCAGCTCCTGGCCATGGGCGCCCTGCCGGTGGTCAACGAGAACGACACCGTCGCCACGGACGAGATCCGCTTCGGCGACAACGACCGGCTCGCGGCCCTCGTCGCCCACCTGGTCCGCGCCGACCTCCTCGTCCTCCTGTCCGACGTGGACGGCCTGTACGACGGCGACCCGTCGCTGCCCGGCACCACCCGCATCGACGAGGTGCACGGCCCCGAGGACATCGCGCACGTCTCCATCGGCAGCGCGGGCAAGGCGGGCGTGGGCACCGGCGGCATGGTCACCAAGGTCGAGGCCGCGCGGATCGCGGCGGCGGCCGGCATCCCGGTCGTCCTCACCTCGGCGAGCCAGGCCGCGGACGCCCTGGCCGGGCGGCCCACCGGCACGCACTTCCACGCCACCGGCCGCCGCTCGGCGGACCGGCTGCTGTGGCTCCAGCACGCCTCGACCCCGCAGGGGCACCTGGTCCTGGACGAGGGCGCCGTCCGCGCGGTGACCGAGCGCGGCAGCTCCCTGCTGCCCGCCGGGATCGCCGCCGTCGAGGGAGATTTCGTCGCCGGCGACCCGGTGGAACTGCGCGCGCCCGACGGCCGCGCCGTGGCCCGCGGGCTGGTCAACTTCGACGCCAAGGAACTCCCGCAGCTCCTCGGCCGCTCCACCCGCGAGCTCGCGAAGGAACTCGGCCCGGAGTACGAGCGCGAGGTCGTACACCGCGACGATCTGGTCCTGCTGCAGGGCTGAGGTTCGGTAAAACCGCCGCGCGGCGGGCCGGGGACTGGTCAACTGTGAGGGGCGGACAGGCATGGCGCAGACAGGAGGCGGGCTGGTGAGACGAGCGCTGACCAGCATCAGCGGTGGCGGGGACGGCGAGCAGGACGAAGCCTCCCGCCTCTGGCACGTCACCCTGAGCGTCTCGGGCAAGCCGGCGCCGCTGTCGGAGGTCCGGCGCGGGCTGGAACAGCTGGCCCACGACCACCCCTTCCTCCTCACCAGCCGGTACGCCGACGACCATGCCGAGATCCGGTACTGGGAGGAGGCCCGCGACCTCCACGACGCCGCGGCCGTCGCCCTGCGCCTGTGGGGCGAACACCGCTCCTCGGCGCAGCTCCCGCCGTGGGAGATCGTCGGCCTCGAGGTCATCGACCGCGCGACGTACCACCTCCGCGTGGCAGAGGGCTACGGCCCACCCCCGGCCCACCCGGTCGGGGTCCACCCGTACTAGCGGGGAGAGGCCCCGCGCAGCGGACCCCGCGGCCGTCGTCTCGCGGGGTGGAACCCCGTCGGCCGGGACCGGGCCGGGGATTACCCTGGGCGGCATGACCTCGCTCGACGCCTCCCCCTCGCCCGTGATCGCCACCGCGCAGGCGGCCCGCACCGCCGCCGCGGCCATCGCGCCCCTCCCGCGGTCCGCCAAGGACACCGCGCTGCTGGCCATCGCGGACGCCCTGGAGGCCCGTACGGCCGAGATCGTCGCCGCCAACGCCGTCGACACCGACAAGGCCCGCGCCGCCGGCACCAGCGAGACCGTCATCGACCGCCTCACGCTCACCCCCGAGCGCGTCCGCGCCATCGCCTCGGACGTCCGCGACGTCGCCGCCCTCCCCGACCCCGTCGGCGAGGTCGTCCGCGGCTCGACCCTCCCCAACGGGATCGACCTGCGCCAGATCCGCGTCCCGCTCGGCGTCGTCGGCATCATCTACGAGGCCCGCCCCAACGTCACCGTCGACGCCGCCGCCCTCTGCCTCAAGTCCGGCAACGCGGTCCTGCTGCGCGGCAGCTCCTCGGCGTACGCCTCCAACAGCGCCCTCGTCGCCATCCTGCGCGACGCCGTCGAGAGCGCGGGCCTGCCCGCCGACGCGATCCAGCTGGTCCCCGGCGAGTCGCGCGACTCCGTCCGCGAGCTGATGCGCGCCCGCGGCCTCGTCGACGTCCTCATCCCGCGCGGCGGCGCCTCCCTCATCAAGACCGTCGTCGAGGAGTCCATCGTCCCGGTCATCGAGACCGGTACCGGCAACTGCCACGTCTACGTGGACGCCCAGGCCGACCTCGACATGGCCGTGGACATCCTCATCAACTCCAAGGCGCAGCGGCCCTCCGTCTGCAACTCCGCCGAGACGCTCCTCGTCCACCGCGACATCGCAGACGCCTTCCTGCCGCGCGCCCTCGACGCCCTCGCCGACGCCGGCGTCACCGTCCACGGCGACGCCCGGGTCCTCGCGGCCGCCGAGAACTCCAAGGCCACCGCGCTCCCCGCCACCGACGAGGACTGGGCCGCCGAGTACCTCTCCTACGACATCGCCGCCGGCGTCGTGGACTCCCTCGACGACGCCGTCGCCCACATCCGCCGCTGGACCTCCGGCCACACCGAGGCGATCGTCACCACCTCGCAGGCCGCCGCCCGCCGCTTCACCCAGCTGGTCGACTCGACCACGGTCGCCGTAAATGCCTCCACCCGGTTCACCGACGGTGGCCAGTTCGGCTTCGGCGCCGAGATCGGGATCTCCACCCAGAAGCTGCACGCCCGCGGCCCGATGGGCCTCCCGGAGCTCACCTCCACCAAGTACATCGTCACGGGCGACGGTCACGTTCGGTAGTCGGAGCCGGAACACCGGGTGGCCGGATTTCGGCGGACACCCTGCCCAAAGCTGCCCCTCAGGTCTAGGCTGTTGCCGTGCCGGACGACGTGGGGGGCAAGTTCCCGGACGACGGGGAGCCCGACAGCGACGACCGCGGAGGCGCGGATCAGGACTTCGCCTCCGTGGTGTTCGACGAGGACTTCGTCCGGAACGCCGAGATTCATGAACCGAGCGCCGCAGAGCGCCAGCGGGCCGCCGACCGGGCGCGCGCGGAGGCGGAGGCCGCCCGCGCCGTCGCCGGCGGCTGGACCTCCGACGACGACTACGACGGCTACGGCTACGGCCGTCCCGACGGGTACGGCATCGACGAACCCGGCTGGGAACACGGCCCCGGGTACGCGGAAGGCCCGTACGGGGCCTACGGCGGCGCCCTGCGCCCCTACCGGGGCCGCTCGCCCTGGCTGCGCCCGGTCGCCTGGGTGCTCGCCTTCGTGATGGGCCTCGGCATGGTCGCCCTCGCCTTCAGCGCCGTCTACCGCAGCGCCTCGAGCGACGCGGACCACGCTCCCGCGCCCGCCAGCACCCCGCTGACGGAAGTCAGCGGCGCCGGAGCGTTTATGTACCCCGTCGGCCGCCAACCCTGAAGGTACGACCCCACTCGCGTTCGCCGGAGCTGGGGGCTTCTCTGAAGCGGGGACAGCGGGGAGAAGCAATGGCCGTGCCAGGAGATCCACCCGACGGCACCCCCGAGGGCATCGGCGGGGGCGACGAGGAGTTCCGGTCGGACGAGTACCGATCGGTGGTGTTCGACGAGGACTTCGTCCGGGCTGCCCGGCTCCAGGAGTTCTCCGCCCAGGAGCGGATGGGCGAGCACGCGCGGGCCGTCCGCAGCCGGTCCATCTGGTCCGGCGGCGGCTCCTCCCGGCCCCGGACCAGCACGCCCGGCCGGGGAGCCCGTCAGGGCATGCTGCTGGTGCTGCTCATCGCCGTGGCCTTCGCGGCGGCCGTCTACATGGGCCTGAGCAACCCGGCCGTCCCCCCGTCCAGCGACCGGACCGATCCGCTGAGCAGTACGGTCGTGCCGCTCGCGCCGAGCACCGTCGTGCCCGGCGGGCGGCCCGTCGACCTGTACGCGAAGAGCCCGGCGGCCGAGTACCGCGTCGGGGCGGCCGGGATCACCCTGCCGGCCGTGCGGCGCACCCACCACTTCACCGACGGGCAGGTCGTCACCGCCCTGTCCATCGCCAAGGACTACCTGGTGCAGTCCTCGCTCGACCCCGACGTCCTGGCGGGCGCGGCCACCCGGCCCGTGCGCGTCCTGCTCGATCCCGACCAGCTGGCGCAGTTCGACCGCAGCATGACCTCGCCCTCCGGCGACGGCCGGCACGCCTCCACCGGCTGGCTGGTCCGCTTCGACCCGGGCACGGCCGTCGTGGCCGACACCCGGGTCCGGGTGAGCGGAACCCTCTCCTTCGAGGAGGTCTCCGCGGACGTGCTGGAGGTGACCACCGACCACACCTTCGTGTACGCCGTGCGCCCCGCCACCGGATCCCCGGCCGCCGCCGACGGCGCCTCGCTCTTCACCGTCCGGCGCGAGCTGCGGCTGCGCTTCGACCGGGAAGACCTCGCGGCCCGGCGGGCGGAACTGGTCTCGGCCTACGTGATGGCCGGTCCGCAGGACTGCTCCACCGATCCCGCAGGGGGCTTCCGCCCGGTCCTGGCGGGGGCAGGACCGACCACGGTCGGCCCGGCCGCGAGCGACCCGTACGCCAGCGGCACCCCGCGGCGCACCGCCGGGCTGTGCGGGGTGCTCGCGCCGCCCACGGCCGCCGGGACCGACCCCGTCAGCCCTGCTCCGTAGCGGGGCCGCCCTTGTTCTCGGCGCTCGCGCCCGAGCCCGTACCGGCGCCGCCGGCCCCGCCCGTGAACTTGTCGCGCAGCTTGCCGCCGACGTCCGCCGCACCGCCCGCGATGTCGCCGACCAGCTTGAACAGCGGGTCCTTGCTGCTGCGCACCGCGTCCGCGTAGTGCGCGGCCGACTCCCGGAAGGAGTCCGTGACCGAGGTGTCCTTGTCCTCGTCCCGCCGCGGGTAGTGGCCGTCCATGATCCGCTGGTAGTCCCGGTTCTGCGACCACTTCTTCAGCTCGGCCGCCCGCACCGTGGTGAAGGGATGCGTCCGCGGCAGCATGTTGAGGATCTTCAGGACGGAGTCGCGCAGATCGCCGCTCGCCTCGTACTCCTCGGCCTGGGCCAGGAAGGAGTCCACGTTCATCTCGTGGAGGTGGTTGCCGCCCGCGATCTTCATCAGGCCCCGCATCGACGCGTGCACGTCCTGCCCGACCAGCAGCCCCGCCCGGTCCGCCGACAGCTCCGACTTGCGGAACCACTCCCGCAGCGCGGTCACGATCGCCATGATCGCCACATTGCCCAGCGGGATCCACGCCACCTTCAGCGCCAGCCCCGTCAGGAACAGCAGGATCGTGCGGTACACCGCGTGCCCCGACAGCGCGTGGCCCACCTCGTGGCCCACGACCGCCCGCATCTCCTCCTCGTCGAGCAGCTCGACCAGGCCCGTGGTCACCACGATGATCGGCTCGTCCAGCCCGATGCACATGGCGTTCGGCTTCGGGTCCTGCTGCACGTACATCTGCGGGACCTTCTCCAGGTCCAGGATGTAACAGGCGTCGCGCAGCATCTCGTACAGGTGCGGGAACTGCGTCTCGCCCACCCGGACGGACTCCGACAGGAAGAGCAGGCGCAGGCTCCGCTCCGGAAGCAGCCCGCTCAGGGCCTTGAAAACGGTGTCGAACCCGCTCAGCTTGCGCAGCGCCACCAGCGCCGAGCGGTCCGCCGGGTGCTCGTACGCGCGCGAGGAAATGCCGGGAAACCTCCTGCGGTCCCGCGCCGGCACCTTCTCGAACCCGGTCTCCGTCATAACGCCCTCCCCCTTGATCGGCCTGTGCGCTCGTGCGTCTATCCTCTCCAACGCCTGAGTCGGCGTGAGCGTGCCCCAGGCCCCCGCATACGATGTGAGCGAAGTCTCCGCCCGCTCCCCGACTCGATAGGTATCTGCCTGATGAGCCTCTCCACCACCGCCCACAACCTGGTCGTTCTCGCGTCGGAGGGCGCCGAGCAGCACGGCGGCAACCACGACAGCCTGAACCCGTTCCTGACCGGTGGCGGCGCGCTGTTCATCCTGCTGCTGATGCTCTGGGTGACCACGCGCCTGAACCGCGACCGCTGAACCGCGCTCGCGCACACGCTCGAATGCGGGTCCGCACCGCTCCGCCGGGCCAGTAGGCTCTGCGCTCATGGGAGAGCAGGAGATGCCTACCGGCCCGGTCAAGCGCCGGCTCGGCGTGATGGGCGGGACATTCGACCCGATCCACCACGGACACCTGGTGGCCGCCAGTGAAGTGGCCGCCCTGTTCCACCTCGACGAGGTGGTGTTCGTACCGACCGGCCAGCCGTGGCAGAAGTCGCAGCGCGCCGTGTCCCCCGCCGAGGACCGCTATCTGATGACGGTCATCGCGACGGCCTCGAACCCCCAGTTCTCGGTGAGCCGCATCGACATCGACCGCGGTGGCCCGACGTACACGATCGACACCCTGCGGGACCTGAGCGCGCTCAACGAAGACGCCGACCTCTTCTTCATCACCGGCGCCGACGCCCTCGCCCAGATCCTGACCTGGCGGAACGCCGACGAGCTCTTCTCGCTCGCCCACTTCATCGGAGTGACCCGGCCGGGCCACGTGCTCACCGACGACGGGCTCCCCGAGGACGGCGTCTCCCTGGTGCAGGTGCCCGCGCTGGCGATTTCGTCCACGGACTGCCGCGCACGGGTCGCCCAGGGGGATCCTGTCTGGTATTTGGTGCCCGACGGTGTGGTGCGCTACATCGACAAGCGTGAGCTGTACCGGGGAGCCTGAGCTTCCGGAGAGAGGGGCCCCGCGGTGAACGACCGACAGGATCCGTACGACCGGTACGATTCGGGCGCAGCACAGGAGCAGCAGCTCATCGGCTACGACGCGTACGGGCGGCCGGTGTACGGCCAGGTGCCCGCGCAGCCCGCCCAGTACGAGCAGTCGTACGAACAGCAGTACGGCTACGACCGGCAGGGCTACGGCCAGCAGGCGTACTACCCGCAGCAGCCGGCCACCCCGGACTACGGTCAGCAGGAGTACACCCAGGCCCCCGGCTACGGGTACGACGAGCAGCACGCGCAGCAGACCCAGCAGTGGATCCCGCAGCAGGCCGCCCCCGAGCCCCCCGCCCCGGCCCCCGCGGCGCAGCCGCAGCCGCAGCGCCCCGCCCAGGTCCCCGAACCGCGCAGGGCCGAGGGCGACGGGCAGGCCGCCCCCGACTACCGCACCGAGCAGTTCGCGTTCATCGACCAGCCGGACGAGGACTCCGAGGACGTCATCGACTGGCTCAAGTTCACCGAGAGCCGGACCGAGCGCCGCGAGGAGGCCCGCCGCCGCGGCCGCAACCGGGTGGTCGCCCTGATCGTCGTCCTCGCCCTCTTCGTCGTCGGCGGCGTCGGCTACCTCTGGTACGCGGGCAAGCTGCCGTTCCTCGACGGTCCGGGGCAGAAGAAGGACTCCGCGGCCGCCGCCGGACCGCAGAAGCGCGACATGATCGTCGTCCACCTGCACAACACCAAGAAGGGCGGCACCTCCACGGCGCTGCTCGTCGACAACGTCACCACGAAGAAGGGCGCCACCGTCCTGCTGCCGAACACGCTGGGCGTCCCCAAGGACGACGGCACCGCGGCGGCCCTCGGCAAGGCGGTCGAGGACGGCGGCGTGGGCGTACGGGACTCCCTCGACTCGGTGCTCGGCACCCACATCGGCGGCACCTGGCGCCTGGACACCCCCTTCCTGGAGAACCTGGTCGAACTGGTCGGCGGCATCGAGACCGACACCGACACCGCGGTCCCGGCCGACGACGCCGCCAAGACCCCGGCCGTGTCCCAGGGCGCCAAACAGCACCTCAGCGGTGCGATGGCCGTCGCCTACGCCACGTACCGCGGCCAGGGCGAGCCCGAGGCCAAGCAGCTGGACCGCCTCGGCAAGGTGCTCTACGGCGTGCTGCGCAAGGTCCCCGGCGACCCGAAGTCGGCGACCGTCACCGTCGAGAGCATGGGCCAGATCCTCGACCCCTCCCTGAACGCCCAGGCCCTCGGCGCCCTGCTGGCCAGGCTCGGCGAGCACGCCAAGGAGGGCACCGACGCGTACCGCACGGACGTCCTCGCGGTGAAGCCGGACGGCACGCTCACCGACGACGCCAACAAGAACGTCGTCAAGGAGGTGCTCGGCGGCAGCTTCACGGCGGCCCAGGCCGGCACCGCGCCGCGCGTCGGCCTCAAGGACGCCACCGGCGACGACAAGACGCAGGTCGCGGCGAAGGCGGCCCTGCTGAACGGCGGCTACACCTTCGTGGACGGCGGCAAGGCCGACAAGACCCAGCCGGCCACGCAGATCACGTACCAGGACGACGCGCAGCGGGCCAAGGCGGTCGAGGTCGCCAAGACGCTGGGCCTGCCGGAGACCGTCGTGAAGAAGGGCGAGAACGCCGTGAACGCCGACGTCGTGGTGACCCTGGGCAAGGACTACAAACCGTCCTGACCCCGGTCCGACCGGGCCCCGGGCGGTGCCCCGGCCCGCGCGCGACGCTGCGCGCGGGCGGGGTCGGCGGTACATGAGACCCTTGTAAGGATCTGCCCGCCAACCCGAAAGCATGGCCAGTGACCGCCACGGACCGCTCCATCGAGCTCATCACCGCCGCCGCCCAGGCCGCGGCCGACCGGCTCGCGCACGACATCATCGCGTACGACGTCAGCGACGTGCTGTCGATCACCGATGCCTTCCTGCTCGCCTCGGCGCCCAACGACCGTCAGGTCAAGTCGATCGTCGACGAGATCGAGGAGCGCCTGCTCAAGGAGCTCGGCGCCAAGCCGGTGCGCCGCGAGGGCGACCGCGACGCCCGCTGGATCCTGCTCGACTACATCGACATCGTCGTCCACGTGCAGCACAGCGAGGAGCGGGTCTTCTACGCGCTGGAGCGCCTGTGGAAGGACTGCCCCGAGATCGAGCTGCCCGAGGACGCCAAGCTCACCAAGGGCAAGGCGGAGGAGCACGCCAAGCTGCGCGAGGCGGCGGGCGACGACGACCTGGACGGTGATCTGTTCTGAGCGCGACCGCCACCGGGAAGACCGGCCGGAAGATCGTCCTCTGGCGACACGGCCAGACCTCGTGGAACCTGGAGCGCCGCTTCCAGGGCTCCACGGACATCGAGCTGACCGAGACGGGTGTGGCGCAGGCGCGCCGCGCCGCCCGGCTGCTCGCCTCGCTGAAGCCGGACGCCATCGTGGCCTCCGACCTGAAGCGGGCCGCCGCCACGGCCGCCGAGCTGGCCGCCGTCACGGGCCTGGACGTGACCCGCGACGCCGCGCTGCGCGAGACGTACGCCGGTGAGTGGCAGGGCCTCACGCACGACGAGATCATCGAGAAGTACGGCGAGCAGTACGCGGCGTGGAAGCGCGGCGAGCCGGTCCGCCGCGGCGGCGGCGAGCTGGAGACCGAGGTCGCCGACCGGGCGGCGCCGGTGGTGCTCGAGCACGCCGGTCGGCTGCCGCAGGGCGGCACGCTCGTCGTGGTCAGCCACGGCGGGACCATCCGTACGACCATCGGCCGGCTGCTGGGCCTGGCGGCCTACGACTGGGAGGGCCTGGGCGGGCTCTCCAACTGCTGCTGGTCCGTCCTCGGCGAGGGCGCGCGCGGCTGGCGTCTGCTGGAGCACAACGCCGGCACGCTGCCGGAACCGGTGCTCGGCGACGACGACTGAGCCCGCCTCAGGGCGGCTCCCACCCGGATTTCACTTTCCGGCTGGTCACAGGCTAGAGTTCTTCTTGTTCGCAGCGCAGAACACCGGAAACGGGGGGAGCGCAGCGGAGAGCGGGGCTATAGCTCAGTTGGTAGAGCGCCTGCATGGCATGCAGGAGGTCAGGAGTTCAATTCTCCTTAGCTCCACAATCAGGATCCCGTCCCCAACAGGGGGCGGGATCCTTCCGTTTGTTCCTTCGGTGCCTGCTGACCTGCCCCGTACCCGCGTGGCAGAATCGGACCGCCGGAGGGGGAGTCGACGGCCCGATGCGGGAGGGAGTCGCTGACGGATGGGTGCACACCGGCGGCGGTGCGACTGGTGCAACAACGGCACGCCGATCGTGCGGGACATGGACCCGGTCAACCCCGACTACCAGTACTGGTGCGAGGAATGCGCGCGGGCGCTGATCATAAAAGGCGACCCGATCGAGACCTACCGCGAGCTGGAGGGGGAGCCGATCTACGGCCGGCTGCTCGACGAGCACTGCACGCTCAAGCGGTTCTACCAGTTCGCCAGAGCCTAGGGCCGCGGCGCGGAACGGGGCTGAGGGGCAAGGTCCGGAAGGGGACGAACCGGGCAAAGCTAAACGCCCGGAAATCGATTTTTGGACCTGGGCCATGACCGTGTAATGTTCTCGATGTCGCCAGGGGGAACCGGCAAGGGAAACCGAGCAGGGGCCCGGCGGCAGAGAAGCAAGGGGCTATAGCTCAGTTGGTAGAGCGCCTGCATGGCATGCAGGAGGTCAGGAGTTCAATTCTCCTTAGCTCCACAGAAGAGAAGCGGGCCACCCGGATCGGGTGGCCCGCTTCTCGTTGTGCGGAACGGTCGAGCGGCTGCCGGACCCGCTGCGGTACCCTGGCGCCATGCGTGCCGTACGCCTTCTGCTTACCGAGCCGCGCTGATCAGTGCCGACCCTTCGAGACGGTCGGCATCGGCGCGGCGCCCCCTCCTGTGCGAGGGGTTTTTTCGTTTGGGCAGGCAGAGACGGCAGAGACGATCGATGGAGCTTCAGAAATCATGAGCGAGACGAACACCCCGGCCCCCGAGGCGGCCGAGGCGCACCGTTACACGGCTGCCATGGCCGCCGACATCGAGGCACGCTGGCAGGACGTATGGGACGCGCAGGGCACCTACGAGGCCCCCAACCCGACCGGTGACCTGGCCGGGGACGCGACGGTCGTCGCGCGGCCCAAGAAGTTCATCATGGACATGTTCCCGTACCCGTCCGGTGCGGGCCTGCACGTCGGTCACCCGCTGGGGTACATCGCCACCGACGTCTTCGCCCGCCACCAGCGGATGACGGGGCACAACGTCCTGCACACCCTGGGGTTCGACGCCTTCGGCCTGCCGGCCGAGCAGTACGCCGTGCAGACCGGCACGCACCCGCGCGTGTCCACCGAGGCGAACATCGAGAACATGAAGCTCCAGCTGCGCCGGCTGGGCCTGGGCCACGACCGGCGCCGCTCGTTCGCGACGATCGACCCGGACTACTACAAGTGGACCCAGTGGATCTTCCTGCAGGTCTACAACTCCTGGTACGACGCGGACGCGGCCAAGGCCCGCCCGATCACCGAGCTGGTCGCCGCCTTCGAGGACGGCTCCCGTGAGGTCCCCGGGGGCCGCGCCTGGGCCGACCTGACCGCGGGCGAACGCGCCGGCGTGCTGAACGAGCACCGGCTGGCGTACGCCTCGGACGCGCCCGTGAACTGGTGCCCCGGGCTGGGCACCGTGCTGGCCAACGAGGAGGTCACCGCGGACGGCCGCTCCGAGCGCGGCAACTTCCCGGTCTTCAAGGCCAAGCTGAGCCAGTGGAACATGCGGATCACCGCGTACGCCGACCGGCTGCTGGACGACCTGGACGCGCTGGACTGGCCCGAGGCCATCAAGCTGCAGCAGCGCAACTGGATCGGCCGCAGCGAGGGCGCACGCGTCGACTTCGCGGTCGGCGACGACGCCGTCACGGTGTTCACCACGCGCCCCGACACCCTGTTCGGCGCCACCTACATGGTGCTGGCGCCCGAGCACGAGCTGGTCGAGAAGATCGTCCCCGCCGAGTGGCCCGAGGGCACCCACCAGGTGTGGACCGGCGGCGCCGCGACCCCCGGCGAGGCCGTCGACGCGTACCGCAAGCAGGCCGCCGGGAAGTCGGACGTCGAGCGCCAGGCCGAGGCCAAGGACAAGACCGGTGTCTTCACCGGCGCGTACGCGGTCAACCCGGTCAGCGGCGACCAGGTCCCCGTCTTCATCGCGGACTACGTGCTGATGGGCTACGGCACCGGCGCGATCATGGCCGTCCCGGCCCACGACAGCCGCGACTTCGAGTTCGCGCGCGCCTTCGAGCTGCCGATGCGCTGCGTCGTGGAGCCCTCGGACGACCGCGACGCCGACCCGGCCGAGTGGGACGACGCGTTCTCCTCGTACGACGGCACCATCGTGAACTCGACGGGCGAGGGCGTCTCCCTGGACGGCCTGGGCGTCGTGGAGGCGAAGGCCGCCATCACCGCCTGGCTGGCCGAGCAGGGCATCGGCGAGCGCACCGTCAACTTCCGGCTGCGCGACTGGCTGTTCAGCCGCCAGCGCTACTGGGGCGAGCCCTTCCCGATCGTCTACGACGAGGACGGCGTCGCGCACCCCCTGCCCGAGTCGATGCTGCCGCTGGAACTGCCCGAGGTCGAGGACTACTCGCCGCGCACGTTCGAGCCGGACGACGCCACCTCCAAGCCGGAGACCCCGCTGTCGCGGAACGAAGAGTGGGTCAACGTCGAACTGGACCTGGGCGACGGGCGCGGGGTGCGCTCGTACCGCCGCGAGACCAACACCATGCCCAACTGGGCCGGTTCCTGCTGGTACGAGCTGCGCTACCTGGACCCGAACAACGCGTCGGCGCTGGTGGACCCGGAGATCGAGCAGTACTGGATGGGTCCGCGGGAGAGCGCGCCGCACGGCGGTGTCGACCTGTACGTCGGCGGCGCCGAACACGCCGTGCTGCACCTGCTGTACGCGCGCTTCTGGTCGAAGGTCCTGTTCGACCTGGGCCACGTCTCCTCCGCCGAGCCGTTCCACAAGCTGTTCAACCAGGGCATGATCCAGGCGTACGCGTACACCGACGCGCGCGGTGTGTACGTCCCGGCGGCCGAGGTCGAGGAGCGCGACGGCGGCTACTTCTACGAGGGTCAGCCGGTCAAGCGCGAGCACGGCAAGATGGGCAAGTCCCTGAAGAACGCCGTCACGCCGGACGAGATCTGCGAGGAGTACGGCGCGGACACCCTGCGCCTGTACGAGATGGCGATGGGCCCGCTGGACGTCTCGCGTCCGTGGGACACCCGGGCCGTGGTGGGCCAGTACCGGCTGCTGCAGCGCCTGTGGCGCAACATCGTGGACGAGGAGTCCGGCGCGGTCACCGTCGTGGACGGCGAGCCGGGCGAGGACACCCTGCGCGCGCTGCACAAGGCGATCGACGGGGCCGGCGCGGACATGGCGGGGCTGCGCTTCAACACCGCCATCGCGAAGATCACCGAGCTGAACAACGCGCTGACCAAGGCGGGCCGCCCGCTGGAGCGCTCGGTCGCGGAGCGGCTGGTCCTGCTGATCGCCCCGCTGGCCCCGCACATCGCGGAGGAGCTGTGGCACCGCCTGGGCCACAGCGACTCGGTGGTCCACCGGGACTTCCCGGTCGCGGACCCGGCGTACGTCGTGGACGAGAGCGTGACCTGCGTCGTCCAGATCAAGGGCAAGGTCAAGGCCCGCCTGGAGGTGCCGCCGACGATCTCCGACGGTGACCTGGAGCAGCTGGCGCTGGCCGACGCGGCGGTCGTGGCGGCGCTGGGCGGGGCCGAGATCCGCAAGGTGATCGTGCGCGCGCCGAAGCTGGTGAACATCGTCGTCTGAGGCGCCGTGCCGCCGGATACGGTCGATCCGAGCCGATCCGAGCCGATCCGGCTGATCTAGGGGTGTTCCCGTACGGGCAGGTTGGGGGTTCATTTGGAACCCCCCGCCTGCCCGTGGCGTTTACGGTGGAGGGGACGGTATCCGCAGGGGAAGGGAGCCTCTCATGGAGGCGGGCGCGTTGATCATCATCTTTGCCCTGTTGGTGCTGTTCGCCTTCCTGGGGCTGGGTGCCTGGGCCACGGTGAAGGTGGTCGGCGCGGCGAAGCGCGGCGTGGACCGCACCCTCACGCAGGCCCGCCGGACCGTGGAGGACACGGCGCTGAAGGCGAAGAGCTTCGGGCAGGTGGGCGTGGCGGGGGCGCTGGCGCAGCTGCGGCTGGACCTGCGGACGTCGATGCGGGCCACGCAGCAGGCGCTGTACCAGGGGGTTCAGGTGGACGCCTCGCTGAAGGAGTCGATCGGGCTGTTCGAGCGGCTGAGCGCGCACGGGCACGAGCTGGACGACGAGCTGAAGCGGCTGGAGCAGGAGCCGGACCGGGGGCGGATCGGCGGGATGCTGCCGGACCTGAAGGAGCGGACGGCCAAGATCACGCAGGCCGCGGACTCGCTGCGGTGGGCGGCCCGCGACCGGGCCCGGCGCTTCGCGGAGGACGACCTGTCGGCGCTGTCGGCGCAGATCGAGGTCGAATCGGGGGCGCTGCGGGACTGGTCCCGCGAATCGGTGGACGACCTCGCGGCGGCCGCGGCGGCCTGGGACGCCCGGCAGGCGCAGGACGCCCCGCAGGCGGAGTCCGCGGGGCGAGCCACGGAGCCCCCGGCGGGGCGTCCCGGGCGCACCCAGGACCCGCAGCCGGCGGCCCTGAACCCGTCGGCCCCGCCGACCCGCCACCCGTGGCAGAAGACCCCGCGGCCGGAGGCGACGACCTGAGCCACGGGCAGCCGCTCCCCGCCCCGTCCCCGAACGGGTGGGCGGGCGGGAGGCCGGCCCGGGGGCCGCGCGGGGCCCGAGCGGCGGCGCGGCGGCCACTGCGCTCCCTGCGGCCAGGGGCCGGGCTGCCGTCCCACCCCCACTGGCGGTAACCTCCGGCTCATGTCCCGCCATGTCGCGATCGTCACCGATTCCACGGCCTACCTGCCCCAACCGGCCATGTCGCGGCACGGAATCACCTCCGTC
The DNA here is from genome assembly GCF_042890265.1 of Streptomyces sp. NPDC002209. NCBI lineage: Bacteria > Bacillati > Actinomycetota > Actinomycetes > Kitasatosporales > Streptomycetaceae > Streptomyces > Streptomyces sp. NPDC002209. Next base: position 768,003 of record NZ_JBIARX010000001.1, on the reverse strand, counting down.
CCGCTGACCGTGGTGCTCGGCGACGAGGCCCTCGAGGAGGGCACCGAGATCTCGGCCCGCAGCCTCGCCCTGGCCCTGCAGAAGCGCCGCCCGGTCACCACCTCCCGGCCCAGCCCGGAGGAGTTCGTACGGGCCTACCGGGCGGCCGCAGAGGCCGGCGCGACCGGCATCGTCAGCCTGCACCTGTCCGCCGAGTTCTCCGGCACCTACGACGCCGCCGTGGTCGCCGCCAAGACCGCCCCGGTGCCCGTCCGCGTCGTCGACACCGGCATGGTCGCGATGGCCCTCGGGTTCTGCGCCCTCGCCGCCGCCGAGACGGCCGAAGCGGGGGGTTCCGTGGACGAGGCCGTGGCCGCCGCCGAGAAGCGGGCCGCGGACATGTCGGCGTACTTCTACGTGGACACCCTCGACTACCTGCGCCGCGGCGGCCGCATCGGGGCCGCCCAGGCCCTCCTGGGCTCGGCCCTCGCCGTCAAGCCGCTGCTCACGCTGCAGGGCGGGCGGATCGAGATGCTGGAGAAGGTCCGTACGGCCTCCAAGGCCATCGCCCGCCTCGAGGAGCTGGCCGTCGAGCGGGCCGGGGCGGGCAGCGTCGACGTGGCCGTGCACCACCTCGCGGCGCCCGAGCGGGCCGAGAAGCTCGCGGGGCGGCTCCGCGAGCGCATCCCCGGACTGGTCGAACTGCACGTCAGCGAGGTCGGCGCGGTGATCGGCGCACACACGGGGCCGGGGCTGCTGGCGGCGGTCGTCTCGCCCCGCTGATCACCGGAACGGGTGGCCCGGTCATCCACAACGACCGGGATATCCACCGGAATTGATAAATCCGGACCGCGGCCGGGATTCGTCCCTACCGTCGTGGCATGACTCTTCGCACGCGTACCCCGCACCCCTCCGGAGCCACCAGCGGACCGGGCCGTTCCCGTTTCTCCGACGGGCGGCTGCGCCACCGCCGGGGCCGCGCCCACCCGCACCACCCCGAGCCCGCGGCGGTGCGCCGCCGGGCCGAAGCCCTGCTCGGAGGCAGCGGTCCGCCGCAAGCCCCGCCGCCCGCGGAGGCGCAGCCACGGGAGGTGCCGCCTGCGGAGGCGGTGCCGGGGCCGGGGTCCGGGATCCGGTCCGTGGCCGATCCTCCGCCCGGGCAGACCCCGCTGTCCGGCCGGGTCGCGCTCCGGCTCGCCGTGCGGGAGCGGCTGCCGATGTGGGTGCAGGCCCGGTGCGGGGTGGAGCCGCGCACGGTGGCCGCCGTGGCGGTGGTGCTGGTCGCCGCCGTCGCCCTCGGCGCCCAGCAGTACTGGACGGCCCGGCCGGAGCCCGTGACCGCGCCCCCGGTGGTCACACCGGCGACGACGCCGGCGCCGTTGCCGAGCCCAGGACCTCCCGTCGCCGCCGGAGGCGCCGGCGGGCGCATCGTGGTGGACGTCAGCGGCAGGGTCCGCGATCCCGGCGTGCGGCGGCTGCCCGCCGGCTCGCGGGTCGAGGACGCGCTGGCCGCCGCCGGGGGAGTGCGGCCCGGTACGGACACCACCGGGCTCAACCGGGCCCGGGTCCTGCTCGACGGCGAGCAGGTGGTGGTGGGCGTCCCGGCGCAGCCCGGTCCGGGCGGTCCGGGCGGTCCGGGCTCCGGGGCCGGCCCCGGCTCCGCTGCCGGCCCGCTGAGCCTCGGCACGGCCACGGTGGAGCAGCTGGACGGCCTGCCCGGGGTCGGCCCGGTCCTGGCGCAGCACATCGTGGAGTTCCGGACGGCCCGCGGAGGCTTCCGCTCGGTGGAGGAGCTCCGGCAGGTCGACGGCATCGGCGAGCGGCGGTTCGCCGACCTGCGCAAGCTGGTCCGGCCGTGAACCGCCGCGGGGGCGCGGACCCGCTGGATCTGCGCCTTGCGGTACCGGCGCTGGCCGCCTGGGCGGCGGCCGCCCTGGCCCTCGACGCACCGCCCGGCTGGGCCGCCGCCGGGGCCGGGCTCGCGGTCCTCGGCGCGGGGCTGCTGCTCCTGGCCGGGTGCCGGCGTCCGGAGTCGCTGTGGCGGGTCGGCACGGCCGCGGCCGCCGTCCTGCTCTGCGCGGCCGCCGGTGCCGGGGTGGCGGGCCTCCAGCGGGCCGAGGCGCGGGCCGGGCCGGTCGTGGGCCTGGCCGGGGAGCACGCCCGGGTCCTCGCCGAGCTCACCGTCGGCTCCGACCCGCGGCCCGCGCGCAGCGGGAGCGGCCCGCCCGTGGTCGTCCTGGATGCGGTGGCGACCCGGGTGACCGGACCCGACGGGAGGCAGACCCGCGTCGAGACCCCCGTACGGGTGCTGGCCGGGCATCCGCAGTGGGCCCGGCTGCAGCCCTCCACCCGGGTCTCGGTCGTCGCCCGGCTGGCCCCGGGCCGGGGCGGGGAGCGGGCCGTGGCGCTGCTGCGGCCTGCCGGGGACACCCCGCCCCGGGTGACCGGCGGCCCCGACACCGTCCAGCGGCTGGCCGGGAGGCTGCGGGCCGGGCTGCGCGAGGCCACCGCCGGGCTCCCACCGGATGCCCGGGCCCTGCTGCCGGGGCTGGTGGTCGGGGACACCTCCCGGGTGCCGCCCGACCTGGAGGCGGCGTTCCGGTCCACCGACCTGCTGCACCTGCTGGCCGTGTCGGGGGCCAACCTGACCGTCGTGCTGTTCCTGCTCATCGGCCCGTCCGCCGCCGCGCAGCGCGCCGAGCGGGGCGGGCTCGCACCCCGTCTCGGGCTGTCGCTGCGGGCGACGGCCCTGTGCGGGACGGCGCTGACGCTGGCGTTCGTGGTGGTGTGCCGCCCGGAGCCGAGCGTGCTGCGGGCCGCGGCCTGCGGGGCGATCACCCTGCTGGCCATCGCCACCGGGCGGCGCAGGTCCCTGATCCCCGCCCTGGCGGCCGCCGTCCTGCTGCTGGTGCTCCACGACCCGTGGCTGGCCCGCAGCCCCGGCTTCCTGCTCTCGGTCCTGGCCACCGGGTCGCTGCTCACGCTCGGCCCGCGCTGGAGCGAGGCCCTGCAGCGGCGCGGGATGCGGCCCCGGTTCGCCGAGGCGCTGGGCGGCGCCGCGGCCGCGCAGGCGGTCTGTGCTCCGGTGGTCGCCGTGCTCTCGGCCCGGGTGAGCCTGGTGGCGGTGCCCTGCAACCTGCTCGCCGAGCTCGCGGCCGGTCCGGCGACCGTCCTCGGCTTCGCGGCGCTCGCCGCGGCGCCGCTGTCCCTGCCCGTCGCGGAGCTGCTCGCCCGCTGCGCGGGGGTGCCGGCCGGGTGGATCGCCGCCGTGGCGCGGACCGGGGCCCGGCTGCCCGGCGCGGAGCTGGCCTGGCCGGGCGGGCTCACCGGGGGACTGCTGCTGGCCGCCGCCACCCTGGCCGTGGTGGCGCTCGGCGCACGGATCCGGCACCGGCCGTGGGCGTGCTCGGCCCTGGCCGTGCTGCTGCTCCTGGCCGTGCTGCGGCCGCCGCAGCTCACCCGTACGCTCGCCCGCTGGCCGCCGCCCGACTGGAGCTACGTCCAGTGCGCGGTGGGCCAGGGCGACGCCGCCGTACTCGCCGCCGGGCCGGGCACGGCCGTGGTGGTGGACGCCGGTCCCGAACCGGGTCCGGTGGACGCGTGCCTGCGCGCCCTGGGGGTGAGCCGGGTGCCGCTGCTCCTGCTGACGCACTTTCACGCCGACCACGTCGGCGGCCTGTCCGGGGTGCTGCGGGGGCGGTCCGTGGGTGTGATTCAGACCACCACGCTGGAAGAGCCGGCCGGTCAGGCCGAGTTCGTCCGGCGGACCGCGGCGGCCGCCCGCGTACCGGTCGTGGCGGCCGCGGCAGGAGAGCGGCGCCGGGCCGGACCCCTGGGGTGGGAGGTGCTGTGGCCCCCGCCCGACGGCCCGCGGCCGGAGGGGCCCAACGACGCCAGCGTCGCCCTGCTGGTCCGCGGCGCAGGCCTGACCCTCCTCCTGCTCGGTGACCTCGAACCACCGTCGCAGCAGGCACTTCTGACGGCCCATCCGGAACTGGGGCCGGTCGACGTCCTCAAGGTCGCCCACCACGGCTCCGCGCACCAGGACCCCGGCCTGCAGGCGAAGGTCCGGCCCCGGCTCGCGATCGTCCCGGTCGGCGCGGGCAACCGCTACGGGCACCCCGCACCGGGGACGCTCGCGCACCTGCGGACCCTGGGCGCGACCGTGCTGCGCACCGACACCGACGGCTCGATCGCCGTCGCCGGGAGCGGTCCGCGGATACGGGCTTTCCCCTCCCGCCGACGGCGCCGCCGACACGGGCATACCGGACACCGTCCTTCTGTTTGCCCACAACCCGACAGCATGATCGAATGCCTCTTCGCCAGAGCGGTACGAGTCCACACAGCACGGGGGTGCACCAACCATGTTCGGTCGCCGAAGAGGGACGGAGACGGCCGGAAGCGCCGCTCCCCACACGTCCGCGACACTGACGCTGCCTCATACGGCGCGGCTGCTCAGCTGTCGTGTCCTCGATACCGTCCACCAGCCGGTCAGACAGGCCAAGTTCGAGGTGACCGACCCGATCGGCCGGCGCATCGTCAGCGGCGAGACCGACCCGTACGGCGGGTTCACCGCGGCCGTGCCGGAGGGCGAGTACCGGCTCTCCGTCACCGCCGAGGGCTACGCGCCCTTCCACGGGGCGACGCTGGTGGGGGACCCTGCGCAGCCCGGCACCGGGGAGATCGTCCTCGACGCCGTGGAGCCGCCGCTGCTGCCGGCGCCCGGCCACTGGGAACTCGACCCGACGCATTCGTCGATCGGGTTCACGGCCCAGCACATCGGCTTCGCCCGGATCCGCGGCCGGTTCAACACGTTCGCCGGGGCGGTGCGGATCGCCGACCGCATGGAGGACTCCTCCATGCACGTGATCATCGACGCGGCGAGCATCGACACCGGTGTGCGGTTGCGCGACGACCACCTGCGGTCCGGGGACTTCCTGGACGCGGCACGGCATTCGACCGTCGAGTTCTACAGCGAGCGGTTCATCCACCGCAGCGGCAGCCGGTGGACCGTCGCGGGCGCCCTGACCCTGCACGGGGTCAGCCGCTCGGTGACCCTGGACACCGAGTACCTGGGCCTCGGCACCGGGTTGGAGGGCGAACCGCGCGCGGCCTGCCGGGCCACCACCGAGCTGCACCGCGAGGACTTCACCCTGAACTGGCAGTCCGTGCTGGCCCACGGGATAGCCGCGATCGGCTCGAGCGTGGAAGTGGCGCTGGACATCCAGATCGTGCACAAGGCCTAGCCGTCCCGAGCGCGGGCCGGCCGCGTGCTACGGGGTTTCCAGCCAGCCCTCGTACTCGGCGGCGAGGGTGTCCAGCACCGTGGCGTCGAGCCGTTCCTGCGGGTCCTCGACGACCACCAGCCACTGGGCGTCCTCGGCGTCGTCCTCGCCGGCCAGCGCGTCGCGGACCAGCTGCGGCTCCTCCGGGAGGCCGAAGCGGTCGACGGCCTCCTGGGCCACCTCCTCGGCGGCGTCGCGGTCGGGCAGCACCAGTACATGTCGCACGTTCACGCGGCCATTCTCGGGTACGGGGCGAGGAGGCCCGCGGTGCGGGGGGCTGTCAGTGCGGCATGGGATGCTGGACGCGATGGCCACCAGGAAGAACCCCACCGACGATCCGCTCGCCCCGCTCACCCTCGCGGTGGGGCAGGAGGACCTGCTGCTCGACCGCGTCGTACGGGAGGTGGTGGCGGCCGCCCGGGCCGCCGACGCCGACACGGACGTGCGGGACCTCGCTCCCGAGCAGCTCCAGCCCGGCACGCTCGCCGAGCTGACCAGCCCGTCGCTCTTCTCCGAGCGCAAGGTGCTGGTCGTGCGCAATGCGCAGGACCTGTCCGCGGACACGGTCAAGGAGGTCAAGGCGTACCTCGCGGCGCCGTTCGAGGAGATCGTCCTCGTGCTCCTCCACGCGGGCGGAGTCAAGGGCAAGGGGCTGCTGGACGCGGCCCGCAAGGCCGGGGCGCGGGAGATCGCCTGCCCGAAGATGACCAAGGCGGCGGACCGCCTCGCGTTCGTGCGGGGCGAGTTCCGCACGCTGGGCCGGTCGGCGACCCCGGAGGCGTGCCAGACGCTGGTCGACGCGATCGGGAGCGATCTGCGGGAGCTGGCGAGCGCGGCCGCACAGCTGTGTGCGGACGTCGAGGGCACGATCGACGAGGCCGTGGTCGGCCGCTACTACACCGGCCGGGCGGAGGCCTCCAGCTTCACGGTCGCCGACCGGGCGGTCGAGGGCCGGGCGGCGGAGGCCCTCGAGGCGCTGCGGTGGTCGCTGTCCACCGGGGTGGCGCCCGTCCTGATCACCAGTGCGCTCGCACAGGCGGTCCGGGCGATCGGCAAGCTCGCCTCCGCGCCGCGGGGGGCCCGGCCGGGGGACCTGGCGCGGGACCTGGGCATGCCGCCGTGGAAGATCGACCGGGTGCGCCAGCAGATGCGGGGCTGGTCGGCGGACGGGGTCTCGGACGCGCTGCGGGCCGTGGCCGCGGCCGATGCCGGGGTCAAGGGCGGCGGCGACGACCCCGAGTACGCGCTCGAGAAGGCGGTCGTGGCGGTGGCCAGGGCAGCCCGCCCCCAGCAGCGCCGCTAGGCCGGTTCTCCGGCTTCCGGCCCGGACCCCGCGCCCCGAACGGCGGCGGGGCCGGTTCTAAAAAAGCGAAGGCCCCGGTGCCACCCTGGGGAAGGGCGGCACCGGGGCCTTCGGATACTTCTTGTTGCGCCGCACCCGCGTGGCGAACGCTTCGTGTGCGGCGCGGGGGGCCGGTCAGGAGCGGGAGAGAGGGCCCGCTGGATCCCTTCCGGCGATCACATCAGGGAGCTCAGCCCTGCAGGGAGGCAACCTTGGACGCCAGCGCCGACTTCTTGTTGGCGGCGGCGTTCTTGTGGATGACACCCTTCGAGACAGCCTTGTCGAGCGCACGCGAGGCGGCGCGAGAAGCCACGGTGGCCTTCTCGACGTCACCCGCGGCCACGGCCTCGCGGGCCTTGCGGATCGCGGTCTTGAGCGAAGACTTGACGGCCTTGTTGCGCAGGCGCGCCTTCTCGTTCGTCTTGTTCCGCTTGATCTGGGACTTGATGTTCGCCACGAAAGAGCCTTTTCAGGTTCAGAGTTTGATCTTCGGATTGTGTCCCGACAGCTGAGAGGGCATACGAGACACAGCTGCCCAGGCTACCAGGCACGCTCCGACCGGCCCAAACCGAGCGCATCGCCCCGTCCATGGGACCATGGGAACCTGCGTACAGATCCGACGAGAGCCGGAAACGCTTCCGACTGCGACCCGAGAATCAGGACACTGCGTGCCCGCGATCCCCAGCCACGTGCCCGAGCCGAGCCGTACCGACCCGGCGCTGATCCGCAATTTCTGCATCATCGCGCACATCGACCACGGCAAGTCGACGCTCGCCGACCGGATGCTCCAGCTCACCGGCGTCGTCGACCAGCGGCAGATGCGCGCCCAGTACCTCGACCGCATGGACATCGAGCGTGAGCGCGGCATCACGATCAAGTCCCAGGCGGTCCGACTGCCCTGGGCGCCCACCGTGGGCGAGGGTCAGGGCAAGACGCACATCCTCAACATGATCGACACCCCCGGGCACGTCGACTTCACGTACGAGGTCTCGCGCTCCCTCGCCGCCTGCGAGGGCACGGTCCTCCTGGTGGACGCCGCCCAGGGCATCGAGGCCCAGACCCTCGCCAACCTGTACCTGGCGATGGAGAACGACCTCGCGATCGTCCCCGTCCTGAACAAGATCGACCTGCCGGCCGCCCAGCCGGAGAAGTTCGCCGAGGAGCTCGCGAACCTGGTCGGCTGCCAGCCCGAGGACGTCCTGCGGGTCTCCGCCAAGACCGGCCTCGGCGTCGACGCCCTGCTCGACAAGGTCGTCGCCACCGTCCCGGCCCCGGTCGGCGTCAAGGACGCCCCCGCCCGCGCGATGATCTTCGACTCGGTCTACGACTCGTACCGCGGCGTCGTGACGTACGTCCGTGTGGTCGACGGCCAGCTCAACAAGCGCGAGCGCATCCGGATGATGTCCACCGGCGCCACGCACGAGCTGCTGGAGATCGGCGTCTCCTCCCCGGAGATGACCCCGGCCGACGGCATCGGCGTCGGCGAGGTGGGCTACATCATCACCGGCGTGAAGGACGTCCGTCAGTCCAAGGTCGGTGACACGATCACCAGCCTGCACAACGGTGCGACCGAGGCCCTCGGCGGCTACAAGGACCCGAAGCCGATGGTCTTCTCGGGCCTCTACCCGCTCGACGGCTCCGAGTACCCGGACCTGCGCGAGGCCCTGGACAAGCTCCAGCTCAACGACGCCGCGCTCGTCTACGAGCCGGAGACCTCGGCGGCACTGGGCTTCGGCTTCCGCGTCGGCTTCCTCGGCCTGCTGCACCTGGACGTGGTCCGCGAGCGCCTCGAGCGCGAGTTCGGCCTCGACCTGATCGCCACCGCGCCGAACGTGGTCTACCGCGTCGTCATGGAGGACGGCAAGGAAGTCACGGTCACCAACCCGAGCGAGTTCCCCGAGGGCAAGATCTCGGACGTGTTCGAGCCGGTCGTCCGGGCCACCGTGCTCGCGCCCACCGAGTTCATCGGCGCGATCATGGAGCTCTGCCAGACCCGCCGCGGCACCCTGCTCGGCATGGACTACCTCTCCGAGGACCGGGTCGAGATCCGCTACACCCTCCCCCTCGCGGAGATCGTCTTCGACTTCTTCGACCAGCTGAAGTCCAAGACGCGCGGTTACGCGTCCCTCGACTACGAGCCCACCGGCGAGCAGTCCGGCAGCCTGGTCAAGGTCGACATCCTGCTGCACGGCGACAAGGTCGACGCCTTCTCCGCCGTCACGCACAAGGACGCCGCGTACGCCTACGGCGTGCGGCTCGTCGCCAAGCTGCGCGAGCTCATCCCGCGGCAGGCCTTCGAGGTGCCGATCCAGGCGGCCGTCGGCTCGCGCGTCATCGCCCGCGAGACCATCCGTGCCATCCGCAAGGACGTCCTCGCCAAGTGCTACGGCGGTGACATCTCCCGTAAGCGGAAGCTGCTGGAGAAGCAGAAGGAAGGCAAGAAGCGGATGAAGATGGTCGGCTCGGTGGAGGTGCCCCAGGAGGCCTTCATCGCCGTCCTCTCCAGCGACGAGTCCGGCGGCAAGAAGAAGTAGCCCCAGGCGGTGAACGGTCTCGAATCGCCTTGATCCGTATACGGAACGGGCCCCCGTGCAGCAGCGCGGGGGCCTGTTTCGTTATGAATCGGCGTCTCAAGGGCCCTTACGCGCCAGGCGGAGGGCCCCTAGTCTGATCACTGCCCGTTGGTTACTCGCCAGTTACAAGCCCTGGTTGCAAGCCCTGTTGGAAGCCGTCATTCACCGCCTTGGATGACAGGCCCTGCCGCGTGGTCCGGAGGACGTCCGTGAGCGACACACAGACCTTGATCGAGAACCGCCCGCCCACCGTGGCGGCCCTCTTCCTTGAGCGTGTCGCCGCCACGCCGAACGCCGAGGCATACCGGTTCCCGGTGCCCGCGGCCGGCGGCAGCGGCCCCGACGACTGGAAGTCGCTGAGCTGGGGCCAGGCGGCCGAGCGGGTCTTCGGCATCGCGGCCGGCCTGCTGGACCTCGGCCTGCAGTCCGAGGAGCGTGTCGCGCTCGCCTCCAACACCCGCGTCGAGTGGATCCTCTCCGACCTGGGCGTCATGTGCGCCGGCGGCGCCGTGACCACGATCTACCCGAGCACCAACGCCGAGGAGTCGGCGTTCATCCTCTCCGACTCGGCCAGCCGCGTGCTGATCGCCGAGGACGCCGCCCAGCTGGCCAAGGCCCGCGAGCGCCGCGCCGACCTCCCCGAGCTCGCCCACGTGGTGGTCCTGGAGTCCGCCGACGCGGTACCGGCCGAGGGCGACCCGGAGGGCTGGGTGCTCTCCCTCGCCGACCTGGAGGCGCGCGGCAAGGAGTACCTCGCCAAGCACCCCGAGGCGATCAAGGAGCGGATCGCGGCCATCACCGCGGACCAGCTGGCCACGCTGATCTACACCTCCGGCACCACCGGCCGCCCCAAGGGCGTACGGCTGCCGCACGACAACTGGTCGTACATGGCCAAGGCCACCGTCGCCACCGGCATGATCTCCAGCGACGACGTCCAGTACCTGTGGCTGCCGCTCGCGCACGTCTTCGGCAAGGTCCTGACCTCCGGCCAGATCGAGGTCGGCCACGTCACCGCCGTCGACGGTCGCATCGACAAGATCATCGAGAACCTGCCGGTCGTCCAGCCCACCTACATGGCGGCCGTCCCGCGCATCTTCGAGAAGGTCTACAACGGGGTCGCGGCCAAGGCCCGGGCCGGCGGCGGCGCCAAGTACAAGATCTTCCAGTGGTCGGTGGGCGTGGCCCGCGAGTACGCCAAGGTCACCCAGGACAACTACCGGCGCACCGGCAGCGCCACGGCCCCCTTCGGCCTCGCCACCAAGCACAAGATCGCCGACACGCTCGTCTACTCCAAGCTCCGCGACGCCTTCGGCGGCCGGCTGCGCGCCGCCGTCTCCGGCGCCTCCGCCCTGGCCCCCGAGATCGGCTACTTCTTCGCCGGCGCCGGCATCCACATCCTCGAGGGCTACGGCCTCACCGAGTCCAGCGCCGCCTCCTTCGTCAACCCCGGCGAGGCCTACCGCACCGGCACCGTCGGCAAGCCGCTCCCCGGCACCGAGGTCCGCATCGCCGACGACGGCGAGATCCTGCTGCGCGGCCCCGGCATCATGCAGGGCTACCACCTGCAGCCGGAGAAGACCGCCGAGGTGCTGGAGGAGGACGGCTGGCTGCACACGGGGGACATCGGCGAGCTCTCGCCCGACGGCTACCTGCGCATCACGGACCGCAAGAAGGACCTGATCAAGACCTCGAACGGCAAGTACGTCGCCCCCGCCGAGATCGAGGGCCGCTTCAAGGCGATCTGCCCGTACGTGTCGAGCATCGTGGTGCACGGCGCCGACCGGAACTTCTGCGCCGCCCTGGTCGCGCTCGACGAGCCGTCGATCATGGGCTGGGCCGCCGAGAACGGGCTCGAGGGCAAGACGTACGCCGAGGTCCTGGCCGCGGCGGAGACGAACCGGCTGATCGAGACGTACGTCCAGACCCTCAACGAGGGCCTGCAGCGCTGGCAGACGGTCAAGAAGTTCCGGATCCTGCCCCGCGACCTCGACGTGGAACACGGCGACCTCACGCCCAGCCTGAAGCTGAAGCGGCCGGCCGTCGAGCGTGAGTTCAAGCACCTGATCGACGAGATGTACGAGGGCTCGCGCGAGGCGTAGCGCGGCGGGCGGCGGTACGAGGGGCCCGGGGGCGGCGGCGAGCGGCCGGGCCCCCGGCCGCGGTGCGGGACAATGGGGGCATGCCTTCCGCACTGCCCGACGGTGAACCCATGCCCGAAGACGGCTCGCTGCCGTCGCACGCCCTGGCGGGCGGCGGGGACCGGCCGCTCGGGTTCTACCTGCACGTCCCGTACTGCGCCACGCGGTGCGGGTACTGCGACTTCAACACGTACACCGCGACCGAGCTGCGCGGCACCGGCGGCGTGCTCGCCTCCCGGGAGAACTACGCCGACACCCTGATCGACGAGGTCCGCCTCGCCCGCAAGGTGCTCGGCGACGACCCGCGGGCCGTCCGCACGGTGTTCGTGGGCGGCGGTACGCCGACGCTGCTGCCGGCCGCGGACCTCGTACGGATGCTCGCGGCGATCCGGGACGAATTCGGCCTGGCCGAGGACGCCGAGATCACCACGGAGGCCAATCCCGAGTCGGTGAACCCGGAGTACCTCGCCGAGCTGCGGGCCGGGGGCTTCAACCGGGTCTCCTTCGGCATGCAGAGCGCGAAGCAGCACGTCCTGAAGGTGCTCGACCGCACGCACACACCGGGCCGGCCGGAGGCGTGCGTCGCGGAGGCGCGGGCGGCGGGCTTCGAGCACGTGAACCTCGACCTGATCTACGGCACCCCGGGGGAGACCGACGAGGACTGGCGCGCCTCCCTGGCCGCCGCCCTCGGTGCAGGCCCGGACCACATCAGCGCCTACGCGCTGATCGTCGAGGAGGGCACCCAGCTGGCGCGGCGGATCCGGCGGGGCGAGGTCCCGATGACCGACGACGACGTGCACGCCGACCGGTACCTGATCGCGGACTCGGTGATGGCCGAGGCCGGGTACTCCTGGTACGAGGTCTCGAACTGGGCCACCTCGGAGGCCGGCCGCTGCCTGCACAACGAGCTGTACTGGCGCGGGGCCGACTGGTGGGGCGCCGGGCCCGGCGCGCACAGCCACGTCGGCGGGGTCCGCTGGTGGAACGTGAAGCACCCCGGCGCCTACGCCGCCGCCCTCGCGGAGGGCCGCTCCCCGGGCGCGGGCCGCGAGCTCCTCTCCGAGGAGGACCGCCGGGTGGAGCGGATCCTGCTGGAGCTGCGCCTGGTGGACGGCGTCCCGCTGTCCCTGCTGGCCCCGGCCGGCCTCGCGGCCTCCCGCAAGGCCCTCGCGGACGGGCTGCTGGACGCCGCGCCCTACGAGGCCGGGCGGGCCGTCCTGACCCTGCGCGGCCGGCTGCTGGCCGACGCGGTGGTCCGGGACCTGGTGGACTGATCCCTCGACTGGGTGAATCGATGCGGATACGGGCAGGTGCGGCCTAGCCTGTTCGTAGCCTTCTGTCGCAAGCCCGGCGGCAGAAGTGGAGGGCACGGAGATGACCGCTGTGGACGATCGCCGGATGACCGAGTACTTCGAGAGCTTCGAGGCTCCTGAGGGGGTCAAGGTCGAGCTCCTCAGGGGGGAAATCGTGATGATGGCGGGGCCGGACGTGGTCCACAACCTGATCGTCATGTTCGTGCAGCGCCAGATTCCCGTGGACCGCTGGTACCCGCTCCAGACGCAGGACGTGGACATTCCGGCGGAGTCGTCCGAGCCGCAGCCGGACCTCGTGGTCCTGCCGGCCGACGCGGCGCCGGAATCGGGTCGTCTGCTGCCCGCGCGAACCCTGGCGATGGTGGTCGAGGTCGTCTCGAAGACCAGCAAGCTGCGCGACTACGTGACGAAGCGATCCATTTACGCGGCGGGCGCCATCCCTACGTATTTGATCATCGACCCCTTCCAGGCCAAGTGCGTGGTGCTCACGGAACCTTTCGGTACCGGAGAAGAGGCCGACTACAGGACTGAGCGGACCAGCAAGTTCGGTGAGCCGCTACCGCTTGACGTCCTTGGTGTCACGATCGACACCACGGAGTTCGGCACGTTGCCGTAGCCCGTGTCACGGGGCCGTGACGAAGTCGATCAGTTCCTCCACGCGGCCCAGCAGGACCGGCTCCAGGTCCTTGTAGGACGTCACGCGGGACAGGATGTGCTGCCAGGCGGCCCCGGTGTTCTCCGGCCAGCCCAGCGCCCTGCAGACGCCCGTCTTCCAGTCCTGGCCGCGCGGGACCACCGGCCACGCCCCGATGCCCAGCGCGGACGGCTTCACCGCCTGCCAGACGTCCACGTACGGGTGGCCGACGATCAGGACGTCCGACGACGTCACCGACGCCGCGATACGGGACTCCTTCGAGCCCGGGACCAGGTGGTCCACCAGGATCCCCAGGCGGGCGTCCGGGGCCGGGGCGAAGTCCGCCACGATGGCGGGGAGGTCGTCGATGCCCTCCAGGTACTCCACCACCACGCCCTCGATCCGCAGGTCGTCGCCCCAGACCCGCTCCACCAGCTCGGCGTCGTGCCGGCCCTCCACGTAGATCCGGCCCGCCCGGGCCACCCGGGCCCGGGCGCCCGGGACGGCGATCGAGCCGGAGGCCGTGCGCAACGGGCCCGCAGGGGCCCGTGAGGGGCGGGTCAGGGTCACCACGGCGCCCTCCAGCAGGAACCCCCGCGGCTCCAGCGGGAAGACCCGGCGCCTGCCGAAGCGGTCCTCCAGGGTCACCGTGCCCGCCTCGCAGGCCACCACCGCTCCGCAGAAGTCCGTACCGGCCACCTCGACCACCAGGTCCGGTTCGGCCGCCACCTCCGGTACGGCCTTGGGGCGCTTCCACTGCGGGGTCAGGTCGGGGGAGTACTCACGCATCCGGCCGACACTAGGAGAGGCGCGCCGATCACGCCTCCGACACGCCGAAACGGGCGGCCAGTGTGGCGCGTTGCGCACGCACGAAGCCCGCGTCGACCACCGCTCCGTGACCCGGCACGTACAGTGCGTCCTCCCCGCCCAGCGACAACAGCCGGTCCAGCGCGGCCGGCCACTGCGCCGGCAGCGCGTCGCTGCCCGCCTGCGGCTCGCCCGACTCCTCGACGAGGTCCCCGCAGAACACCGTCTCGCGCTCGCCCGGGACGAAGACGGCCAGGTCGTGCGGGGTGTGCCCGGGCCCGACGTTGGCCAGCAGCACCTGCACCCCGCCCAGCTCCAGCGTCCATTCGCCCGACACGGAATGCCTCGGCACCACCAGCAGGTCCACCGCCTCGGCGGCCTCGGCCTCCGCGAGCCCCTGCAGGACCGCACCGACGCGAAGCTCCTCCCGGCCCGTCGACAGCTCCGCGTCCAGCCCGACCGCTCCGTACACCTCGGCCCCGGCGAACGCCGCGGCGCCCAGTACGTGATCGAAATGACCGTGCGTGAATGCGATATGCGTCACGCGCCGGCCGGTCAGCCGCTCCACCTCGGCCCGCAGCTGTGTGCCTTCGCGTACGCACGAACCCGGGTCGATCAGGAGCACCGACTCGTCCCCCACCACCAGTCCCACGGTGCAGTCCCACACCGGGAGCCGTCGCCGTCCGGTCCGCCCGGTCAGCCGCTCCCAGCCCGCCTCTTCCCAATGCACGTCCATGCCGCGACGCTACCCTGGCGGGCCTCCCTTGCCAGGGTCTTAGTACCCGGCCGTACACTGAGCGGGGGATCTCTGGCACTCGAACGATCAGAGTGCCAGTCGACAGGCAACGACCAAGACAACGGACCAGAGCTGGAGGTGTGCGCGCGATGCTCAGCGAACGCAGACTCGAAGTGCTGCGCGCCATCGTCCAGGACTACGTCGGGACGGAGGAGCCGGTCGGCTCCAAGGCGCTCACCGAGCGGCACCGGCTCGGCGTCTCGCCCGCCACCGTGCGCAACGACATGGCCGTGCTGGAGGAGGAGGGCTACATCGCGCAGCCCCACACCAGCGCCGGCCGGATTCCCACGGACAAGGGCTACCGGCTCTTCGTCGACAGGCTGGCGGGGGTCAAGCCGCTGTCGACGCCCGAGCGCCGGGCCATCCAGAACTTCCTCGACGGGGCCGTCGACCTCGACGACGTGGTCGGCCGCACGGTGCGGCTGCTCGCGCAGCTCACCCGTCAGGTCGCCGTCGTCCAGTACCCGAGCCTGACCCGGTCGACGGTCCGCCACGTCGAGCTGCTGTCGCTCGCTCCGGCCCGGCTCATGCTCGTGCTGATCACCGATACAGGACGGGTCGAGCAGCGGCTCGTGGACTGCCAGACTCCGTTCGGCGAGACCTCGCTCGCCGATCTGCGGGCACGGCTCAACAGCCGGGTCGTCGGCCGCCGGTTCACGGACGTGCCGCAGCTCGTGCAGGACCTGCCGGAGTCGTTCGAGCCGGATGACCGCAGCACGGTGTCGACCGTGCTCGCGACCCTGCTGGAGACGCTGGTCGAGGAGGCCGAGGAGCGGCTGATGATCGGCGGGACCGCCAATCTCACGCGCTTCGGACACGATTTTCCCCTGACGATCAGGCCGGTGCTCGAGGCGCTGGAGGAGCAGGTCGTGCTCCTCAAGCTGCTCGGCGAGGCCAACGAGTCGGGAATGGCCGTAAGGATCGGGCATGAGAATGCCTACGAGGGACTGAACTCCACGTCCGTCGTCTCGGTCGGCTACGGTTCGGGCGGCGAAACTGTCGCCAAACTCGGCGTGGTCGGACCGACCCGCATGGACTACCCCGGAACGATGGGAGCGGTACGCGCAGTGGCACGTTACGTCGGACAGATCCTGGCGGAGTCGTAAGTGGCCACGGACTACTACGCCGTTCTCGGCGTGCGCCGCGACGCATCGCAGGACGAGATCAAGAAGGCCTTCCGCCGCCTCGCGCGTGAACTCCACCCGGACGTGAATCCGGACCCGAAGACGCAGGAGCGCTTCAAGGAGATCAACGCGGCCTACGAGGTGCTCTCGGACCCGCAGAAGAAGCAGGTCTACGACCTCGGCGGCGACCCGCTGTCCTCCTCGGGCGGCGGCGGAGGCGCGGGCGGCTTCGGTGCGGGCGGCTTCGGCAACTTCTCCGACATCATGGACGCCTTCTTCGGCCAGGCCTCGCAGCGCGGACCGCGCTCGCGGACCCGCCGCGGCCAGGACGCCATGATCCGCCTCGACCTGGAGCTGGACGAGGCGGC
Source organism: Streptomyces sp. NPDC002209 (assembly GCF_042890265.1). Taxonomy (NCBI): domain Bacteria; kingdom Bacillati; phylum Actinomycetota; class Actinomycetes; order Kitasatosporales; family Streptomycetaceae; genus Streptomyces; species Streptomyces sp. NPDC002209. The sequence goes on along the minus strand of NZ_JBIARX010000001.1, from coordinate 751,644 downwards.
CTTCGGCACGACCAAGGACATCCAGGTCGACACGGCCGTCGTCTGCACCACCTGCTCCGGTGAGGGTGCCGCCCCCGGCACCTCGGCGCAGACGTGTGACATGTGCCGTGGCCGCGGTGAGGTCTCGCAGGTCACCCGGTCCTTCCTGGGCCAGGTCATGACCTCGCGCCCCTGCCCCCAGTGCCAGGGCTTCGGCACCGTGGTCCCGACCCCGTGCCCCGAGTGCGCGGGCGACGGCCGGGTCCGCTCCCGCCGCAGCCTCACGGTCAAGATCCCGGCGGGTGTCGAGAACGGCACCCGGATCCAGCTCGCGGGCGAGGGCGAGGTCGGCCCCGGCGGCGGCCCCGCCGGCGACCTGTACGTGGAGATCCACGAGCTGTCGCACCCGACCTTCCAGCGGCGCGGGGACGACCTGCACTGCACGGTGACCATCCCCATGACGGCCGCGGCCCTCGGCACCAAGTGCCCGCTGGAGACGCTGGACGGCATGGAGGAGATCGACATCCGCCCCGGCACCGGGTCGGGCCAGTCGATCCCGCTGCACGGGCGCGGCGTCACGCACCTGCGCGGCGGCGGCCGCGGCGACCTGATCGTCCACGTCGAGGTCACCACCCCGGGCAAGCTGGACGCCCAGCAGGAGGAGCTGCTGCGCCAGCTCGCCAAGCTGCGCGGCGAGGAGCGGCCCATGGGCCAGTTCGCGCCGGGTCAGCAGGGCCTGTTCAGCCGCTTGAAGGACGCCTTCAACGGCCGCTGACCGGCCCGCGAGCACGCGCACGAGCCCGGTCCGGGGACGCCCCGGACCGGGCTCGGCGCATGGATCCGGACGCGCCCGGCGGAGCGGACTATGCCAGGCGAATGCGGTGATTCGGCCCGGTGGTCGGGACGTGGCACGATGCAGTGCATGTCCTCCGCACCGAACGGTCTCTCCCCTTACCCGATCGTGCAGGCTCCCATGGCGGGCGGCGCCTCCTGTCCGCCGCTCGCCGCCGCCGTGTGCGAGGCGGGCGGGCTGGGCTTCCTGGCCGGCGGCTACAAGACCGCCGACGGCATGTACCAGGAGATCAAACGGCTGCGCGCGCTCACCCGGCGCCCGTTCGGCGTGAACCTCTTCATGCCGCAGACCGGCTACGTGGACCCGGCCGCCGTGGAGGCGTACCGCGGGCAGCTGGCCGGCGAGGCCAGCTGGTACGAGATCTCCCTGGCCGACGAGGACATCATCGGCACCAGCGACGACGGCTACGACGCCAAGCTCGCGATCCTCCTCGAAGACCCCGTTCCCGTCGTCTCGTTCACCTTCGGCTGCCCCACGCCCGTGGTCCTCGCCGCCCTGCGCAAGGCGGGCACGTACTCGGTCGTCACCGTCACCTCGGTCGACGAGGCCCGCGCCGCACAGGCCGCGGGGGCCGACTGCGTCTGCGTCCAGGGCGTGGAGGCCGGCGGCCACCAGGGCACACACCGCGACGACCCGCAGGCCGACGGCACGGCGGGCGTGGGCCTGCTCGCGCTCGTGGCGCAGGTACGGGAGGCCGTGGGCCTCCCGATCATCGCCGCGGGCGGTCTGATGCGCGGCTCGCAGATCGCGGCGCTGCTGGCGGCGGGCGCGGAGGCGGCGCAGCTCGGCACCGCGTTCCTGGCCTGCCCCGAGTCGGGCGCGCACCCGCTGCACAAGAAGGCGCTGACGGACCCCCTGTTCGCCCACACGGAGCTGACCAGGGCGTTCTCGGGGCGGCCGGCCCGGGGCCTGGTGAACCGGTTCATGCGGGAGCACGGGCCGTACGCCCCGGCCGCCTACCCGCAGATCCACCACATGACCGCCGGACTGCGCAAGGCCGCCGCCGCGGCCGGGGACCCGCAGGGCATGGCCCTGTGGGCGGGCCAGGGACACCGGCTGGCGCGGGCCCTGCCCGCGGGGGAGCTGGTGGAGGTGCTGGCGGCCGAACTGGCCGAGGCCCAGAGCGCGTTGAAGGCAATGCAGAAGAGGAGTACGTCATGACCGCCCCCGTGTTCGTGGTCGAAGAGGTCCCCGCGGGGCCGGAGTTCGTGCTCGACGGCCCGGAGGGCCGGCACGCGGTCTCCGTGAAACGGCTGAACCCGGGTGAGGACGTGGTCCTCACCGACGGGCGCGGTCACTGGACGGAAGGCGTGGTCAAGGCCGCCGAGGGCAAGGACCGGCTGCTCCTCACCGACCTGCACACGATCCAGGAGGAGCCGGAGCCGGCCGTCCGGATCACGGTCGTCCAGGCCCTGCCCAAGGGCGACCGCGGCGAGCTCGCCGTCGAGACCATGACCGAGACCGGCGTGGACGCGATCGTCCCCTGGCAGGCCTCGCGCTGCATCACCCAGTGGCGCGGCGACCGCGGAGCCAAGTCCCTGGCCAAGTGGCGGGCCACGGCCCGGGAGGCGGGCAAGCAGTCCCGCCGGGTCCGCTTCCCCGAGGTGGCCGAGGCCATGTCCACGAAGCAGGTCGCGGCGCTGCTGGCCGGCGCCGACCTGGCGATGGTCCTCCACGAGGACCGGGACGCGCCCTCGGGGGCCTTGGCCACGGCCGAGCTCCCGGCCGGGGGCTCGATCGTCCTGGTCGTCGGACCGGAGGGCGGGGTCTCCCCGGAGGAGCTGGCCGTCTTCGCGGAAGCCGGCGCCCACCCCTACCGCCTGGGCTCCTCGGTCCTGCGCACCTCCACCGCCGGCACCGCGGCGACGGCGGTCCTGCTGGCGCGCACCGGCCGCTGGTCCTGAAAACGCGTACGGGTCCGCCGACGGCGCCGGTTACGATGCCGGAGCTGATCAACATCGGCGTCGGCGGCCCGTCGACGCCTCTGTCACGGAAGGCGGAGCAATGGCCGGGGAACCGCAGGCGGACTGCCTGTTCTGCAAGATCGTCGCGGGGACCATCCCGGCGACCGTGGTCCGGGAGACCGAGACGACGTTCGCCTTCCGGGACATCAACCCGCAGGCGCCGACGCACGTCCTCGTGATCCCGCGCGTGCACTACCCGGACGCCGCCTCGCTCGCCGCCGCCGAGCCGGCCGTCGCCGCCGACCTGCTGCGCGTGGCCGGCGAGATCGCAGCCGAGGAGAAGATCGACGGCCACGGCTACCGGATCGTGTTCAACACCGGCGCCGGTGCCGGGCAGACCGTCTTCCACGCGCACGCGCACGTCCTCGGCGGGCGCGGCCTCCAGTGGCCCCCCGGATAAACCGTGTCCGCACGAGAGTTCGTGGTGCTGGGCACCGCCAGTCAGGTGCCCACCCGCCACCGCAACCACAACGGCTACCTCCTGCGCTGGGACGGCGAGGGCATCCTCTTCGACCCGGGCGAGGGCACCCAGCGCCAGATGCTCCGCGCCGGGGTGGCCGCGCACGACATCAACCGGATCTGCATCACCCACTTCCACGGTGACCACAGCCTCGGCCTCGCCGGGGTGATCCAGCGCATCAACCTGGACCGGGTCCCGCACCCCGTCACCGCGCACTACCCGGCCTCCGGGCAGAAGTTCTTCGAACGGCTCCGGTACGCCACCGCCTACCGGGAGACCGTCCCGCTCCGCGAGGAACCCGTGGCCGAGGACGGGACGCTGGCCCAGGGGCCCTCGTACGCCCTCGAGGCCCGCCGGCTCTCGCACCCGGTGGAGTCCTTCGGCTACCGGCTCACCGAGCCCGACGGGCGCCGGATGGTGCCCGAACTGCTCGCGCAGCACGGGATCAAGGGGCCCGACGTGGGCCGGATCCAGCGCGAGGGGCAGCTGGGCGGGGTCACGCTGGACGACGTCAGCGAGCACAAGCCGGGGCAGAGCTTCGCGTTCGTCATGGACACCCGGCTGTGCCCCGGCGTGGACGCGCTCGCCGCCGGCTGCGACATGCTGGTGATCGAGTCCACGTTCCTCGACGAGGACGAGGCGCTGGCCACCGACCACGGGCACCTCACCGCCGGGCAGGCGGCCCGGGTCGCGCGCGACGCGGGCGTACGGCACCTGGTGCTGACGCACTTCTCGCAGCGCTACACGGACCCGCAGGAGTTCGAACGCCAGGCCCGCGCGGCCGGTTTCGAGGGGGAACTGACGATCGCCGCGGACCTCGCACGGGTCCCCCTGCCGAAGCGGGGCTAGGTCCCGGTGGTCCCGGTGGTCCCGGCGGTCCCGGCCCGGACCGGCGTGGCCGGGGCGCCGCCGCGGAGCACCGGCTCCTCGGCCGCAGCCCGTCCCCGCCCGCCGGCGCGCAGCGCGACCGCGGTCATCGGGCCGGCCACCACCAGCAGCAGCCCGCCCAGCACCAGCCCCATGCCCCGGAAGCCGAACCCCTCGGCGAGCAGGCTGCCGGCGACGGGCCCGCAGGCCGTGCCCAGCGAGGAGGCGGAGCCGGCGAGCACCGCCCAGCGGCCGCGCGCGTCCAAGGCCGCCGCGAGGCCGATCAGGTACGAGAGGACGACCGGGTAGACCGCGTTCCACAGGATCTCCCCGGCGGCGAACCCGGCGAGCCCGTCCGCGGAGGCGGTCAGCACCACGCAGCCGGCAATGGCCGCCGTGCCCGCGCCGATCGGGACCGCCCGCCCCAGCCGGGCCCCGAACGCGGAGGCGGCCGTGACCCCGAGCAGGCCCGCGCCCAGCGCCACCGCGAAGACGACCCCGAGCGTGGCCTCGGGCAGGCCCGCCTGCTCGGCGCCGATCCGGCCGCTGACGCCCCACAGGGCCTCCTGGGTCAGCGACCACAGCAGCAGGCAGCCCGCCAGCACGGCCCCGGCGCGCGGGTGCGGCAGCCGCCCGGAGCCGCGTACGGCGGGACCCGGGCGGGTGGGCCCGCCGAGGCGGCCGGTCGCCGGCCAGGTCAGGGCCGCGACGAGGGCGATGGCGGCGAACGGCAGTGCGTGCCCGCCGCCGAGGCGCGGCAGGGTCAGGTACAGGGCCCCCGCGGTCGCCGAGACCGACAGCAGCCCGAGGGAGGAGGTGCGGTGCGGATCGCGCTGCCCGGCGATCCCCGAGGCGGCCACGGCGGTGGCGGTACCGGAGCCGAAGCCGCCGACCACCACGCCCGCGACCACCAGCGGGAGGAGCGTGGTCGCGGCCGCCGTGCCGTAGCCCAGGGCGGCGAGCAGCAGTCCGAGCCGGGCCAGCGGGCGCTGCCCGAGGCGGGGGATGCGGGAGGCCAGGGTGAGTCCGGCCGTGGCGGAGCCGAGCAGCAGGGCCGTGCCGACGAGCCCCGCCTGCGCGGGACTCAGCGGGAGATGGGCGTCGAGCCGTCCGACGACGGTGGGAAGCAGGTAGGGGGCGAGGTAGCCGGCCGTGAAGACGGCCACCAGGGGCCAGGCGGCGGGCGGCGCGGAGGTGTTGTCGGACACGGCTGTTCCCGGTGGTGCGCAGGTGCGGCGAGAGGATCCGCGGAGCCGCGGCGCCTTTGTCTATCAAGTGGTTCACGATGCGGAGAAGAGCGACCCGATCGTGATCTGCGACACACTGTGTTTGGGTGTGTCGGGGGAGGGCAAGGTTGGCAGCTTCCCGCCGCATGCCCGCGCGCAGAAACGACCCTTCGCATCAAACGGGGAGTACACCGTGACCAGTCGGGACAGCACCACCAGTCTCACCCCGGCCGTGGACCCGCTCGGCCCGCTGCGGGACCCGCAGGAGCCGTGGTGCGACGTGTTCCTGACCGGCACGGTCTTCCTGGACATCATCTTCACCGGCCTCGACTCGGCCCCGGTCCGCGGTACGGAGTCCTGGGCGCGCGGCATGGGCTCCAGCCCCGGGGGCGTGGCCAACATGGCCACCGCGCTGGCCCGGCTCGGCCTGCGGACCGCGCTGGCCGCGGCCTTCGGCGACGACCACTACGGCGAGTACTGCTGGGACACGCTCGAGCAGGGCGAGGGCATCGACCTGTCGATGTCGCGGACCATCCCCGGCTGGCACAGCCCGGTCACGGTCTCCATGGCGTACGAGGGCGAGCGCACGATGGTCTCGCACGGCCACGAGGCCCCGCCCCCGGCGGCCCCCGGGCCGTTCCCGCAGTGCCCGCCGCGCACCCGGGCGGCCGTGGCCTCGCTGGGCCCGGGGCGGACGGACCCGTGGATCGCGGAGGCGGCGCGGCGCGGATCGCGGATCTTCGCGGACGTGGGGTGGGACGAGAGCGGCCGCTGGGACCTGGGGGACCTGCCGGACCTGGAGCACTGCGAGGCCTTCCTGCCGAACGCGGGGGAGGCCATGCGGTACACGCGGACCGACTGCCCGAGGGCGGCGGCGCGGGCGCTGGGGCGGAGGGTGCCGCTCGCGGTGGTGACGATGGGCCCCGAGGGCGCGTACGCGGTGGACGGGCGGACCGGCGAGGAGGCGGAGGTCCCCGGGATCGTGGTGGACGCGCTGGACCCCACGGGGGCGGGGGACGTCTTCGTGGCGGGCTTCGTCACCGGCACCCTGGCGGGGTGGCCGCTGGCGGACCGGCTGGCCTTCGCGGGCCTGACGGCGGCCCTGTCGGTCCAGGAGTTCGGCGGCTCGCTGTCGGCCCCGGGCTGGCCGGAGGTGGCGCACTGGTGGCGCGCGGCCCCCGAGGTCCTGCGGCCGCGCTACGGCTTCCTGGACGCGCTGGTCCCGCCGGGCACCGAGCCGGCCTCCCGCCGCAGAGCGGTCCCGACCATCGGCTTCCGCCGCCCGGCGTAGGCGAGCTCCCGCGGGCAGGGCTCGGGGAGGGGCTCCGGGGGCGCCGGAAAACCCCTCGGGGATGGCGCGGCGGAGTCGTACCCTTGGTACTCCGGAGGTCGTCGATCGGCGCGGCCCCTCAGCGGGAGGTATGTGCAGGCCACAGTGCCGGCCCATGACTCAGACACCCACAGCCCAGACACCGGCGCCGGGGCAGGCGCGAGCCCACTTCACCGTTCCGGCCAGGCACCCGATGGTCGCGGTGCTCGGCTCTGGTGACGCCCTGTTGCGCGTGATCGAGAAGGCCTTCCCGAAGGCCGACATCCATGTTCGGGGCAATCAGGTCAGCGCGGTCGGCGATGCGACGGAAGTCGCCCTGATCCAGCGCTTGTTCGACGAGATGATGCTGGTGCTCCGCACCGGGCAGCCGATGACGGAGGACGCAGTGGAACGCTCGATCGCCATGCTCAAGGCGAGCGGCAACGGCAACGGTCCGGACGAGACGCCCGCAGAGGTGCTCACCCAGAACATCCTCTCCAGCCGCGGCCGCACCATCCGGCCCAAGACCCTCAACCAGAAGCGGTACGTCGACGCGATCGACAAGAACACGATCGTGTTCGGCATCGGCCCCGCCGGTACCGGCAAGACCTACCTCGCCATGGCCAAGGCGGTGCAGGCCCTGCAGTCCAAGCAGGTCAGCCGGATCATCCTGACCCGCCCCGCGGTCGAGGCCGGAGAGCGGCTCGGCTTCCTGCCCGGCACCCTCTTCGACAAGATCGACCCGTACCTGCGCCCGCTGTACGACGCGCTGCACGACATGATCGACCCGGACTCGATCCCGCGGCTCATGGCCGCCGGGACCATCGAGGTGGCCCCGCTGGCGTACATGCGCGGCCGGACGCTCAACGAGGCCTTCGTCGTCCTCGACGAGGCGCAGAACACGAGCCCGGAGCAGATGAAGATGTTCCTGACCCGGCTCGGCTTCGATTCGAAGATCGTCATCACCGGTGACATCACGCAGGTCGACCTTCCCGGCGGCACCAAGTCGGGCCTGCGCCAGGTCCAGACGATCCTCGAAGGCGTTCCCGACATCCACTTCTCGCGGCTCACGTCCGAGGATGTCGTCCGGCACAAGCTGGTCGGCCGTATCGTCGATGCGTACGAGAAGTACGACGACAGCCAGGACGCCCAGCAGTCCCGGAACGGCTACCAGCGGAAGTAGAACCCAGCGCACCATGTCGATCGACGTCAACAACGAGTCCGGAACCGAGGTCGACGAGCGGGCGATCCTCGACATCGCCCGCTACGCACTCACCCGGATGCGGATCCACCCGCTGTCCGAGCTCTCCGTCATCGTCGTCGACGAGGACGCCATGGAGCAGCTCCACATCCAGTGGATGGACCTGCCCGGACCCACCGACGTCATGTCCTTCCCGATGGACGAGCTCCGTCCGCCGACGAAGGACGACGAGGAGCCCCCGCAGGGGCTCCTCGGCGACATCGTGCTGTGCCCCGAGGTGGCGAAGAAGCAGGGCGAGGACGCCCCGACGCAGCACTCCATGGACGAGGAGCTCCAGCTCCTGACCGTCCACGGGGTGCTGCACCTGCTCGGGTACGACCACGAGGAGCCGGACGAGAAGGCCGAGATGTTCGGCCTCCAGGCGGCCATCGTCGACGGCTGGCGCGGTGAGCGCGGCATGACCGGTCCGTCCCCGGCCCCGACCGTCTCGTGACCGCCCCGCAGCTGATCACCGGCGCGGTGCTGCTGGTGGTGGTGGCCTGGTTCGCGGCGTGCGCCGAGTCCGGGATCGCCCGGATCTCGAGCTTCCGCGCCGAGCAGGCCGTACGGGAGGGCCGGCGCGGCAGCGCGAAGCTCGCGCAGGTCGCCGCCGACCCGACCCGCTACCTCAACGTGGCGCTGCTCGTGCGGGTCACCTGCGAGATGGCGGCCGGCGTGCTCGTCACGTACGTCTGCCTCGACGAGTTCGGCGACAACTGGAAGGCGCTGCTCATCGCGATCGCGGTGATGGTGCTCGTGTCCTTCGTGGCCGTCGGCGTCTCCCCGCGCACCATCGGCCGCCAGCACCCCCTCAACACGGCGACGGCGGCCTCGTACGTCCTGGTCCCGCTCGCCCGCGTCATGGGGCCCATCCCGCAGCTGCTGATCCTCATCGGCAACGCGCTCACGCCCGGAAAGGGCTTCCGCAAGGGGCCGTTCGCCTCCGAGGCCGAGCTGCGCGCGATGGTCGACCTGGCGGAGAAGGAGTCGCTGATCGAGGACGAGGAGCGCCGGATGGTGCACCAGGTCTTCGAGCTCGGCGACACCCTCGTGCGCGAGGTGATGGTGCCCCGCACCGACCTGGTCTGCATCGAGCGGTACAAGACGGTCCGTCAGGCGACGACGCTGGCGCTGCGGTCGGGTTTCTCGCGCATCCCGGTGACCGGGGAGAACGAGGACGACATCGTCGGCATCGTGTACCTGAAGGACCTGGTCCGCAAGACGCACATCAGCCGGGAGGCGGAGGCCGACCTGGTCACCACCGCGATGCGGCCCGCGGTGTTCGTACCGGACACCAAGAACGCGGGCGATCTGCTGCGGGAGATGCAGCAGGTGCGCAACCACGTGGCCGTGGTCATCGACGAGTACGGCGGCACGGCGGGCATCGTCACCATCGAGGACATCCTCGAGGAGATCGTCGGCGAGATCACCGACGAGTACGACCGCGAGCTCGCGCCCGTCGAGGACCTGGGCGAGGACCGCTACCGGGTGACGGCGCGGCTCGACATCACCGACCTCGGCGAGCTGTTCAAGGTCGAGGACTACGACGACGAGGACGTGGAGACGGTCGGCGGGCTGCTGGCGAAGGCGCTGGGCCGGGTGCCGATCGCGGGCGCCTCGGCGGTCGTGGAGCTGCCCGACGGGCGGCCGCTGCGGCTGACGGCCGAGTCCCCGGCGGGCCGGCGGAACAAGATCGTGACCGTGCTGGTGGAGCCGCTGGCTCCGGCGGCGGCCGAGGGCGAGGAGGGCGCATGACGCCGGCCGAGCTGCGCGCGTTCTGCCTGGATTTCAACGCGGCGGTGGAGGAGTTCCCCTTCACGCCCGAGACCTCGGTGTTCAAGGTGCTGGGGAAGATGTTCGCGCTGACCGCTCTGGACGCCGAACCGCTGAAGGTCAACCTCAAGTGCGAACCGGAGCTGGCGGTGCGGCTGCGGGAGGAGCACGAGGCGATCACGGCGGGCTGGCACATGAACAAGCGGCACTGGAACACGGTGACGGTCGGCGGGCTGCCGGACGCGCTGGTACGGGAGCTGATCGAGGACTCGTACGACCTGGTGGTCGCGGGCCTGCCGAGGGCGGAGCGGCTGCGGCTCGACCGGCCCTGAGGGCGCGGCGGGGGACGGAGCGGAGCGCGTCCCGGCAGGGCCGTCGTGCGGCCCTGCCGGGACCCTCCCTATGCTTTCGCCCATGACCGACACCACCGGGATCAACCCCGAGGACAGCAAGATCATCACGCTGGCTCGCAGCGCGCGGGCCCGCAACGGGGTGCCCGAGGGCGCGGCGGTGCGGGACGAGACGGGCCGTACGTACGTCGCAGGGACGGTGGAGCTCGAGTCCCTGAAGCTGAGCGCGCTGCAGACGGCGGTCGCGATGGCGGTGGCGAGCGGGGCCGAGTCCCTGGAGGCCGCAGCCGTGGTCAGCTCGGCGGAGGCGGTGGCCGACGCCGACCGCGCGGCGGTCCGCGACCTGGGCGGCCCGGACACCCCGGTCCTCCTGGCCGCCCCGGACGGCACCCTCAAGTCCGCCACCCCGGCAGGCGCCTGACCCGGCGGGCCCGCGGCCGCCCTGTCCACGCCTACGCCGCGGCGACGCCGGCGACAGCGGCAGGGCGGCGGCGGATCACCATGGCCATCAGCGCCGCCATCGCGCACAGCGCGCCCGACGCGTACCAGACCAGGTCGTACGAGCCGAAGGCGTCGCGGGCCAGGCCGCCCAGGAAGGCCACCATCGCCGCGCCCACCTGGTGCGAGGCCAGCACCCAGCCGAAGACGATCGCACTGTCCTCGCCGTAGTGCTCACGGCAGAGCGCGATGGTCGGCGGGACGGTCGCGACCCAGTCCAGCCCGTAGAAGACGATGAAGAAGACCATCGGCGGGTGTACGGACGGCGCCAGCAGCATCGGCAGGAACAGCAGCGAGATCCCGCGCAGGGCGTAGTACACCGCCAGCAGGCGGCGCGCCTCGAAGCGGTCGGTGAACCAGCCGGAGGCGATGGTGCCGATCACGTCGAAGACGCCGATCACCGCCAGCAGTCCGGCCGCTGCGGTCACCGGCATGCCGTGATCGTGCGCAGCCGGTACGAAGTGGGTCTTGACCAGCCCGTTCGTCGAGGCCCCGCAGATCGCGAAGGTGCCCGCCAGCAGCCAGAACGGGCCGGTGCGGGCCGCCTTGAACAGCACCGCCACCGTCCGCCGCGCCGCGCCCGCCACCGGCGCGGGCCTTTGCGCGTACGTGCCCCCGTACGGAGCGAGTCCCAGGTCCGCCGGGTGGTCGCGCAGCAGCAGCCACACGAACGGGACGACGGCCAGGGCCGCCAGGCAGACCGTCACCGCCGCCGGGCGCCAGCCGTGGTGCTCCACCAGCCAGGACAGCAGCGGCAGGAAGATCAGCTGACCGGAGGCCCCGGCCGCGGTCAGGATGCCGGTGACGAGCCCGCGCCGGGCGGTGAACCAGCGGTTGGTCACCGTCGCGGCGAAGGCCAGCGCCATGGAGCCGCTGCCCAGGCCCACCAGCACGCCCCAGAACAGCACCAGCTGCCAGGACTCCGTCATCCACAGGGTGGCCACGGTGCCGCCGGATATGACCAGCAGGGCCAGGGCCACCACCCTGCGGATGCCGAACCGGTCCATCAGGGCCGCGGCGAAGGGTGCGGTGAGCCCGTACAGCGCCAGGTTCACCGACACGGCGAGGCCGATCGTGCCGCGCGACCAGTCGAACTCCTCGTGCAGCGGCTCGATGAGCAGTCCGGGCAGGGAGGCGAAGGCGGCGGCGCCGATGATCGTCACGAAGGCGACGGCCGCGACGAACCAGGCGCGGTGGATGCGTCCCGGGGCGGCCGGAGGCGTGGTCGTGGGGGCGGGGATGGGGGCTGTCTGCGTCACGCAGAAAGCTTCCGGCCCGGAGGGCCCCGTACGACAGTGGCCTGACCGACACCCTTCGATACGATTGGGCCATGGCCCCTCACCGTGTCGTCGTCCTCGCGCTCACCGGGCTGCTGCCCTTCGAGCTCGGCATCCCGCACCGGATCTTCGGCCGTGCCAAGGATCCCGCCGGAGAGCCGCTGTACGAGATCCTCACCTGCGCCCTCGTCCCCGGGCCGGTGCGCACCGACGCCGACTTCGCGGTCCAGGTCGAGCACGGCCCCGAGCTGCTGGCCACGGCCGACACCGTGGTGGTGCCCGCCTCGTACGAGCTGGGCCCGGTGTACGAGGAGGGCAGGCTGAGCGACGGGCTCGCCGCGGCGCTCGCGCACATCCGGCCCGGGACGCGGCTCGTCTCCATCTGCACGGGCGGGTACGTGCTGGCCGCAGCCGGATTCCTGGACGGCCGCCCCGCCACCACGCACTGGGCCCACGCCGAGCACTTCCAGCGGCTCTTCCCGGCGGTACGGGTGGACGCCGGCGTGCTCTACACCGACGACGGGGACGTGCTGACCTCGGCCGGGGTCGCCGCCGGCATCGACCTGTGCCTGCACATCGTGCGCCGCGACCACGGCGCGGCCGTCGCCAACGACGTGGCCCGGCGGACCGTCGTACCGCCCCACCGGGACGGCGGGCAGGCCCAGTTCGTCGACCGCCCGGTGCCGCAGCCGCAGCTGGCCAGCACCGCGGCGGCCCGCGCGTGGGTGCTGGACCGGCTGCACGAGCCGGTACGGCTGGTCGACCTGGCCCGGCAGGAGGCCATGTCGGTACGGACGTTCACGCGCCGGTTCCGGGAGGAGTCCGGGGTCAGCCCCGGCGAGTGGATCGTCGGCCAGCGGGTGGAACGGGCCCGGCGGCTGCTGGAGCGGACGGACCTGCCGATGGAGCAGGTGGCCCGGGAGGCGGGGTTCGGGACGGCGCAGTCGCTGCGCAAGCACGTGCAGGCGGCACTGGGGGTGAGCCCGACGGCGTACCGGCGTACGTTCCGTGCGACCGGTGGACAGGGGGAGCCTGTCATCTCCTGATGGGCCATCAGTTGATGCCGGGTCCGTGCATTGACTTCTCCCGCCGCCCGCTCGTGAATGGCCCCCTGTCGGCGCGAGGGAACCCAGGGGGCGGGCCGTGCGAACACGGGCGGGCAGCAGGAGATGGTCGGTGGCCGTCGGCATGGCCGTGCTCGCGGCCACGGCCGGGGGCGCGCTGAGCGCGCCTGCCGCCGCCGAGGGGGAAGCGCCTGCGGGGCAGGTGGAGTTCCCGACGCACTGCCTGCCGCCGCAGGAGGCCGGACTCCCGCCCGCCGACGGGTCGACCACGGCCCGGATCACCGTCGACGACCCGGCGCCGAAGGTCGGCGACACGGTCACCGTGACGTACCAGGTGGTCCGGACGCCGGCCGTCAACCCGCTCGGCGCCGAACTCCCGGCCGATGTGCTGACCCCGACCGGGCGGGTCCTGCTGGGGGGTGCGCAGAGCGGTGAGGTCACCGTCGTGGGGGCGAAACGGAACGATCCCGTCCAGGCGGGTGCGGGGCTGCCGGCCGTCACCATGACCGGCACGTTCACCGTGACCGCGCCCGGCGGGATCACCCTGGCCCCGGGCGGCTACACCCTGCACACCGGCCACCTGCTGGACCTGGACACCGCCTGCGCCGTCACCGGGGCGCCGGTGTCCGAACGGCTCACCGCGACCCCGCTGCCCCGGGCCAACCTGCGGTCGGTCGCGCTGGGCACGGCGTACGGGAAGCCGGGCGCCAAGGTCAGGGTCACGGGCGTCGGCTTCGCCCCGGGCGCGGCCGTGACGGTGGCCGGCCGGGCGGGCGCCGCCGAGACCGCGGACCGGGTGGCGGCCACGGCGGACGGGCGGGGAGAGCTCCTGGCGGAGCTGCCGGTCACGGACGGGGCGACGACGGCGGTGGTGGCGTACGAGGGCACGGCGTGGTCGGCGCAGGAGGGCTCGGGGCCGGCGGCGTACACGGTGATCGCGGCCGCGCCTCCGGGTGCGCGCAAGATGACGGCGGTGGTGGAGCCGGGCGCCCTGTCCATGACCCAGGCGGGCGAGTCGATCGCGCTGGGAGCGGTCCCGTACGGGGAGGGCGGCGCGGCCCCCGGCCGGATCGGCACGGTCACGGTCAAGGACGCGCGGGGCGGACCGGCGGGGTGGTCACTGATCGGCAAGGTCACGGACTTCACCGGCCCCGGCGGGGTACGGATCCCGGGGGCCTCGCTGAGCTGGACCCCGTCGTGCACGGCCGCGGAGGGCAGCCCGAGCCGGTGCGTGGCGGGCAGCGCGGGGGTGGTCGGGCCGCAGGGCGCGGTGCTGGCGTCTTCGCCGGATGCGGAGCTGGTGGGCGGGACGTTCACGATCGACGCGACGGTCACCCTCACGGTCCCCCCGTACACCCCACCGGGCGCGTACACGGCAGTGCTGACCCTCACCCTCTCGTGAGGTCCGCCCCTGCCCCGCGGACACGGCCCGCACGCACCCGGCGCCATCCCGCCCGGGCCCCGGGCAGGGCCGTGGCCCGGGGCGCCGGAATGCTCGGGGCCCTCCTCCTCCTCCTCCTGCCCGCCGAAGCGGCGGCCGCCGCCGACAACGGGCAGTGGTCCGTCCTCCCCGCAGCCAACGCGGTGACCCGGCGGCCCGCCTTCTACCTCGCCGCCGCCCCCGGCCAGGCCGTCACCGACGCCGTCACCGTCACCAACCGCACCGACCGCCCCCGCACCTTCCGGCTCTACGCCGCCGACGCCTACAACACCGCCCGCGACGGCGGCTTCGCGCTCCGCGGCCCCGACGAGCCGCGCCGCGCCACCGCCGCCTGGGCGAAGCTCGCGCAGGAGCGGGTCACCGTCCCGGCCCGCGCGGCGGTGAGCGTCGGCTTCACCCTCACCGTCCCCGACCGGGCGGAACCGGGCGACCACCCCGGCGCCATCGTCGCCCTCGAGGAGAAGGAGGAGAGTGCCGCCGCCCCCGCCCAGGAAAACGGGATCGGCGTCCAACGGGCCGTCGCCGCCCGGCTGTACCTGCGGGTGGCCGGCCCCACCGCCCCCGCGCTGGCCGTCGAGGACCTGCGCGCCTCCGGGTCGGAGGTCTCGTACACGCTCCGCAACCTCGGCAACGTCACCCTGCGCCCCCGAGCCTCCCTCTCCGCCTCCGGGGCCCTCGGCCGGCGGCTCCTCGGCCGCGAGCTCACCGGCCTGCCCGCCGAGCTGCTGCCCGGCCAGGAAGTCCGGCTGAGCACCAGGTGGGAGCACCCGCCCGCCGTCGAATGGGCCGAGGTCACGGTGCGCGCCGAGGCCGCGGGAGCCGCCGCCCGGGCCGCCGCGCCCTACTCCGCCCGGCCCCCGCTGACGGCCGCGCTCGCGGGCGCCCTGGCCCTCGTCGCGGCAGCCTGGTCGGCGCTGGGACCCGCATCGGGGAGAATGGCCCGTATGAGCGATCGTTCCCCCGAGTCCACCAGCCCGCACCGTGCGGGCTTCGCCTGCTTCGTCGGCCGTCCCAACGCGGGGAAGTCGACCCTGACCAACGCACTCGTGGGCACCAAGGTCGCGATCACCTCCAACCGGCCGCAGACCACCCGCCACACCGTCCGCGGCATCGTGCACCGCCCCGACGCCCAGCTCGTACTGGTCGACACGCCCGGTCTGCACAAGCCGCGCACGCTCCTCGGCGAGCGCCTCAACGACGTCGTGCGGACCACTTGGGCCGAGGTCGACGTCATCGGCTTCTGCCTGCCGGCCGACCAGAAGCTCGGCCCCGGCGACAAGTTCATCGCGAAGGAGCTCGCGGGGATCAAGAAGACCCCCAAGATCGCCATCGTGACGAAGACCGACCTCGTCGACTCCAAGGCCCTGGCCGAGCAGCTGCTCGCGATCCACCAGCTCGGCGCGGAGCTCGGCATCGAGTGGGCCGAGATCGTCCCCGTCTCGGCGGTCGGCGACACCCAGGTCCAGCTGCTGGCCGACCTGATCGCGCCGCTGCTGCCCGAGAGCCCGCCGCTGTACCCGGAGGGCGACCTCACCGACGAGCCCGAGATGGTGATGGTCGCGGAGCTGATCCGCGAGGCCGCGCTGGAGGGCGTACGGGACGAGCTCCCGCACTCCATCGCCGTGGTCGTCGAGGAGATGATCCCGCGGGAGAACCGCCCGGCGGACCGCCCGCTGCTGGACATCCACGCGAACGTCTACATCGAGCGGCCGAGCCAGAAGGGCATCATCATCGGCCCGAAGGGCTCCCGGCTGAAGGAGGTCGGGATGAAGTCGCGCAAGCACATCGAGGCGCTGCTCGGCACCCCGGTCTTCCTCGACCTGCACGTGAAGGTCGCGAAGGACTGGCAGCGCGACCCCAAGCAGCTGCGCAAGCTCGGCTTCTGATCCTCTTGACGCGCCCCTCGCACCGCTCGGCGCCGGGGGCGCCTCCCGGGCTTCGGGCCGCTGCGCCGGACTCCGTCCGGCGGCGGCAAGGGGAGGCTCCGTCCGGCGATCCGGCCCGGCACCCCGGCAAGGGGCCGGGCCGTACTGCTACGCGGGGCGGCGCATCCGCACCACGTTGTCCGTGCGGGTCCCGGGCGTGCCGTCGGGCTGGTTCTGGATCCGTTCGGTCTCCTCGGCCCGCAGGACCTCCCAGCCCGCCGTGACCGGCTCCAGCTGCGCGACGACCTCCTGCGGCGTCGGGAAGTGCGCCTCCTGCCGGTCCTCCTGCCAGGGCGCCCAGCCCGCGTGCCCGACCACCAGCAGGGTGCCGCCGGGGGCCACCGCCGCGGCGGCGCTGCGCAGGACGCGGTCGCGGGGGAAGTCCCCGTAGTTGTGCAGGAAGCAGGCCGAGACGAGGTCGAACTCCCCTTCCGGGAAGGACTCGGTCAGGTCGTGCCGCGCCCAGGTGGCGCGGTCCGCGACCCCGGCGTCCGCCGCATGCTCGGCGGCCCGGCCGAGGGCGACCCCGGAGATGTCGGTCCCGGTGACGGTCCACCCGCGGCGGGCCAGCCAGACGGCGTCGGCGCCCTCCCCGCAGCCGAGGTCCAGGGCCCGCCCGGGGGCGAGGCCGGACACCTCGTGCACCAGCATGGCGTTGGCCTCGCCGCTCCAGATGCGGTCGCCCTCGCCGTAGCGGCCGTCCCAGAACTCCTCGCCCGCCGAGGCCCCGGCTGCGGGGGAGTGGGGGGAGTGCGTGTGTGCGTGCGCGTGCTCGGTCATGGCTTCCTCTTCCGGTACGGGTGCCGATGCGACCGATGCTGCGCCCGCCCGCGCCCGCCGGGCAAACCTTGTTGCCGATCCGGCAAACCGGGCGGGGGTCCGTGACCGCCGAGGCCGGTTCGGCCACCCGCCGGAGGGTGAAGGCGCCCGGCTCAGGCGCCTTCCTTCAGCAGCCGGGAGATCAGCGTCCGCTGCGCCTCCGACAGGTTCGGCTCCTGGCAGGAGACCGTCCGTCCGTCGACGGTGATCCGGTACGAGAACCCGTCCCGGATCCGGTCCGACCCGGGCGCGGCGGGGACGGGCCGCAGCGCCAGCCGGGCCAGGGCCCGCCACTCGTCCTCGTCGGGCCGGCCCGAGGTGTCCACCTCGGCCCGGCGCTCGATGCCCGCGAAGCCGCCCGTCCGCACCACCAGAATCCGCATGCCCGCCTTTCCGCCCCGGAGGGCCGGCTACCCGAGCCCGACCGTCGACCACGCCTTCTGCAGCGCCTGGTGCTCCGCGCCGCCGTCCCCGTACCGGGCCACCGCGGCGGCCACCGACAGCCGGGCGAAGTCCTTGAAGTCGGCGTCCGAGGCCAGCTCGCCGCCCGTCAGCGTGTCGTACCAGATCCGCCCGGCCCGCTCCCACGCCTTGCCGCCGAGTTCGGTGGCCACGAGGTAGAACGCGTGGTTCGGGATCCCGGAGTTGATGTGCACCCCGCCGTTGTCCCGTGCGGTGTCCACGTAGCCGTCCATCGTCGCCGGCTGCGGGTCCTTGCCGAGCTCGTCGTCGTCGTACGCCGTGCCCGGTGCCTTCATCGAGCGCAGCGCGACCCCGCCCACGTTCGGGCCCAGCAGTCCGGCGCCGATCAGCCAGTCCGCGTCCTCGGCCGTCTGGTCGAGCGAGTACTGCTTGATCAGCGAGCCGAAGACGTCGGACATCGACTCGTTCAGCGCGCCCGACTGCCCGTGGTACTCCAGGTTCGCCGTGTACTGGGTGACCCCGTGCGTGAGTTCGTGGCCGATGACGTCCACCGACACGGTGAAGTCGAGGAAGAGGTCCCCGTCACCGTCGCCGAAGACCATCTGCCGCCCGTCCCAGAAGGCGTTGTTGTAGTCCTCGCCGTAGTGGACGCTCGCGTCCAGCGCCAGCCCGGAATCGTCGATCGAGTGCCGGCCGAAACCCTTCAGGAACAGCTCGTAGGTGGCGCCGAGCCCCGCGTACGCGCGGTTGACGGTGGCGTCCTTGGACGCCGCCTCGCCCTCGCCGCGCACCTTCTTCCCGGGCAGCCGGGTGCGGTGCTGGACGTCGTAGATCGTCCGGCGGGGCTCGTCGGGGACGGGCGCCGCCGACGCAGGGGCGATCCCGCGGACGGTGGTGATCCGGCGCCGGGTGCGCAGCAGGGAGTCCTGCTCGAGGGTGCGCTGGGCGGCGTCGGCGCGCCGGGTGTCCTCGGACTGGGCGATCTTGTCGAGCAGGTGGGGCGGGACCACCGTGCAGAAGACGGGGTGGCGGTGAGCGTGGGAGGCATCCATCCCGGCAATGTGGCAGCGGGTCATCTCTGTGTCACTACCTGCAACCATGATTCATTCAGTTGTCTGAAAGCCGTCGCGCCGCGTTGACGGTTCGACCGGACCTGTAGTGGAGCAACGAGACGTACCTCACATTCGGTACAAATCGGACACCCAGGTCTTGCATACTGAAACAGGTCCTCGCGTTACGGGGCGGCTCGGTTAGGCTCGGCCCATCATGCGTTTCGGGCTGCTTCTCCTTAGCTGCCGCGGCGAGGGCCTGTAGTCGTAGGCCGACCCCCTCCCCGCGGAGTTTGGTGTTGCGGTTCTTACGACCGCCGTCGGCCGTTCAGCGAACTACACGCGGACACGCGAGGAGCCCAACGCCATGAGCCAGCAGCCTTTTGTCGGTCGCCCCACGCCCATCACGAACGCGACCCACACCCAGAAGACCTCCGGGATGCCGATCCACAAGTACGGCCGGTACGAGCAGGTCGACATCCAGGACCGCACCTGGCCGGACGCCCGCGTCACCAAGGCCCCCCGCTGGCTCTCCACCGACCTGCGCGACGGCAACCAGTCGCTGATCGACCCGATGACCCCCGCCCGCAAGCGCGAGATGTTCGACCTGCTGGTGCGCATGGGCTACAAGGAGATCGAGGTCGGCTTCCCGTCCTCCGGCGAGACCGACTTCGCCTTCGTGCGCTCCATCATCGAAGAGGGCGCGATCCCGGACGACGTCACCATCTCCGTCCTGACCCAGGCCCGCGAGGACCTGATCGAGCGGACCGTCGAGTCGCTGATCGGCGCCAGGCGCGCCACCGTGCACCTGTACAACGCGACCGCTCCCACCTTCCGCCGCGTGGTCTTCCGCGGCTCCAAGGAGCAGATCAAGCAGATCGCCGTCGACGGCACCCGCCTGGTCATGGAGTACGCCGACAAGCTGCTGGGCCCGGAGACCACCTTCGGCTACCAGTACAGCCCGGAGATCTTCACGGACACCGAGCTGGACTTCGCCCTGGAGGTCTGCGAGGCCGTCTGCGACGTGTGGCAGCCGTCCGAGGGCCGCGAGATCATCCTGAACCTGCCCGCCACCGTCGAGCGTTCGACGCCGTCCACGCACGCGGACCGCTTCGAGTGGATGGCCCGCAACCTGACCCGCCGCGAGCACATCTGCATCTCCGTGCACCCGCACAACGACCGCGGCACCGCCGTCGCCGCCGCCGAGCTGGCCCTGATGGCCGGCGCCGACCGCATCGAGGGCTGCCTGTTCGGGCAGGGCGAGCGCACCGGCAACGTCGACCTGATCACGCTGGGCATGAACCTGTTCTCCCAGGGCATCGACCCGCAGATCGACTTCTCGCAGATCGACGAGATCCGTCGTACCAGCGAGTACTGCAACCAGATGGAGGTCCACCCGCGCCACCCCTACGCGGGCGACCTGGTCTACACCGCCTTCTCCGGCTCCCACCAGGACGCCATCAAGAAGGGCTTCGACGCGATGGAGGCCGATGCGGCCGCCGCCGGCAAGACCGTCGACGACATCGAGTGGGCGGTCCCGTACCTGCCGATCGACCCGAAGGACGTCGGCCGCTCCTACGAGGCGGTCATCCGCGTCAACTCGCAGTCCGGCAAGGGCGGCATCGCGTACGTCCTGAAGAACGACCACAAGCTGGACCTGCCGCGCCGCATGCAGATCGAGTTCTCGCGGATCATCCAGGCCAAGACCGACGCCGAGGGCGGCGAGGTCACGCCGAAGGCGATCTGGGACGTCTTCAGCGACGAGTACCTGCCCAACCCCGAGAACCCGTGGGGCCGCATCCAGCTGCGCTCGGGCTCGACGGCCACCGACAAGGACGGTACGGACACCCTGACCGTCGAGGCGGTCGTGGACGGCGTGGAGGCGGTCCTGAACGGCACCGGCAACGGTCCGATCTCGGCCTTCTTCGACGCGCTGGCCGGCATCGGCGTCGACGCCCGCCTGCTGGACTACACCGAGCACACGATGAGCGAGGGCGCCTCCGCCGTCGCCGCCTCGTACATCGAGTGCGCCATCGACGGCCGCGTCCTGTGGGGCATCGGCATCGACGCCAACACCACCCGCGCCTCCCTGAAGGCGGTCATCTCCGCCGTCAACCGCGCGGGCCGCTGATCGTTCGTACGGGCTGCCCCGTCCCTCCCTGCGGAGGGGCGGGGCAGCGCCGTTCCCGGATTCAGCGGGCCAGGTAGCCGCCGTCCACCGGCAGGATCGCGCCCGTCACGAACGAGGCCGCGTCGGAGGCCAGGAAGGCGATGACGCGGGCCACCTCCTCCGGCTCGCCGAGGCGGCCCATCGGATGGGCCGCGGAGACCTCCGCCAGGTACTCGGGGCCGCCCGGCTCGTCCTTCAGCGCCAGCACCCGCTCCGTACGGATGGTGCCGGGGGCCACCGCGTTGACGCGGATCCCGTGCGCCGCCCATTCCACCGCCAGGTGCTTGGTCAGCCCCGACGCCACGAACTTCGCCGGCCCGTACGCCGCCTGCCGGGCCTGCCCGGCCACCCCCGACACCGAGGACACGCAGACCAGCGCCCCGCCGGGGTCCGGCTGCGCCAGCATCGCCTCGATGGCGTACTTGCAGGTCAGGAACATCCCCCGGCCGTCGATCGCCATGACCCGGTCCCAGTCGTCCGGGCCGGTCTCCCGTACATCCGAAAGAGGGAGCACTCCGGCGTTCGCAACGGCGACGTCGAGCCGTCCGTACGCCCCGAGCGCGGCCCCGACCATCGCGCGGTTGGCCTCCGGATCGGCGACGTCACCGGCCACGGCCGTGATGTCGTACCCCTCGGCGGCCAGTTCCGTACGCAGTTCCCCAACGCCGGGGCCATTGATGTCAGCCGCGGTCACGAGGGCGCCGGAGCGGGCCAGCAGCCGGGCGGTGGCCCGGCCGATCCCGCTCGCCGCGCCCGTGACCAGACAGGATTTGTTCTTCACGCGGGCGAGCGTAGGGAAAACGCGACGTCCGCGGGTGCGGCGGCAGGGATGCAGACCGGCCAACTGCGGGCCGCGGGACATGTTGTCTTGTCACACGACTGACGCATCCTCACCGATGTGGCTAACATCACGCCAACCCGGCGAAGCTGCCTGGGGTTCCCGCCCGTGCCCGCAGGGCCACGGGGGAGTGACGGAGGTGCGACGTGCTGCCAGTTCGGGGTGGGGACGGCCGGAAGCTGACGGTCTGGGGCATCCGTACCACCTGGAGCACCGTGGGCGACGGGGAGTTCTTCTGCCCCGACTGCGGTGGCGACCGCAACTACCGCAGGCGCACCGGGCGCCGCCGGTTCACCGTCCTCGGGGTCCCGCTGCTGCCGCGCGGGGCGGCCGGGCCCGTCATCGAGTGCCAGGGCTGCCGGGAGCGCTTCGAGACGGAGGTCCTCGACCACCTGACCACCACCCGCTTCTCGGCGCTGCTGCGCGACGCCGTGCACACCGTGACGCTGGCCGTCCTCGCGGCGGGCGGGACCGCCTCGCGCGGCGCGCTGGAGGCCGCCGTGTCGGCCGTACGGGCCGCGGGCTTCCAGGACTGTACGGAGGAGCAGCTGGAGTCCCTGGTGGAGGCGCTCGCCACCGACGAGGGCCGGCTCGGGCTGTACGACGGCCCCGAGTGCTGCGGCGCCGCGCTGGCGATAGAGCTCCACGAGGCACTGGAACCGCTGGCTCCGCACCTGGCCGCACCCGGCCGCGAATCGATCCTGCTGCAGGGCGCCCGGATCGCCCTCGCGGACGGCCCGTACACCCCCGCCGAGCGAGAGGTGCTCGCCACGGTGGGCGCCGCACTGCGGATGGCCTCCGACGAGGTGACCCGGCTGCTGTCGGCGGTGCGGGCGCCGTGACCTGACCGAAACGGCCTCGATACGGCCTCGGAAAGGCCTCGGTAGGCCTTCGTCGAGGTAACGATCCGGCCTCGTGCGACTGAATCCACCCCCCTTCACACGCTGCGTGAAGGGGGGATTCTTGCGTTCCGGCCCCGGCCGTCCACCCATTGGACACCCGCACGACCCTGTGACCTGCGCGTACGGGATTCGCGGCCGCCGGCTTTACGCCCTCGCGGAGACATCCGCCACTGGAGATACCTACAGATCTGACATCTCCAGACGTCAACACTTTGTGGAAGTCCACGATATCTGTGAGCACGCCCACAGGCGTTCAATTCCGGTCACACGACGAGACGCCGCCAGTAACACAGCGGGGCTTCGATTCACGTGAACGCACTGACAACCCTGGCGGACCAACGGGATAGCGACCCACTTCGCCCAGGGATCACCAGATTCCTCTCGTTTACCTACCTCTTGAAGGGCAAGGCAGAGATGGCACGTGTCGCCGCCCGGCTCACCGACAGCGGAGAGCCCAGCACGCACCCGGTCGACGAGGTGCTCCCCCTCCCCAAGCTCGCGCTGTACGGCTTCCAGCACGTACTCGCGTTCTACGCCGGCGCGGTGATCGTCCCGATCATCGTGGGCGGTGCCCTCGGCCTGACCACCGAGCAGCTGGTCTACCTGATCAACGCCGACCTGTTCACCTGCGGTATCGCCTCGATCATCCAGGCGTGGGGCATCGGCCGGATCGGTGCGCGCCTGCCCCTGATCCAGGGCGTCACCTTCACCGCGGTCTCCCCGATGATCGCCATCGGGCTCGGAGCGGGCGGCGGGACGGCGGGCCTGCTCGTCATCTACGGCGCGGTCATCACGGCCGGCATCGCCACCTTCGCCTTCGCCTGGCTGCCCCCCAAGGCCTTCCGTACGGTCATGAGGCTCTTCCCGCCGGTCGTCACCGGCACGGTGATCACCGTCCTCGGCATCGTGCTGATCCCCGTCGGACTGAACGACGCCGCGGGCGGCGTGGGCAGCCCCGACTTCGGCGACCCGAAGAACTTCGCGTACGCCGGCGGCACGATGCTCTTCATCCTCGTCCTGATGAAGCTCGGCAAGCCCTTCCTCTCCAGCATCTCCATCCTGCTCGGCCTGGTCGGCGGCACCGCCGTCGCCTTCCTGCTGGGCGACGCCAAGTTCGGCGACGTGGGCAACTCGGACTGGATCGGCATCACCACCCCGTTCCACTACGGAGCACCGAAGTTCGCCTGGTTCCCGATCCTGCTGATGCTCATCGTCATGCTGATCACCATGGTCGAGACCACCGGTGACACCTACGCCGTCGGCGACATCGTCGGCAAGGAGATCGACAGCGAGACCGTGGCCCGCGCGCTGCGCGCCGACGGCGCCGCCACCGCCCTGGGCGGTGTCCTCAACTCCTTCCCGTACGTGGCCTTCGCCGAGAACGTCGGCCTGGTCCGCATGACCAAGGTCAAGAGCCGGTTCGTCGTGGTCGCGGCGGGCGTCTTCATGATCGTGCTCGGGCTGATCCCGAAGGCGGCCGCGATCGTCGCCGCGGTCCCGCACGGAGTGCTCGGCGGCGCGGCGACGGTGATGTTCGCGATGGTGGCCCTGGCGGGCATCCAGACCCTGGCCAAGGTCGACCTCAAGGAGGAGAAGAACGCGCTGGTCGTGGGTGTCTCCCTGGCCTTCGCGCTGCTGCCGGCCACCGTCCCGGTGCTCTTCAAGGACCACATGGACGCGGACCTCTCCTCGCTCCTCAACAGCGGTGTGACGCTCGGTGCCACGGCCGCGATCGTGCTCAACCTGATCTTCAACGGTCTGGGCAAGGACGATGCGCACAGCGCCGTGGCGGCCACGGTGCCCGCCCAGGCGGTGGGCCCTGCCGACGTCGCGGCGGACGCGGCGTCCGAGGCCCCCGAGGCCTCTGGGGCGAAGACGGCGGGTGAGGCCGAAACGGTGGCCGAGGCCACGGTCGGCGCCGCCGTGACCGCAGTCGCCGCCGGTGCACCGAAGGCGGACGCGGACGAGCAGGCCCCGCCCGCCTCCTGACCCTCCCAAGGGATGACGGCCCTGCGTCCGGACCCGTGTCCGGGCGGAGGGCCGTCGCCGTGCCCGCACAGGCGACAATGGGCGCATGAGTCTGTTCCGCGACGACGGCATCGTGCTGCGCACCCAGAAGCTGGGTGAGGCGGACCGCATCATCACGCTCCTCACCCGGGGCCACGGCCGGGTGCGGGCCGTCGCCCGCGGCGTGCGCCGGACGAAGTCCAAGTTCGGCGCCGGGCTGGAACCTTTCTCCCACGCCGACGTGCAGTTCTTCGCCCGGGGCAGCGAGCTGATCGGCCGCAGCCTCCCGCTGTGCACCCAGACCGAGATCATCGCCCCGTACGGCAACGGCATCGTCACCGACTACGGCCGCTACACCGCCGGCACCGCGATGCTGGAGACCGCCGAGCGGTTCACCGAGAACGAGGGCGAGCCCGCCGTCCAGCAGTACCTGCTGCTGATCGGCGCCCTGCGCACGCTCTCGCGCGGGGAGCACGAGCCGAACCTCATCCTCGATGCGTTCCTGCTGCGCTCCCTCGCCGTCAACGGCTACGCGCCCAGCTTCACGGACTGTGCGAAGTGCGGGATCCACGGCCCCAACCGGCACTTCTCCGTCGCCGCGGGCGGGGTCGTGTGCGGGGACTGCCGGGTGGCCGGCAGCGTCGTACCCTCGTCTGAGGCCATCGCCCTGCTCAGTGCGCTGCTGACGGGCGACTGGGGGCACGCGGACGCCTGCGAGGCGCGGTACGTGCGGGAGGGCAGCGGGCTGGTCTCCGCCTATTTGCACTGGCATCTGGAGCGCGGGCTACGCTCCCTGCGATACGTCGAGAAATAGGAGCTGGACACATGGCACGACGCGGGATTCTGGGGCGCTCTCGCCGGGAGTACAAGGTGCCCGAGCCGCACCCGTCCGGTGAGCGCCCGCCGAAGATCCCCGGCGAGCTCGTCCCGAACCACGTCGCCGTGGTCATGGACGGCAACGGCCGCTGGGCCAAGGAGCGCGGCCTGCCGCGCACCGAGGGCCACAAGGTCGGCGAGGGCGTCGTACTCGACGTGCTCAAGGGCTGCCTGGAGATGGGCGTCAAGAACCTCTCCCTGTACGCCTTCTCGACGGAGAACTGGAAGCGCTCGCCCGACGAGGTCCGCTTCCTGATGAACTTCAACCGCGACGTCATCCGGCGCCGCCGCGACGAGATGAACGAGCTGGGCATCCGGATCCGCTGGGTCGGCCGCATGCCGAAGATGTGGAAGTCGGTCGTCCAGGAGCTCCAGGTCGCCCAGGAGCAGACCGTCGACAACGACGCGATGACCCTGTACTTCTGCGTGAACTACGGCGGCCGCGCGGAGATCGCGGACGCGGCGCAGGCGATCGCGCGCGACGTGGCGGCCGGCAAGCTCGACCCGTCGAAGGTCAACGAGAAGACCTTCGCCAAGTACATCTACTACCCGGACATGCCGGACGTGGACCTGTTCCTGCGCCCGAGCGGCGAGCAGCGCACCTCCAACTACCTGCTCTGGCAGAGCGCGTACGCCGAGATGGTCTTCCAGGACGTGCTGTGGCCGGACTTCGACCGCCGCGACCTGTGGGCGGCCTGCCTGGAGTACGCCCAGCGCGACCGCCGCTTCGGGGGCGCCGTCCCGAACCAGGCGGAGCCGGGCCCCAAGGCCTGACCCGACGGCCTCACCCGGCGGGCCGAGCCGGTGCCTGCGACCGGCTCGGCGCCCCGGCGGGCGATAGGGTCCGATGTCATGGACATTGTTGAACACCCGGACGGGCGGCAGGGCGGCGCAGCCGGGGCGGACGGCCCGGCGGTCGAGCTCGTCTACCAGAACACCGTGGCCGACTTCGCCGGCGCGCTGCGGGCGCGGGCCGCCCGCACGGGGGCGGCGCGCCGCAAGAAATGGCTGTTCAGCTTCACCGGGACGCTGTCCCTGATCGGCGGCGCCGCGCTGCTCGCGGGCAACGAACCCGATGTCGGCCGGGCCGTGGCCTTCCTCGTCGGCGGCGTGCTCCTGTGGGTCATCGGCCCCCTCGGCCCGCGTCTGCAGGCCCGGGCCCTGCGCGGACTGCTGGAGAAGACGGGAGAGACCCGGGCCGTCATCGACGGCACCGGGGTCCGGTTGACGGCGACCGCCTGCGACACCCGCATCGGCTGGTCGGCGCAGCCCACGTACGCGGAGACGGACGAGCTGTTCGTCATGCTCAGCGAGGACAAGCGGGCCGTGGCCATGACCGTGCTGCCGAAGCGCGGGGCCGGGAGCCCGGCGGACATCGACCGGCTGCGGGCGATCCTGGACGCGAACCTGAGGCGGCTCTAGGAGGCGGCCGCGGCCGCGCAGTCGGCGCAGGTGCCGAAGATCTCCACCGTGTGGGCGACGTTCACGTATCCGTGTTCCGCCGCGATCGACTCCGCCCACTTCTCCACCGCCGGGCCCTCGACCTCGACGGCCTTGCCGCACTTGCGGCAGACCAGGTGGTGGTGGTGGTCCCCGGTCGAGCAGCGCCGGTAGACCGACTCGCCGTCGCTGGTGCGCAGCACGTCGACCTCGCCGGCGTCGGCGAGCGACTGGAGGGTGCGGTACACGGTCGTCAGGCCCACGGAATCACCGCGGTGCTTGAGCATGTCGTGCAGCTCCTGGGCGCTGCGGAACTCGTCCACCTCGTCCAGCGCCGCCGCCACGGCTGCCCGCTGCCGGGTGGATCGTCCTCGTACTGGCGCGGTATTCATCTCGCCAGGCGCAGTCGCCACCGGTTCCTCCTCGTATCGGCCTCGGCCCATTGTGCCAGGCGGCCGACTCCCTCAGGGGGTGGCCGGCGGATCATGGCCGGGTCCGGGCCCGCCGGACGCCCCCTAGACCTTCACATCATCGCGCGTGCAGACCTCTTCGGCGGCGCGGGCCGCATTCGCCCGTCGCCGGGCCAGCGGGGTGGACAGTGCGGTCATCACCATGAAGACGCCGATGGCGAGCAGGACGATGGTGCCGCCGGAAGGGGCGTCGATGTAGTACGTCGCGACGGTGCCGGAGAGCGAGACCAGCACGCCGATGACCATCGCCACGGACAGGGTGGCGGTGAACCCGCGGGTGACGCGCTGCGCCGCCGCGACCGGGATCACCATCATGGCGCTGACCAGCAGCAGGCCGACGATCCGCATGGCCACGGTCACGGTGACGGCGGCGGTGACCGCGATCAGCAGGTTCAGGAAGCGCACCGGCAGGCCGGTGACCCGGGCGAACTCCTCGTCCTGGCAGACGGCGAACAGCTGGCGGCGCAGGCCGAGGGTGACGGCGATCACGAACGCCGCGAGGATCACGACCGCGGTGACGTCCTCGGCGGAGACCGTGGTGATCGAGCCGAAGAGGTAGCTGGTCAGATTGGCGGTCGAACCGCCCGGCGCCAGGTTGATGATCATCACGCCGCCGGCCAGGCCGCCGTAGAAGAGCATGGCGAGCGCGATGTCGCCGCTGGTCTTGCCGCGGGATCGGATCAGCTCCATGCCGACCGCGCCGATGACCGCGACCAGGGTCGCCATCCACACCGGGCTCGCGTTGAGCAGGAAGCCGAGCGCGACACCGGTCATGGCCACGTGCCCGATGCCGTCGCCCATGACGGCCTGGCGGCGCTGCACGAGGTACGTGCCGATCGCGGGGGCGGTGACGCCGACCAGGACGGCCGCGAGCAGGGCCCGCTGCATGAAGGCGTAGGTGAGGAGGTCCATCAGCTCAGCAGTCCCGTCCGGAGCGGCTCGGTGTCGTGCGCCGCGTGGGGGTGTACGTGGTCGTGGCCGGGCAGGGCGTGCTGGCCCACGGCCTCCGGGGGTGCGCCGTCGTGGACGACGCAGCCGTCGCGCAGGACGACGGCGCGGTCGATCAGCGGCTCCAGCGGGCCCAGCTCGTGCAGGACGAGCAGAACGGTCGTGCCGGCGGCGACCTGCTCGCGCAGGGCGTTCGCGAGGACCTCCTGGTTGGCGAGGTCCACGCCGGCCATCGGCTCGTCCATGATCAGCAGTTCGGGTTCCACGGCGAGCGCCCGTGCGATGAGCACGCGCTGGTGCTGGCCGCCGGAGAGGGCGTTGACGGAGGCGTCGGCGTACGGGCCCATGTCGACGAGGGCCAGGGCCCGATCCACGGCGGCCTTGTCGGCCTTGCGGAGGATGCCGAAGCGGGAGCGGGCGAGCCGCCCGGAGGAGACGACCTCGCGGACGGTGGCCGGGACGCCGCTGGCGGCGGTGGTGCGCTGCGGGACGTACCCGATGCGCGACCAGGCGCGGAAGCGCTTGAAGTCGGTGCCGAACAACGCCAGCTCGCCGTCGGACAGCGGGACCTGGCCGACGACGGCGCGCACGGCCGTGGACTTGCCGGAGCCGTTGGCGCCGAGCAGGGCGACGACCTCGCCGCGCCGGACGGTGAGGTCGACCCCGCGCAGCACGGGGCGCGAGCCGAGCGAGGCGGTGGCCCCGCGCAGGGATATGACGGGCTGGTCCGCTGCCTCGGCGGGCTGGAACTCCATGGCACGCGCCTCCGTTACTGCCATTACTTGCTACCGAGTGCCTTCTGCAGGTTCTTCAGGTTGGACCGCATGACCTCGAGGTAGTCAGCGCCCTGGGACTTGTCGGTGATTCCCTCGAGCGGGTCGAGGACGTCGGTCTTCAGGCCCGTGTCGGTGGCGAGCGTCCTGGCCGTCTTGTCGCTGGCCAGTGTCTCGAAGAACACGGTCGAGACATTGTCCTTCTTCGCGACGGCCTGGAGTTCCTTCATCCGGGCCGGGCTCGGCTCGGACTCGGGGTCGACGCCGGAGATGCCCTCCTGGTCGAGGCCGTAGCGCTCGGCGAGGTAACCGAAGGCGGAGTGCGTGGTGATGAAGGTCTTGGAGGCGGTGTTCTTCAGGCCGTCCTTGAACTCCGCATCGAGCGCGGTCAGCTTGCCCACCAGCTCGTCGGTGTTCTTGCGGTAGTCCGCCGCGTGCTCCGGGTCCGCCTTCTCCAGGGCCGCGCCGACGCCCTTGGCGACCTCGGCGTACTTCACCGGGTCGAGCCAGATGTGGG
The DNA here is from genome assembly GCF_042890265.1 of Streptomyces sp. NPDC002209. Lineage (NCBI taxonomy): Bacteria > Bacillati > Actinomycetota > Actinomycetes > Kitasatosporales > Streptomycetaceae > Streptomyces > Streptomyces sp. NPDC002209. The sequence goes on along the minus strand of NZ_JBIARX010000001.1, from coordinate 722,186 downwards.
GGTCCTCGCCGGCCTCGCCGTGGCCGTGGGCGTGGCCCTCGGCCGCCTCGCCTTCGGAGTGGCCCTCCTCGCCCTCGTGGGCGTGGTCGTGGCCGGACGAGCCGTGGACCTCGAGCTTCGTGAGGGTGGCGGCGTCGACCACGTGCTTCACGCCGGACTGGGCGACGGCCTTGTCGACGGCGGGCTGGAGGCCCTTGAGGTAGAGGACCACGTCGGACTCGCCGAGCTGCCCGGTCTGCTTCGGGGTGATCTCCAGGTCGTGCGGTTCGACGCCCGGCTTGGTGAGGGTGGCGGCCTTCACGTGGTCCTTGCCGATCTGTTCGGCCAGGAACTGCATCGGGTAGAACGACGCCATGACCTGGAGCTTGCCGTCCCCGGCGCCGCCGGCGGCCGAGGCTCCGGAGCAGGCGGTGAGGGCCGTGGCGCCGAGGGCGACGGCTCCGGCGAGGGCGGCTGCGGGTATGAGGCGTCGTACGTTCATGACATCCATTTTCATCAAAAATGGAAACGGTTGTCAAAAACCCTGGTGGGGAGCCCTGGGGAGGGGCCGTGGAAGGGGGTCCCGATTTGAAAGGGGGGGTGCGGGCGCCGGTAACCTTGAGTCTTCGCCGTTCGTCCTCGTAATGAAGAGAGCACCGTGGCCGCCGACAAGATCGAAACCATCGTCAGCCTGAGCAAGCGCCGTGGCTTCGTTTTCCCGTGCAGTGAGATCTACGGCGGCTCCAGGGCTGCCTGGGACTACGGCCCGCTCGGTGTCGAGCTCAAGGAGAACATCAAGCGCCAGTGGTGGAAGGCGATGGTCACCGGACGTGAGGACATCGTCGGCATCGACTCGTCCGTGATCCTGGCCCCCGAGGTCTGGGTGGCCTCCGGCCACGTCGCGACCTTCTCGGACCCGCTGACCGAGTGCACCTCCTGCCACAAGCGCCACCGCGCCGACCACCTGGAAGAGGCGTACGAGGCCAAGCACGGCCGTCTGCCCGCCAACGGTCTCGCCGACATCAACTGCCCCAACTGCGGTGTGAAGGGCCAGTTCACCGAGCCGAAGCAGTTCTCCGGCATGCTGGAGACCCACCTCGGCCCGACCCAGGACACCGGCTCGAAGGCGTACCTGCGCCCCGAGACCGCCCAGGGCATCTTCACCAACTTCGCCCAGGTGCAGACCACCTCGCGCAAGAAGCCCCCGTTCGGCATCGCGCAGATGGGCAAGTCCTTCCGCAACGAGATCACCCCGGGCAACTTCATCTTCCGCACGCGCGAGTTCGAGCAGATGGAGATGGAGTTCTTCGTCAAGCCGGGCGAGGACGAGCAGTGGCAGGAGTACTGGATGGCCGAGCGGTGGAACTGGTACCGCGACCTCGGCATCCGCGAGGAGAACATCCGCTGGTACGAGCACCCGAAGGAGAAGCTGTCCCACTACTCGAAGCGCACCGCCGACATCGAGTACCGCTTCAACTTCGGCGGCAACGAGTTCTCCGAGCTCGAGGGTGTGGCCAACCGCACCGACTTCGACCTCAAGGCCCACTCCGCCGCCTCGGGCCAGGACCTCACGTACTTCGACCAGGAAGCCGGTGAGCGCTACACCCCGTACGTCATCGAGCCGGCGGCCGGCGTCAACCGCGCCATGCTCGCCTTCATGCTCGACGCGTTCAACGAGGACGAGGCCCCGAACGCCAAGGGCGTCATGGAGAAGCGCACCGTGATGCGCTTCGACCCGCGCCTGGCCCCGATCAAGGTCGCCGTCCTGCCGCTGTCCCGCAACGTGCAGCTGTCGCCGAAGGCCAAGGGCCTCGCCGCCGACCTGCGCAAGAACTGGAACATCGAGTTCGACGACGCGGGCGCCATCGGCCGCCGCTACCGCCGCCAGGACGAGATCGGTACGCCGTTCTGCGTCACCGTCGACTTCGACACCCTGGACGACAACGCGGTGACCGTGCGCGAGCGCGACACCATGAAGCAGGAGCGCGTCTCCCTGGACCAGATCCAGAGCTACCTCGGCAGCCGCCTGCTCGGCTGCTAGGTCCCGCCTGGCTGCTTGTTTCGCTTGAACGACCGGTGGCCCGGTGCGCGGATCGCGCACCGGGCCACCGGTCTTTTCACGTGTGACGCGGGCGGGCCCGGTCAGGCCGCGGAGCCCTCGGCCTGCGCGGCCGCGGCGGCTGCGGCCCGCTTCTCGCCCTCCGCCTTGGCGCGCTTGACGAAGCGGGCCGTCCAGAGGGCCAGGCCGCCGAGCGTCCCGTAGATCATGAAGGGGCTGAGGGCCACCATGGTGGAGGTGTCCAGGACGAACGACAGGACGATCCGGACCGCCGCCTCGATGAGGTAGACCACGCCCCAGACCAGGGTCATGCGGCGCTGGGTGTTGCGGAAGCCCTCGAACCGCCACAGGTCGTTGTAGTACGCCACGCCTGCCGGGGTGCCGTCCGTGCCGAACTTACGGCCGAAGTAGAACATCAGCGGCCGCGGCGCGAGCAGCGTGGCCAGGCACAGGAGCCCGAACAGGCCCGTGACGACGGAGTCCTTGACCAGCAGGGCCTGGGCGGACTGGGCGCCCACGAGGGGGACCATGGCTGTGATCACCAGGAACACCAGGGTGACGATGGCGAATTCGTCGAGCTTGCGCCGCCAGGCCACCATGATGGCGCTTTCGAGCACCGGCCAGGCGCCACTGGCCAGCAGGGCCGAGGTCTCGCTCCAACCGTGGTCGTGGACGAGCGTGTTGTAGGTGATGATCGGGGCGGCCACGTTGAGTGCGATGGTCAGGATCAAGCCGATCGCCGCGGCACCGCCCGAACGGGCCGGAGCTGCGGGCGGTGCTGCCTGAGTGGGTTGAGCGGACAAGGTTCCCCCTGGAACGTGCCTGATGAAGTGCGGTAGGGGGACCGTATGGAATTGACGGGGTACAGACAAGGAAGACGCGCCCAAAATGATCATCAAGCTGTCCGGAGTGGCTTATTCCGGACGTTGTCGTGGGCGTTGCCGACCCCGTCAGGCGCGCAGGCCCCGGATCACGAGGGCGGTGACGGCCTCGAACTCCGTGATGATCGTGGGCGAGAGCCAGTCGGCCGCGTACTGCGGATCGTGGAAGCGGCCGGTGGCGTCGAACACCGCCCGGGCGGCGGCCGGCACATCGGGCGCACTGAGCGAGCCCGCCGCGACGCCCTCGGAGATGATCCGGTCCAGCTGGTCGATCAGCTGGCTCAGGTGGTGGTCCACCACACCGCTGTTCTCTGCGAGCAGCACCGTGTACGTCGCGAACAGCTCGGGGTCGTCACCCGCCTTGTGCCGCTTGGCCTCGAAGAGTGCCTCGAGCCAGGCCTCCAGCTTGGAGGGCGCGGCCGCGCCCGGGTCGGAGGCGATCTCCTCCAGGCGGACGACGTTCTTGGCGAGCCAGCGGTCCGTGACCGCCTCGCGCAGCGCCGCCTTCGACGGGAAGTGCCGGTACACGCTGCCGTGGCTGACGCCCAGGGCGCGGGCCACATCCACGACGGTCGCCTTGGTGGGGCCGTAGCGGCGCAGCACCTCCTCGGTGGTCTCGAGGATGCGCTCGGGTGTCAGGGGCTCGGCAGCAGCGGGGGGCATGAGTACGACCGTACCGCCCGCTCAGTGCTCGCTGTCGAGGTGGGCCATCTGCGCCGCCGGGTACCGCTCGCCGGCCGCGGCTCCCGCAGGGACCGCCTCCTCGATGGCCGCCAGGTCCGCAGGGGTCAGCTCCAGGTCCATGGCACCCAGTGCCTCGGACAGCCGGTCCCGGCGGCGGGCGCCCACCAGCGGCACGATGTCCTCGCCGCGCGAGAGCACCCAGGCGATGGCGGTCTGGGCGACGCTGACCCCCTTGCCCTCCGCGACCTTGCGCAGGGCCTCGACCAGGTCGAGGTTGCGCTGCAGGTTGTCGCCCTGGAAGCGCGGGCTCATCCCGCGGAAGTCGCCCGGCGCCAGCTCCCGGTCGCGGCTGAAGTGCCCGCTGATCAGACCGCGGCTCAGCACCCCGTACGCCGTGACCCCGATGCCCAGCTCGCGGGCGGTCGGCAGGATCTCCTCCTCGATCCCGCGGGAGATGAGCGAGTACTCGATCTGGAGGTCCGCGATCGGGGCCACGGCCGCGGCTCTGCGCAGCGTGTCCGCGCCGACCTCGGAGAGGCCGATGTGCCGCACGTGCCCGGCTTCGACGGCCTCGGCGATGGCGCCGACGGTCTCCTCGATCGGGACGGCCGGGTCGACACGGGCGATCCGGTAGATGTCGATGTGGTCCCGGCCGAGGCGCTGGAGCGAGTAGGCCAGGAAGTTCCTGACGGCCTCGGGGCGGCCGTCGTATCCGGTGAAACCGCCCTCGACCGTGCGCAGGGCGCCGAACTTCACGCTGATCAGGGCTTGTTCGCGGGCCGCGGCGGGCGCGGTGCGAAGGGCCTCGCCGATGAGCATCTCGTTGTGCCCCATGCCGTAGAAGTCGCCGGTGTCGAGCAGCGCACCGCCGCCCTCGGGGACGGCGTCCAGGTAGGCGTGGATGGTCGCGAGCGACTCCGTGCGGTCGGCCTCCCCGTACAGGGCGGACATGCCCATGCAGCCCAGCCCCAGGGGGAAGACGGAGGGGCCGGTCGAGCCGAGGGTGCGGGTGTTCTCGTTCTTGGTCATGGAACAACCATGGCATGACGGGTGACAGATTTCAATATCTGTCACCCGTCAGGGTGGCTATGCCGCCATCCGCAGGGCGAGCGCCGCCGCCGCGACCAGGGCGAGGACGGCCGCCGGCGCCAGTTCGGAGTCCTTCACGCGCAGGTGGCTGATGACCGCGCCGATGAAGTAGAGGGTCACGCCGACGGCGGCGGCCACGCCGAGCGGGGTCACCCACAGGCCTGCGACCAGGCCCATTGCGCCGGCCGCCTTCAGGGTGGCCAGCCGGGGCAGCCAGCTGTCGGGGACCTGGACCTTCTGCATGCTCGCCACGATCGCGTCGTTGCGCCGGAGCGTGAGCGTGGCGGACGCGGCCAGGACGAGGGCGAGCAGGCCGGCGACGACGGCGTACGCGATGAACATGATGGACTCCAACGATCGGGGGTGTGAAATCATTGAATAGCATCAACGATCTAATCTGAGCAACCATTCCCGGATTGTTACGATGTCTGATATGACGGCAGCTCAGGAGTCTCCGCACCCGCCGCAGCGGCTCGGCCTGCTGCTGGCCTGGCACGGCTCGATCACCGAGACCCGCATGAAGAAGGCGCTCAGCGCGGCCGGGCTCCCCCCGCGGCACGCGATGACGCTGATGCGCCTGGAAGAAGGCCCCATCAGCCAGCGGGCACTCGCCGAGGGGCTCGAGGTGGACCCGAGCGTGCTGGTCGGCATCCTCAACGACCTGGAGGGCGAGGGCCTCGCCCTGCGGCGCCGGGATCCGGCCGACCGCCGCCGCCACAACGTGGCCATCACCGAGGCGGGATCGGCCGCCCTCGCCAAGACGAACGCCGCCCTCGACGAGGTCGAACTCTCCCTGTTCGCCGCGCTCTCGCAGCAGGACCAGGACGCACTGCGCAGCCTGTTGGCCCGGATCGACTCGAACGCCGACGACTTCAACTGCGGCGAGTAGCCGCGTGGGCGGCCCGCCCGGCCGTCAGCCGCGCGGCGGGGCCCCGGCCGCCTGCGAGGAGGCCGTGGCCGTCTGCTCCAGCCGGCGGGCGGTCCGCGCCGCCGTCCCCATGGCCCACCGGCCACTGGTCGCGGCGCCCACCACGAGTACGAGCAGTCCGCAGCCCGTGATGATCCACCAGGCCGGCCGCGTCGCCTCGACGAAATCGGCGCCGGCCGCCGTCCCGGCAGCCAGGACCGCGCCGATCACGGCCACGCCCAGCGTGCCGCCGGTCTGCCTGCTGGTGGAGGCGACCGCGGCCGCCACCCCCGCCTGGGACCGGGGCATCCCGGAGACGGCCGTGTTGGTGATGGGCGCGTTCACCATGCCGAACCCGAGCCCGAACAGCACGTACGCGGTGAAGAGCAGCGACGTCGAGGTCTCCGCCGAGAACGCGGCGAACAGCACCCCGCTCGCCGCCATGGCCGTCCCCGCGATCAGCAGCGATGGCCGCGGCCCCCGGTTGCCGACCAGCCGGCCCGACAGCGGCGCGCACAGGAAGGTCATCAGAGCCATCGGCAGCATGTAGAGCCCCGCGTCGAGCGCGCTGAGCCCCCGTACCTCCTGCAGGTACAGGGTGTTCAGGAACAGGAACCCGGACAGCGCGGCGAAGGCACCGATCGCGATCACCGTCGCGCCGCTGAAGGGGGCGCTGCGGAAGAACCGCGGATCGATCAGCGGCTCCGTCCGCCGCGGCTCGTAGACCAGCAGGCCCGTGAGCGAGGCCACGGCCAGGGCCGCGCAGCCGAGGATGACCGGGGAGTCCCAGCCCGCGCTCGGCGCCTCGATGATCCCGTACGTCACGGAGCCGAGCAGGGCCATGACCAGCAGCTGGCCCACCGGGTCCGGGCGACGCGGGCGCGCGGCCCGCGACTCCGGGACGAACCGCAGGGTCAGTGCCAGGGCCAGCAGCCCGACCGGGAGGTTGATCCAGAAGATGGAGCGCCAGCCGACGGACTCCACCAGCAGGCCGCCGATCAGCGGGCCCACGGCCATGGATATGCCCACCACCGCGCCCCAGGCGCCGATGGCGCGGGCCCGCTCGCGCGGTTCGGTGAAGGTGTTGGTGATGATCGACATGGCGACCGGGTTGAGCATCGAGCCGCCCACGGCCTGGACCATCCGGAAGGCGATCAGCCATTCCAGGGTCGGCGCCAGCGAGCAGAGCAGCGAACCCGCCGTGAAGACGACGAGTCCCGCGGTGAAGACCCTGCGGCGCCCGATCCGGTCCGCGGTGGAGCCCGCCAGCATCAGCAGCGAGGCCAGGACCAGCGTGTACGCGTCGATCGTCCACTGCATGCCGGAGACCGAGGCGCCCAGCTCACGGCGCATCGAGGGCAGGGCGACGTTCAGGACGGTCACGTCGAGGCTGACGATGAGCAGGCTCATGCAGCAGATCGCCAGGATCAGCATCCTGCGGCGGCGGCTCGGCTCGGGCATGCTTCCGATAGTACGCCTAACTAAAGAGATGCGTGCTCCGGTTCGGCTGGGCGACAATGGGGGGATGACCACGCTCCCCCCGCCGCTCGCGATCGGCCCGCACACCGTGCAGCCCCCCGTGGTGCTCGCCCCCATGGCCGGCATCACCAATGCCCCGTTCCGCACCCTCTGCCGCGAGTTCAGCGGCGGCAAGGGGCTGTTCGTGAGCGAGATGATCACGACCCGCGCCCTGGTCGAGCGCAACGAGAAGACCATGCAGCTGATCCACTTCGACGAGACCGAGAAGCCTCGTTCGATCCAGCTGTACGGAGTCGACCCGGCGACGGTCGGCAAGGCGGTCCGCATGATCGTCGAGGAGGACCGGGCCGACCACATCGACCTGAACTTCGGCTGCCCGGTCCCCAAGGTGACCCGCAAGGGCGGCGGCTCCGCGCTCCCGTACAAGCGGAACCTGCTGCGCGCGATCCTGCGCGAGGCCGTCGCGGGCGCCGGCGACCTGCCGGTCACGATGAAGATGCGCAAGGGCATCAACGACGACCACCTCACCTACCTGGACGCCGGCCGGATCGCCGTCGAGGAGGGCGTCACCGCCATCGCCCTGCACGGGCGCACCACCGCCCAGCACTACGGCGGCACCGCCGACTGGGACGCCATCGCGCGGCTCAAGGAGCACGTGCCGGAGATCCCCGTGCTCGGCAACGGCGACATCTGGTGCGCCGAGGACGCGCTGCGCATGGTCCGCGAGACCGGCTGCGACGGCGTGGTCGTCGGGCGCGGCTGCCTGGGCCGCCCCTGGCTGTTCAACGACCTGGTGGCGGCCTTCGAGGGGCGTCCCGAAGACTTCCACAAGCCCACGCTGCGCGAGGTCGCGGCCACCATGCACCGGCATGCCGAGCTGCTGGGGCAGTGGATCGGCGACGAGGCGCGCGGGGTGATCGACTTCCGTAAGCACGTGGCCTGGTACCTCAAGGGCTTCTCGGTGGGTTCCGAGATGCGGAAGAAGCTGGCGGTGACCTCGTCGCTGGCCGAGCTGGATGCTCATCTGAGCGAGCTCGACCTGGACCAGCCGTGGCCCGACAGTGCGGACGGCCCGCGCGGCCGGACGTCCGGAAACAACCGGGTTGTCCTGCCCGACGGCTGGCTGAAGGATCCGTACGACTGTGCCGGGGTGAGCGAGGACGCCGAACTGGACACGTCCGGAGGCTGAGAAACAGCTGACAAATTATGCCGCCGGCGGCGTGACATACACCACGCATGGGTGGGGTTGCGCTCACATGAGCGCGAAAATCACGGGTAAGACTTCCAAAGGGTGGCACTGGGTGCCACCCTTTGTGCGTTCAAGACTTGAACGCAAATGTATCGATGATCGCTCATCCGAGCGCAAACAAGCCTCAGGAGGCCCTTGATCCTTCGGGAGGTGAACGCTCTTCGTAGGTTCTGGCTACTGATCGGTTACTTTCGATCTGCTGGCGCACGAGTGGTTACAGCCGTATGACGACCAAGTGGACGTACCCAGAAGCCTTCGATCTGGGTATGTTCCTGGCCGTCAGGGCAGCCACCGAGTCCTCGAGGAGTCGAGACCCGTGTCGGAAAACAAAGATCAGAAGTTCGTCTACGACTTCACCGAGGGAAACCGCGACCTCAAGGACCTTCTCGGCGGCAAGGGGGCCAACCTCGCCGAGATGACCAACCTGGGTCTGCCGGTCCCTCCCGGCTTCACCATCACCACCGAGGCCTGCAAGGTCTACCTCGCCAGCGGTGAGGCCCCGGCCGCGCTGCGCGACGAGGTCAGCGCCCACCTGGCCGCCCTCGAGGCGAAGATGGGCAAGAAGCTCGGCCAGTCGGACGACCCGCTGCTGGTCTCCGTGCGCTCCGGTGCCAAGTTCTCCATGCCCGGCATGATGGACACGGTCCTCAACATCGGCCTCTCCGACGAGTCGGTCGTCGGCCTCGCCGCCCAGGCCGGCAACGAGCGCTTCGCCTGGGACTCGTACCGCCGCCTCATCCAGATGTTCGGCAAGACCGTCCTCGGCGTCGAGGGCGAGCTCTTCGAGGAAGCCCTCGACGAGGCCAAGGCCGCCAAGAAGGTCGCCGTCGACACCGACCTCGACGCCGCCGACCTGAAGAAGCTGGTCACCCGCTTCAAGAAGATCGTCGCCAAGCAGGCCGGCCGCGAGTTCCCGCAGGACGCCCGCGAGCAGCTCGACCTCGCCGTCGAGGCCGTCTTCAACTCGTGGAACACCGACCGCGCCAAGCTCTACCGCCGCCAGGAGCGCATCCCGAGCGACCTGGGCACCGCGGTCAACATCTGCTCCATGGTCTTCGGCAACCTCGGCCCCGACTCCGGCACCGGCGTCGCCTTCACCCGCGACCCCGCCAGCGGCCACGCCGGCGTCTACGGCGACTACCTGCAGAACGCCCAGGGCGAGGACGTCGTCGCGGGCATCCGCAACACCGTCCCGCTGGCGGACCTCGAGGCGATCGACAAGGCCTCGTACGACCAGCTCATGACGATCATGACGACGCTGGAGACCCACTACAAGGATCTCTGCGACATCGAGTTCACCATCGAGCGCGGCCAGCTGTGGATGCTCCAGACCCGCGTCGGCAAGCGCACCGCCGGTGCCGCCTTCCGCATCGCCACCCAGCTCGTCGACCAGGGCCTGATCGACGAGGCCGAGGCCCTCCAGCGCGTCAACGGCGCCCAGCTGGCGCAGCTGATGTTCCCGCGCTTCGACGAGGGCGCCACGACCACGCTGCTGGGCCGCGGCATCGCCGCCTCCCCGGGCGCGGCCGTCGGCAAGGCCGTCTTCGACTCCTACACGGCCGTCAAGTGGTCCCGCTCCGGCGAGAAGGTCATCCTGATCCGCCGCGAGACCAACCCCGACGACCTGGACGGCATGATCGCCTCCGAGGGCATCCTGACCTCGCGCGGCGGCAAGACCTCGCACGCCGCCGTCGTCGCCCGCGGCATGGGCAAGACCTGCGTCTGCGGCGCCGAGGACCTCGAGGTCGACACCAAGCGCCGCCGCATGACGGTCGGCGGGACGGTCGTCGAAGAGGGCGACGTCGTCTCCATCGACGGCTCCACCGGCAAGGTCTACCTCGGTGAGGTACCCGTCGTACCGTCCCCGGTCGTCGAGTACTTCGAGGGCCGCATGCACGCCGGCGCCGACGACGCCGACGAGCTGGTCGCCGCCGTGCACCGGATCATGGCGTACGCGGACCGCGTCCGGCGCCTGCGGGTGCGCGCCAACGCCGACAACGCCGAGGACGCGCTGCGCGCCCGCCGCTTCGGCGCCCAGGGCATCGGCCTGTGCCGCACCGAGCACATGTTCCTCGGCGAGCGCCGCGAGCTGGTCGAGCACCTGATCCTCGCGGACACCGACAAGGAGCGCGAGGAGGCACTGAGTGCCCTCCTGCCGCTGCAGAAGAAGGACTTCGTCGAGCTGTTCGAGGCGATGGACGGACTGCCCGTCACCGTCCGCCTCCTGGACCCGCCGCTCCACGAGTTCCTGCCCGACATCACCGAGCTGTCGGTGCGCGTCGCCCTCGCCGAGGCCCGCAAGGACGCCAACGAGAACGACCTGCGCCTGCTCCAGGCCGTGCACAAGCTGCACGAGCAGAACCCGATGCTGGGTCTGCGCGGTGTCCGTCTCGGCCTGGTCATCCCCGGTCTGTTCGCCATGCAGGTCCGGGCGATCGCCGAGGCCGCCGCCGAGCGCAAGAACGCCAAGGGCGACCCGCGCGCCGAGATCATGGTCCCGCTCGTGGGCACCGTCCAGGAGCTGGAGATCGTCCGCGAGGAGGCCGACGCGGTCATCGCCGAGGTCGAGGCCGCGACCGGCACCAGCCTCAAGCTGACCATCGGCACGATGATCGAGCTGCCCCGCGCCGCCCTCACGGCCGGGCAGATCGCCGAGGCCGCGCAGTTCTTCTCCTTCGGTACGAACGACCTGACCCAGACGGTGTGGGGCTTCTCCCGCGACGACGTCGAGGCCAGCTTCTTCACCGCGTACCTGGAGAAGGGCATCTTCGGGGTCTCGCCGTTCGAGACCATCGACAAGGACGGCGTCGGCTCGCTGGTCCGCAGCGCGGTCCAGGCCGGCCGGGCCACCCGCCCCGACCTCAAGCTCGGCGTCTGCGGCGAGCACGGCGGCGACCCGGAGTCCGTCCACTTCTTCCACGAGGTGGGCCTCGACTACGTCTCCTGCTCGCCCTTCCGGATTCCGGTGGCGCGCCTGGAGGCCGGCCGTGCCGCCGCCGAGGCGAAGGGCAGCGACAGCCGCTGACCCCTCCACGGCCCTGACAGGGCCTGCCGACTGCGCGTCCGCCCCCGGGTTCCCTGACCCCCGAGGGCGGACGCGCCCATTTTTTGTTGTTCAACAAATCTTTACGCCAGCAGGCGGTGGACGGATCCCCACCCGTCCACCGCCTGCTGTCAATCTGCCAGGCACGTCGGCGCTTCCCGGTGCGACCGACCGCCAGGCCCCGCAAAGCCCCCCACGGCCTTCACGGAGCGTTTCGGTCGCACCGGAGTGTGCCTGGCGGAGTACAGGATTTCGGTTGTCACGCCCCCGCCGAAAGGGGTTTCAACTGTGGCCGAAAGGGCGTGGTGACGTCGTGTGACGGCGTGCATACTCATGGGGCGGGGGGATTGCGGTTGCACAGGTGGGGGTTCGGTGCTGCGTATCCATTTCACTGGAGTGGACCTGGCACGCGTACGGATGGCAGGGCGTCCCGATGCGTTGTGGGAAACGATTCTGAGTTTTCACCGCTTAAGAGACCGGCGCGATGCCCGGCTCTTCGGTGAATGGCGTACGGAAACCCGGAGCAGGTTGAATAGTGAAACACGTTTGCTTGGTGCGCTCATACCGAGTCGCGGTTATTTTCCCGATTTCCTGACCCCTGTGGAGGGGCAGTACGGGTGGGACGTGGGACTCGACGCCCTGCGCGGGATCCGCCCCGAGCGGATGCGGCGCGAGCTGACGCTGCTGGGCGCGGGCACGGGCGTGGGAGCCGCGTTCGGCATGCCCTCGGCCGTGAGCGGAGGCGCCGACGCGTCGGTCCCGCGGCGGCTGCGGGACTTCATGGACGGCGGCACCAAGCACCTGCCGAGGCTGCTGGGCGAGCTGCGCGGCTACCACCGGGCGGCCGTGGAACCGTACTGGACGCACATCCAGGCCCAGATCGAGGCCGAGCGGGCCGCGCGCGGCCGGGCCCTGCTCGACGGCGGCGCCGACGAGCTGCTGGCCTCGCTGCCGCCGATGCTGCGCTGGCGGGCCCCGGTCCTGGAGTGCGACTACCCCGTGGACCGCGACGTACGGCTGCGGGGGCGCGGGCTGCTGCTCCAGCCGTCGTTCTTCTGCCGGAAGACGGCGGTGACCCTGCACGACCCGGAGCTGCCCCCGGTGCTGGTCTACCCGGCCGCCGCGCAGCTTGCCTCGGCGCCCACCGGCGGCGAATCGATTCGGCCCCTGGAGGAGCAGCGCCAGCGCACGCTGGGCAAGCTCGTCGGGCACACCCGCTCGGTGGTGCTGCGGGCCATCGGCGACGGCGCCACCACCAGCGAGCTGGCCCGCCGGGCCGGGGTCTCGCTGGCCTCCGCGAGCCAGCACGCCTGCGTGATGCGCGAGGCGGGTCTGGTCACCACCCTGCGCCGGGGCAACGCCGTCCTGCACACGGTGACCCCGCTGGGGGCCGCGCTCCTCAAGGGCGGCGCGGTGGCCTCGTAGCCGCCCACGGGCCCCGGACCGGGAATCGCGGTCCGGGGCCCCGGGGAGCGCGGTCCGGGCCCCGGCGAGCGCCGCCGTCACACCCGGAAGGGCCCGGTCACCTCGTACGTGATGCCGCCGGAGGAGCTGCCCGTCGTGCCGCGCTGGCTCGAGAAGTACAGCCGGGTGCCGTCGGGGGAGAAGGCCGGGCCGGTGATCTCCGAGGAGGACTGGCCGGTGATCCGCAGGAACGGGGCGACCACGTCGTCCGGGGTGATCACGCAGATCTCCATGTTGCCGCCGTCCTCGGCCACGTACAGGTCCCCATAGGAGGAGCCGGTGACGTTGTCCACGCCCGTCAGCGGGGCCGCGCCGCCGGGCACGAGCGAGTCGTCGTAGGCCAGCTCGTACGTGCCGTTCGCCAGGTCGACCTGCCAGACCCGGTTGTCGCCCTTGGTGGTGAACCAGACGGTGTCGCCGGCGTAGTGGCAGCCCTCGCCGCCGTTGAAGTGCTTGGCGCCGGAGACCTGGGTGCGGGTCGTGGTCGGCGAGCCGTCCGGGTCGGGCACGTCGGCCCAGGTGAAGGAGCCGGAGGAGGCGGAGCCGGCCACCAGCACCTGGAGGGTGCCGGAGGACAGGTCGCCCCAGGTCGTGGGCAGGAACCGGTAGAAGCAGCCGTTCGTCTCGTCCTCGGTCAGGTAGATCGCCCGGCGCACCGGGTCGGCGGCCGCGGCCTCGTGTTTGAACCGGCCCAGCGCCGGCCGCTGCACGGCCGCGTTCACCCCGTAAGGGTCGGTCTCGTAGACGTGCCCCAGGCTCACCTCCTCGCAGGACAGCCACGTGTTCCACGGGGTCCGGCCGCCCGCGCAGTTCTGCCGGGTGCCGGAGAGGATCCGGTAGGCGCCGGTGACCGCCCCGGAGGAGTCCAGCTTCACCGCGCTCGCGCCGCCGGACGGGTTGATCTCGGAGTTGGAGACGTAGATCCAGCCGGTGCCGTCCGGGAAACAGGCGCCGCCGTCGGGCGCGCTGTGCCACTTGTAGCCCGTGGGCCCGACGTTCTGGCCGGACCGGGCGATCACGCGGCTGCTGAAGCCCGCCGGCAGCCGGATGCCGTTCGCGTCCGCAGCGCCGAGGGCCCCGTAGGGCCCGGCACCGGGCTGGGCGGGTGCCGCGTAGGCGGCCCCGTGCGTCAGCGTGCCGCCGAAGGCGGCGGCCGAGGAACCGATCACGGCGCCGCGCAGGAAGGTACGACGTTCCACGGTCACTCCTGTCGGAGGAGAGGCTCCGCATCCGGGCAGGCGCGGAGTCGCACGCGCAGAGGACGCTACGAGCGCCGCATTGCCGCAGTCTCAACGCGGCATGACGCGGGGGCGACCGGTTCGCGTGCGATCGGCACGGTGTTTCGGTCCGCACGATGTGACGAACCGCGGGACTTTCCGCCCTGGGGGGACTCCGCTTCGGCGAGGATGGTGAAGCAATGAACCAGTTCGCCGCGGACAACGACATCTCCGGCCGCGCCGACCTCGCCGTCGTGCTGCGCCGCTTCTACACCGCCGCCTTCGCCGACCGGCGCATCGGGCCGTTCTTCACCGAGGTCGCCGGGACGGACCTCGAGGTCCACCTGTCCCGGATCACCGACTTCTGGGAGCGGGCCCTGTTCCGCACGGCCGACTACCGGCGCGACGCCTTCGCTCCGCACGCCGCCCTGCACGCGGCGCGCGCGCTGACCGCCGAGGACTTCGGGCGCTGGGTGCAGCTGTGGCACGCCACCGTCGACGGCCTGCACCGGGGGCCGACCGCGGAGCGGGCGAAGGCGACCGGCGAGCGCATCGCGCTGGCCCTGCACCGGCGGCTGGCCGGGCCGGATCCCGCGCTGCTGCGGGGGGAGGACGCCCGCGGGTTCGTACCGCTGGCCGTGCTGGAGCTCCGGTCCACGGCCTGACCTGCGATGACGGATCCCGGTCGGTGGGCCCCGCGGAGATCTCCGGAGAATTTTCCGCAGGAGCGATGAGTTTTCCCGGCGCCCCCGGTCCATCTCTCGAAAGCACACCACGCGAGAGAAGAGGAACCGAGATGCCCACCATGATCTTCGTCAACCTGCCGGTCAAGGACATCGATGCCGCCAAGGCGTTCTGGGGCAAGCTCGGCTACTCCTTCAACCCCCGGTTCAGCGACGAGAACACCGGCTGCCTCGTCATCAGCGACACGATCTTCGCGATGCTGATGACCGAGGCCCGGTTCAAGGACTTCGCCACCAAGGAGGTGGCGGACGCCACCAAGAGCACCGAGGTCATGCTCGCCCTGAGCGCGGACAGCCGGGAGAAGGTCGACGAGGTGGTCGACGCCGCCCTCGCGGCGGGCGGCACCGAGCCCCGCCCGGCCCAGGACCTCGGCTTCATGTACGGACGCGCCTTCGAGGACCTGGAGGGCCACGTCTGGGAGTACGTCTGGATGGACCCGGCGGCCGTCCAGGGCTGACGCCCCGGCGCGCCCGCCGGCCTGCGCCGCTCCCTCGCTACGCCACCGCGCCGGAGGTCACGGCGGTCCGCACCGGATAGGTCCGGACCGCCGCCTCCTCGTCGTCCAGGCAGCGACCCGACGCGAGGTCGAAGCGCTGCTTCAGCAGCGGCGAGGCCACGAACGGCTTGCCGTCGATGCAGCCGACCAGCCCCCGCGAGAGCACGGCCGCCCCGGTGAACGGGTCCTGGTTGTCGATGGCGTACATGCCGCCCGAGCGGCCGATGAACACCGCGGCCTGGCTCCCGTCGGGCAGCAGGACCGCCACCCCCCGCCCGGGGGTCAGGTCGGACAGCTCGCACACCGTCAGCCAGCCTTCGGCCACGTGCAGTTCCACGGTCATCGGGTGCCTCCCACGGCCTCCAGCGGCCGGATGTTGAGAATGGTCAGGTCGGGCTTGACCTGGTCGCGTTCGGGGACGAACTTCACGGTCGGGTCGGGGGCGCCCGGCGCGTTGACGAAGGACACGAACCGGCGCAGCCGCTCCGGGTCCTGGAGCGTCTCGGCCCATTCGTCGCGGTAGTGCGACACGTGGTCGGCCATGAGCGACTCCAGCTCCGCACACAGCCCGAGCGAGTCGTGCACGACCACGTCCCGCAGGTGGTCCAGGCCGCCCTCCAGCCGGTCCAGCCAGGTCGAGGTGCGTTCCAGCCGGTCCGCCGTGCGGATGTAGAACATCAGGAACCGGTCGATGAGCCGCACCAGTTCGGCGTCGGACAGGTCCTGCGCCAGCAGGTCCGCGTGGCGCGGGGTGGCCCCGCCGTTCCCGCCGACGTACAGGTTCCAGCCGTTCGCCGTCGCGATCACCCCGAAGTCCTTGCTCTGCGCCTCCGCGCACTCGCGCGCGCAGCCGGACACCGCCGACTTGAGCTTGTGCGGGGCGCGCAGGCCCCGGTAGCGCAGCTCCAGGTCGATGGCCATCCGCACGCTGTCCTGCACCCCGTAGCGGCACCAGGTCTGGCCCACGCAGGACTTCACCGTCCGCAGCGCCTTCCCGTACGCGTGGCCGGACTCGAACCCGGCCTCGACGAGCCGGGCCCAGATCCGCGGGAGCTGGTCGACGCTGGCGCCGAAGAGGTCGATGCGCTGCCCGCCGGTGATCTTCGTGTAGAGGCCGAAGTCGCGGGCGACCTCGCCGATCACGATGAGCTTGTCGGGGGTGATCTCGCCGCCGGGGATGCGCGGGACGACCGAGTACGAGCCGTTGCGCTGGAGGTTCGCGAGGAAGTGGTCGTTGGTGTCCTGCAGGGCGGCCTGCTCCCCGTCGAGGACGTAGCCGCTCGCGCCGAGGGTGGGGGCGAGCGAGGCGATGATCGAGCCGACGGTCGGCTTGCAGACCTCGCAGCCGTCGCCGCCGCGGGCCGCTTCCCGGCCGTGGCCGTCGAGGAGCTGCTCGTACGAGGTCAGCCGACGGGTACGGACGATCTCGTAGAGCTCGGCGCGGGTGAAGGGGAAGCAGTCGCACAGCCCTTTGTCGGCGGGCGCGGGCAGCAGCTGGCCGATCACCTTGAGGCAGCTGCCGCAGCCGGTGCCCGCCTTCGTGCACTGCTTGACCTCGGGGAGCGTGGCGCAGGCGGTGATCGCCTTCTTGGTGACGTTGTGGCAGGAGCAGATCACCGCGGAGTCGGGCAGCGCCGACGGGCCGAGCGCGACGGGCGCGCCGAGGCCGGCGGGCAGGACCAGCTGGTCGGGGCTGACGGGCGGGACGCTGCCGGTGAGCGGGCGCAGCAGGCCGTACGAGTCGGCGTCGCCGACCAGGACCCCGCCGAGCAGCACCCCGTCGGGGGAGACGACCAGCTTCTTGTAGACGCCGGAGCGGGAGTCGGAGTAGACGACGTCGAGGCTGCCCTGCGTGGCGCCGTGGGCGTCGCCGAAGGAGGCCACGTCGACGCCGAGCAGCTTGAGCTTGGTGGAGAGGTCGGCTCCGGTGAACTCCTTGTCGCGGCCCAGGAGGTCCTCGGCGGCGGTCTCGGCCATCTCGTAGCCGGGGGCGACCAGTCCGTAGACGCGGCCGTCGGTGGCCAGCGCGCACTCGCCGATGGCGTAGACGCGCGGGTCGGACGTGCGGCAGCGGGCGTCGACGCCGATGCCGCCGCGCTCGCCGACGGTCAGGCCCGCGTCGCGGGCGAGCTGGTCGCGGGGGCGGACCCCGGCGGAGAAGACGACGAGGTCGGTGTCGACGGTGGAGCCGTCGGAGAGCCGCATTCCGCTGACGTGGCCGTCCTCTGCGGTGACGACCTCCTGGGTGCCGACGCCGGTGTGGACCGTCAGCCCCATCGACTCGATGGTGCGCAGCAGGGCCGCGCCGCCGCCGTCGTCGACCTGGACGGGCATCAGGCGCGGGGCGAACTCCACGATGCGGGTGGCGAGGCCGAGGCCCTGGAGGGCGCCGGCGGCTTCGAGCCCGAGGAGACCGCCGCCGACGACCGCGCCACTGGTGCGGGTCTTGGCGTACTCCTCGATCGCGAGGAGGTCCTCGATGGTGCGGTAGACGAAGCAGCCGGGGGCGTCCTTGCCGGGGACCGGCGGCACGAAGGGGTAGCTGCCGGTCGCCAGGACGAGCACGTCGTACGGGAACACCCGCCCGGAGCGGGAGGTGACGGTACGGGCCTCGCGGTCGATGCTCTCGGCGGGGTCGCCCAGGTGCAGGTCGATCCCGTGCTGCTCCATGAATCCGGCGGGGGTGAGGGAGAGGTCCTCGGGGGTGCTTCCGGAGAAGTACGAGGTGAGGTGCACGCGGTCGTAGGCCGGCCGGGGCTCCTCGCAGAGCACGGTGATGCGGTGCGTGGCGGTGGCCCCGCGCTCGGCGAGTGCCTCGAGGTAGCGCTGGCCGACCATGCCGTGGCCGATGAGCACGATGGCGGGAGTGGGCGTGGGCGTGGCTGCGGCCATGATCAGGAGCCTCCGTCGTCGGTGAGCAGGTGGAACAGGTCGGTCAGGTCCTCCTCGTCCTCCCAGCTGCGGGCGAGGGCGCCCACGCTGGAGAGTTCGCCGAGCAGGACGCCGCCCACGAGGCGGTCGCCGCGGACGACGACCTTCCGATAGGTCCGGCGGGTGGCGTCGGCGAGGCGGACCACGTCGTCGCCGGGGAGCGGGGTGGTCTCGCCGAAGGCGGCGAGATCGAGGGGGCCGGTGCCGGTTCCGGTGCCTGCGGCGGTGGTGAGGGTGAGGCGGGTGAGAGCGCGGGTTCCGGTGTAACCGGGGGCGGGGGTGGTGGCAGCGGCGGTGCCGGTGAGCTGCGCGGCGAGGGCGTCGGCCTGCTCCAGCGCGGGGCCCGCGAGGCCGTACACCCGGCCGGCGTGCTCGGCGCAGTCGCCGATGGCGTGGATGCGGGGGTCGCCGGTCCGCAGCCGGTCGTCCACGACGACCCCGGTGCGCACCTCGAGCCCGGCGGCGAGCGCGAGCCCGGTCCGGGGCCGCACGCCGCACGCGAGCACGACGACATCGGCATCGAGCCGGTACCCGTCGGCGAACTCGACCCCGGTGACCTGCCGCCGGCCGGTGTCCTGCGCCGTCGTCAGCCCGCGGACCCGGCAGTCCGTGTGGATCTCGATGCCGAGGGCGGTGAGGTGGGTGTGCAGCAGCGCCGAGGCGTCCGCGTCCAGCTGGCGTTCCATCAGCCGTTCGCCCTGCTGGGCCAGGACCACCTGGGCGCCGCGTTCGGCCAGGGCGCGGGCCGCGGAGACGCCGAGGAGGCCGCCGCCGATCACCACCGCGCGCACGCCCTGCCGTACGGCCACGGCGGCCGACAGGGCCAGGCAGTCGTCCATGGTGCGGAACGCGTGGACCCCGTCGGGCAGTTCCCGGCCCTCCGGCTCGAACAGCCCGCGCAGCGGCGGGAGGACCGCATTGGAGCCCGTGGCCAGGACCAGCGTGTCGTACCGCTCCGTGCTGCCGTCGTCGCAGTGGACCGTCCGGTCGGCGCGGTCGATGCGGACCGCCCGGACACCGCGCCGCAGCGCCGGACCGGGGGCCGGGAGGGCGGTCACGTCCGGTGCGTAACGGCCCGCCAGCACGTCCGCCAGCAGGACCCGGTTGTACGGGACGTGCGACTCCTCACCGAGGACCGTCACATCCGTACCGCCACCGCCACCGCCACCGCCACCGCCACCGAGGTCGGCTCCCGCACCCGTACCCGCGCCCAGCCGCGCAGCGAGCCGCAGGCCCGCCAGGCCGCCGCCGATCACCACCACACGCTGCTGCTCCGATGTCATGGCAAGAGCGTGCGCGGCCGCTGTTTCCCCGCCGCATCGCCTCTGTTACCCGGACGGAACGCGCACCTCAGCGCCCGGGTTAAGGGTCGGTGAGGCGTCCCTCAAGGGCGGCTTAAGGATCGGTTCGGGCAGCTCAGCGGCGCTCGGGCCGCCCTTAGCGTGATCCGCATGCGAGATGCGGCGATGCGGGTGAGGGGCGGGATGCTCGGCGGGGCGGGGGTGGTGGCGCTGCTGTGGGCGGCCCAGGTCCGTCCCTCCGCCCGGCTCGACGCGCTGTTCGCGACCGCCGCCCACCTGACGGGCCTGCTCGCCGGGTACGGGGTGCTGGTGCTGCTCTTCCTGATGGCCCGGGTGCCCGCCGTCGAGCACGGCGTCGGCGCCGACCGGCTCGCCCGCTGGCACGCGCGGGGCGGCCGGCACGTGCTGCTGCTCTGCTTCGGGCACGCGCTCTTCGCCCTGTGCGGATACGCCGTCCACCAGGGCGTCGACGTGGTCCGCGCCGTCCGGGAGCTGTTCGGCTATCCCGCGGTGGCCGCCGCCTTCGCCGGGACGGCCCTGCTGGCCGCCGTCGGGGTGAGCTCCGCCCGGGCCGTACGCCGCCGGGTCAGCCACGAAACCTGGCGCGGGGTCCACCTCCTCGTCTATCTCGCCGCCTCCCTGGCCTTCGGCCACCAGCTCGCCGGGCCCGATCTCGCCCTGGCCGGCTGGTTCTGGGCCCTCGCCCACGCCACCGTCGCCGTCCTGCTGCTCTGGTACCGGGCCGTGGTCCCCGTACGGCAGGCCCTGCGGCATGCGCTGCGGGTGGGCGAGGTGCGGGTGGAGGGGCCCGGGGTGGTTTCCGTCGTCGTGTACGGGGAGCACCTGGCGGAACTGCGCGCGGAGCCGGGCCAGTTCCTGCGCTGGCGGTTCCTCCAGCGGCGGCTGTGGCACACCGCCCTGCCGTTCTCGCTGTCCGCGCCGGTCCGAGGCCACGCCCTGCGGATCACGGTGAAGGCGCTCGGCGGGCACTCGCGGCGGATCCGCCGGCTGCGCCCCGGGACCAGGGTCATCGCCACCGGGCCGTTCGGGGCGCTCACCGCCGCGCGGCGGACCCGGACCAAGGTGCTGCTGATCGCGGGCGGGGTCGGCATCACCCCGATGCGGGCCCTGTTCGAGACGCTGCCCGGCGGGCCCGGGGAGATCACCCTGCTCTACCGGGCCGGGGCCGAGGAGCACCTCGTACTGCGCTCCGAGCTGGAGGCCATCGCCGCCGAGCGGCGGGCCGGGCTGCACTACCTGCTCGGGTCCTCGGATGCCGCATACGATCCGCTGGCCCCGCAGGCGCTGCTCGCGCTGGTGCCGGACCTGGCCGAGCACGACGTGTACCTGTGCGGGCCGCCGGGGATGGCCGAGGCGACGCAGAGCGCGCTGCTGCGGGCCGGGGTGCCGGCCGGACGCGTTCATTCCGAGTGCTTCAGCTTCTGACCCCGACCTGCTTCCGAGAGGCCGCCGCGCCATGCGCCATCCGCTGCACGTTCCCCTGTCCGTACCCGTCGGGGCCGCCGCCCCCGGGCCCGCCGCCCCCGGGCCCGCCGCCCCCGGGCCCGCCGCCCCCGCACCCGCCGCCCGGCACCGGGGGCCCCGCCGGCGCTCCGCGCTGCGGGCGGGCGCGGCCGCGCTGGCCCGCGTACCTCCGGCGGGGCGCCTAGCGGCCGGGCTGGGGCTGGCCAGTGTGCTGGCCGCGACCGTGCTGACGGCGACGGTGGACCCGACGGCTCCGGTGGCTCCGGACCGGGTGCCGGCCCGGGAAAGCTCAACCTTTGCGCAAGTTTCCGGGGATTGATGGGTCGTGCACCGATCGGCTCCATAGGGTCGTGGGCGTGCCTGACATATCAATGACCATGATCATCGTGCTGTGCGTGGCCGCCGCCGCGGCCGGCTGGATCGACGCGGTGGTGGGCGGCGGCGGGCTGCTGCTCCTGCCCGCCCTGCTCCTCGGCCTGCCGAACGCCCACCCCGCCGCCGTGCTCGGCACCAACAAGGCCGTGGCCATCGTGGGCACCACGGGCGCGGCGGTGACGTACGTGCGCAAGGCCCCGGTGGACGTGAAACTCGCCGTCCGGATCGGGCTGGCCGCGCTCGCCGGATCCATGGGCGGTGCCGCGCTGGCCGGCGGGATCAGCAAGGACGCCCTGCGCCCGCTGATCATGGGGGTGCTCGTGGTCGTCGCGGGCGTCGTGATCTTCAAGCCGGGCTTCGGCACCGCCCCCTCGGCCGCACCCGTCAGCCGACAGCGGGTGCTGCTCGCCATCGGGCTCGCGGGCCTCGGCATCGGTTTCTACGACGGGCTCATCGGGCCCGGCACCGGCACCTTCCTGGTGCTCGCCCTCACCGCGCTGCTCCACCTCGACCTGGTCACCGCCTCCGCCACCGCCAAGATCGTCAACTGCTGCACGAACGCCGGGGCGCTCGCGATGTTCGCGTACCAGGGCATGGTGCTGTGGCAGCTGGCCGCGCTGATGGCGGTGTTCAACCTGGCCGGCGGCATGATCGGGGCCCGGATGGCGCTGAAGAAGGGGAGCGGGTTCGTGCGTGGTGTGCTGCTGACCGTGGTCGGCGCGCTGGTGATCAAGCTCGGTCTGGAGCAGTGGGGCTGACCGCTCCCGGCCCTGCGCCCACCGCTCCCTGCTAGTACGTGCCGGTGAGGTGGGCGAAGACGACCACGTTGCCCCGGTAGCCGGTCCGGGGCGAGAAGCCCCCGCCGCAGGTGATCACCCGGAGCTCGGCGCGCGGCGAGGGCCCGTACACGCGGTCGTCCGGAAAGTGCTCGGCCTCGTAGACCTCGACCGCGTGGACGGTGAACACGGCCGTACGTCCGTCCGCGCGCGGCACCTCGATCGCGGCTCCGCGGTGCAGTGCGCCCAGGTGGTAGAAGACCGCCGGGCCGGCGGCGTGGTCGACGTGCCCGACGACCACGGCGGTGCCGACGGCGCCGGGGGTGGTGCCGTCCCGATACCAGCCCGCCAGGTCGCGGCGGGCGGGCGGGGGCACCTCGATGCTGCCGTCCTGCCCCAGGCCCAGCCCGGTCAGCGGGGCGTCGACCCGGATGGACGGGATCCGGATCCGGGTCGGCGGTGATCCGGGGAGCGGGGCGATGCTGCCCGGGTAGCTCGCCCGGCCGCTCAGTGCCTCTGCGGGGGAGGGCAGCGGGGGCCCGACGGACTGGCCGGATCCGCTGCCGACGAGCCAGATGCCGACACAGGCGGTGAGCGCGACGAGCCCGCCGCGGCCGGCCTGGCCTGTGCCCATGGGTGCCCCCTGGCTGTGTTCCGGGTCCGTGTTCCGTGTGGCAGGCCGTCGCCCGGCCCCGCGAACGGGGGGACCTCGCGGGGCGGGCGACGGGGGACGGTACCGGTCGGACCGCGGCCGCAGCCGCGGTGGGCGCCCGTCAGCTCCGCGTGCCGCTCGCCCGGCGACGCAGGAGCCAGGTACCGCCGACGGCGGCCGCGGCCAGCACGGCCGCTCCCGCCGTGATCTTGGTGGGGTCGACGGTGGTGGTCGTCCCGCCACCCACCCCGCTGCGGACGTGGCCCTGCGGGCCGCGTTCGGTGACGACCAGGTCGCCGGAGGCGAACTTGCCGTCGGCGCAGGTCGCGCCGATGTTGTAGGTGCCCGGGCGGGTGTCGCGGGCGACCTGGAACTGCCCGATGACCACCTCTTTGTGGGTGCCGGGCACCAGCTTGAAGCGGCCGCCGCCGACCGTGGTGGCATCGCCGTCGGCATGGCTGCCCGGGCCGCACGCGGTGGTGTTGACGGTGATGCTCGCCCCGGGAACGGCGGTTTTCGGCCACACCTCCAGCTTCGCGAAGTCGCCGGGCGCGAAGCGGGCCGTGCCGAGTTCCTCGGCGGCCACCGCGCCGGCGACCGGGCCCGTGAACGCGGCGGCGGTCAGCGCGGTGGCGGTGAGCACGTGGGCGGTGCGGCGGCGCATGGGGACTCCTGGAGACGCGGGTCGTGTTCCCGAGGAAACCCGGCCGGGCCGCGGCCCGCCTGCTGATGTTCCGTCAGATCTGCTCGGTGGGAGATCGTTGCCGCAGGTCACGGCCCCTTGCTTGGGCCGTTCAGGTGACCCACCCCGTCCGGGTGAGGCCGGGCCCCGGCCGGCCTCAGCCC
Organism: Streptomyces sp. NPDC002209; assembly: GCF_042890265.1. NCBI lineage: Bacteria > Bacillati > Actinomycetota > Actinomycetes > Kitasatosporales > Streptomycetaceae > Streptomyces > Streptomyces sp. NPDC002209. Next base: position 698,529 of record NZ_JBIARX010000001.1, on the reverse strand, counting down.
GCGGGAAGCGTCACCGTCGCCGCCGCGCCCGCCGGGGCCGGGTTGGACAGGGTCACCCGGGCGCCGATCACCTGCGCCTGGCCGAAGGCGATGGTCAGGCCCAGCCCCGTCCCCTGGCCCCGTTCCGCCGCACCCGTCAGGAACCGCTGCGGTCCCTCCCGCAGCAGCTTCGCGGGGAAGCCCGGACCGCAGTCCCGTACCGTCACCGTGTTCCCGCAGACCTCGACCGTGACCGGGTCACCGCCGTGGCGACGGGCGTTGACCAGCAGGTTCGCCAGGATCCGCTCCAGGCGGCGGACATCCGTACGGACCGGGGCCGGGCAGTCCGCCCCGACCACCTCCGCCGCCACCCCCGCCCGCCGCGTGATCGTCGCGACCAGCGGCCCCAGCGCATGCACCCCCAGCTGAGCCTCCTCCCGGCGCGCGTCCAGCCGCGCGACCTCCAGCAGGTCCTCGGTCAGCGTCCGCAGCGCCGCCACCCGGTCCCGGACCAGCTCCGTGGGCCGCCCCGCCGGCAGCAGCTCGGCCGCGGTGTGCAGCCCCGTCAGCGGTGTCCGCAGCTCGTGCGCCACATCGGCCGTGAACCGCTGCTCCGCCTCCAGCCGCTGCTGCAGACTGGCGGCCATCGTGTCGACCGCCGAGGACAGCTCGGCGACCTCGTTGCGGGACCCCGGCACGCCCGATCCCCCGATCCGCGCGTCCAGTTCGCCCTCGCTGATCCGGCGGGCCGTCTCGGCCGCCGTCCGCAGGTCCTTGCTCAGCCGGCTCGCCAGCAGCGCCCCGCCGATCGCCGCGAGCGTCACGACCCCGGCCCCGGAAGCCATCAGCTGCTTCTCCAGGTCGGCCAGTTCGGCCTGCTCACCGGCCAACGACCGGCGTACGGACAGCACGTGGTCGCCGCCGACCGGGCGCGCGGCCCACACCGCCGGATCGGACCCGGCCAGGTCGAGGTAGGTGGTGCGCTGCCCCGCGAGGGCCGCCCGGCGCAGCGGCTCCGGCAGACCGGGGCAGTCGATCCACGCATCGGCCTCGCCGACCTTGTCGTCGTCCAGCCGCCCGGTGAGCTCGTACACCTGGCGCACGCGGATCAGCTGCGCGACGGCGCTCTCCCGCGCCGCCTCGCCGACCTGGCGGGCCCGCGCATCGTGGATCAGCACGCCGATGGTCACCGCGACGAGCGAGCAGCCGGCCGCGAGCAGGGCGGAGATCTTCCAGCGCAGGCCGAGGGCCCGCAACAGGTGGCGGCAGCGGATCCGGCGCGGCTTCACTCACACACCTGCCCGAACCTGTCGGTGCGCTTCGGCTGCGGGCCCTGCCCGCTGTTGCAGTCACCCAAGGACTTGTTGTACCGCCGCTCGTCGCTGACGACCCGCATCCGCTCGCCGTCCCAGTGGTAGCGCACGGCCTGCTCGGAACCGTCGTCGGCGGCGGTGCGCAGCAACAGGTCGCCGCCGATGGCCTCGGCGGCCATCCGCCGGCCGACGGTGAAGAGGACGGGGACGATCCGGGTGCCTTCCGCGGTGTACACGGTCAGCGCGGTGCGCCCCGTCTGCGCGTCGGCGGCCACGATCAGCTCGGGCTTCCCGTCGCCCGTGAGGTCGCGGTACAGGGGCGGGCGGATCCCGACCATGCCGGGTGCGTCGATCCACCCCTTCGCGGCGAACGGCTTCATCTGCCGGTCGGCTCGTACGACGTCCTTCACGTCCACCGACGGCAGCCCGCCGGGCCCCACCTCCGGCGCGTCCTTCAGCGGCTGCGGCGGGGGCTCCCGGGTGCCGACCGGCTTGCCGGGCGCCGCCGGGGCGGTGCCGTCGGTCCACAGCGGCCACAGCGACTCGGGCTGCGGCTGCGCCGACACGGGCGGCGCGGGCTCACCGGCGCCGAGCCCTCCGGGCGCGGCGCAGCCGCCGACGGCGAGTGCGCAGGTACAGGCGCACAGGAGGACGGCGGTGAGCTGTCGGGCGGGTCGCTTCATGAGGGGCCGGGCCAAAGGGGTCTGGGGGAGGACGAACCGACGGTAGACGGCGACGGTCACGGCCACCGGGAGGTTGTGTAACAGCGGTGCGTACGGTGGGAGGGCGCAGGCAGACTCGGGACCAAAGTCCCGGACCGCGTGCTGTCCGCCGTAACCGAGGGAGGGCTCCCGTGACATCAGCCGATCGGCCATCGCCGCCGCAGCCGCCACTGGACCCGGCGGATCCGGTGCATCCGGCGCTCGGGGTGCTCACCGTGCTGACCACGGTCGACTCGGCGGAGGCGGCCGCGGCGCTCGCCCGCGCCGCGGTGGAGGCGCGGCTGGCCGCCTGCGCGCAGATATCCGGGCCGGTGACGTCCGTCTACCACTGGAAGGACGCGCTGGAGACCTCGCAGGAGTGGCAGGTGCTGTTCAAGACCACCTCGGCCGCCTACCCGGCCCTGGAGGCGCGGCTGGCCGCCGGGCACCCGTACGGCACGCCGGAGATCATCGCCACCCCGGTGGTGCGCGGCGGCGCGGACTACCTGGCGTGGGTCGCGCAGGAGGTGGCGGCCGGATGACCGCCGAGCTCCCCTTCTTCGTCTACGGGACCCTGCGCCCCGGGGAGGTCAACCACGACCTGTTCCTGCGGGGCCGCACCGCCGCCGAGGAGCCCGCGCGGCTCCCGGACGCACTCCTCTACGACGGTCCCGGCTACCCGTACGCCGTCCAGCACCCGGGATCGGAGATCGTCGGCGAGCTGATCACCCCGGCGCCCGGCGCGTACGGGAGGCTGCTGGCCGAACTGGACCGGCTGGAGGAGTACCACGGCCCCGACCGGCCGCTGAACGTGTACGACCGGGTCCGCCGGGACGCGGTCCGCCCGGACGGCACGCGGACCGCCGCCTGGGTCTACCTGGCGGCCCCGCTGCTGGCCCGCCGGCTGCGCGAGTCCGGCACCGAGATACCGGGCGGCGACTGGTTCGCACGGCGCTGAGGGAGACCTACAGCCCCTCGGCTCCGCGGTTGCGCAGGCGCTGGCCGTACTGCTGGAGCACCCAGAGCTCCTCCTGGACCGCCGCCAGTTGCTCCGGCGGGGCCTGGGGGCCCAGGCGCGACATCGTGCCCTGGATCTCGTGGACCCGGCGGTCGACCGCGCGCAGCCGGACCTGGACCAGCTGGACCCCCGCGTACACCTCGTCCACCGTCTTGGCGTGGATCGCCTCGACCGCCAGCTCGGTGACGAGCGCGCGGACCGTGTCGTTCGGCGCGGCGTCGCGGACCCGGGCCAGATAGTCGTCGGTGCCCAGGGAGGCGCCGCCCGCGGCCTGGATGGCCTCGCGGACCGCCGCGTACGGCGGGGCGGTGAACTCGTCCACCCCGTACGCGTCGAAGGCCGGCGAGACCAGGGCCGGCCGCTGCAGCGCGAGCTTGAGCAGCTCGCGCTCGGTGCGGTGCGCCGGGCTGCGCAGGTTCAGCGCCGGTCCGCCCGCCGCCGGGGCGGAGGGCGCCGCCGCGGCCTCGTACGAAGCGTGCGAGGAGCGGCCGCGGCCCTGCTGCTGCCCGCCGGGCTGGTTGCCCCGCTCCCGTGCCCAGCGCGCCAGCTGCGCGACCCGCTTGACCACGAACTGCTCGTCCCGGATGCCCAGCATCCCCGCGAGCTGGACCGCCGACTCGTGCTGGATCGCGATGTTCTTGATGTTGGCGACGACCGGGGCCGCCTCGTCCAGCGCGGCCGCCCGGCCCGCCGGGTTCTCCAGGTTGTGCCGGGCCACGATGTGCCGCAGCGCGAACTCGAACAGCGGGGTCCGCGCCTCCACGAGCCCGGACACCGCCGTGTCCCCGTGCGCCAGGCGCAGGTCGCACGGGTCCATGCCGCCGGGGGCGATGGTGATGGAGGTTTCGGCGGCGAACTTCTGGTCGTCCTCGAAGGCGCGCAGCGCGGCCTTCTGGCCGGCCGCGTCGCCGTCGAAGGTGAAGATCACCTCGGCCGTCGCGTTGTCCATCAGCAGGCGGCGCAGGATCTTGATGTGGTCGCCGCCGAAGGCGGTGCCACAGGTCGCGATCGCGGTGGTGACCCCGGCCATGTGGCAGGCCATCACGTCCGTGTAGCCCTCGACCACCACGGCCCGCGAGGTCTTCGCGATCTCCTTCTTCGCCAGGTCGATGCCGTACAGCACCTGGGACTTCTTGTAGATCGCCGTCTCGGGGGTGTTCAGGTACTTCGGCCCGTTGTCGTCGTCGCGCAGTTTGCGCGCGCCGAAGCCGACCACCTCGCCGCTGATGTCGCGGATCGGCCACATCAGCCGGCCGCGGAAGCGGTCGATGGGCTTGCCGCTGCGGCTGTCCTGGGCCAGGCCGGAGGTGATCAGCTCCTTGTCGCTGAAGCCCTTGCCGCGCAGGAAGCGCGTCAGGTGGTCCCAGCCGGCCGGGCTGTACCCGACGCTGAAGTGCTCGGCGGCGGCCTGGTCGAAGCCGCGCTCCGCCAGGAACCTGCGGCCGATCTCCGCCTCGGCGCTGCCCAGCTGCTCGACGTAGAACTGGGCGGCCGCCTTGTGCGCCTCGACGAGCCGGATGCGCTCGCCGCGGCCGCTGGTGCCGGCGGTGTAGCCGCCTTCCTCGTACCGCAGGGTGATGCCGGCCTGCCCCGCGAGGCGCTCGACCGCCTCCGAGAACGACAGGTGGTCGATCTTCATGATGAAGTCGAGGGTGTCCCCGCCCGCCTGGCAGCCGAAGCAGTGGTAGAGACCCTTGCTGGGGCTGACCTGGAAGGACGGGGACTTCTCGTCGTGGAAGGGGCAGAGGCCCTTGAGGTTGCCGCCGCCCGCGTTGCGCAGCTGGAGGTAGTCGGAGACCACGGCGTCGATCGGGACCGCGTCCCGTACCGCCTTCACGTCGTCGTCGTTGATCCGTCCTGCCACCCGTGAAGTCTACGGCCGGGCGCCGGCAAACCCGTCACCCCCCGGGGGGTGTGCGGCGGGTCAGGGCCGCATGCCCTCTAGCCCTCCAGCAGGGAGTCGAGCGGAATCGACGGGTCCGCCAGCGCCTCGCGGTTGACCTGCGCCTTCGACCGGATCAGGGCCTGGATGTGCTCGGTCACATCCCATACGTTCACGTTCATTCCGGCCAGCACCCGCCCTTCCGACAGCCAGAACGCGATGAACTCCCGCTTGGCCACGTCGCCGCGGATCAGCACCTGGTCGTAGCCGCCCACCGGGGCGTACCCGGAGTACTCCAGGCCCACGTCGTACTGGTCGGAGAAGAAGTACGGAACCCGGTCGTACGACACCTCCTGCCCCAGCATCGCCCGCGCCGCGGCGGGGCCGCCGTTGAGCGCGTTCGCCCAGTGCTCGACCCGCAGCCGGGTCCCGAGCAGCGGGTGGTGCGCGGCGGCCACGTCCCCGACGGCGAACACGTCCGGGTCGCTGGTCCGCAGCGAGGCGTCCACGGCGATGCCGCCGCCGTGCTGCCGGTCGACCAGGGCCAGCCCGGACGTCTCGGCGAGCGCGGTCCGCGGCGCCGCCCCGATCGCCGCGAGCACGGCGTGCGCCGGGTGCTCCTCCCCGTCGTCGGTCCGGGCCGCGAGCACCATGCCGTCGTGCCCGACGATCTCGGTGAGCCGCGCACCGAAGTGGAAGCGGACCCCGTGCTCCGCGTGCAGGTCCCCGAAGAGCCGGCCGATCTCCGGGCCGAGCACCGCGTGCAGCGGGGTGGCCAGCGGCTCGACCACGGTGACCTCGGCCCCGTACCCGCGGGCCGCGGCGGCCACCTCGAGGCCGATCCAGCCGGCTCCCGCGATCAGCAGATGGCCGTTGTCCCGGCCGAGGGTGGCCAGTACGCCCTTCAGCCGCTCGGCGTGGGCGAGCCGGCGCAGGTGGTGCACCCCGGCCAGGCCCGTGCCCGGGATGTCGAGGCGGCGCGGCTCGGCGCCGGTGGCCAGCAGCAGCTTGTCGTAGTGCAGCGCCGTGCCGTCGCCGAGGACCACCTTCCTGGCCTCCCGGTCCAGGTGGACCGCGGGCTGGCCGAGGTGCAGCTCGACGTCGGCCCGGGCGTACCAGGACGGCTCGTGGACGAAGACGCTGTCGCGCTCCTCCTTGCCCTGGAGGTACCCCTTGGACAGCGGGGGCCGTTCGTAGGGATGGTCGCGCTCGTCGCCGATCAGGATCACCCGCCCCGTGAACCCCTCGGACCTCAGCGTCTCGGCCGCCTTAGCTCCGGCAAGCCCTGCGCCGACGATGACGAATGTCCGGTGTGCGTCGACCACCTGATGCCTCCTCATAACCTCTCCGCCACATGCGACCACATGCGAGCGTCCCGCACTGAGCCTGCCGCGTGAAGGGGGAGTGGCCCGATCGGCTCACCCTTCGGACCGGCGCGCGCGCCGTGTGAGCCGGGCGTGCAGGGAGCGCGCAGAGGCGTCCGTGAGCGCCGCGATCTGGTCGATGACCGCGCGTTTGCGGGCCCTGTCGTCGGGCGCGGTGTCGAAGATCGCCCGGAACTGCGGGTCCAGCCCCTCGGGTGCGCGGGCGCTGAGCGCCTCGGCGAGTTCGGCCAGGACGATGCGCTGGTCGGCGCGCAGCCGCTCCTGCTCGTCGCGCTGCATCACGTACAGGTCGGCGACGGCCTTGAGGACCGCGCACTCGTTGCGCGCCTCGCGCGGGACGACCAGCTCGGCCGCGTACCGGGTCAGCCGGCCGGAGCCGTACGCCTCGCGGGTGGCGCCCTCGGCGGCCAGGCAGAACCGGCCGATCAGCTGGCTGGTGGCGTCCTTGAGGCGGGCCTGGGCGACGGCCGACCCGTCGTACCCGTGCGGCCACCACTCCTGCTCCATCAGCCGGTCGAGGGCCTCGCGCAGCTCCTCCGGCTCGGTGTCGGCCGGCACGTACCGGCCGATCGCGACCCGCCAGATGGCGGTGCGCTCGGGTTCGGCGAAGAGCAGGTTGGGGTCGAGGTGCCCGGCGTGCAGGCCGTCCTCGAAGTCGTGGACGGAGTACGCGACGTCGTCCGACCAGTCCATCACCTGGGCCTCGAAGCACTTGCGGTCCGCGGGCGCGCCGCGCCGCAGCCACTCGAAGACCGGCAGGTCGTCGTCGTACGCGCCGAACTTGACCGAGTCGGGGTCGGTGGGGTGGCCGCCGCGGGCCCACGGGTACTTGGTCGCGGCGTCCAGGCAGGCCCGGGTGAGGTTGAGGCCGACGCTGACGGGCTCGCCGCCGCCCGGGTCCGGCACGAAACGCTTCGGCTCCAGGCGCGTCAGCAGGCGCAGCGACTGGGCGTTGCCCTCGAAGCCGCCGCAGTCCTTGGCGAACTCGTTCAGCGCCTCCTCGCCGTTGTGCCCGAAGGGCGGGTGGCCCATGTCGTGCGAGAGGCAGGCGGCCTCGACGAGGTCGGGATCGCAGCCGAGTGCCGCGCCGAGCTCGCGCCCGACCTGGGCGCACTCCAGGGAGTGCGTCAGCCGGGTGCGGGGGCTCGCGTCCCAGTCGTACGAGCGGCTGCCGGGGGTGACCACCTGGGTCTTGCCGGCGAGGCGGCGCAGCGCGGCGGAGTGCAGGACACGGGCCCGGTCGCGCTGGAAGGCGGTCCGGCCGGGGCGTTTGTCGGGCTCGGCGGCCCAGCGCTCGGTGTCGCTAGCGTCGTAAGGGCCGTTCGGGTCGAGGTGGCGGACGGGTGCGCTGGCGGTGCCTTCCATGCCTTCCATGCTCAGACGGTAACCGGAAGCACCGACAATGCGACCAATCTGAGCAATCCGCGTCAACCGGGTCCTTATGCGGTGGCCAGTTTCAGGTCGGCCGGCGGAGCCGGGGAGGCCAGGGAGGTCCGCTGCCGGGCCAGCGCCTCGTCGTAGCGCTGGAGTACGAGGCGGGCCAGGGCCGGGTGGTCGCCGAGCGGGGCCGCCGCCGGACCGGGCGCGGCGGCGGCGCTCTGCGCGGCGAAGCGGCCGGGGGCGGTGAAGTACGAGGCCACCGCGATCCGGTGGTGGCCGCGGGCGGCGAGGGCGCGGACCGCGTCGGGGACGGTGGGGGCCGCGGCGGAGGCGTAGGCCGGTACGACGGCCGCGCCGCCGAGGCGTTCGGAGAGCAGGGCGGCGGTGCGGCGGGTGTCGGCCGCCGAGTCGGGGTCGCGGGAGCCGGCGGCGGCGAGTACGACGGCGGTACTCGCACCGGGGGCCCAGCCGGCCTCGAGGAGGCGGTCGTACAGGGCCTCGACCAGCAGCGGATGCGGGCCGAGCGGGGCGGCGACGCGGGTGTCCAGGTGGGCGGCGCGGGCGGCCGCCGCGGGGAGGTCCCGCTTGACGTGGTGGCCGCGGCCGAGGAGCAGCGGGACGAGCACGGCCGCGCCGGCGCTGTCCGCGAGGGTGTCGCCGAGCAGCGGCCGGTTCAGCTCGACGTGTCCGAGCCGGACGCCGAGACGGGGGCGGAGCTCGCGGATCCGGTCGAGGAGGGCCAGGACGGTGGGGAGGGCGCGGGGGTCGCGGCTGCCGTGGGCGACGGCGACGAGGGTGGGCTGCATGGGCGGACTCCGTCGGACCGGTCCCCCGCGGTGTGCCATGGGCGCAGTCCGCTGAGCTGCATGCCGAGTTGGGTGGTGATCCGGGTCAGCAGCTCCGTGGCCGTGGCGGGGGGAAAGGGGAGGGACAGGGACTCGGGAGGGTGCACCAGCTCCGTCATGAACCGATCCTGCGGGCCGGAGGTTGCGTGGGCATTGCGCGGGGGTGACGGGTGTTTTCCGGGTGCTCACCCGCTCGTTCGTCCGAGTGAAAGGCGGGGGAGGGGGAACTGGGGGCCGGGCGCAGATCGTCAATGTGTGCGAACGGTGTGTGGTGCAACGGGGGGATCGACCATGAAGCTCAAGCTCAAGCCGGTGCCGGGCTGGACGGGGACGGTGGCGGGGCGGCGGCGGGCCGTCCAGGCGGTGGCGGCCGCGTTCGTGCTGGCGCTGCTGCCGTCGGCGTGGACGCATGCGGTGGCCGCGGACCGGCTGCGGAGCACGGCCGATGCGCCGGCCACCGAGGTGGCGGTGGTGTTCGGGGCGGGGCTGTGGAACGGGCGGCCGACCCCGTACCTGGCCAGGCGGCTCGATGCGGCGGCCGAGTTGTACCGCACCGGCAAGGCCAAGGTCGTCCTCGTCACCGGGGACAACAGCCGCACCGAGTACGACGAGCCCGACGCGATGCGCACGTACCTGACCGCCCACGGGGTGCCGGGCGACCGGATCGTCAGCGACTACGCCGGGTTCGACACGTGGGACTCCTGCGTCCGGGCCAAGGAGATCTTCGGGGTGAAGCGGGCCGTGCTGATCAGCCAGGGCTTCCACATACGCCGGGCCGTCGCCCTGTGCGATGCGGCGGGCGTGGAGTCGTACGGGGTCGGGGTCGACGACGAGCACGACTCGACCTGGTACTACGGCGGCACGCGCGAGGTCTTCGCGGCAGGCAAGGCGGCACTGGACGCGGCCTTCAAGCCGGAACCGCGCTTCATGGGACCGAAGGAACCGGGGGTGTCGCGGGCCCTGGGCGCTCTGGCACACTGACGCGCCGTCGGCTGTCTATGCCGATTAGTCATATACCCGTGTGTCCGTCTCGCTGTCAGGGGTGTGGAACCGTGGCTGTTGTGGATCTGAGCGGCAAGGCCGTCGTCATCACCGGGGGAGCCCGGGGGCTGGGCGCGGCGGCGGCGCAGGCCGTCGTGGACGGCGGCGGCAGCGTGCTGATCACCGACGTGCTGGAGGCGGAGGGCGCGCAGACGGCCGAGAAGCTGGGCGCCGCGGCGCGGTTCCTGCGGCACGACGTCACGAGCGAGGCCGACTGGCAGACCGCCCTCGACCACGCGGTGGCCGAGTTCGGCCGGATCGACGGGCTCGTGAACAATGCCGGCATACCCACCGGGCAGCTCCTGGAGCACGAGAGCGTCGAACACTTCCGCCGGGTCGTCGAGGTCAACCTGGTCGGCACCTTCATCGGCATCAAGACCGCGATACCGCTGCTGCGGGCGAACGGCGGCGGCTCCGTCGTCAACATCTCGTCCGCGGCCGGTCTCACCGGCCTGGCGCTCACCGCCGGGTACGGGGCCTCCAAGTGGGGCGTGCGCGGCCTGTCGAAGATCGGCGCGGTCGAGCTCGCCGAGGCGCGGATCCGCGTCAACTCGGTGCACCCGGGCATGACGCTGACCCCGATGACCGCCCCGGTCGGCATCCGGCCGGGCGAGGGCAACTTCCCCGGCGCCCCGATGGGCCGTGTGGGAGCCCCGGAGGAGACGGCCGCGGCGGTCGCCTTCCTCCTGTCCGACGCCGCCGCGTACATGACGGGCGCCGAACTCGCGGTGGACGGCGGCTGGACGGCCGGACCGACCGTCCGGACCCTCACCGGCCGGTAGCACCGGGCCGCACCGGACGCCGCGGGGACCGGACGCCGCCCGGACCGGCGGGCCTCACCGGGCGTCCGCGGGCCCGCTGAGGCGCCCGTACGGGAGGTGTAACCGGAGGCGGCGGCCCGCGTAACACCGCGGCCGCAGGCTGGGCCGTATGCACACCCCGGACTCCGCCACCGCCACGCACTGCCCGTACTGCGCGCTGCAGTGCGGGATGAACCTCCGCCCTGAGCCGGGCGGCGCGAGCGTCGTGGTGGAGGAGCGGGCGGATTTCCCCGTGAACCGGGGTGCGCTGTGCGGCAAGGGGCGCACCGCCCCGGCCGTGCTCTCCTCCCGGGTGCGCCTGACCGGGCCGCTCGTCCGCACCCACGCCGGACGGCTGGAGCCGGCCACCTGGGAGGAGGCCCTCGACACCGTCGCCGAGGGCCTCGCCCGCACGGGCCGTACGCACGGGCCCGACGCCGTCGGCGTGTTCGGCGGCGGCGGGCTCACCAACGAGAAGGCCTACGCGCTCGGCAAGTTCGCCCGGGTCGCCCTGCGGACCTCGCAGATCGACTACAACGGCCGCTTCTGCATGTCCTCGGCCGCAGCCGCCCACCAGCGGGCCTTCGGGCTCGACCGCGGACTCCCCTTCCCCCTGGAGGACATCCCGCGGACCGGCTGCGTCGTCCTCGTCGGCTCCAACCTGGCCGAGACCATGCCACCCGCCCTGCGCTACCTCACCGAGCTCAAGGCGAACGGCGGCACCCTGATCGTCATCGACCCGCGCCGGACCCGGACCGCCGAGCAGGCGGACCTGCACCTCGCCCCCCGCCCCGGGACCGACCTCGCCCTCGCGCTGGGCCTGCTGCACCTGGTCGTCGCCGAAGGCCGCACCGACGAGGAGTTCATCGCCGGCCGCACCACCGGCTGGGAGGAGGCCCGGGCCGCGGCGATGGCGCACTGGCCGGAGCTGGTGGAGCGGATCACCGGCGTGCCCGTCCCGAAACTCCGCGAGGCGGTCTCCCTGTTCTGCGCGCCGTCCTCCGCGATGGTCCTGACCGCCCGCGGGCCCGAGCAGCAGTCCAAGGGCACCGACACCGTCGGCGCGTGGATCAACCTGTGCCTGGCCACCGGCCGCGCCGGCCGGCCGCTGTCCGGGTACGGCTGCCTCACCGGCCAGGGCAACGGCCAGGGCGGCCGGGAGCACGGCCAGAAGGCCGACCAGCTCCCGGGCTACCGCAAACTCACCGACCCCGCGGCGCGGGCGCACGTGGCCGAGGTCTGGGGCGTCGACCCCGACAGCCTGCCGGCCCCCGGGCGCAGCGCGTACGAACTCCTCGACGCCCTCGGCACGGAGGTGAAGGCCCTCCTCCTCATGGGCTCCAACCCGGTGGTCTCGGCCCCCCGCGCCGCCCACGTCGAGGACCGCATCCGCTCCCTGGACTTCCTGGCGGTGGCGGACGTGGTCCTCTCCGAGACGGCGGCCCTCGCCGACGTGGTCCTCCCCGTCACCCAGTGGGCGGAGGAGACCGGCACCACCACCAACCTGGAGGGCCGCGTCCTGCTGCGCCGCCGCGCCCTGACCCCGCCGCCGGGGGTGCGCACCGACCTCGAGGTCCTGCACGGGCTGGCCGCCCGCCTCGGCATCGAGAAGGGCTTCCCCACCGCCCCCGAAGAGGTCTTCGAGGAGCTCCGCCGCGCCTCGGCCGGCGGCCCGGCGGACTACTCGGGCATCTCCTACGCCCGCATCGAGGCCGAACAGGGCGTCTTCTGGCCCTGCCCGGACGACTCCCACGCCGGCACCCCCCGCCTCTTCCTCGACCGGTTCGCCACCGACGACGGCCGGGCCCGCTTCGTCCCCGTCTCCCACCGCGACGCGGCCGAGATCCCGGACGCCGAGTACCCGGTCCTGCTCACCACCGGCCGCGTGGTCGCCCAGTACCAGTCGGGCGCCCAGACCCGCCGCGTGGACGAGCTCAACGCGGCCGCCCCCGGGGCCTTCGTGGAACTCCACCCGCGCCTCGCGTCCCGCATCGGCGCGGTCGAGGGCGCCCCGCTCGCGGTCGTCTCGCGCCGCGGCCGAGCCGTGGCCCCGGCCCGCATCACGGACACCATCCGCGCGGACACGGTCTTCATGCCGTTCCACTGGCCGGGCGAGGGCCGCGCCAACTCCCTGACCAACCCGGCACTGGACCCGGTGTCCCGGATGCCGGAGTTCAAGGTCTGCGCGGTCCGCGTCGAGCCGGCCTAGGCGTCTGCGGAGCCTGCGCGAAGGTCGGGACCAGCGCCGCCACCAGGCGCCGGGCGTAGTCCTGTTCGGAGCCGGAGAGCTGCGGGTACTCGGCCGTGAAGTGGTTCCACTCATGGCCGACGTTCCCGTACGCGGCGATGTCCGCCGCGGTCACCCCCGGGTTCGGCAGCGGCTGCTCGGGCGCCAGCCGGAACACCTGGTCCAGCAGCTCGTACGACAGCGGGTACCGCTCGGCGAGCAGGACGGCGTCGTAGAGGTCCTTCCCCTGCGGGTGGGCGTCGCTCACCAGCCACAACAGCTTCCAGGCCAGGGACAAGGCGGGCGAGGCGGCCAACACCAGGGCCCCGCAGGCGAGCTCGACCGGCTCGGGCTCCTCGGGAAGCCGTTCGTTGAACACGAAGTCGAGCTGGACGTGCCCGGCCGGCAGCCCGGGTACCTGCCAGGGCAGCACCATCCGCATCCCCGGTACCCGGTCGTACGTCCAGATGTCCTCGCAGACGGCTCCGGAGTCCTTGATCCCGGCCCGGCCGGCCGCGCCGGCGGCGATCTCGTCCAGCATCCGTGCCGTACGCCCGTCGTCGATGTTCCAGCTCCGCGGTACGACCACGAAGTCCAGGTCGCCGGGCTCCCGCGCCGCATCCCCGAACCAGTCGGCGAGCAGCACGCTCCCGCGCAGCACCAGCGAGTACCCCCACTGCGACTCCGACACCGCGAGAAGTACGGCGTCCAGCGCCGCCCGCCGCGCCGCCAGCCATGCGGCGGTTCGCGAGGGGTCGTCGAAGACCGGGTCACCGGCCCGGTAGGCCCGCCGGAAATGCTTCAGCGAGGGGTCGAAGAGGGCGCGCTGGCGTACGTCGTCCCCCGCCACCGGCCGCAGGGTGCGCGGCAGTTCCCGCTCGGCCCGGGTGGTCTCCTCCAGCGGCTCCCGGGGCAGTTCAGTGGCTTGCCAGTCGAAGCCGCTCCACGTGCTCATCGGGCGCCCGCTCCCACAACCCCGCCGCTCATGGCCGCTGCCCCCTCCGCGATCCAGCCGTCGTCCACCGACAGGTCACTGTCGTACAGCACGAACTCCCGCTCCTCCGAGCGGATTTCGTACCCCGCCGAGCCGAGCGCAGCGGCCAGCGCGTCGCAGGCCGCCGTCGCCCCCGCCGCCGTGCCGCGCCACCGCTGGGTCACGAACCGTTCGTGCGCGCCCCCGGCCAAGGCCCTGCGGGCGTTCCAGGACAGGTGGGCGCCGTGCGGGACGACCAGGGACTCCAGGGCCGTGCGGTCGAAGTCCGCCGGCAGGAGCAGCTTCAGGTGGTGCTCGAAGTAGCCGCCGCCGGGGCCCGGCCGGTCCGTGGTCCACGGAACCGTCTCCACCTTCACCCGCACCGGGTCGAAGCCCGCCGACCGCAGCCGGGGCACCAGGGTCTCGTGGCCCGTGCGGTCCCGCAGCGTCAGCATCGGCTGCGACACCATCCGCCCGCGGGCCAGCAGGATGTGCGTCACCTTCAACCCCCGGCCCCCGGCCCACGCTTCGAGCCGCGCCAGCTCCCCCGGGTCCGGGCAGCGCACCGTCACGTGGGTTTCGTACTCAGACATGGCATCGATCTTCTCGGACATGCGTCCGATCCGCATCGGGATTCCCGGCGGGGGGTAACCATCCGGTCACGCGCCGGACTCAGAAAGTGCTCGCACGCCCCTCGTGGCAGCGATGTGTCGTACCCCACACTGAGGTGCGGTGCCCCCGTCCTCGGAGCCCTGGAGGTCGCCCCCGTGCAGACCCAGATCCTGACCGTCAACGTGAGCCCGCCCGTCCATGACACCGAGGCCACTGCGGGCGAAGAGCCCGAGGTCGACTCCGTGGACGAGGAGCCCGAAGAGCCCGAGGTGCTGGAGCTGATCGAGCAGGTGCCCGAACAGCGCCGGCGCGCGGACAGCGGCGGAGCGGGCCCTTCCGCCGACCTGTTCCGGCAGTACCTGCGCGAGATAGGCAGGATCCCGCTGCTCTCCGCAGCCGAGGAGGTCGAGCTCGCGCGCCGCGTCGAAGCCGGACTCTTCGCCGAGGAGAAGCTCGGCAACACCCCCGACCTCGACCTGCGGCTCGCCCTCGACCTCGACAAGCTCGTCGTCATGGGGCGGATGGCCAAGAGGCGCCTCATCGAGTCGAACCTGCGGCTCGTCGTCTCCGTCGCGAAGCGCTACGTGGGCCGCGGGCTCACCATGCTCGACCTCGTGCAGGAGGGGAACCTCGGGCTCATCCGGGCCGTTGAGAAGTTCGACTACGCCCGCGGGTACAAGTTCTCCACCTACGCCACCTGGTGGATCCGGCAGGCCATGTCGCGGGCCCTCGCCGACCAGGCCCGCACCATCCGCGTGCCCGTGCATGTCGTGGAGCTGATCAACCGCGTCGTGCGCGTACAGCGCCGCATGCTCCAGGAACGCGGGTACGAGCCCACCGCCGAAGAGGTCGCCGTCCACCTCGAGCTGACCCCCGAGCGGGTTCTCGAGGTGCTGCGCCTCGCCCAGGAGCCGGTCTCGCTCCACGCACCGGTCGGCGAGGAGGACGATGTCGCCCTCGGCGACCTGATCGAGGACGGGGACGCGGCCTCGCCCATGGAGTCCGCCGCGTTCTTCCTGCTCCGCGAGCACCTGGAAGCCGTGCTGTCGACCCTCGGCGAGCGCGAGCGCAAGGTCGTGCAGCTGCGCTACGGCCTCGCCGACGGCCGGCCCCGCACCCTGGAGGAGATCGGGCGGATCTTCGGCGTGACGCGCGAGCGGATCCGGCAGATCGAGTCCAAGACGCTCAACAAGCTGCGCGACCACGCCTTCGCCGACCAGCTCCGCGGCTACCTGGACTGAGTACGGAGAAGGGGTGCCCTCTGCCGAGAGGGCACCCCCACGCCAAGCCGATGCGCCGACGCTAGTCGACCTCGGCCACCGCCTGCGCGAACTGCGCCGCGTACAGCCGCGCGTACGCGCCGTCCGCCGCCAACAGCTCCTCGTGCGTGCCCTGCTCCACGATCGAGCCGTTCTCCATCACCAGGATCACGTCCGCATCGCGGATCGTGGACAGCCGGTGCGCGATCACGAAGGACGTACGGCCGTGCGCGAGGCGGGCCATCGCCTTCTGGATCAGCACCTCGGTACGGGTGTCCACCGAACTCGTCGCCTCGTCGAGCACCAGGATCACCGGGTCCGACAGGAACGCCCGGGCGATGGTGATCAGCTGCTTCTCGCCCGCGCTGACGCCCGCGCCCTCGTCGTCCAGCACCGTGTCGTAGCCGTCCGGCAGGGTGCGGACGAACCGGTCCGCGTGGGCGGCCCGCGCCGCCTCCTCGATCTCGGCGCGCGTGACCTCGCGCGCCGCACCGTAGGCGATGTTCTCCGCGATCGTGCCGCCGAACAGCCACGTGTCCTGGAGCACCATGCCGATCCCGCTGCGCAGTTCCTCGCGGGTCATCTTCGCGATGTCCACGCCGTCGAGGGCGATCTCCCCGCCCGTGACCTCGTAGAACCGCATCAGCAGATTGACCAGCGTGGTCTTGCCGGCGCCCGTCGGGCCGACGATCGCGACCGTGTGGCCGGGCTCGACGGACAGCGACAGGTTCTCGATCAGCGGCTTGTCCGGCTCGTAGCGGAAGGCCACCTTGTCGAGCGTGACCTGGCCGCGCAGCCGCTCCGGCCGCTCCGGCACCTCGGCGTCCGGCTCCTGCTCCTGCGCGTCCAGCAGCTCGTACACCCGCTCCGCCGAGGCGACGCCGGACTGCACCAGGTTCGCCATCGACGCGACCTGCGTCAGCGGCATCGAGAACTGGCGCGAGTACTGGATGAAGGCCTGCACGTCACCGATCGACAGGCTGCCCGAGGCCACCCGCAGACCGCCGACGACCGCCACCAGCACGTAGTTGATGTTCGAGATGAAGAACATCACCGGCTGCATGATCCCGCTGACCAGCTGCGCCTTGAACGAGGCCCGGTACAGCGCCTCGTTCTGCTCGGCGAAGACGGCCGCGGACTCCTTCTGCCGGCCGAAGACCTTGACCAGCGCGTGACCCGAGTACATCTCCTCGATGTGCGCGTTGAGCGCACCCGTGGACTTCCACTGCGCCACGAACTGGGGCTGCGACTTCTTGCCGATCTTCGCCGCGACGAAGACCGAGACCGGAATGGTCAGCAGGGCGACCAGCGCCAGCAGCGGAGAGATCCAGAGCATCATCGCCAGCACGCCGACGATCGTCAGCAGCGAGTTGAGCAGCTGCCCCATCGTCTGCTGCAGCGTCTGCCCGATGTTGTCGATGTCGTTGGTGGCCCGGCTGAGCACCTCACCGCGCTTCTGCCGGTCGAAGTACGACAGCGGCAGCCGCGACAGCTTCCCCTGCAGTTCCTCGCGCATCCGGTACACGGTGCCGTTCATGATGTGGTTCGACAGCCGCGTCGCCACCAGCATCAGCAGGCCGGCGAGCGTGAAGACCACCAGCGCCCAGATCGCCACGACCCCGACGGCACCGAAGTCGATGCCCTCGCCGGGGGTGAAGTCGGTGCCGGACAGCATGTCCGCCATGCCGCCCTCGCCCTTGGCGCGCAGCCCGTCGAGGGCCTGCTGCTTGGTGATCCCGGCCGGCATCTGCCGGCCGACGATCCCCGCGAACACCAGGTCGGTGGCCTCACCGAGGATCTTCGGGCCGATGACCGAGCAGCCGACGCTGCCGACGACGGCGGCGACCATGCCCCACAGCTTGGCCCGGTCGTGCGCGATCTGGCGCAGCAGCCGTTTGCCCGAGCCCTTGAAATCCAGGGACCGCTCGGCCGGCCCCATCATCATCCGTCCTCCGGGCCCGCTCATGCGGCCTCCGCCTCCGTCAGCTGGGAGAGCACGATCTCCCGGTAGGTCTCGTTGTCGGCCATCAGCTCGTGGTGGCGTCCCTCGCCCACGACCTGGCCCTCGTCCAGCACGATGATCCGGTCGGCGTCACGGATGGTGGAGACCCGCTGCGCGACGATGACCACCGTCGCGTCCTCGGTCTCGCGGGCGAGCGCAGCGCGCAGCGCCGCGTCCGTCGCGTAGTCCAGGGCCGAGAAGGAGTCGTCGAAGAGGTAGATCTCCGGGCTCTGCACCAGCGTGCGGGCGATGGCCAGGCGCTGGCGCTGGCCTCCGGAGACGTTCGTTCCGCCCTGGGTGACGGGCGCGTTCAGACCGCCCTCCAGCGCGGACACGAAGTCCTTGGCCTGCGCCACCTCGAGTGCGTGCCACAGTTCCTCGTCGGTGGCGTCGGGACGCCCGTACCGCAGGTTGGAGGCGACGGTTCCGGAGAAGAGGTACGGCTTCTGCGGGACCATGCCCACCGTCTTGGCCAGCAGCTCCGGCTCGATGCGGCGTACGTCCTCCCCGTCGACCAGCACATGGCCGCCGGTCGCGTCGAACAGCCGGGGCACCAGGCCCAGCAGCGTGGACTTGCCGCTTCCGGTGGAGCCGATCACCGCCGTGGTCTCGCCGGGGCGGGCCACCAGGTCCACCCCGCGCAGCACCGGGGCCTCGGCGCCCGGGTAGCGGAAGTCGGCGCCGCGCAGCTCCAGCCGTCCGCGGGCGAGGAGCTTTCGGACGGGGTCGACGGGCGGGACCACGCTGGACTCGGTGTCCAGGACCTCCTGGACGCGCTCGGCGCAGACCTCGGCGCGCGGCACCATCATGAACATGAAGGTGGCCATCATCACGGACATGACGATCTGCATCAGGTAGGCGAGGAAGGCCGTCAGCTGGCCGATCTCCATGCCGCCGCTGTCGATGCGCATCGCGCCGAACCAGATGACGGCGACGCTGGAGATGTTCACGACGACGATCACGGTCGGGAACATCAGCGCGAGCAGCTTGCCGGCTGCGAGGGAGACCCCGGTCAGGTCCGCGTTGGCCTCCCGGAACCGGTCCTTCTCGTACTCGTCGCGGACGAACGCGCGGATGACGCGGTTGCCGGTGATCTGCTCGCGCAGCACCCGGTTCACGGTGTCCAGGCGGACCTGCATCTTCCGGAACAGCGGCCGCGTCTTGAACACGATCGCGCCGACCGACAGGCCGAGGACGGGGACCACGGCCAGCAGGACGCCCGACAGCTTCACGTCGAGCGAGAGCGCCATGGCGATGCCGCCGATGCACATGATCGGCGCGGAGACCATCAGCGTGAAGGTCATCAGCACCAGCATCTGGATCTGCTGCACGTCGTTGGTCGTACGGGTGATCAGCGAGGGCGCGCCGAACTGGCCGAGCTCCCGCGCGGAGAAGCTCTGCACCCGGTCGAAGACGGAGGCGCGGATGTCGCGGCCGACGGCGGCCGCGGTACGGGCGCCGAAGTAGACGGCGCCGATGTTGCACCCGAGCTGGACGAGGGAGACGCCGAGCATCAGGGCGCCGAAGCGCAGGATGTAGCCGGTGTCACCGCTGACGACACCGTTGTCGATGATGTCCGCGTTCAGCGTGGGGAGGTAGAGGCTCGCGCTGGTCTGCAGGAGTTGCAGCAGGACCAGGAGGGCGATCGGTTTCCGGTACGGACTCAGATGGGTCCGCAGAAGTCGTATGAGCACGCGCAGGCTCCGGTCGGCAGTTCGTGGGGTTCACCCCATCTTCGGCCACCCCGGCTTCGATCCCCACCGCTTTTCGCAAAGGCAGGTCAAAAGGAGTAGACCGGCCGCGGGGCCTACTGCGACGGCAGTAGGTCCTGCGCCCGAGAGGAGGAAGGGCCCTGCCCCTGGACGGAAAAGGGCCGACACCCCCTAGCCCTGGAACGCCCCGGGGTGGATCTGCTCCCGCGTCGCGATGTACTGCTGGCGCACCGCCTGCCAGGCCGGGAACTCCTCGCCCGGCTCGAAGACCTGCGCCGCCGGGCCCGGCCACACCGGCGGGGTGTGCGGGGCCAGCGTGCCCTGCTGCACCCCGAGCGCCCAGGCCGCCTGGCGCGCCGCACCCAGCGCCGCGTAGTCGGCGGGCGCCGGCACGACGATCTGCGTGCCGAACAGCCCCGGCGCCGCGGCCTGTACGGCGGGCAGCTCGGCCGCCGCGCCCAGCAGGAACACCCGGCGGATCTCGACCCCGCGCAGACGCAGCACGTCGAGCGCGTCCACCAGCCCGCACAGCATGCCCTCGAACGCGGCCCGGGCCAGGTGCTCCGGCTTCATCGAGTCGCGCCGCAGCCCGGACAGGGTCCCGGCGGTGTGCGGCAGGTTCGGTGTGCGCTCACCCTCCAGGTACGGGAGGAGCACCAGGCCGTGCGCGCCCGGCGTCGACTTCAGTGCGAGCGCGGACAGCCCCTCGAGATCGGTGCCCAGCAGCTCGGCGGTGCCGCGCAGGGCCCGTACGGCATTGGAGGTGTTCACCACCGGCAGGTGCATGCCGCTGGCGTCGGCCAGCGAGGTGATCAGCCCGCCCGGCTCCGACAGCGCCTCGTGGTGCACGGCCATCACCGAGCCGGAGGCGCCCAGCGAGACCACTGCGTCGCCGGGCCCGAGGCCCAGACCGAGCGCGGCGGCCATGGTCTCCCCGGTGCCGGCGGAGATCAGCAGCCCCTCCGGGGTCATCCCGGCGGCCTCGGCCGGCCCGAGCACCTCGGGCAGCAGCGCCATGTGCCCGAGCGCCAGCTCGACCAGGTCGGGACGGTACGAGCCGGTGGCCGCCGACCAGTACCCGGTGCCCGAGGCGCCGCCCCGGTCGGTGGTCCGCCGGGCGGGCCGGCCCAGCAGCTGCCAGACCAGCCAGTCGTGCGCGGACATCAGCACGGCCACCCGCCGGGCCGCCTCGGGCTCGGCGCGGGCCAGCCAGGCCAGCTTCGCCACGGGCTGCGCGGACTGCGGGACGGACCCGACGGCCTCGGCCCAGGCGTGCCGGCCGCCGAGCGCTTCGATGAGGTCGGCGGCGGCGACCTGGCCGCGCTTGTCGTTGCCGACCAGGGCCGGACGTACCAGGGCGCCCTGCTGGTCCAGGGGCAGCAGTCCGTGCTGCTGCGCGGAGACCCCTATGGCCTGGACCCCTTCGAGGAGCCCGCCGCCGGCGGCCTCGCCGAGGGAGAGCAGCCAGGCCTGCGGGTCGGTCTCGTGGGGGTGGACGCTCTCGGGATCGCCCGCGGGCTGCGGATGGGGGGCGTACCCCTGGCGCAGCACGGCACCCGTGTCGGTGTCACAGACGACGATGCGAGTGAAGGCGGAAGAACTGTCCAGCCCGGCGACTATCCCCATGCGGAGAATTCTGCCGCACGCCGGGCTTGGATCCGCCGCCCGCAGGCGCCGGATCCAGGCCGGCTCCAGGGGAACCTTCCGGCTCAGGTGTTGCTGGTGCCCCAGTCGTCCTCGGAGCCGCCGCCGGCCCGGTCGCGCAGACCCCGTACCCGCCCGGCCACGGAGGCGGGGACCGCGTTGCCGACCTTGTCGCTCACGACGGCGAAGGCCTTCCCGGCGTACTCGCGGCCCGTCTGGCCGGCGGTCTCGGCGGCATTGCGCACCGCCGGGTTCTGCGCGATCCCGCGCGCGGATTTCTTCATCTGCTCGTAGCGCTCGCGCCCCGCGCGCGTTCCGAGCACGTACCCGAGGGCCAGTCCGACCACGAACGTGACCTTGTAGCGCATGCCTGCCACCCTTCGTCGTGTGGTGCCCGGCCTGCTGGCGATACCGATTGGCGGAGCACCCCCCTGCTTGCGCTAATCTATGACTCGCAACGGGCGCTCGCCCCCCGGCAAGGCCGGAGGTGGGCTGTTCGGCGCACCGCAGCAATCCCCTGTAGCTCAATTGGCAGAGCAGCCGGCTGTTAACCGGCAGGTTACTGGTTCGAGTCCAGTCGGGGGAGCGCAGTCCCCTGTAGCTCAATTGGCAGAGCAGCCGGCTGTTAACCGGCAGGTTACTGGTTCGAGTCCAGTCGGGGGAGCGTGAAAGAAGAGGACCTCGTGCGGGTCCTCTTTCTTTTTGCCCTGGTCCTGGAACCGGGCAGCCCTCAGAACGGTCTCCCTCAGCAGGCGAAGCCGATCATGCGAGGCATCCGAGGCAGGAGATCGTATGAGCGGCTATGCTGCGGCAGACGGCGCGCACACATGTACGCGCCACGCCGTGAAGGGGCGGTAGCTCAGCCGGTTAGAGCAGCGGACTCATAATCCGTCGGCCGTGGGTTCGAGTCCCACCCGCCCCACTGCGAGCCGCAGGCGAAGAAACGTTCTCGCCTGCGGCTTTGGCGTATCCGGGGCTGTCCCGGTCGTCCGGGACGGCCGGGGCTAGAAGTTCTCCGTCTCGTCCGCCAAGTGGCGCAGTACGTCGTTCAGGTCCTGGCGGCGGGCGAACGCCGCGCGTTGGCGGTGGGCGCCCGAGCCGTCGCGCAGGAGGCCTCCCAGGGTCTTGGCCGCGTGGTCGAGCTCGCCCGAGGCCGCCAGTTCCGGGGCGACCAGGTCCAGCAGGGCCTCCGCAAGGTCCGCCGCCGGGAGTTCGGCCCCGGTGTACGGGTCGAGGCCGAAGCCCTCCAGTCCGTCGTGGGCCGCCCGCCAGCGCGCGAGGCGCAGTACGTCGTCCCGCAGCGCCGGTTCGGGACGCTGCTCCGCGATGTCCCGCAGGATGGTCGCCACCAGGGCGCGGACCAGCTCGGCCTGGAGGATCGCCGTGTCGATGTCCGGGGACATGTCGGGCGCCCGGATCTCGAGCGTCGGCCAGTGCCCGGACGGGCGGAGGTCCCAATAGACCATCTTCGTGTCCAGGGCCGCCCCGGAGCCGAGCAGGGTCTGCACCGAGCGCCGGAAGTGGGACGTGGACGTGAAGTGCGGGGGCAGGCCCGCCGAGGGCCAGCCCGACCAGGCCATCGCCCGCCAGCTGGCGTGACCGGTGTCACGGCCGCCCCAGAACGGCGAGTTGGCGGCCAGCGCGATCAGCGTGGGCAGCCATGGTCTGACCCGGTTCGAGACCGCCACCGCCGTGTCCACGTCGAGGGTGCCGATGTGGATGTGGCGGCCGCAGCTGACGAGGGTGTCGGTGAGCGCGCCGAAGCGGCGGTGCTGCTCGCGCTGGCGCGGCTCGTCGTCGGTCAGGTGCAGCGGGCCTTCCACGGCCACGACCGGCGAGGGCGCGGCCAGCAGCCGGCAGCCGTGGGCGCGGGCCGCCCGGGCGAGGGTGCGCCGCAGGACGGCGAGCTCCTCGCGCAGCATGGGCGCCGAGTCGGCGACCGGGGTGGAGATCTCCACCTGGTAGCGGGTGCCCTCGGGGTGCACTTCGTGGGGCAGGCCCGCGGCGGTGGCCAGGACGAGCGGGGCGGCCGGGACCACCCGGAAGGTGCGGGCGTCGACGAGGAGGAACTCCTCCTCGACGCCGACGGTCAGCGGGGCGGTGAGAGGGGTCGCGTGGACGCCGTTGTCCGCGCTGCCGGTGCTCGTGGTGCTGTTGCCAGGTTCGATCACTACGCCTCCCTGGACATACGAGTCTTTTCATCATGAGCTGAACACGAGGCGAGGAGCGCACGACGATTCAGTCAAATGTCCTGTGACGGTGGCGAGTTACCGGCAAGGACCGGCCCGGTCTGCGACCGCGGATCCGGGTGGGGCGACTGGTGCGCGTGCGGGCACCGGACCGGGCGCGGGCTCCGGGCCGATTAACGGCTGGGGCCGCCGAACGCCCGCTGGTTATCATCCGCTGTGACCGGTACGAGCACCCCCACGCCCACCCCCACCCGACGCGCGACACGGATATTCGCGGACCTGACCCCACTGCGCACGTCCCCGGACTACCGGCGGCTGTGGGTCGGCAGCACCATCTCCTGGATGGGCCAGGCGATGACCGCCCTCGCGATCTCGCTCCAGGTCTACGACATCACCCGGTCCAGCTTCGCGGTCGGGCTCGTCGGACTCTTCTCCCTCGTCCCGCTCGTCGTCTTCGGGCTCTACGGCGGGGCCATCGCCGACACCGTGGACCGGCGCAAGCTCGGCCTGTACAGCTCCCTCGGCCTGGCGGCCCTGTCGATCGCGCTCGCCGGCGCCGCGCTGCTCGACTACCACCGGGTCTGGCTGCTGTACACGGTCGTCGCGCTCCAGGCGGTCTGCGGCGCCCTCAACGGGCCCGCCCGATCCGCGATGATCCCGCGGCTGCTGCCGCCCGAGCAGTTGCCCGCCGCCAACGCGCTGAACTCGGTGACGATGACCTCCGGGACGATGATCGGCCCGGTGCTCGGCGGGCTCGTCGTCGGCTGGTGGGGCTACCAGGCCGCGTACCTGGTCGACGCCGTCACGTTCTGCGCAGCCCTCTACGCGGTGTGGCGGCTGCCGGCGATGCTGCCCGAGCGGGAGGGCGGCAAGCGGGGGCGGGCCTCGGTACTGGACGGGCTGCGCTTCCTCGGGACGCGGCCGAACATCCGGATGACCTTCTTCTCCGACATGGCCGCCATGGTGCTGGCCCAGCCGAAGGCGCTGTTCCCGGCCATCGCCGTGCTCTGGTACGGGGGCGACGCCAAGACCGTCGGCCTGCTGGTGGCCGCGCCGGCCGTCGGGGCACTGCTGGGCGGGCTGTTCTCCGGCTGGCAGGGCCGCATCCGCCGGCACGGGCTGGCGATCCTGATCTCCGTGGCCGCCTGGGGGCTGGCCATCGCCGTCTTCGGGCTCACCCGGAACCTGTGGCTCGGGCTGTTGTTCCTGGCCCTGGCCGGCTGCGCCGACACCATCTCCATGGTGTTCCGGTCCACGATGATGCAGGCCGCGACCCCGGACGAGATGCGCGGCCGTCTGCAGGGCGTGTTCATCGTGGTCGTCGCGGGCGGGCCCCGGCTCGGGGACTTCCTCGCCGGGACCGTCGCCGACCGGACCTCCCCGACCGTGGCGATCACGGGCGGCGGGCTCGGGTGCGTGCTGGTGCTGCTCCTGCTGGCGCTGCGCTGGCGCGGGTTCGCCCGGTACGACGCGAGGTCGCCGCAGGCCTGAGGCACGTGGGGTGCCGGGACGGCTCAGGCGTCGACCGGCTCCCGGGTGCGCTCGCCGCCCGCATCGCCCGTATTGGCCGTACCGGCCGGCTCGAACAGCAGGATCGAGACCTCTTCGTCCGCCGCCGGGCAGTGCTCGACACCGCGCGGGACGACGTACAGCTCGCCGGGGCCGACGACCACGTCCCCGTCGCGGAGGCGGATCGTGAGGGTCCCGCTGACGACGAGGAACAGCTCGTCGGTGTCCTCGTGGGTGTGCCACACGAACTCGCCCTGGAGCTTGGCGGCCTTGACCTCGTAGTCGTTGATCCGGGCGATGCGGCGCGGGGCCCACTGCTCGTCGAACGCGGACAGCTTCCGCGCGATGTTCACGGGGTGCATCGGGTGCGTGGTCATGAGGAGAGGCTGCCGCAGGGGGCGGGGGCCGTCTTGTACGTTCCTGGCATGGCCGCGATCCGTCCGCGCAGCACCGTCTCCGCCTGGCAGCCGCCGGTTGCCGGCATCGCCGAGGTCTTCCACGCCCGTTTCACCGACCACGCGTACCCGGCCCATGTCCACGACACCTGGGCGCTGATGATCCTGGACGGCGGCCGCGTCGACTTCGCGCTCGAGCGGGAGCGGCACGGCGTCGGGGTCTCGGACGCGGTGGTCCTGCTGCCGCCCGGCGTCGTACACGACGGACGGACCGTCACCGAGGCCGGATTCCGCAAGCGGGTGCTCTACCTCGACACCTCCGTCCTCCCGGAGCACCTGGCCGGCGCCGCCGTCGACACGCCGCTGCTGTTCGACCGCGCGCTGCTGGAGCGCGTCCACGGGCTGCACCTCGCGCTGGGCTCGCGGCAGTCGCCGGCCGAGGTCTTCGAGGCGCAATCGCGGCTGGCGTTCGTCGGGGAGCGGCTGCGGATGCGGCTGGCGGGCCGGGAGGCCGCCCCCGGCGGTGCGCCGGACGCGGGGCTCGCCGTACGGCTGCGCGAACTGCTCGACGCGCGGGTGGTCGAGGGGATCACCCTGGAGGAGGCGTCGGCGGTGCTGGGACACGTACATCCCACGCACCTGATCCGCAGCTTCCGGAAGGCGTACGGGCTGCCGCCGCACGCGTACCTGACCGGGCGGCGGGTGGCCCGGGCGCGCCGGCTGCTGCTGGCCGGGATGCGTCCGGCCGCGGCGGCCACGGCCGCCGGGTTCTACGACCAGGCGCATCTGACACGGCACTTCGGGCGGTACGTGGGGACCAGTCCGGCACGGTTCGCGCGATCCGGGCGGATGTGAACGGGAGCCGGCGGACGTCATGACCGGTGCCCCTGACGACGCGGGGCCGGGGAAGGGCCCCTTCAGGAGGGGTCGGCCACGGGCCCGACCACTCCGCGGGCGACGCCGAGGGCGACCAGGTCCTGGGGGCGGATGCGGAGCTGGTCCGCCGTGGCCGGCGCCTCGGACGGGGGACGCTTGAGGATCGCCGCCGCCAGTTCGGGGGCGATCACCGAGAAGTAGCTGTCCGGGGTGACCCACGTGTTCCCCGGCGCGGCCAGTGCCAGGGCGCCGCCCGAGCCCCCCTCGCCGATCAGGAGGGTGGTCACCGGGACCCCGGCCGCAGCGACCGCCGCGAAGGTGTCCGCGATGGCCGCTCCGGCGCCCGCGCGTTCCGCCGCGGCGTCGTTGGCCGCGCCGGGGGTGTCCACCAGGGTGAGTACGGGGACGCCGAGACGGTCCGCGAGGCGGATCACGCGGGCCGCCGTACGGTAGCCCGCCGGGCGGGTCGCGGTGCCGCACTGGGCGGCGTACGCGACGGCCCGCCCCTCCCGCAGCCCGAATCCGCACAGCATCCCCGGGTCGGTGCCGCCCGCCCGGTCCCCCGAGAGGGGCAGGCGGAGCGCGAAGTACGCGTCCAGGTGGGCCTCGGCGCGCGGCCGGTCCGGGTGGCGGGCCTGCCGTACGGCGTCCCAGCCGGTGGCCGGGGGCGGTACGTCCGACAGCGCCGCCGGCGGCTCGACCGGTTCGGCGGAGCGGGGCGCGGCCAGCACGCGGAGCCAGTCGGCCAGGGTCGCGGGCAGCCCGTCGGCGGGGACCACGGCGTCGACGTGCCCGGCGGCGTACTGGCCCTCGGCGGTGTACGCCGCCGGGTCCGCGTCCGCCGGCCGGACCCGGGAGCCCGCGAAGCCGACCTGCGCACCCGCAAGCGCCAGCACGACGTCCGCCCCGGCGCCGAGCGTGGCCCAGCCGCCGCCGGTGGTGGGATCGCGCAGGACGGCGATCTGCGGGAGTCCGGCGGCGCGGGTCAGGACGGACTGGCGTGCCACGCGCTGGAGTTGGGTCAGCGCCAGCATGCCCTCCTGCATCCGGGAGCCGCCGGTGGCGATCAGGGACACGAGGGGGAGGCGGTGTTCGCGGGCGTACGTGTAGGCGGCTTCGAGCCGGTCTCCGGTGCGTTCGCCGAGGGAACCGCCGAGGAAGCCGAACTCGAAGGAGATCAGGGCGGCTTGGCGGCCCCCGACGAGGGCGGTCCCGGTGACGACGGACTCCTCTTCGCCCGTCCGTGCGGCGGCGCGGGCGCGGGAGTCGTCGTAGCCGGCCCAGGTGAGGGGGCCGTCGGGGGCCGATTCCCGTTGCGGGGCGGGGAGTTCGGCGAAGCTGCCGGGGTCGGTCACGGAGGCGATGGCTGCGCGGGCCGAGAGGCGGGTCGTCGTCACGGAATCACCCTAGGGGGTGACGGTCGGGCGGGCGCGGGTCGCGCGGGGCGGGGGCGGCGGGCAGGGACGGTCATGTCAGGTGGGGGAGGGGGAGGGCGATCTTCAGGGCGTAGGCCACGACGAGGCCGTAGCCGAGGCGGAAGGTCCAGGTGCGCGCGGCGGGGGAGACCTTGCGGCCGGCGAAGGCGCCGAGGGCGACGAGGGTCTGCTGCCAGAGGAGCGAGGCGGCGGCGACGCCAGCGAGGAACACGGCGGCGGTGGTGGGGGTGGTGAGGGTGGCGGCCTGGGCGGTGGTGAGGGCGGCGAAGTAGAGGGCGGTGGTGGGATTGACGGCGGTGAGCCCGACGAACCGCCCGAACGCCGTGACGGCTCCGCCCCCGGCCCGCGGCTCGACCCCGGTCCCAGGCCCCGGCGCCCGGAGCGCCGCCGGGGCCGATGGACCGGGACTGCGCCCCGGGGCCTGTGCGCCGAGCGGCGGCGGGACGGGGGCGTGCCCCGGGTCCTGTGCGCCGAGCGGCGGTGGGGTGGACGCCGCGGAGTTGCGAAGGCCGTGGGCCGCGATCGCGAGGAGGATCGCCGCCGAGGCCAGGCGGATCCAGGCCTCGACCGGGGTGACGTGGGAGGCCACCCAGGGGCCCAGCGCAGTGGCCAGGGCCGCGTAGGCGAGGTCGACCACGGCGATGCCCGCCGCCGCGGCCATCGCCGTGCGGCGGCTCCGCATCGCCTCCTGGAGCAGCAGCACGCTCATCGCACCCATCGGCATCGCCACGCCCAGGCCCGCGACCGCACCCGACAAGGCGGGGGAGAGGATTTCGCTCATGGAACGGGAGGGTGAGGGGTGGGGGCCTCCGCGCAGCGGCGTATATCGGCCCGGACTGCGAGAATCGCGGTATGGACCGCCTCGACAGGGAAATCCTCGGCATCCTGCAGCAGGATGCGCGGATCTCGTACCGCGATCTCGGCGTCCGCGTCGGGCTCAGTGCCAACGCCACCGCCGACCGGGTGCGCCGGATGCGGCGGGACGGGGTGATCCGCGGGTTCACCGTCATCGTGGACCCGGCGGCCGACACCCGGGGCGGGCTCGTGGTCTTCATCGATCTGAGCCTGCGGCAGGACACGTCCAACGACGAGTTCGAGCGGAAGGTCGCCACGCTCCCCGGGATCACCGAAGTGGTGCACGTGACCGGGGAGTACGACTACCTGGTACGCGCCCGGGCCGCCGACCCCGCCGCGCTCGACACGCTGCTGCGCCGGCTCAAGCGGGAGGCCGGGGTGGCCCAGTCCAGCACCCGGATCGCCTTGCGGGCCGCCGGCCGGCCGGCGGGGGTCCAAGGGATCTAGAGCGCCGACTCCCAGCGCAGGGTCGTTCCCCGCGGGCCCGAATCCGTGCGTCCGTCGTCCGTGACCTTCAGGCGGGCCCGGGTCGGGGTGGCTTCCACCTCGACCAGGATCGAGGTGACCTCCGAGCGGCGGTGGGCCGCGGCCAGGGCGCCGCGAAGCGCGGAGAGGAGGTCGCCGGCCACCGGCTCGCGGAGCAGGGCGTCGACCGCGCCCGCGAAGCGGACCGACGGCTGGAAGCCCAGCAGGACCGCCGCCCCGCCCGTTTCGCGCAGGACCCGGCCGCGGAACGTCGTCGGGGCGTCCGTCGGCGGCTGCTGGAGGGCGAAGATCGCGGTGCGGACCTCCTGGATGGTGGAGTCGAGCTCGTCCACCGCCCGGCCGAGTTCGTCGCCCACCGTGTCCCCGGACGGCGCGGCGGCCGACCGCTTCTTCGTGCTCTCCAGCATCATCTCCGTCGCGAACAGCCGCTGGACCACCAGATCGTGCAGGTCCCGCGCGATCCGGTCGCGGTCCTCGTAGACCGCCAGCTGCTCCCGGTCGTGCTGCGCGTCCGCCAGTACGAGGGCCAGCGCGGCCTGGGAGGCGAACTGCGAGGCCAGCAGCCGGTCCACGGCGTCGTACGGGCGCCCGCCCCGGGCGCGCGGCAGGGCGAGGGTGCCGATCAGCTGGCCGCCGCTCTGGAGCGGGAGCATCATGCTCGGGCCGAAGCGCTCGCGGACGTGCGTGGTCATCCGGGGGTCGGTGGCCGAGTCCTCTATGAAGACCGGTTCCCCGCCGAGGAGTTGTTCCAGCACCGGCGAACCGGGGGCGATCGCCGTCCCGAGCAGGTCCCCGGGGTCCCCGTGCGTGGAGGCGGCCACGATCTCCATGCCGCCCTCGGGAGTCGGCTGGAGGACCACTCCGGCCGCCGCGTCCGCGAGCAGCCGGGCCCGCTCGGCCACGCACATCAGCGCGTCCATGGCCGGCCGGCCCGCCAGCAGGGTCGTGGTGACGGCGGCGGCGCCCTCGATCCAGCGCTCCCGGCGGCGCGCGGTCTCGTACAGCCGGGCGTTGCCGATCGCTATCCCCGCCTGCGAGGCCAGGACGCGTACGAGGGCGAGGTCCTCCTCGGTGAACGGCCCGCCGCCCGCCTTCTCGGTGAGGTAGAGGTTGCCGAACACCTCGTTGTGGACCCGGATCGGGACGCCCAGGAA
Organism: Streptomyces sp. NPDC002209; assembly: GCF_042890265.1. Taxonomy (NCBI): domain Bacteria; kingdom Bacillati; phylum Actinomycetota; class Actinomycetes; order Kitasatosporales; family Streptomycetaceae; genus Streptomyces; species Streptomyces sp. NPDC002209. Next base: position 668,856 of record NZ_JBIARX010000001.1, on the reverse strand, counting down.
GCTGCGCATGGGGGGATGGCCCGGCGGGAACCCGGCCGAGCGCGGGTCCTTCGACAGGTCCTCCAGCATCAGCGGGCGCGGATCGGTGACCAGTGCGCCGATCAGGCCCGAACGCCCGTCGGGCAGGTGGTGGATCGCGGCGCGCTCCGCCTCGCTCAGTCCGGCCGTGTACAGCTCGGTCAGCCGGAGGCGCTCGGGGTCGACGACCCCGAGCGCTCCGTACCGGGCCGTGCACAGCTCGGTCGCCGAGTCCACGATGTGCTGGAGGGTGGCCTGCCGCTCCAGTTCGGAGCCGACGCTGAGCACTGCCTCCAGGAGTACGGGCAGCCGGGCCCGTTGCCCGGGAGCGACCGGAGCTGCCGCAGCGGCCACAGCGTCCGGGGCGGCCGGGGCGGCAAGAGCGTCCGGACCGGCCGGCTCGGGCGCCGCGTTCGTCATTCGGCCAGCGGGTTGAGGACCATCGGGGCGATCTTCCCTTCGAGCATCATGCCGAGACCGAGCACGGCGCACACGTCCGGCCGTTCCGCGATGGCGACGGGCATGCCGGTGGCGTCGCGCAGCATCTGGTCCAGGCCCGGCAGCAGGGCGCTGCCTCCCACCATCATGATCCCCCGGTCCGTCAGGTCGGCGACCAGGTCCGGCGGGCAGTCCCGCAGCACCTTGCCGATGCCGTCGAGCACGGCGGTCAGCGGGGTGTGGATGGCGTCCCGTACGGCGGCGGTGTCGACGTGGACGGAACGGGCCAGTCCGGTGGCCACGTCGCGGCCGTGGATGAGGGTGGAGGTGGGGCCCCCGCCGGTGATGCCGTTGCCGTGCAGGGCGACCTGGAGCGGGCGGACGGCCTGGCTGGGCAGCATCAGCTCGTGCGCGTGGCGCAGGTGCTGGACGACGGCGTGGTCGATGGCCTCGCCGCCGACCGGGATCCGCTGGGCGGTGACGATCGAGCCGAGGGAGAGGACGGCGATCTGGGTGGCGGCGGCCCCGCACACCATGATCATCGTCGCGGTCGGCTGCTCCACGGGCAGGCCGCAGCCGACGGCCGCCGCGATCAGGGTGTCGACGAGTTCGACGCGCCGGGCCCCGAGCCCGACCATCGTCTCCACGGCGGCCCGCTGGGCGAGCGGGTCGGCGTCGTGCGGGGTGCAGGCGGCGGCCCGCAGCCGGGGCTTGCGGCGCAGGGCGCGCCGCAGCTTCTCGCCGAGCAGGTGGCGCAGCATCCGCTGGGCCATCTCGATGTCGACGACGGTGCCGCCGGAGACGGGTCGTACGACCCGGATGTAGTCGGGCGTGCGGCCCGTCATCCGTTCGGCGAAGGTGCCGACCGCGATGAGGGCACCGGTGCGGGTGTTGACGGCGGCGACGCTGGGCTCGTCGACGACCAGGCCGGCGCCCTTGACGTACACGCGGGTCCTGGCCGCTCCCAGGTCGACGGCGACGTGGCAGCGGCGCAACTGCTCAAGACTGACGGTCACGGCAGATCCTCCCGAGAGCGCTGACGCAAGAAGACCGGCGGCTGCCGGTTGCACTTCATATCTTCTCGGGCGAATGGGGTATATCGCCCGTTGGGCTGCTCCGGCCGGGTGTGACGCACGGGGTGAGGGGTGCTGCACGGGGGTGGATTTCTGTACCGACAGGCACCACGATGCCCGCACCGTCCGCGCTACTCGTGCGTAACAAGGTAAAGGGGACCCCATGCTGACGCCCCGCCAGAGACTGTTGGCGCTCCTGACGCTCTGCCTGGCACTCCTCGCGCCCGTCCCGGCGCAGGCCGCCGCCGGTGTGCAGCCGCACAACCCGGTGGTCTTCGTCCACGGTTACAACGCCGACCCCGGCGTCTGGGGCGGCCTGCGCGAGGACCTGCGCGCCGCCGGGTACGCCGACTCGGAGCTCTTCTCCTGGGGGTACGACACCCACCGGTCCGTCAACGAGGTGCTGGCCGGGCAGCTCGGCGCGTACGTCGACCAGGTCCGCCGGCAGACCGGCGCCGCCCGGGTCGACATCGTGGCGCACTCCTTCGGCTCGCTCGTCGGCCGCTGGTACGTGAAGTTCGGCGGCGGCGCCGCGACCGTGGACCACTGGGTCTCGCTGGCCGGCCCCAACCACGGCACCTCCACCGCGTGGGCCTGCGCCCTGTGGGACCAGGCGTGCCGGGACATGACGCCCGGTTCGTACGTCGTGAAGAACCTGAACGCGGGCGACGAGACCCCGGGCGAGGTGAAGTACGCGACCTTCTGGTCGAACTGCGACGAGGTCATCAACCCGGACGGCAGCGTCCCGCTCGCCGGGGCGGCCAACACGCCGGTCGGCTGCCTCGAGCACAACGACCTGCTGGGGGACGACGCCACCTCGGCGGGCGTCCGGTCCTTCCTCGCCTCGTAGGTCGCGCGGCCCGGACCCCGCCGCTCAGACCTCGACCCCGTCGACCGCGACCCGCTGGAGCAGGCCGTACGTGAACTCCGCCACGCACGGCCGGCCCTGCGCGGTGAACGCGAGCCGCCAGCGGGTCGGCGCGGTGCCCTCCATCGGGCGCACCGGCGCGAACGCCCGGGCCACCTCGTCCACCGTGGCCGACCACGGCCGCAGGTCCTCGGGCGTCTCCAGTACGGGCCCCGGGGCGCCCGGGGCCCGTACCAGCCACTCGTTCCACACCGCCCCGTCCGGCGCGGCCAGCACCTCGAAGCGCAGGTCCGGCCAGAGCGGCAGCGGCCACAGCAGGGCCTCGCACTCCAGGTCGCCGATGGTGCGGGCGGCCGTGGACTCAGGCGGGCCGAGCACCGAGCGGTAGCGGGCCAGCGCCCCGCGGGCGCGGGGGGAGCGGACCATCGCCTGCCAGCGCTTGTTCGCCTCCCGCTGCTCGGCGAGCGAGGCGCCCAGCCGCCGCCGCGCCTCCTCGGCGAGGTCCGGCCGGAAGTCCGCCATCCGGCGCAGCAGCACCAGCTGGAAGGCGGCCGGACCGAAGGGTCCCGGGGGTGCCGACGCAGTCATGGAGGCCACGATTCCACACAGGACCTCCACGAACCCGCGATACGGATGTTGCGCGGAACCACGTAGCGTGCGGACGTCATGGACTACTGCCACGCCTGCCGGAGGCACCTCAACGGCGCTCTGGCGTGCGCCGGGTGCGGAACCCCCGCCGAGTACCTGCCGCCCGCCGCCGCCGGTGGGCCCCCCGTGCCCGCGGCCCCGTACGGCTCCGCACGGCCGGAGGAGCCCGCCGACCCGTTCGCGGACTCGATCGTCGTGCTGTCCGGAGCGCACAGCGGCCGGTCCGGTGCGCGGCGCCGCGCCACGCACCGCCGGCGCCGCCGGACCATGCTGACGGTCGGGCTGGGCCTGGTGCTCGCGGTCGGGGGCACGTTCGCGCTCGCCCGGATCGTCACCGAGGGGCAGAAGACCGACCGGGCCGCCGAGGTGGTGCTCACCGACGGGAACGGCCCGCAGGACCCGGCTCCGCTGCCGAGCGGCAAAGGGACTCCCGGTGCGCCTGCGGCGCTGAAGCCGGTGAAGGCCTCCGGGGCCGCGAAGGCCACCGCGGGCGGAACGCAGTCGGCCGGACCCGGGGCGTCCGCCGAGGGGGCGCCGGAGCCGGGCGCGTCGGCGTCGGCCTCCGCATCGGGCAAGACGGGGCCGACGAAGGGTGCCACCGGGAACGGGCCGTCCGTAAAGCCCGGTCAGTCGAAGAAGCCATCGCCGAGCGCTTCCGGGACGGCGCAGCCGCCGTCCCCGACGCCGAGCCCGAGCCCGTCGCCGACCCAGGGCTGCTTCCTCTGGTTCTTCTGCTGAGCGGCCGGGCCCCTAGCCCAGCATCCGCTTGAGCAGGTCCCGCAGGACCGCCCGCTCCGCCGTGGACAGCCCGGCCAGCGGTTCGCGCGCGAAGTCCAGCGACTCGCGCAGCCGGTCCGCGGTCTGCAGGCCCTCCTCCGTCGGCGCGGCGAGCTTGACCCGGCGGTCGGCCGGGTCCGGCCTGCGCTCGACCAGGCCGCGCGACTCCAGCCGGTCCACGATGCCCGTGATGTTCGAGGGCTCGCACTTCAGCTGCTGTGCGATCCGCCGCATCGGCATCGGCTCCAGGGACAGCAGGTTCAGCACGCGGGCCTGGGCGCCGGTGAGCTGGTGGCTGGCTGCCGCGTGCTCGTACTCCTCGTGGTAGCGGGCCACGACGGTGCCGATGAGCTCGACAACCTCAAGGGTCAGGGGATCTGCGCGACGACTGGGCATGGATCCAGAGTACCCATTTACTTGACAACATGAAATATCCAGGCGCATGGTTGTTTCACTTACTGAAGTATTCGTCGACGCCTCGATGTCGACACCTCGATTCGGGAGCACACCCATGTCTCAGATCCCCGCCGTCAGCCGCGAGTGGCACCTCGTCCGCCGTCCGCAGGGCTGGCCCGTAGCCGAGGACTTCGCCCTGCGTGAGGTCGAGGTCGCGCCCCGGCCCCGGGCCGGATCCTGGTACGCAACCTGCACATGTCCGTGGACCCCTACATGCGCGGCCGGATGAACGACGTGAAGTCGTACGTCCCGCCCTTCCAGCTGGACAAGCCGATGGACGGCGGCGCGGTCGGCGAGATCGTGGCCTCCGCCGCCGAGGGCTTCGAGGTCGGCGACCACGTGCTGCACGGCCTGGGCTGGCGCGAGTACGCCGACCTGGACGCCAAGCACGCCACCAAGGTCGACGCCTCGCTCGCGCCGCTCTCCGCCTACCTCGGCGTGCTCGGCATGCCGGGCCTGACCGCCTACGCCGGCCTCTTCGAGGTGGCCTCCTTCAAGGAGGGCGACTCCGTCTTCGTCTCCGGCGCCGCCGGTGCGGTCGGCAGCCTCGTCGGCCAGTTCGCGAAGATCAAGGGCGCCTCCCGGGTGATCGGCTCGGCCGGCTCGGACGAGAAGGTGACGCTCCTCACGGAGAAGTACGGCTTCGACGCCGCCTTCAACTACAAGAACGGCCCCGTCGGCGAGCAGCTGAAGGAGGCCGCCCCCGAGGGCATCGACGTCTACTTCGACAACGTCGGCGGAGACCACCTCGAGGCCGCGATCTCCTCGATGAAGGTCAACGGCCGGGCCACCCTGTGCGGGGCGATCGCCCAGTACAACGACACCGAGCCCGCCCCCGGCCCGCGCAACCTGGTCCAGGTCATCGGCAAGCGGCTGCGCCTGCAGGGCATCCTCGTCAACGACCACGCCGGACTCCAGCAGCAGTTCGTCCAGGACGTCGCCGGCTGGCTGCGCTCCGGCGAGCTCGTGGCCGACGAGACCGTGGTCGAGGGCGTGGAGAACGCGACCGAGGCCTTCCTCGGCATGCTGCGCGGCGACAACACCGGAAAGATGATCGTTTCCTTCACCGGTTAGGCTCACTGCACACCGTCGTGATCGTGGGCGCGAGTCACGGCGATTACCAGGAGGATCTCTTTACATGTCCATCCAGCAGACCGACGTTCTGTACACCGCCGTCGCCACCGCCGAGAATGGCCGTGACGGCCGCGTCGCGACCAACGACGGCCAGCTCGACGTCGTCGTGAACCCGCCGAAGGAGATGGGCGGCAGCGGCGCCGGCACCAACCCGGAGCAGCTGTTCGCCGCCGGCTACAGCGCCTGCTTCCAGGGCGCCCTCGGCGTCGTCGCCCGCAACGAGAACGCGGACGTCTCCGGTTCCACCGTCACCGCCGAGGTCGGCATCGGCAAGAACGACGAGGGCTTCGGCATCATCGTCAAGATCTCCGCCGTGATCCCGAACGTGGACGCCGCCACCGCCAAGGACCTGATCGAGAAGGCCCACCAGGTCTGCCCGTACTCCAAGGCGACCCGCGGCAACATCACGGTCGAGCTCGCCGTCTGATCCGGCTCGCGCTCCGCGAAGGCCGCACCCCGACCCCGGGGTGCGGCCTTCGCCGTGTGCGGCCGGTCCTAGACTGGGCCCATGCGTGATCTTGCGGGGGGATTCGGCTACCTGCTGGCCGGACAGAGATGGGTGCTGCGACACGGCCGCTGGCTGGGCTTCGGCCTGCTGCCGGGGCTGGTCTCGCTGGTGCTGTACGCCGGCGCACTGGTCGGGCTCGGCTACGGCGCCGACGACCTGACCGCCTGGGCCACCCCCTTCGCCGACGGCTGGTCCTCGCCGTGGCTCGGCCTGTTCCGCGGCTTCCTCACCGGCCTGGTCTTCTGCCTCGGGCTCTTCGTCGCGGTCATCACCTTCACCGCCGTGACCCTGCTGATCGGCCAGCCGTTCTACGAGTCCCTCTCGGAGCAGGTCGACCGCAGCGAGGGCGGCGACGCCCCGCAGTCCGGGCTCCCGCTCTGGCGGGAGCTGTGGATCTCGGCCCGGGACAGCCTGAAGGTGCTGGGCCGGGTGCTGCTGTACGGGATCCTGCTCTTCGCCCTCGGGTTCATCCCGGTGATCGGGCAGACCGTGATCCCGGCGATCGGGTTCTGCGTGTCCGGGTTCTTCCTCGCCGAGGAGCTCACCGCCGTCGCGCTGCAGCGGCGCCGGGTGGAGTTCACCGACCGGCTCGCCCTGCTGCGGACGCGGCGGATGCTGGTGCTCGGCTTCGGCGTCCCGCTGGTGCTGGCGTTCCTGGTGCCTCTGGTGGCGGTGTTCCTGATGCCCGGTGCGGTGGCCGGGGCGACGCTGATGGTCCGGGACCTGACCCGGGAGGACGAGGCCCGGGACGAGGCCCCGGAGGCCGGGGCCGCCGACCCGAAGGCCGACACCGACACGGCCGCCCCCGGGGGCGCACAGGCTCCGGGCCAGGCTGCGGCCGGAGGTTTCGGACCGCCGCCGTCCGCGTACGCGTAGACCGCGCTAAGCCCGGGTCCCGCTCCGGTCCTCGGTGCGGGGTTCCACCCACAGGGCCTCGCCGACCGCGCACAGATCGCCCCCGGCGGTGGCCAGGGCCGTGCCCACGCGGTACTTGCGGCCCTCGCCGCCGAGCATCCAGGCGTACGAGACGAGGCCCGCGCCGACCGGCACCGGCCGCAGCAGCCGCGCGGTCAGCGAGGCCGTGACCGCACCGGCCCGCCGGTCGTCGAGCAGCCGGCCGGCCGCGTTGCCCGGGCAGTCCAGCGCGCCCCACACCAGCTCGGGCGGCAGCAGCCCGTCCGCGCCGCCGAGTTCGGGACCGGGGGTCCAGGCGGCGGCCACCAGGGCGCTGCCGGGCACCCGGCCGCAGTGCAGACGCAGACCCGTGGCGGGCGTGCGGTGCAGACCGCAGCCGAAGCAGTCGACCATCCCGTCCGGGGGAGCCGCCCGGTAGGCGTCGGCCGCGGCCTGCGCCTGCTCCCAGGCCGGCGGCTCGGGGGCCTCGGCGGCCGGTTCGGCGGGGGTCGCCGCCGCCAGCAGGAGCTCGCCGTCCACCAGCTGCACGCCGCCGTCGGCGGTCGGGGCGAGCCGGACCGGGGCGTCCGTGGGCACCGGCCGGCGGAAGTCCACCCGTACGGTCCTCGCGGCGGACCGCGCGGCCAGCACCCCGGCCACGTAGCCGCCGAAGGCCACCCCGGGATATCCGCACAGGTGGGCCGGAACCGTGATCGTCTCGAAGTCGGTCATGCCCGCCACCTCATCACACCCGCCGTCACGCCCGCCGCCGCACCCGCCGCCCGGCGCGGGCATCGGTCTCGTCACAGCTGCCGGGGCCGCGGGCACCGCAACTATCGCCGTTCCCCGTTCGTCCTCCATCCTGGACGAACGCGCACCGCGCGCAGGGGCTTCGGAGGTGGCCGGATGGCAGAACAGCCGTGGGGGCAGCCGTACCCGGTCCGCCCCCAGCAGCAGTCGTACGGGCAGCCGTGGCAGCCCGCGCACACCCCGCAGTCCGCGATGCGCGCCTCGCACACCGACCGCGACCGGACGGTGGACGTGCTCAAGGCCGCCTTCGCGGAGGGCCGGCTCTCCCGCGAGGAGTACGGGCAGCGCTTCGACGCGGCGTACAAGGCGCAGACGTACGGGCAGCTCGCGCAGCTGGTCGCGGACCTGCCGGCCGGGCCGATGGTGGCCCCGTTCGGAGCCGCAGTGCCGGTGCTGCCGCCCGCCTTCGGTCCGGCGCCGCTGCCCATGCCCGTGCCGCCCCGCCCGGTCAACGGGATGGCGATCACCTCGCTCGCGCTGGGCGTCCTCAGCCTGCCGACGCTCGGCGCCGCGGGCCTGGGCGCCGTGATCACCGGCCACATCGCCAAGGCGCAGATCCGTGCGCGCGGCGACGAGGGCGCCGGGCCCGCGACGATCGGGCTGGTGCTCGGCTGGCTGTCGTTGGGCGGCTGGGTGCTGCTCTTCCTGCTCGCCGGATTCGGGGTCCTCGACTGACCTGCGCCTTCTTGCGCCGGGCCGCGGGCCGGGCCCGGGCGGTCCCGGCCGCCTTCCCGGGACCCCCGCCCGCCACGGGCGGCCCGATAGTATGCGTGGCGGCAAGAGCCGAGGCTGTCCCACACCGTCCTTGAGTCCGCCGCCCGCGTCCGAGCAACCGGACCTGTGGGCCCGGAGCCGGACAGTGGCTTGCCGAGAACGACGACCGGCCGTCGCGCCGAGCACCGACCAGCAGTAGGGACACCGTCAGTGACAGTCAGTACCGAGGGGTCGGCGGCCGTGCGCCCGGGCTCCCCGAGCGGACCGGCCGCGTACGCCCCCGGCAGCTCCGGATCCTCGGACCCGGCCCCGCGGCGCGCCCTGCGCTCCCGCGGGGGGCTCCTGCTGCTGGAGGCAGCCGTGGCGTTCGCCGCGGCACTGGTCCTCCCGCTCCTGGCACGCGGCCTCAAGCTCAACCCGCTCAACCGGATCGCGCAGGTCAGCGGCCTGGCCGCGATCCAGCTGCGGTTCGCGCTGATCGGGCTGCTGTGCGTCGCCGCCGTGGTGCTCGCGATGCGGCTGCGCGGCGGACGCCACTTCGACCTGGCCACCCGGCTGGCGGCCGCGGCCATCGCGGGCCTGGCCAGCGGTTTCGTCGCGGCGGGCGCGGTCGTCGCGCTGCTGGGCACGCCGTGGCCGATGTTCGGCCTCAACGGTGACAGCGGCCGGATCGTCGAATGGGCCCACGCCGTCGCGAACGGGCAGCCCTCGGGCTCGCCGGTCTACCCCCCGATGCCGCTCTACACCCTCGGCTACTACGCCGAGTGGTTCCACGGCGGCAACACCGCGTACGCCTTCAAGGACCTGCAGATCCTCGGAGCCGCCGCCTTCGGGCCGCTGGTCTACCTCGCCTGGCGGATGCTGCTGAGCCCGGTCCGGGCGCTCGCCTTCGGTGTCGTGCCCGCGTTCGCGCTGATCGACTCGTACAAGCCGTACAGCCAGACCGTGCTCGTGCTGCTGGTCCCGGTGCTGGTGGCGATGGTGGTGGCACTGCGCCGCAGCGGCACGGAGGGCTGGCGGCCGCTGCTGCTCAAGGGCGCCGGGTTCGGCGTGCTGCTGGGCGTGCTGTTCCTCACGTACTCGGGCTGGTTCCTGTGGAGTGCGGCCGGCGTGCTGTTCGCCGCCCTGCTGTACTTCCCCTGGAAGAGCGGCCGGCTCAAGGGCGCGGCCTTCATGGGCACGGCCCTGGCGGCGTTCCTCGTGGTGGCCGGGCGCTACCTGATGGTCATGCTCAAGGAGGGGCAGACCACCAAGGACTACAACTTCCGCTTCGACAACTTCACCGACCCGGCCTACTACCTGATGTGGCGCACCGACATGCCCGGCAAGGTGGGCGACTGGCCGCCGCCGGGGGAGTTCGGCGGGGTCGGGCTGTTCGCCCTCGTGACCTTCCTGTGCCTGGGCGCCGCGATCTGGCTCGGTCTGCGCAAGCCGCTGGTCGTCACCATCGCCGCGATGTTCATCAGCGCGTGGGTGATGCGCATGTACATCGCCTCGCACATGTACGAGACGCAGACGGTCCAGCTGTACACGCGCACCAACAACCAGCTGCTCTACTGCGGTCTGATCCTGTGCGCGCTGGTGGCGCACCTGGTCTCGCTGAAGCTGGCCGAGCGGCGCACGGCGCCCGGGGCGACCGCACCGGCGTCCGGAGCAGCCGCGCCCGCCGCCGGCCCCACCGGCTTCCCCGGCCGCGAGGGCGCGGTGATCGGAACCCTCTGCGCCCTCCTGCTGCTGCTCGGCACGGTCTCCTCCTCGATGTCCGACCGCTACATGCCGGCCCAGGACGGCACCTACCGGATCCTGCCCTGGGTGTCTCACACCATCCGGCAGCAGGACGGGAAGTGCCCGAAGTTCGCGCCCAAGGGCGAGTGCTCCAAGGACGGCGACCAGAGCTGGCTGAGCTACGTCCGATGATCAGAAGGAAGCGATGATCTCCGCACTGACGCGCCTGGCCGACTGGTCGGCCCGGACCCCCAAGCGGCTCTGGGCCATCGCCTTCGCGCTGTTCTTCACGCTCGCGGCCTCCTGGTCCGCAGCCACCCCGCTCGGCGGCTCCCCCGACGAGCACGCCCACTTCATCCGCGCGGCCGCCGTCGCCCGGGGCCAGATCGGCGGCCCCGAGGTGATGGTTCCGCACATGGTGGCCGGCATCGAGGGCGAGTTCGCCGAGACCGGGGTGCAGCTCCCCGAGTGGTACAAGCAGCTCCCCAAGCAGCACGAGTGCTACGCCTGGCACGAGGAGAAGCCCGCCTCCTGCGCCCCGAAGTTCGGGCACTCCGAGAAGACCGTCCAGGTCACCACCGCGGCCGGCCGCTACCACCCGGCCTACTACCTGGCGACCGGCTGGCCGAGCCTGCTGGTCAAGGGCCCGCACGGGCTGTACCTGATGCGGCTGATGTCGGCCGCGCTGTGCTCGGCCCTGCTGGCCGGCGCCGTGGTCACGGCGGCCGAGTGGCGGCGCCGGCGCGCGGTGGCGCTGCTCGGCGTGTTCACCGCGGCCACGCCGATGACCCTGTACATGGCCGGCATGGTCAACCCCAGCGGCGGTGAGATCGCCGCCGGGATCCTCGTGTGGACCGCCCTGCTGTCGATCCTGATGTCGCCCGATGCACGGCTGCTGAACCGGCGGCTGGCCCGAGTGGGCATCGGCGGACTGGTGCTGATCAACATCCGCCCGCTCGGGCTGATCTGGTTCGCCGGCGCGGTCTTCTTCGGCCTGCTGCTCGCGCACCGCGGAGTCCTGCCCTCGGTGCTGCGCCGCAAGGCCCTGTGGGTCTGGACGGCGCTGCTCGGCGCGGCCACGGCCGGTGCGCTGCTGTGGGCCGGTGCGCACCCCGACAACTCGGTGATCAACACGCCCAGGACGCTCACCGCGAAGGAAGCCGCCCGGCAGACCTTCGGCAACGCCGAGACGTACGTCCACCAGATGCTCGGCTACTTCGGCTGGCTGGACACCCCCGCACCCGCCTTCACCTGGCTGGTCTGGCTCGGCGTGATCGCGGTGCTCACCGCGCTGGGACTGGCGTACGGCCGGCTGCGCGAGGCGGTGGCGCTGATCGGCATGCTGGTGGCGATCGTCGTGGTGCCCGTGGTCGCCCAGGCCTCGCAGGCGGAGAAGCTCGGCATGGTCTGGCAGGGCCGCTACCTGCTGCCGTTCGCCGTGGGCCTGCCGCTGATGGCGGTGCTGATCTGCGCGAGCCGGGCGCCCGAGCAGGGGTTCCCGTGGCGCAGGCTGGTCGGCTTCGGCGCGGCCGGGCTCGCGCTGGCGAACGCGGCGGCGTTCTTCTGGACGCTGCGGCGCTTCGCGGTCGGCACCAGCGGCTCCTGGGTGCCGTTCTCGGCGCACTGGGCCCCGCCCGGCGGCTGGCTGCTGTGGACCGGCGTGTACACGGCAGGGGCGTTCGCCCTGGTGCTGCCGGCGCTGGTACGGGACCGCGAGCCCGCTGCTCCGCAGGATCCTGCGGAGCGGGACGACAGCAGGCGCCCGGGACGGCATTCGAAGGTGCCGGCGATCGGCTGACCCCGGTCGACCCGGGGTGGCGGGGCCGGCTGCCGGGCCGTCAGGCGCCGACCTCGGCCGTCACCACGCAGGGCGTACGGTCGTCCGCCTCGGCCAGCAGCGTGCCGCCCGGGGCCCAGAGCGCGGCCCGGCCGCAGCCGGTCCACGGGCCCGCCGGCCCCACGTGGTTGCCGAGGACGACGTACAGGCCGTGCTCCTCGGCGATCCCCGGGTACACGGTGGCCCGCTCCCGGATCCCGTCGCCCGTCCCGTACAGGGAGCTCGCCAGGTGCACCCGGCAGCCGTCCGCCGCCGCGCGGCCGGTGAGCTGCGCGAAGTGGTTGTCGTAGCAGACGCCGAGGGAGAAGCGGATCCCGCCGAGCTCGAAGCGGCCCTGGATCCCGCCGGCCGCGAAACCGCCCTGCTCGTGCCCGTACAGGTGCTGCTTGGCGTACGTCGTCAGGTGCCGGCCGTCCGCGCCGTAGACCAGGGTCGCGATGGCGGGCAGCGGGCCGCCGGTGCGCAGCGCGACATTGACCGCGACGGCGATGCCGGCGGAGCGCAGCGGATCCAGGCGGGGGTCGTCGGCGTCCGCCATCCACAGGCCGGGGTCGGCGGCCAGCGCCTCCAGCTCGTAGCCGGTGAGCGTGAACTCGGGGAACACGACGAGCTCGGCGCCCTGCTCCCGGGCCTCGGCGGCGAGGGCGACGCTCTGCTCCGTGTTGGCGGGTATGTCGGCCGGGATGCAGGTGAGCTGGGCTGCGGCGATCTTCACCGGTCCAGGATGCCAGCCCGGCCGCCCGCTCCTGCGGCCGCCCGGGGGTCGACGCCGGAGCGGGGCCGGGGTGATGCTGTAACGGCCCGCTTGCTCACCGGAGTTGACGGAGGACCGGCTGATGCCCGACTGGATCCGGCCGGTCCTCGCCGGCGTCTTCCTGGTCGTGTCCTACCGCGTGGTCCGCACGAGCGGGGCCGGACTGCGGGTGGCGGTGCTCCTCCTGGCCGCTGTGAACGCGGGCGTGCTGTGGCTGCTCGCGGCCACCGGCCCGCCCTGGGGCGTGGTCGCCGTCGCCCTCGTGTCCCTGGTGGCCGCCGTCCACAGCCTGTTCGCGGCGATGCGGACCCTGGTGGCCCGTATCCAGCGGGTCGACGCCGAAGCCTTCCGCGGCCTGGTCCGGCAGGCGGCGAACGCCCCCGGCCCCCAGGTGATGGGCGTGTGCGTGATGTTCAGCGGCTCCCTCGCCCTCACCGCCTTCGCCGACGACGCCCACCCCGAGGGCCGCCAGTTCCACGTCCTGCCGGGACCGGACTGCCCGTTCTGCCTGGTGGAGGATCAGATCCGGGACTTCCTCGGCCCCGCGGACCCGCTGCTCGACGCCTACCGCAGCCACCTGGAGGCGGGCAGCAGCCGCCACCTCCTGGTCAAGCGGCGCTCGGAGCGGGAGCCCTGGACGGGACGCCTGCGCGACCGGGTCCACTACCGGGTCCCCGGCCCGGCCCGGCGCCCGCCCTGCGCCGTCCACGACCCGCTCCTGGGCCGCCCGTAGGCGGAGGTCAGCCCGCTTCCGGTCCCCGCAGCAGGGTCAGGAACGAGCGGAACGCGGCGGGCATGTCCACCGATTCCGGCGCGAGCAGCCACTGGTACTGGAGGCCGTCCATGACCGCGGTCAGCAGCGGGGCGGCCTGCTCCGGGGTCAGGCCCGAGGGCAGCCGGTCGCCGAACTCGGCGCGCAGCACCTGCGTCATCTCGGCGCGTACCTGGGCGTAGCGCTCGGTGAAGAACTCCCGCGCCGGATGCCCGTCGGTGACGCTCTCGCCCAGCAGCGCCGAAAAGGTCTGCACGATCCCGGGGCGCATGGCGTTGTACTCCACCAGCGAGGCCAGCAGGTCCAGGCGCCAGGCGCCGGCCGAGGCGCGCGAGCCGCCGCCGGTGTCCCAGCGGTCGCGCTCCTCCAGCACCGCGACCAGCAGCGCCTCCTTGGTGGGGAAGTAGTGCAGCAGCCCCTGCTGGGTCAGGCCGACGCGCTCGGCCACCGCGCCCAGCGACGCACCGCGGTAGCCGCGCTCCGCGATCACCTCGACCGCCGCGCGCACGATGTCGCCGCGCCGCTCCTCGCTCCTCGCCCTGGCCATCGCCCCGGCACCTCTCCCGTTCACGCCGTGCCCCGCCTCGCCGGCAGCGCCCTCCGTACGTTATCGGAATATCACGAACACATTACGAACCCTACCGCTCTACCGGTAACGGGTCCACGATGGGGGACACCCCCGCGGCACCCGCACTGCAATCCGCCGCATGCACCCGCAGGCATGCACCCGCACGCACCCAACGAGGAGGCACGGCCGTGACCGATGCCGATCAGGTCCGCAACGACGCCGTAGAGGCGGCGCTCGGCAAACTCGACCTCGACACCAAGGCCCGGCTGCTGGCCGGCCAGGACATGTGGTCCCTGCCCGCCGTCCCCGGGATCGGGCTCGAGTCCCTCGTCATGTCCGACGGACCCATCGGCGTCCGCGGCGTGCGCTGGACCGCCGACGACCCCTCGATCGCCCTGCCCTCCCCGACCGCGCTCGCCGCCGCCTGGGACCCCGCGCTCGCCCGCCGCGCCGGGCGCCTCCTCGCCCAGGAGGCCCGCCGCAAGGGCGTCCACGTCCTGCTCGCACCCACCGTCAACCTGCACCGCTCCCCGCTCGGCGGCCGGCACTTCGAGTGCTACTCCGAGGACCCGTACCTCACCGGCGCCATCGGCACCGGCTACGTGAACGGCGTCCAGGACGGCGGCGTCGGCACCACCGTCAAGCACTTCGTCGGCAACGACGCCGAGACCGAGCGGTTCACCGTCGACAGCGTCATCGCCCCGCGCCCGCTGCGCGAGCTGTACCTGGCCCCGTTCGAGGCGATCGTCGCGGGCGCCCACCCCTGGGGCATCATGACGGCGTACAACCAGGTCAACGGCACGACGATGAGCGAGCACCGCCACCTCGTCAACGAAGTCCTGCGCGGCGAATGGGGCTTCGACGGCTACAACGTCTCCGACTGGATGGCCGCCCGCTCCACCACCGGCGACATCCTCGGCGGCCTCGACGTCGCCATGCCCGGACCGCAGACCGTCTACGGGCCCGCCCTCGCCGAGGCCGTCCGGGCCGGCGAGGTCCCCGAGTCCGCCGTGGACGAGGCCGTGCGCAACGTACTGCGCCTCGCCGCCCGCGTCGGGATCCTGGAGGGCGCCCCCGCCGCCGTCACCGAGACCCCGGCCCCGATCGACGGCCAGGCGCTGGCCCGGGAGATCGCCGCCCGCGGCTTCGTCCTCGTCCGCAACGCGACCCTGTCCGGCGGGCGGCCCGCCCTGCCGCTGGACGCCGCCCCCGGCCGCACCCTCGCCCTGATCGGGGCCGCCGCCCGCGACGCCCGCGTCCTCGGCGGCGGCTCGGCCACCGTGTTCCCCGAGCGGATCGTCGCGCCGCTGGACGGCCTGACCGCCGCCCTTCCGGAAGGGGCCCTGACCTTCACCGTCGGAGCCGACCCCAGCGAGGAAGCCGTCCCCGCCGACAAGGGCTTCGAGCTCCGCGCGATCTGCCGCGACGCCTCCGGCGCCGTCCTCGGCGAGGGCAGCCTGCCGACCGGCCAGGTCCAGTGGATCGGCGACGACCTGCCCGACGGCGTCTCGTACGAGACCATGGCGAGCATCGAGGTCACGGGTACGTTCGTGCCGCGCGAGAGCGGCGAGCACACCTTCGGCACCCGCGGACTCGGCGCCTTCGCCCTCGCCGTCGGCGGCGAGATCCGCTGGGAGGGCGTCCAGGCCATGGGCAACGAGGCCGACCCGTTCGAGGCCTTCTTCGGCGCCCCCAGCGAGCGCGCCCGCGTCGATCTCACCGAGGGCGAGGCCGTCGAGGTCTCGCTGACCTTCCAGGTCCCCGACGTGACCACCCTGCCGCTCAAGGCGATCATGTTCTCGCTGCTCCACCTCGGCCCGCGACGCGACGCCGACGAGCTGATCGCCGAGGCCGTGGCCGCCGCCCGGGCCGCGGACACCGCCGTCGTGGTCGTCGCCACCACCGAGCGCGTGGAGTCCGAGGGCTTCGACCGCCGGGACCTCGACCTGCCGGGCCGTCAGGACGACCTCGTGCGCGCCGTCGCCGCCGCCAACCCCAACACCGTGGTCGTCGTCAACGCCGGATCCCCGGTGGAGCTGCCGTGGCGGGACGAGGTGGCCGCCGTACTGCTGACCTGGTTCCCCGGGCAGGAGGGCGGGGCCGCGCTGGCCGACGTACTGCTCGGGCACGCGGAGCCCGGCGGCCGGCTGCCCACCACCTGGCCCGCACGGTTCTCCGACGCACCCGTCACCGAGGTCACCCCGACCGACGGCCGGCTGGAGTACCGCGAGGGGCTCTTCATCGGCTACCGGGCGTACGAGGCCCGGGGCATCGCCCCCGCCTTCCCGTTCGGGCACGGCCTCGGCTACACCGACTGGGCGTACGAGTCCCTCGAGGTCACCGGCACCACGGCCCGGGTCCGCGTCACCAACACCGGCACCCGGCCCGGCCGCGAGGTCGTCCAGCTCTACCTCGCCCCCGTCGCCGCGGAGTCCGGCAGCGCCCGGAGCGCGGCCGTGGAGCGCCCGGCGAGCTGGCTGGCGGCCTTCGCGGGCGTCGAGGCGGGCCCGGGGGAGAGCGTCGAGGCCGAGATCGCCCTGCCCGCCCGGGCCTTCGAGATCTGGGACGAGGAGGCCCGCGGCTGGCAGCGGATCGGCGGCGCGTACGAGGTCCGCGCGAGCCGCGCCCACGGCGACACGCGGCTGACGGCGACCCTGGAGGTCTAGAACCTTCGGGCCGGCCGGAAAACACCCATGAACCGGACCGGGGGCGGGCCCTGACACCCGCCCCCGGTCCCCGGCCGTCCCTGCCGGTCCGTCAGCGCGGCGGCTCGGCCGCCGTCACCTGGCGGTGCGCCAGCTCCGCGAGCCGGGCCTGCCCGTCCTTGCCCGGGTGGAACCAGTCCCAGCGGCTCAACTGGTCGGCGGCGAAGGGGTACTGGAACACCGCACCGCCGTCGTAGCGGCACAGCGCGTCCTTCTTGCAGACCTCGCGGAGCACCTCGTTGTACTCGACCACCCGCGCCCGCACCTGCTCGCGCCGGGCCGTCGCCCCGGACGCCGCCGAGAGCGGATCGGCCAGCATGGACTGACAGATCCCCAGCTTCCAGATCTGCCGCACCATCGGGCTGTCCTTGCCCTGCTCCCACAGGCGCTGCAGGTCCGGCACGCTGGAGACGTACACCTGGGAGGAGGGGGACGCCGCCCGCAGACCGGCGAGGGCCTTCTCGAAGGCGGTACGGAACTCCGCCACCGGCGTCATCGACGAAGCCGACGGGCGGCAGGCGTCGTTCGAGCCCACCATCACCGTGACCAGGTCCGGCTTGTGCTCCGCGGCCGCGGTCAGCTGACCTGCCAGATCCGCCATCCGCGAGCCCGTCACCGCGTAGTTCCAGCTGCGCGCCGGCACCCCGGCCTCCCCGAGCAGCCGGGTGGCGAGGGAGTGGACGGCGGGGTCGTTGCCGGTGGACCAGGAGACCTCCGGGCAGTCCGCCAGCACCGAACAGGCGTCGAAACCCCGCGTGATGGAGTCGCCGACGGCGGCGATCGACGCCGGTGCGGTGTTCCAGCGCGGCCCGGCCTGCGCCCCCTGCTCACCCTCCGTGCCCGACCCGCCCGACTGACACCCGGTCAGCGCCCCGATCAGGAGGACCGTCGCCGCGCCCGCGCCCGCGAGGGTCCGGCGCGCGCGGCGGCGCAGGGCGGTGGTGCACATCGGGTGGTCCCCTCCTCGTCGCCCCACGTCCTGCGGGGGCGTCCTGCTGAGTGAATGCTCTGGGTTTGGCAGCCTCGGACCGACCGTACGTCACACCATGACCCCTGGCGCACGGTAGCTTTTTCCCGTGGCGTTTCGGCCGCAGGTCCCGCAGCGCATTGTCAAATAATTTCCGTTACATTACATCACGTCACATACTGTCCGTTTTCTGGAGTTTATTCCCGACCTCGTCCCACACTGGAGGTCCCGGTGACGACACGTGGAGTTCTGTACGTGCATTCCGCACCGCGCGCGCTCTGCCCGCACGTGGAATGGGCTGTTGCGGGCGTGCTCGGGGTGCGGGTGAACCTCGACTGGATCAGGCAGCCCGCCTCCCCCGGCACCTGGAGAGCCGAGTTCTCCTGGCAGGCCGAAGCGGGCACCGCGTCGAAGCTCGCCTCCGCGCTGCGCGGCTGGCGCCTGCTGCGCTTCGAGGTGACCGCGGAACCCTGCCCGACCGCCGAGGGCGAGCGCTACAGCTCCACCCCGGAGCTCGGCATCTTCCACGCCGTCACCGGTATGCACGGCGACATCCTGATCCCCGAGGACCGGCTGCGCGCCGCCCTCGCCCGGTCCGCGAGCGGTGAGACCGATCTGGAGGCGGAGATCACCAAACTGCTCGGCAAGCCCTGGGACGACGAGCTGGAGCCCTTCCGCTACGCGGGCGAGGGCGCCCCGGTCCGCTGGCTCCACCAGGTGGTCTGAGAGTGCGGTGGATACGAAAGGGCCCGCCCGGCGAGTGCCGGGCGGGCCCTTTCGTACGTACTGCCCCGCGGACTAGACGGTCCGGAAGGCCAGGGTCACGTTGTGGCCGCCGAAGCCGAACGAGTTGTTGATCGCGGAGATCGGGCCGTCGGCCGGCAGCTTGCGCGGCTCGCCGACGACGATGTCCGCGTCGATGTCCTCGTCGAGCTCGTCGACGTTGATGGTCGCCGGGGCGATCCGGTGGTACAGCGCCAGCACGGTCGCGACGGTCTCGATACCGCCGGCGCCGCCCAGCAGGTGGCCGGTCATCGACTTGGTCGCGGAGATCGCGATGTGGTCGAGGTCGTCGCCCAGGACCTTGCGCAGGGCCTTCAGCTCGGCCGTGTCACCCTGCGGGGTCGACGTGGCGTGCGCGTTCAGGTGGACCAGCTCGGCCGGGTCCAGACCGGTGTTGTCCAGCAGGTTCTGCACCGCGGCCGCGACACCGCGGCCGGTCGGCTCCGGCTGCGCGATGTGGTGGCTGTCCGCGGACAGGCCCTGGCCCAGCACCTCGCAGTAGACCCGGGCGCCGCGCGCGGCGGCGTGCTCGGCGGACTCCAGGACGACGACGCCCGCGCCCTCGCCGAGGACGAAGCCGTCACGGGCCTTGTCGTACGGGCGGGAGGCCTGCTGGGGGTTCTCGTTGTTCTTGGACATCGCCATCATGTTGGCGAACGCGGCGATCGGCAGCGGGTGGATCGCCGCCTCGGTGCCGCCCGCGACGACCACGTCGGCGCGGCCGGTACGGATCATCTCGACGGCGTAGCCGATGGCCTCGGCGCCCGAGGCGCACGCGCTGACCGGAGTGTGCACGCCCGCCTGGGCGTTGACCTCCAGGCCGACGTTGGCCGACGGGCCGTTCGGCATGAGCATGGGGACGGTGTGCGGGGAGACCCGGCGCACGCCCTTTTCCTTCAGTACGTCGTACTGGTCGAGCAGGGTGGTGACGCCGCCGATACCGGAGGCGATCACGGTGCCCAGGCGTTCGGGCATGATGGCCGCGTCCTCGCCCGCCGGGGCGGTGTAGCCGGCGTCGGCCCAGGCCTCGCGGGCGGCGATGACGGCGAACTGGGCCGAGCGGTCCAGCTTGCGGGCCAGCGGGCGCGGCAGGACCTCACTGGGGTCCACGGCGACCGGGGCGGCGATACGGACCGGGAGTTCGGCGAAGCGCTCGCCCTCGAGGGGCTTGACGCCGGAACGACCGGCGAGCAGACCTTCCCAGGTCGAAGCGCTGTCGCCACCCAGCGGAGTGGTTGCGCCGATACCGGTGACGACCACGGTGCGATTGGTCGGGCTCACAGGAATTCTTTCTCCACGTCTCAGGGGGTGCTGAATTGTCACGGCGCCACCGCAGGGTGGCGACAAACGCTCGTCAGGCTCAGGCCTGGTGCTTCAGGATGTAGTCCGCGGCGTCGCCGACCGTCTTGAGGTTCTTGACGTCCTCGTCCGGGATCTTGACGTCGAAGCGCTCTTCGGCGGCGACGACGACCTCGACCATGGAGAGCGAGTCGACGTCCAGGTCGTCCGTGAAGGACTTCTCGGACTCGACGTCCTCGACGGGGATGCCGGCGATCTCGTTGACGATCTCCGCGAGACCCTCGATGATCTCTTCCTGCGTGGCGGCCATGTGGCGCTCCTTCTATAGCTAACTGGGGTGAAGCAGGGTCGGGATGTGGATCCCGGACCCTAGGGGAGGGTAACGACCGTCGCGGCGTAGACGAGTCCCGCCCCGAAGCCGATGACGAGCGCGGTGTCGCCGCTCTTCGCCGCTCCGGTCGCCAGGAGCCGCTCCATAGCGAGCGGGATCGAGGCGGCCGACGTGTTGCCGGTGGTCTCCACGTCACGGGCGACCGTGACGTGCTCCGGCAGCTTCAGAGTCTTCACCATCGAGTCGATGATCCGCATGTTTGCCTGGTGCGGGATGAAGACGTCCAGGTCCTCCGCGGTGATCCCGGCCGCGTCGAGCGCCTGCTGGGCCACCTTGGCCATCTCGAAGACGGCCCAGCGGAAGACCGCCTGACCCTCCTGCGTGATGGCCGGAAACTTCTCGCCGCCGTCCTTGCCGAGGTACTCGTCCCACGGCACGGTCTGCTTGATCGTCTCGGACTTGTCGCCCTCCGAACCCCACACCGTGGGGCCTATGGCCGGCTCGTCCGAGGGGCCGACGACCACGGCGCCGGCACCGTCGCCGAACAGGAAGGCCGTCGCGCGGTCCTCCAGGTCGGTCAGGTCCGACAGCCGCTCCACGCCGATGACGAGGACGTACTGGGCGGAACCTTCCACCACGAGGCCCTTGGCGAGCGTCAGTCCGTATCCGAATCCGGCGCAGCCGGCGGAGATGTCGAACGCGGCGGGCTTGACCGCTCCGACCCGGTGCGCGATCTCGGTCGCGACGGCCGGGGTCTGCTTGAAGTGCGAGACCGTCGAGACGATCACGGCGCCGATCTGCTCCGGCGAGATGCCCGCATCGGCCAGCGCCTTGCCCGAGGCCTCCACGGACATCGCGGCGACCGTCTCCTGGGGCGAGGCCCAGTGCCGGGTCGCGATGCCGGACCGGGAGCGGATCCACTCGTCCGACGAGTCGATCGTCTCGAGGATGACCTCGTTGGAGACCACGCGGGTCGGGCGGTAGCCGCCGACGCCGAGGATGCGGGCGTACGGGGAGCCCTTGGCAGGCTTGATCTTCGACATGCTGTGTGGGCTCCTTCTCTCAGACCGCGTGCTCGGCGATGAGTGCCGCGGCCTTTTCGAGATCGTCCGGCGTCTTCAGGGCCACGTTCGGCACGCCCTTGAGCGCACGCTTGGCCAGACCCGTCAGAGTGCCACCCGGGCTGAGCTCGATGATCCCGGTGACGCCCAGTTCGCTGAACCTCTCCATGCACAGGTCCCAGCGGACCGGGTTCGCGACCTGGCCGACCAGGCGGGCGACGACGTCGGCGCCCGCGGTGACGACGTGGCCGTCCTTGTTCGAGACGTACGTCAGCTCGGGGTCGGCCGGGGTGAGGGCCTGCGCGGCCTTCTCCAGCGTGGCGACCGCAGGAGCCATGTGGTGCGTGTGGAAGGCGCCCGCGACCTTGAGGGCGACGACCTTCATGGAGCCTTCGGGCTTCTCGGCCACCAGGGCCTCGATCTGCTCCACCGTGCCCGCGGCCGCGATCTGGCCGGCACCGTTGATGTTGGCCGGGGTCAGCCCCAGCTTCTCCAGGTGCGCGACGACCACGTCCTGGTCGCCGCCGAGCACCGCGGCCATGCCCGTCTCGGTGACGGCGGCGGCCTCGGCCATGGCCAGGCCGCGGGTGCGTACGAACGACAGCGCGTCCACGTCGGACAGCACACCGGCGTAAGCGGCGGCGGTGATCTCGCCGACGCTGTGGCCCGCGACGGCACCGAAGGCCGCACGGGAGCCGAGGGCGGAAGCGGACAGCAGACCGGCGGCCACCAGCAGGGGCTGGGCCACCGCCGTGTCGCGGATCTCGTCCGCGTCGGCCTTCGTGCCGTAGTGGGCAAGGTCGAGCCCGATGGCGTCGGACCACTCGGCGACGCGGTCAGCGGCGCCGGGAAGGTCGAGCCAGGGAGTCAGGAAGCCGGGCGTCTGTGCGCCTTGGCCGGGAGCGACGAGTACGAGCACCCTCACACTCTCTCTTGTGGATGGTCCCGCCCGCCCGTGGGGACAGGGACGAAGAACCGTCGGGGTAATTGTTGATGTCCGACAAAAGTCTAGGACTGCTGATCGCCGTCGGCCAGACGCCCGAGGATCAAGGCGATCCGCAGCGTGAACGCGGAGCGGACATCGGACGGTGACCAGCCGGTGACGTCGGTCACACGTCGGAGCCGGTAGCGCACCGTGTTCGGGTGCACGAACAACATCCGCGCCGCCCCTTCCAGGCTGCTCGCCTGCTCCAGATACACGCTCAGCGTCTCCAGCAGCGCCGACCCCGCCTCTTCCAGCGGTCTGTAGATCTCCTCCACCAGCTGCTCCCGGGCGGAGGGATCCGAGGCGATCGCTCGCTCGGGCAGGAGATCGTCCGCGAGGACCGGCCGCGGGGCGTCCTGCCAGGCCGTGCACGCCTTCAGCCCCGCCGCCGCGGCCTGCGCGGACTTGGTGGCGTTCAGCAGGTCCGGAACCACCGGACCGGCCACCACGGGACCCGCCGCGAACGGCCCGATCAGCGACTTCGCCACCTGGATCGGGTTGTCGCTGCCGCCCGCGATCACGACCAGGCGGTCCCCGAGCACACCGGTGAGGACCTGCAGCTTGTGGTGCCGGGCCGCGCGACGGATCGCCTCGACCGTCAGCTCGCTGTCGCCCTCCGGCGCGGTGCCGAGCACCACGCACACGTGCTCCGGCGAGTTCCAGCCCAGCGCCGCGGCCCGCGACAGCGCGCCCTCGTCGGCTTCGCCCGACAGCACCGCGTTCACGACGAGGGACTCCAGGCGGGCGTCCCACGCCCCCCGCGCCTCGGCGGCCTGTGCGTACACCTGGGCCGTCGCGAAGGCGATCTCCCGGGCGTACACGAGCAGCGCCTCGCGCAGGATCGACTCGTCGCCCGGAGCCGCGACCTCCTCGATCGCGGTCTCCATGACCTCGATCGTCGTACGGACCATCTCCACGGTCTGGCGCAGCGTGATCGCCCGGGTCAGCTCGCGCGGAGCCGTCCCGAAGACGTCCGTCGAGATCGCCTGCGGGGTCTCCGGGTGCCGGAACCACTCCGTGAACGCGGCGATGCCGGCCTGGGCGACCAAGCCGATCCAGGACCGGTTCTCCGGGGGCATCGCCCGGTACCACGGCAGGGTCTCGTCCATGCGGGCGATCGCGTTGGCGGCGAGCCGGCCGGAGGACTTCTCCAGTCGGCGCAGCGTCGCGGCGTGCGGATGGGCAGGAGCGGGATGCGCGGGGGAATGCTCACGTTCGGCTTGGGGCACGGGACAAGACTGCCTTATCGGGACGGCGGCGCGGAGTCCGGTCCCACGGCGGTCTTCCGCCGGGGGGCTACGGTGACCCCCATGATTGACGTACGCCGCGGGGCCGACCGGTACGGGGGCGGGGATCCGGACGCCGGGATCACCACCTTGCACGCCTTCTCCTTCGGCGGGTTCTACGACCCGGACAACCTGCGCTTCGGCCCGGTCCTGGCCTGCAACGAGGAGACCCTCGCCCCGGGCGCCGGCTTCGACGAGCACCCGCACAGCCACACCGAGATCGTCACGTGGGTCGTCCAGGGCGAACTCACGCACAAGGGCAGCACCGGCGAGAGCACCCTGGTCCGGCCCGGCGACGTGCAGCACCTCGGCGCCGGATCCGGCGCCCGGCACATCGAGCGCAACGACGGCGCGGTGCCGGTGCGCTTCGTGCAGATGTGGCTCGCGCCCCTCGCCGCCGGCGGGGAGCCCTCGTACACGCTCGTCGACGGGATCCGCGACGACACCCCGTACGAGGTCCCCGCGGCCGGCGCCGTCCTGCACGTCCGCAGGCCCGGCGCGGGCGAGCGGGTCGCCGTACCGGCGGCGGAGCGGGTCTACCTGCACGTGGTCCGCGGGGACCTGCGCCTGGACGGGGAGGAGCTCGGGCCCGGCGACGCGGCGCGGATCACCGGCGAACAGGGCCTGGAGATCGTCGCCGGGTCCCCGGGGGAGCTGCTGATCTGGGAGCTGCCCTAGCCGGCCTGCGGTCGGCGGTCAGCGGCCGGCGAGCTCGGCGAGGACCGCGTCGGTGAACGGGGGCCAGGCCTCCACGGCCCACGGGCCGAAGGCGCGGTCGGCCAGCGCCACGCACGCGGCGCGGGCGTCCGGGTCCACCCACAGGAAGGTGCCGGCCTGCCCGAAGTGGCCGAACGTGCGCGGCGAGGACGAGGCGCCCGTCCAGTGCGGGGCCTTGCCGTCGCGGATCTCCAGGCCGAGCCCCCAGTCGTTGGGGGACTGGATCCCGTACCCCGGGAGCACGCCCTTGAGGCCCGGGTGGACGACGGACGTGGCCTCCGCGACCGTACGGACGTCGAGCAGCCGGGGCGCCTGGAGCTCGGCGGCGAACCGGACCAGGTCGCGGACGGTCGAGACGCCGTCCTTGGCGGGCGAGCCCTCCAGCACGGTCGACGTCATGCCGAGCGGCTCGAAAACCGCCTGGTGCACGTACTGCGCGAAGGGGATGCCGGTGGCCTTGGTGATGTGGTCGCCCAGCACCTCGAATCCGGCGTTCGAGTACAGCCGGCGCGTGCCGGGCGCGGCCATCGCGCGGTGCTCGTCGAAGGCCAGCCCGCTGGTGTGCGCGAGCAGGTGACGGACCGTCGAACCCTCGGGCCCGGCCGGCTCGTCCAGCTCGATCGCCCCCTCCTCGTACGCGACGAGGGCGGCGTACGCGGCGAGCGGCTTGGTCACCGAGGCCAGCGCGAAGCGGTGGTCGAGGGGACCGTGGGAGCCGGCCAGGCTCCCGTCGGCGCGTACGACGGCCGCCGCGGCGGTCGGAACCGGCCAGTTCTCGATGATCCGCAGACTCTGCAGGGTTTCCACGCTCTCCATGCGGCCGAGCCTACTTGCTTGGAGTGCACTCCAAGGTTTTAGCGTGGTCGCCATGAGCCTGACGCAGACGCGGTACACGATCAGCGAGGTCGAGGCCCGGACCGGTCTGACCCAGCACACCCTGCGCTGGTACGAGCGGATCGGCCTGATGCCGCACGTGGACCGCTCGCACTCGGGACAGCGCCGGTTCACCGACAAGGACCTGCACTGGCTGGCCTTCGTGGGCAAGCTGCGCGCCACCGGGATGTCGGTGGCCGACATGGTCCGCTACGCGGAACTCGTGCGCGAGGGCGAGCACACCGTCGACCAGCGCCGCGAACTGCTGGAGCAGACGCGGCGCGAGGTGCGCACGCGCATCACGGAGCTGACCGACGCGCTCGCCGTACTGGACTTCAAGATCGGCATGTATGCCACGGTCACGACCGCGGGGAAGGCGAACCAACAATGACGGACAACACCACCATCGAGCAGGTCGAACTCGGCAAGGGCGGCCCGCGGGTCGGCGTCCAGGGCCTCGGCTGCATGGGCATGAGCGAGTTCTACGGGGACACCGACGAGGCGGCGGCCCGCGAGACCCTGGACGCGGCCCTGGCCGCCGGGGTCACCCTCTTCGACACCGCGGACGTCTACGGGCGCGGCCGCAACGAGGAGTTCCTCGCGCCGTTCGTGGCCGCGCACCGGGACGGGATCACCCTCGCCACCAAGTTCGCCATCGAGCGCACCGACGACCCGCAGTACCGGGGCATCCGCAACGACCGCGCGTACATCCGCGGGGCCGTGGAGGACAGCCTGCGCAGGCTGGGGACCGAGGTGATCGACCTCTACTACATGCACCGGCGCGACCCGGCCGTGCCGTTCGCCGAGTCGGTGGGCGCGATGGCCGAGCTGGTGCAGGAGGGGAAGGTGCGCCACCTGGGGCTCAGCGAGGTCACCGGCGCCGAACTGCGCGAGGCGTACGCGGTGCACCCGATCGCGGCGCTCCAGTCGGAGTGGTCGCTGTTCAGCCGGGACGTGGAGCGCAGCGCGGTGGGCGCGGCGGCGGAGCTGGGCGTGGCCTTCGTGCCGTACTCCCCGCTCGGGCGCGGCTTCCTGACCGGAGCGTTCGCGGACGCGGCGACCGACCTGTCGGCGGCGGACTTCCGCCGCTTCCAGCCCCGGTTCACCGGCGACAACGCCAAGGCCAACGCGGCGCTGCTGGAGCCGGTGCGGCAGATCGCGCAGGCGCACGGGGCGACCCCGGCGCAGATCGCGCTGGCCTGGGTGCACCAGCAGGCACAGGTGCACGGGCTGACGGTGGTCCCGATCCCCGGCACCCGCAAGCCGAGCCGCCTCGCGGAGAACACCGCCGCGACCCGGATCACCCTGACGCCGGCGGAGCTGGCCCTGCTGGAGCCGATCGCCGCCCAGGTCGCGGGCGACCGCTACCCGGACATGAGCTCGACGTCGGCGGCCCGCGAGGACTAGGGGGCGTCTTGCAGTGCCGTCACCGCGCCGGGGCACCCCCGGCGCGGTGACGGCGCAGGTCAGGCCTCGGCGGCGAAGCGGTCGCGCAGGGTCGCGTACTCCGCGTCCGTCAGCAGGCCCGCGCTGTACAGCTCGCTCAAGTGGTGCAGGCGTTCGTCCGTGCGGGCCGCCGGGACCGAGGCCACCGGGGTGCGGCTGCGCAGTGCGGCGAGGACGGCCGCCGCGAACGGCAGCGACTCGTGCACCGCCCCGTACCCGACGCCGAACACCGCGGCCGCCAGGTCGTGGTCGGGCCGCGGGTCGCCGGTCGCGTCCCGCCGGAGCAGCCGCAGGTGGCCGCCCGGCCCCTCCGGCGAGCTCCACTCGACGCCGGTCAGCGCGGACAGCGGGTAACGCTGGTCGCCCGCCTTCCACTTGGTGCTCGTGGCGCCCGTGCGCGACCAGTGGAAGGTGACGGCCGAGCCGTCGAAGCCCAGCCGCGCGTCGTACGCCTTCAGCTGCAGCGGCGGCTGCGGCACCTGGACGAGGAAACGTTCCGCCGGCTCGGCCGCATCCGGGCCGAGCCGGGCCCGCACGGCGTCGGCGAACTCGGCCGCCTGCGCGGACCGGTCCCCGGGCAGCACCAGCCGGTACGGGTCGCAGACCGCCCGCAACTGCCCGGCGGCGGCCTCCATCAGCGGATCCGCGCCCGTCCGCGGCACGGCATGCAGGACCACCGCGTCCCGTTTCCCCCCGGACCCGGTCGCGTTCACGGTCACCCCCGACAACGCCTCGAAGGGGATCCGCCGCGCCCCGAGGGCGTGCAGGAGTCTCGGAGTCCTCGGCGTTCTTATCCCCCGTGCGAAGCGGATGAGCACCGAGTCCGAGTCGAACTCCCAGACGGCATGGTTTCCGGCCAGTACGTCACCCATGCGGCACATCGTAAGGGGACGCACCCCCGTGCGTCCCCCTCGATGCAAAGCCCGTTTTCCGAGGCTCTACACGTGTCAGTCCCCGTCTGTCCCGGAAATTCCACGGCGGCACGCATCGTCGCCGGTCGCACACACAACGGAACCGAACGCACCGGTTCCGATTTTGGCGAAGTTGTCCAGGGATCCCGTACCTGGCTCGAAATAGCCGGTGTGGAGCTTCGCCCCGGCCGAGGACAGCAGCCGCGACCCGAAGTCCGGCGACACCGGGTCCGCGCCGTGGCCGACCCCGCCGACCTCCAGGTGCGGTACGTCCGCGATCCAGTCACCGGTGTCCCGCGTCGCCCACACCCGCGCCGACGTGTGCAGTTCGGCCACCGATCCCGCGCGCATCCCGGGACTGCCCGCCACCACCACGTCCGTCACCCGCTCCGGCAGCGCGTGCGCGGCGACCCCGCACACCACCGAGCCGTAGCTGTGGCAGAACAGCGCCACGCTCGCGTCGCCGGGCAGCGCAGCGGCCAGCGACTCCAGCCGTACGGCCCCGTCCACCGCCATCCGGCCGGTTGCCGCGTCCATGCCGACCCCGCTGGGCGCGGTGTAGCCGGCCCAGGCGATGACCGCGGTCCGGCTGTCGGGAGCCGCCGCGCGCTGGGCCTCGTACAGCGACTGCGCCATGCCGGCGGGTGCGATGAGGCGGCGCTGCGTGCGCTCGAAGGTGAGCGCGTCGGTGTCGACGCCCGGGACGACCACCGAGATCCGGCCGGCCCGGTCGAGGTCGCCGAACACCTCGGCGACGCGGCCGCCGCCGGTGGGGTCGAAGGCGAGGATCTGCCGGCCCGGCTGGGCCAGGGACGCGAAGCGGTGGGAGCGCCGGCCGGCCGTGGTGCGGTCGGCCGGGGTCAGGCTGACGTCCCGGCTGCGGGCCTCCTCCACGCGCTCGGCCTGCTCCAGGCCCCGCAGGTTGGCCCGGTAGCGCAGCGCGGCCGGCGCCCCGTCGAGGTTCCCGACCACCAGGGGGTACCCCTCGGCGAGCCGGGCCCGCTGGGATCCGTCGAGCTCGGCGAAGAACCGGGCCACGGTCCGTACGGGGGCGTCGGCGGGCGGCACCGGCCGGCCGTCGATCCGCGCCGTGGACCAGGAGGCGAGCGCGGCGGCGCGCAGGGAGGTCCCCGCGTCGGGCCGGTGCACGGCGGTCCAGCCGGTGGTCGCCAGCATGATGAAGACCACCGCGAGCGCGAGCAGGGTGCGCAGGGCGGCGGGGCGCGGGTCGGCGCCGAAGGCGGTGGAGTGGGCGAGGCCGGGCAGGTTCACTGGGACCAGCGTAGGAGACCGGATCCGGGGACGGTGCCCAGGGTGACGGGGTTCACGGCCGACCGTGCGACCCCGTACGGGGGTTCAGCGCCAGTCCGCGGCCAGCGCCGGACCGATCTGGTCAAGGCAGGCCTCGGTCATCCGCCGGATCGAGGCCACGCTGGCGTCCTCTCCCTGCCCCCACAGGCGCCCGGTGACCCTCATCACTCCGTAGAACGCGGCGACCGCCAGCCGGGGCCGCGGGTCGGTGTCCACGTCCAGCCCCTCGCGCTCGGCGATCAGCCGGGCGATCCGCTCCTCCAGCCCGGTGGAGCGGCGCAGGTGGACGGCGAGCAGCGCCGGGGTCGACTCGATGAGCCGGTACGTGCGCATGTACAGGTCGACCGGGACCACGTCGCACAGGGCCTCCTCGAGGGTGTCCCAGGCGCCGAGCACGGCGCCCCGCAGCGCCTCCAGCGGGCCCTCGGCGGGCGGCCGGGAGCGCAGCGCGGCGACGAAGTGCGACTCGACCAGGTCCTGGACGGCGAAGGCGGCCTCCTCCTTGTTCGCGAAGTACCGGAAGAAGGTCCGCTGGGAGACGTCCACGGCGTCGGTGATCTCGTCGACGGTGGTGCGCTCGTACCCCTGCGCGACGAAGAGGAGGAGGGCGGCGCGCAGCAGCGCGTCCCGGGTGCGCCGCTTCTTGCGTTCGCGCAGCCCGGGCGCCGTCACCGGCCGCTCGTCGGTCATCACCGGGGGTGTCCTTCCCGCATGCTCCGCATGCCGAATCCGACGCCGAGTGAGCGGTCAGGTTACCCGTGACGGACCTGGCGGCCACCGTCCCGTTAACCCGTTGGTGAGGGCCGTGGCCGCCGCGGCCGCCCCGCCCGGCAACCCGATCGGGGACAGCCGGGGGCAGCCGGCGCCGCCCCGCTCGCCGCAGCTCACCCCACGGGCGTCAACCTTGCCCGCACGAGAGCCCCGCCGGGCGGTTCCGGCGGGGCCGTCGCCTATCAGGGTGGACCCGCCCGCGACCCCTTCCGCCCGGCCGTCCTCGCAGGTCAGCGTGGGTTCCGAGGCGCTCCGGAACCGGTCCGGGGAGCCCTGGTCCACAAGGAGTTGACCTGTCATGCGTACGAGTTCACCCGCACGGTCCACCACCGTCCTCGCCGCGACCGTCCTGGCCCTCGCCGCGTTCGTCCCGAGCACGGCGGGCACCGCACACGCCGCCGGCCCGCCGCCGGGCAAGGCCCCCGCCTGCGCCACCGGGCAGCTGTGCCTGTGGGCGAAGCCGGATTTCAAGGGCACCCGCCACGCCCACGAGCTGAGCACCATGGACATCAACAGCTGCACGGCACTGCCCGCCGGGACCAGCGCCCAGTCGCTGGTCAACCGCACCGGGCGGCCGGTGACCACCTACCAGTCGGCCGAGTGCGCCGAGACCGGCGAGTTCCAGACCTACCCGGGCGACGGGGTCCAGCTGCCCCAATCGCTCTACCTGGTCCGGGCCTTCAAGGTGTGGGAGCGCTAGGCCGTCCATTTCGGATCTTGCCGGTCAAGCCAGACGGCGCGGGTCAGGCAAGATCCGGAAGAGACGGCCTGGCGGCGCCCGCCGCCGGGGCCGCTTCGGGCACCCGGGCCGGTACGTCGGCCCCGGCGCCCGGGGCGGCCGCCCCGCCGAGGCGCCCGATCTCGGCGCGCAGCGCCCGTACCTCCGCGGCCAGTTCGGCGATCGCGGCGGTCTGCGCCCGCTCCACCCGGTCGTCGCGCTCGAAGCGGGAGATGAACCAGGCCGCGATGTTGGCGGTGACCACACCGAGCAGGGCGATCCCCGACAGCATCAGCCCCACCGCGAGCACCCGGCCGAGCCCGGTGGTGGGGGAGTGGTCCCCGTACCCGACGGTCGTCATGGTGGTGAAGCTCCACCACACGGCATCGCCCAGGTTCTTGATGTTGCCGTCGGGCGCGTCCCGCTCCACGCTCAGCACGGCGAGCGAGCCGAACATCAGCAGCCCGACCACCGCCCCCGCCACGTACGTGGTCAGCCGGATCTGCGGGGCCATCCGGGCCCGCCGGCCCACCAGCAGCAGCGTGGACACCAGCCGCAGCAGCCGCAGCGGCTGGAGCATCGGCAGCAGCACCGCGCCCAGGTCCAGCCAGTGGGTCCGGACGAACGCCTTCTTCGCCGTCGACAGGCCCAGCCGCATCAGGTAGTCGGCGGCGAACGCGCCCCACACCACCCACTCGGTGAGCGTGCAGGCCCGGTGCACGACCGCGTCCGCGTCGGGCGCGACGATCGGTACGGCGTAGGCGACGGTGAAGGCCGCGGCGAGCACGAGCAGCGGGGTCTGGCTCCGCCGCTCCCACCGCAGCTGGCGGGAGGGTTCCTTCATACGGAGCATGTTAAGGAACAGGTAAAGCGGAACGGGACCGCGCACTGCTGCGGCCCTCCGCGCAGCGCCGCAGCGACCGGCGCAACGGCGGCGGGCCGGGGCGCACTCCCGCACGCCCCGGCCCGCCGCCGCCGGTCATCCGCCCCGCGGGGCGCCACAGTGCTACGCGTCGCCGCCCGCCGCGCCCGGGTCGGCCGCCGAGACGTCCAGCAGCCGGTACCGGTCCACGGCCTGCTTCAGCGCGGAACGGTCGATCTTGCCCTCCTTGGCCAGCTCGGTCAGCACCGCCAGCACCACCGACTGCGCGTCGATGTGGAAGAAGCGCCGGGCCGCGCCGCGCGTGTCCGCGAAGCCGAAGCCGTCCGCACCCAGCGAGGTGTACGCGCCGGGCACCCACCGCGAGATCTGGTCCGGGACGGACCGCATCCAGTCCGAGACCGCCACGAACGGCCCCTCCGCACCCGACAGCTTCCGCGTCACGTACGGAACGCGCTGCTCCTCCTCCGGGTGGAGCAGGTTGTGCTCCTCCACCTCGACGGCCTCGCGGCGCAGCTCGTTCCAGGAGGTCGCCGACCAGACGTCCGCCCGGACGTTCCACTCCTCGGCCAGGATCCGCTGGGCCTCCAGCGCCCACGGCACCGCCACGCCCGAGGCCATGATCTGCGCCCCGATGGCGCCGGCCGAGCCCGCGGACACCCGGTGGATGCCCTTGAGGATCCCGTCCGCGTCCACGTCGGCCGGCTCGGCCGGGTGCTGGATCGGCTCGTTGTAGACGGTCAGGTAGTAGAAGACGTCCTCGGCCTCCGGGCCGTACATCCGCCGCAGACCGTCCTTGACGATGTGCGCGATCTCGTACCCGTACGCCGGGTCGTACGCCACACAGCCCGGGTTCGTCGAGGCCAGCAGCTGGGAGTGACCGTCGGCGTGCTGCAGGCCCTCACCCGTCAGGGTGGTCCGGCCGGCGGTCGCACCCAGGACGAAACCGCGCGCCAGCTGATCGGCCATCTGCCAGAACTGGTCACCCGTGCGCTGGAAACCGAACATCGAGTAGAAGACGTAGACCGGGATCAGCGGCTCGCCGTGCGTCGCGTACGCCGAACCCGCGGCGATCAGCGAGGCCGTGCAGCCCGCCTCCGAGATGCCGTCGTGCAGCATCTGGCCGGTCGGGGACTCCTTGTACGCGAGCAGCAGGTCGCGGTCGACCGCCTCGTACTGCTGGCCCAGCGGGTTGTAGATCTTGGCGCTCGGGAAGAACGCGTCCATGCCGAAGGTGCGGTACTCGTCCGGGGCGATCAGCACGAAGCGCCTGCCGATCTCCTTGTCCCGCATCAGGTCCTTCAGGATGCGCACGAACGCCATGGTCGTGGCGATCGACTGCTGGCCCGAGCCCTTCTTGGCCGCCGCGTACGCCTTGTCGTCCGGCAGCTGCAGCGGCTTCGCGCGCACCACGCGGGTCGGCACGTAGCCGCCCAGCGAGCTGCGGCGGTCGTGCATGTACTGGATCTCCGGCGAGTTGCGACCCGGGTGGTAGTACGGCGGGGCGCCGTCCTCCAGCTGCGCGTCCGTGATCGGGATGTGCAGGCGGTCGCGGAAGCGCTTGAGGTCGTCGACCGTCAGCTTCTTCATCTGGTGCGTCGCGTTGCGGCCCTCGAAGTTCGGGCCGAGCGTCCAGCCCTTGACCGTCTGCGCCAGGATCACCGTCGGCTGGCCCTTGTGCGCCTTGGCCGCCGCGTACGCCGCGTAGATCTTCTTGTGGTCGTGGCCGCCGCGCCCCAGGTGCAGCAGCTGCTGGTCGCTCATGTTCTCGACCATCGCCCGCAGCCGCTGGTCGTCGCCGAAGAAGTGGTCGCGGATGTACGCGCCCGTCTCGGTGGCGTACGTCTGGAACTGGCCGTCCGGCGTCGAGTTCATCTTGTTGACCAGGATGCCGTCGCGGTCCTGTGCCAGCAGCGGGTCCCAGGAGCGGTCCCAGATGAGCTTGATGACGTTCCAGCCGGCACCGCGGAACTGCGACTCCAGCTCCTGGATGATCTTGCCGTTGCCGCGCACCGGGCCGTCGAGCCGCTGCAGGTTGCAGTTCACGACGAAGGTCAGGTTGTCCAGGCCCTCGCGCGCCGCGATCGACAGCTGGCCGAGCGACTCCGGCTCGTCCATCTCGCCGTCGCCGAGATACGCCCAAACGTGTGACTTGGAGGTGTCGGCGATCCCGCGCGCCTCCATGTACCGGTTCATCCGGGCCTGGTAGATCGCGCCGAGCGGGCCGAGGCCCATCGAGACGGTCGGGAACTCCCAGAAGTCCGGCATCAGCCGCGGGTGCGGGTAGCTGGACAGGCCGTACGGGGCCTTCGACTTCTCCTGCCGGAACGCGTCGAGCTGCTGCTCGGAGAGCCGGTCCAGGAGGTAGGCGCGCGCGTAGATGCCGGGGGAGGCGTGGCCCTGGAAGAAGATCTGGTCGCCGCCGTCGCCCTCGTCCTTGCCCCGGAAGAAGTGGTTGAAGCCCACGTCGTAGAGCGAGGCGGAGGAGGCGAACGTGGCGATGTGGCCGCCGACGCCGATCCCCGGACGCTGGGCGCGCGAGACCATGACGGCCGCGTTCCACCGGGTGGCGTTCAGGACCTTGCGCTCGATCTCCTCGTTGCCGGGGAAGAAAGGCTCGTCCTTGGTGGCGATCGTGTTGACGTAGTCCGAGCTGCGCATCTCGGGCACGGCCACGCGCTTCTCGCGGGCCCGCTCGATCA
The DNA here is from genome assembly GCF_042890265.1 of Streptomyces sp. NPDC002209. Classification (NCBI taxonomy): domain Bacteria; kingdom Bacillati; phylum Actinomycetota; class Actinomycetes; order Kitasatosporales; family Streptomycetaceae; genus Streptomyces; species Streptomyces sp. NPDC002209. Next base: position 635,116 of record NZ_JBIARX010000001.1, on the reverse strand, counting down.
GCCGCAGCATCAGGTAGCGGGCGCGCTCACGGCCCCGCTCGTCGACGGCTGCGTCCAGGGAGTCGAGCCACTCCTGCGTCTCCTCCGGATCGAAGTCCGGGACCTGGCTCGGCAGGCCGCCAATGATGATCGGATTGCGATCGGATGCGGAAGCCACGCTGTTCCTTCGCTGTCAGGGGAGTCGTGCCATGGGGTTTCGCCGCCTCCCATCGTCTTACTCTCGGTCGGAATCGTCACCTGTACCACTGGGTAATCACCGGAGTCCGCGATGATTCGGAGCGCAGTAGGCGGCCGGTCCGGCCGAACCGCAACCCTACGCCCAAGATGATCAGCGGGTTCGTAAGGACGTTCGTCCCTCAAACAGGTAGGAAAGCCGTCGAGCGTCGCCGATGATGCCGAATGAGCTGGAATGGTGTGGGATGAATCACCGGACGTACGCACGGGAAGGCTGAAAGTTGCGGCGAGACGGCCGTAATCGTCACCGTTTCGACGGTCTCGGCGGCCGGGTACTTGCGCGATCCGCCGCGCCCGTGTGGACTACGCCCAATGCTGCGCGTACGCGCGCCGCCAGAAGACATTCACCGAACATGAGCAGGAGGCACCCCGTGAGCGCGACCGCGGACCACGCGGAGAGCCTGGCCGCCCGGCTGGGTTTCCAGTCCGAACAGGTGGTCCAGGAGATCGGCTACGACGAGGACGTCGATCAGGAATTCCGTGATGCCGTCGAGAAGCTCGTCAGCGAGCTCGCCGACGAGGACTACGACGACGTCGCCGACGCGGTGTTGCTGTGGTTCCGCGACGAGGACGGCGATCTGACGGACGCCCTGGTCGACGCGACCGAGCTGGTCGAGGAAGGCGCACTGATCCTGCTGCTGACCCCCAAGACGGGCCGTGACGGCTTCGTCGAGGCCAGCGACATCAGCGAGGCCGCCGAGACCGCCGGCCTCTCCCTCGCCAAGGGTCTGCCCGTCGGCAAGGAGTGGACCTCCACCAAGCTGGTGACGCCGAAGGCCGCCAAGTCCAAGCGCTGAGCCGCGCCCCGCAGCCAAGCGGACACGCACCCCGTCGGCCGGATTCCCACCCGGTCGGCGGGGTGCGTGCGTTCCGGGCCCCTGATCCCCATAGGCTGGACCCACCCGAACAGCCCAATGCAGGAATGCAGGAACGAAGGGATGCGAAAGATGGCGATCGAGGTCGGCAGCAAGGCCCCGGACTTCGAGCTCAAGGACAACCACGGCGCCACCGTGCGGCTCTCCGACTTCCGGGGGGAGAAGGCCGTGGTGCTGCTCTTCTACCCGTTCGCCTTCACGGGGGTCTGCACCGGCGAGCTGTGCGAGCTGCGCGACCAGCTTCCGCGGTTCCAGAACGAGGACGTCCAGCTCCTCGCGGTCTCCAACGACTCCGTGCCGACCCTGCGGGTCTTCGGCGAGCAGGAGAACCTGGACTACCCGCTGCTGTCGGACTTCTGGCCGCACGGCGAGACCTCCCGCGCCTACGGCGTCTTCGACGAGCAGAAGGGCTGCGCGGTCCGCGGCACCTTCATCATCGACAAGGACGGCATCGTGCGCTGGACCGTCGTCAACGGTCTGCCCGACGCGCGTGACCTGAACGAGTACATCAAGGCCCTCGACAGCCTCTGAGCCGGCCTCGAGCCGGCCTCGAGCCCGGCTCCGGGCCGGGCTCCGAGGACGGTCGGGGACCTCGGCACCCGGTGCACTTCCAGCGGGTTCCGGCAACTGTTCACCGGGAAAGACGCCGGCAGGCGGGAACCCGTCACTAGGATCGAAGCGTTGATCCCGGTAGAAACCGCACGACGGGGCACCGCCCCACACATGAACCCAATGGAGGACCCGTGGGAGTCAGCCTCAGCAAGGGCGGAAACGTCTCGCTGACCAAGGCCGCGCCGAATCTGACGGCGGTCATCGTCGGTCTGGGCTGGGACGCTCGCACCACCACCGGCGTCGACTTCGACCTCGACGCCAGCGCGATCCTGACCAACGACCAGGGCAAGGTCGCCAACGACTCGAACTTCGTGTTCTTCAACAACCTGAAGAGCCCGGACGGCTCGGTCGAGCACACCGGTGACAACACCACCGGTGAGGGCGAGGGCGACGACGAGGCCATCAAGGTGAACCTGGCCGGCGTCCCGGCCGATGTCGCCAAGATCGTCTTCCCGGTCTCGATCTACGAGGCCGAGAGCCGTCAGCAGAGCTTCGGCCAGGTCCGCAACGCGTACATCCGCGTGGTGAACCAGGCCGACAACTCCGAGCTCGCCCGCTACGACCTCTCCGAGGACGCCTCGACCGAGACCGCCATGGTCTTCGGCGAGCTGTACCGCAACGGTGCGGAGTGGAAGTTCCGCGCCATCGGCCAGGGCTACGCCTCCGGCCTGCGCGGCATCGCCCAGGACTTCGGCGTCAACGTCTGAGCCTGCCAGCAGTCACCCGTCCGGCGCCGTGCACTGTGTGTACGGCGCCGGACGTGCTTTGCACCGATCCACCGGCCGGGATCACCGACCGGGTTTCACCGCCGGCCCGCCATGCGGGCGCGCCGCGATCACCACGTCGTCCGGGGAGGACCACAACATGGGCGTCACACTCGCCAAGGGGGGCAACGTCTCCCTTTCCAAGGCCGCACCGAACCTCACCCGGGTCCTGGTCGGTCTCGGTTGGGACGCGCGCTCGACCACGGGGGCCGATTTCGACCTCGACGCCAGCGCGCTGCTGTGCCGCGACGGCCGGGTCCTGGGGGACGCGTACTTCGTCTTCTACAACAATCTGAAGAGCCCCGAGGGCTCCGTCGAACACACGGGGGACAACCTCACCGGCGAGGGTGAGGGCGACGACGAATCGATCATCATCGACCTGACCAAGGTGCCGGTCGAGGTCGACAAGATCGTCTTTCCGGTTTCGATCCACGAGGCGGAGGCCCGCCGCCAGAGCTTCGGCCAGGTCAGCAATGCCTTCATCCGGGTGGTGAACGAATCGGACGGCCAGGAGCTGGCCCGGTACGACCTCACCGAGGATGCCTCCAGCGAGACCGCGATGATCTTCGGCGAGGTCTACCGGTACGGCGGCGAATGGAAGTTCCGAGCGGTGGGGCAGGGGTACGCGTCGGGGCTCCGGGGCATCGCTCTAGACTTCGGGGTCAACGTTTCGTAAAGCCGTACAAGACGATGGGGTGCCAGTGGTTCTCAAAACCTTCGGCTGGTCGTTCGCAGTCACTGCGCTCGGTCTGGTCGCAGCGGGGTTCTACGGGGGAATGACCGGACTCGGGATCGTCGCGATCCTGTCCATCCTTGAGATCTCGCTGTCCTTCGACAATGCGGTGGTCAACGCCGGAATCCTGAAGAAGATGAATGCCTTCTGGCAGAAGATCTTCCTCACCATCGGTGTGCTCATCGCCGTGTTCGGCATGCGCCTGGTCTTCCCCGTCGTGATCGTCGCCGTCACCGCCGGCATCGGGCCCATTGAGGCCGTCGATCTGGCGCTCAATGACAAGGACATGTACCAGCAGCTGGTCACGGACGCCCACCCGGCGATCGCGGCCTTCGGCGGCATGTTCCTTCTGATGATCTTCCTCGACTTCATCTTCGAGGACCGGGACATCAAGTGGCTCGCATGGCTGGAGCGGCCGCTCGCCAAGCTCGGCAAGATCGACATGCTGTCGGCGTGCATTGCGCTGATCGTCCTGCTGGTCACGTCCGCGACCTTCGCCGCCAATGCCCACCAGCACGGCGGCGCCCACGTGGACAAGGCGCAGACCGTCCTGGTCTCCGGCATCGCCGGCCTGATCACCTACATGATCGTCGGCGGTCTCTCCGGCTACTTCGAGAACCGCCTCGAAGAAGAGGAGGAGGCCGAGCACGAAGCCGAGGAAGAGGCCAAGAAGAGCGGCAAGCCCGTCTCGGCCGTCGCCATGGCCGGCAAGGCCGCCTTCTTCATGTTCCTCTACCTCGAAGTCCTCGACGCCTCCTTCTCCTTCGACGGGGTCATCGGCGCCTTCGCCATCACCAACGACATCGTGCTGATGGCCCTCGGCCTCGGCATCGGTGCCATGTACGTCCGGTCGCTCACGGTCTACCTGGTCCGCCAGGGCACCCTCGACGACTACGTCTACCTGGAGCACGGCGCGCACTACGCCATCGGCGCGCTCGCCGTGATCCTGCTCGTCACCATCCAGTACGAGATCCACGAGGTCATCACGGGCCTCGTCGGCGTGCTGCTCATCGCCTGGTCCTTCTGGTCCTCGGTGCGCCGCAACAAGCGGTTGGAACTGGAGGGTTCCGCCGCCGAGGCATGATCACGGCGGTAATGCGGAACGCTCCATCTGCGGGGCGGCCGGGCTGGTCTGCGGACCTTCCGGGCCGCCCCGTCCGCGTAGGCGGCGCTCTGAGCAGAGCGCTGTCCGCAGAGGGCTGTCCGCACCGCACGAGGGGGGTAGGGGAATGGGATTCTTCGACGGGATCAGGGGCAGCCGGGCCCTGCAGTTCGACTCGGGCGGCGCTTCGGCGGCGATCGAGCTGACCAAGCGGCATCCGACGGTGTCGCTCACCAAACAGGGGGCGGTCCACGGGAACCTCCGGGTCAACCTGTCCTGGCGCATGCGCAGCTCGGACATCGGCAGCCGCAGCGGCGGCGAGGGCGGCAGGCTCCTGCGCCACCCGTTCAAGCTGTTCAAGCCCGACATGGTGCAGGCGCACACGCAGGGCATGGTCAACGTCGACCTGGACCTCGGCTGCCTCTACGAGCTGGCCGACGGCACCCGGGGCGTCGTCCAGCCGCTGGGCAACCTGCACGGCGACATCAACAGCCCGCCGTACGTGAAGCTCAGCGGCGACGACCGGTTCGGGGCGCCCTCCGGGGAGACGGTCTTCGTCAACCTCGACCACGCCGACGAGATCAAGCGGCTGCTGGTGTTCGTCTACATCTACGACCAGACCCCGGCCTTCGACCGGACGCACGCCATGATCACCCTGTACCCGATCACCGGGCCACGGATCGAGATCCCGCTGGAGGAGCGGCACCCGCAGGCCCGCTCCTGCGCGGTGCTCACCCTGGAGCACGTCAAGGGGGAGCTGATCGTGCGGCGCGAGGTGAAGTTCGTGTACGGGTTCCAGGCCGAGCTGGACCGGCTGTACGGGTGGGGCCTGCAGTGGGGGCGGGGCTACAAGAGCACCAAGGCCTGACCGGAGCCCGGCCGGAGCCCGGCAGGAGCCCGGCCGGGGCCTGACCGGAGCCCGGCGCGGGCCCCGGCCCGGCGTCAGCGTCGGATGAACTGCGGGCCCTGCACCGGCAGCCGGAACGCCGGGTCGCCGCCCGGCACCGGCACCGGGGCCGGGGACACCGGCTGCGGGTACCCGTACGCCGGCTGCGCGGCCGGCGGGGCCTGCGTCAGCGGCGCCGGCGGGGTCGGCGGAGCCGGCGGGCGCATCGCGGCCGTCTGCTCGGCGGTCGGCCCGGCGGCGGGGGCGGCGGCTGCGGACGAGGCCTCGGCGGCGTTCTCGTCCACGGAGATCCCGTGGTCGGTCGCCAGCCCGACGAGGCCGTTCGAGTAGCCCTCGCCGAGTGCACGGAACTTCCACCCGTCGCCGCGGCGGTACAGCTCCCCGCAGATCAGGGCCGTCTCGGCGCCGGTCTCGGGCCGTACGTCGAAGTAGGCCAGCGGCTCGGAGCCGCCGGTCGCCGTGGCGTCGTACAGCAGGATCCGCAGGTCCCGGACCCGCTCGAACGGCACGTCCTCGGCCGAGGCCACCACCAGGATCCGGTCCACGACCGGCGGCACGGCACGCAGGTCCGCCTGCACGGCGTCGGTGATCCCGTCGCCGACCTGCTTCTTGCCGAGCCGCCAGACGGCCCCCGAGGGGTGCCGGGGCTGGTTGTAGAACACGAAGTCCTCGTCCGAGCGCACCCGCCCGTCCGGGCCCACGAGCAGCGCCGAGGCATCGACGTCCGGCACCTCGGGGCCGCCGGTCCAGCGCAGCACCGCCCGGACCGCCACGGCGGTCACCGGGATGTTCGAGCCCTTCTGCATCGCGTGCGTCATGCCCGTCATCCTGCCCTCCCGGGGCGGCGCGGAACAACGCGGCCCCCCGCAGGGCCTTGTCCCGGACGAAAGACCTGGGCATGGTGCAAGAGGGTTACCTGAACTTCATGTGCTTGAGGAACTCTTGACTCATATTCGTACGTACTATTACCGGCTATTACCGGCCACGCCAGTTGGGCCGCCGAGGCAGTACGGGGGAAGCACATGCGTCACTTTGGGCACGTATCGCCCACCGTCCGTAAGGACCTCTTCCACCTGGAGCCGGCCGAGTTCACCGCCGCCTCGCCCGCCCGCATTCTCGCCGCCGCCCTCGGAGCCACCCTCTACAGCCCCGCCACCCGCCCGAACCTCGCCGGCGACGTCCACAAGCAGGCCGGCCGCGGAGTCGTCTCCATGGTCCTCTGCCTGGAGGATTCCATCAGCGACGCCGAGGTCGCGGACGCCGAGGACAACCTCGTCCGGCAGTTCGCCGCCCTCGACGCCGAGGGCGGGGAGCTCCCGCTCCTGTTCATCCGGGTCCGCACCCCCGAGCAGATACCCGACCTCGTGCGCCGCCTCGGCGGCTCCGCACGAAGACTGGCCGGATTCGTACTCCCCAAATTCACCGAGAACCGCGGGACCGCCTTTCTCGACGCCGTCGCCCAGGCCGAGGCGGAAAGCGGACAGCACCCGCTGTACGCGATGCCCGTCCTGGAGACCCCCGACCTCCTCCACCTCGAAACCCGCGTCGAAGCCCTCGCCGGCATCTCCCGCACCGTCGGCCGGTACCGCGACCGCGTCCTGGCCCTGCGCCTCGGCGTCACCGACTTCTGCTCGGTCTACGGACTGCGCCGCACCCCGGACATGACCGCCTATGACGTCCAGATCGTCGCCGGAGTGATCGCGGACGTGGTGAACGTGCTCAGCCGCGCCGACGGCACCGGCTTCACGGTGACCGGACCCGTCTGGGAGTACTTCCGCAGCCAGCAGCGCCTCTTCAAGCCCCAGCTGCGCCGCAGCCCCTTCCTCCAGGAAGGCGCCGAGGAACTGCGCACCACCCTCATCGAGCACGACCTCGACGGGCTGCTGCGCGAGATCGAACTGGACCGGGCCAACGGGCTCCTCGGCAAGACCTGCATCCACCCCGCCCACGTCACGCCCGTCCACGCGCTGTCGGTGGTCTCCCACGAGGAGTTCAGTGACGCCCAGGACATCCTGCGCCCCGAGCGCGGCGGCGGCGGGGTCATGCGCTCCGCCTACACGAACAAGATGAACGAAGTGAAGCCCCACCGGGCCTGGGCCGAGCGCACCATGCTGCGCGCCGAGGTCTTCGGTGTGGCGAAGGAGGAGGTCGGCTTCGTCGACCTGCTCACGGCCGGGCTCCAGGTGTGAGCCCGCCCCCGGATCCCTCGGATCGCTCGAAGAGCGTGAACGGCTCGAACACGGAGAGAGGCAAGACGATCGACGCGGTGTGGTCGGGAACCTGGGTCGCGGACCGGCTGGGCGTACGCCTGGAGGAGGCCGGCGACCCGGGATCCCCACGGCTGGACGAGCTGCTCGGGCTGGCGCTGCGGCGCAACCCGAAGCGGGCCCACCTGCTGGTCTCGCAGGTGCTGGGCAAGCACGTCCCGCAGTCCCCGGAGGCCGTCTACGCCGCCGGACGCGGACTCGGCGAGCGCGTCCGCGCCCTGCTGGGCGACGACGCCGCCTCCGCGGTGGTCCTCGGGTACGCCGAGACCGCGACCGGGCTGGGCCACTGCGTGGCCGACGGCCTCGGCGCGGCCCCCTACCTGCACTCCACCCGCCGCCCCGTACCGGGCGTGGAGCCCGCCGGCGGGTTCGAGGAGGCCCACTCGCACGCCACCTCGCACCTGCTGCTGCCGGAGGACCCGAAGCTGCTGGCCGGCAGCGGGCCGCTGGTCCTCGTCGACGACGAGTTCTCCACCGGCAACACGGTCCTGAACACCATCCGCGACCTGCACGCCCGCCACCCCCGCGGGCACTACGTGGTCGTCGCCCTCGTCGACATGCGCTCCCCGGCCGACCGCGACCGGCTCACCGCCTTCGCCGCCGAGCTCGGCGCGCGCGTCGACCTGGTGGCCCTGGCCTCCGGCACGGTGCACCTCCCCGAGGGGGTCCTGGCCAAGGGGCAGGCGCTGGTCGAGGAGTACGAGGAGCAGGATGCGGGGGCTGCCCCGTCCGCTTCGGCTCCGGCCGCGGCCCCCGCCCGGCGGGTCGAGCTGGACTGGCCCGACGGGGTCCCCGACGGCGGCCGGCACGGGTTCACCCCCGAGCACCGCGCCCGGCTCGAGGCAGCCCTGCCCGCGCTGGCCCGGCAGCTCGCCGACGCACTCGGAGCCGAGGCCGGGAGGGTCCTCGTACTCGGCAACGAGGAGCTTATGTACGCGCCGCTGCGCCTCGCGCGCGCCCTGGAGGAGTCGGGTGCCGCGGCCGAGGTCCGGTTCTCGACCACCACCCGCTCGCCCGTGCTCGCCGTCGACGACCCCGGCTACGCCATCCGCACCCGGCTCGTCTTCCCCGCCCACGACGCTCCCGCCGACGGGCCCGGCGACCGGTACGCCTACAACATCGCGGGCGCCGGCTTCGACACCGTCGTCGCCGTCGTCGACAGCCACGGGGACACCGGCGCGCTGCACGCCCCGGGCGGGCTGCTCGCCCGCCTGGCCCCGCACGCCGGCCGGGTCCTGCTCGCGGTGGTCCCCTCGTACGCCCCCGACGTTTCCTGCGACGTTTCCTCCGACCGGCGGGAGCCGATCATGCCCGAGCCGATCCTGCCCGAGCCCCTGCGCGGACCCGCCTTCTCCTCGTACGCGGCCGAAGACTGCGGCTGGCTGCTCCAGGACCTCTCCGACGTGGCGCTCGAGGCCCCGACCGAGGAGCGCGAGGAGGCCATCCAGGCGGGCGGCGCGCACTACGCCGAGTCGCTGCCCGTCGAGTACCAGCCGTCCCCCCAGTACCAGGAGCTGTACCGGAGCGCGCTGGCCGCGTCCGCCGCCCGCATCGCCCGGGCCGTCGGCACGGTCACCGAGACGGTCCTCGCCGAGCGGTCCCCCTCCCCGGTCCTCGTCTCCCTCGCCCGCGCCGGCACCCCCGTCGGCGTCCTCATGCGCCGCTGGGCCCGGGCCCGGCACGGCCTGGACCTGCCCCACTACGCCGTTTCCATCGTGCGCGGCCGCGGCATCGACCCCAACGCGCTGCGCTGGCTGGCCGCCCACCACGACCCCGCCGACGTGGTTTTCGTCGACGGCTGGACGGGCAAGGGCGCCATCACGCGGGAGCTGGCGGCCGCCCTTCGCGAGTTCCCGGGCTTCGATCCGGAGATCGTGGTCCTCGCCGACCCCGGCTCCTGCGTGCGCACGTACGGCACCCGCGAGGACTTCCTGATCCCCTCCGCCTGCCTCAATTCCACCGTTTCCGGACTGATCTCGCGTACGGTGCTCAGGTCCGACCTGGTCGGGCCCGCCGACTTCCACGGCGCGAAGTTCTACCGCGAGCTCGCCGCAGCCGATGTCTCCACCGGCTTCATCGACACCGTCGCCGCCCGCTTCGACGAGGTGGCCGAGACCGTCGACGCCGAGGTCAAGGAGCTCCTCGCCGCCGACCGCTCACCCACCTGGGAGGGCTGGGCGGCGGTCGAGCGCATCAGCGAGGAGTACGGCATCCACGACGTGAACCTGGTCAAGCCCGGCGTCGGCGAGACGACGCGGGTGCTGCTGCGGCGCGTGCCGTGGAAGATCCTGGCGCAGCGCGGCGCCGGGGCCGACCTCGACCACGTACGGCTGCTCGCCGAGCAGCGGGGCGTGCCGGTGGAAGAGGTCGACGGGCTCCCGTACACGTGTGTAGGACTCATCCACCCCCGCTTCACGCGCGGCGCCACGGGCGCCGACGGAAAGGCTGTGGCCTCCAAGTGACTGTCCTGGTAGCCAGTGATCTCGACCGCACGCTCATCTACTCGGCGGCCGCCCTCGGCCTGACCATGCCCGACCCGGTGGCCCCGCGGCTGCTGTGCGTCGAGGTGCACGAGAGCAAGCCGCTGTCGTACATGACGGAGACGGCTGCGGCGCTGCTGGCCGAGCTGACCGCCGATCCCGCGGTGGTCTTCGTCCCGACCACGACCCGTACGCGCAAGCAGTACCAGCGCATCCGCTTCCCCGGGCGCCCGGCGCCGTACGCGATCTGCGCCAACGGCGGGCAGCTGCTGGTCGACGGCGTCCCGGACCGGGACTGGCGGCGCCGGGTGGCGGCGCGGCTGGCCGAGGAGTGCGCCCCGCTGGAGGAGGTGCACGGGCACCTGCTGGCCACGGCGGACCCGGCATGGCTGCGCAAGGCGCGGGTCGCGGAGGACCTGTTCGCGTACCTGGTCGTCGAACGCGCCCTGGTCCCGCAGGAGTGGGTCAAGGCGCTGACGGAATGGGCCGACGGGCGCGGCTGGACCGTCTCCCTCCAGGGCCGCAAGATCTACGCCGTGCCGCGCCCGCTCACCAAGAGCGCCGCCATGCACGAGGTGGCCCGCCGTACCGGCGCGTCCACGACCCTCGCCGCCGGCGACTCCCTGCTGGACGCGGACCTGCTGCTGGCGGCGGACGCGGCCTGGCGCCCGGGCCACGGCGAACTGGCCGACGCGGGCTGGACCGCGCCGACGGTCACGCCCCTGGCCGCGGCGGGCGTCCTGGCCGGCGAGGAAATCGTGCGCGCATTCGCCCGCGCGGTCGCCCAGGAAGCCGTCCGTCCGGACGGTGGAGTCGGCACACTGGGCGCATGACCAAGGGCAACAGCACCAAGATCACCGACGAGCTGTACCGCTACGTGCTCGACCACAACCCCCCGCTGGACGAGGTCCAGCGGGGGCTGGTGGCGACGACGTACGAGAAGTTCCCGGACGTGGCCGGCATGCAGTCGGCGGAGGAGCAGGGCCCGCTGCTGGCCTTCCTGGTCCGCCTGACCGGCGCCCGGCACATCGTCGAGATCGGCACCTTCACCGGCTTCTCGACCCTGTCGATGGCGCAGGCCCTGCCGGCGGACGGCACGCTCGTCGCCTGCGACGTCTCGGAGGAGTGGACCGCGTACGGCCGCGAGGCCTGGAAGGCGGCGGGCGTCGCCGACCGGATCGACCTGCGGATCGCCCCGGCGCTGGACACCCTGCGCGCCATGCCGCAGGAACCGCACATCGACATGGCGTACGTGGACGCCGACAAGGAAAGCCAGATCGCGTACTGGGAGGAGCTCGTTCCGCGGCTGCGCCCGGGCGGGCTGATCGTCACGGACAACACGCTGTTCCACGGCACGGTCCTGGACGAGTCCGCCAAGGGCTCGGCCGCAGGGGTGCGCGCCTACAACGAGCACGTCGCGGCCGACTCCCGCATGGAGTCGGTCCTGCTGGCGATCTCGGACGGCATCACCCTGTCGCGCAAGCGCCGCTAGGTCGGGTCAGCAGCAGCCGCCACCACCGCAGCAGCCCCCGCCGGACGGGGCGGGGGCGCTGCTGGTCCCGCCCACGGCGACGGCGGACAGCAGCTTGACGGTGTCGTCGTGCCCGGCGGGGCAGTCGGCGGGAGCGGACGACTCGGCCATGGGCCGGCTGACCTCAAAGGTGTCGTCGCAGGTCCGGCAGCGGAATTCGTAACGAGGCATGGCCCCAGGCTACAGAGCGGTACGGCCCCGCCACAGCCTCAGATCCCGTGCAGGGCGGCGGCGCGTGCCCGGTCCTCCCGTGCGGCCTGCTCGGGGTTGCGGGCGCGCCAGTACGGATTGTCGTGCGGCAGGGCGCTGCCCACCCGCCCGTACATCCCGAACCACATCAGCATCACGCCGACGATGAAGCTGAACAGCACGTTCTGGATCTCGAAGGCCAGGAAGTTCAGGCTCGTGTCCAGCAGGGCGAGATTCACGAACCCGCTGGCGATGAAGGCCAGCCCCAGCACGATGTTGAGGGTGGAGGCGAAGTTCCCGCCGATCACCATCCCGACGAACAGCAGCACCCCGATGCAGATCGACAGGACGCTCAGCGCGCCGTTGGTGTTCAGCGCGAGCACCGTCGCGCCGCCGGTGTCGAAGAACCCGATCTGGTCGATGAGCCCGAGGATCCCGAAGACGACCAGCAGCAGACCCGTCAGACCCGCGCCCACCCGGTACACCTTGCTGAGCTTGTGGTCGGTGGGCAGGTGCTCGTCGAGCCGGGCATTGACGGGATGCGCGACGCGCCGCACCAGGTAGGGGACGTGCGGTGCGGGGACCTCGATCGGAGCATGGGCCACGTACGGCGCGTAATGCTCATGGGGCTCGTGGCACCCGTAGGCCGCATGCGGTGCGGTCACGGGGGGTGCGGGCTCGGGGGGTGCGCTCGCGCGGGGTGCGGCGGACGCACGAGAGGTATGCGAAACATGGGCAGCCATCACGCCCTCCTAGGCTCTGTTCCAGCCACCTCCCAGCATCCGCCCATGCCCACCCCGCGACAAGCGCGTGCCTCGGCCGCTTCCCCGCCTGCGGCGGATGTCGGGCCTCAGCCGCCCCCGCGCCTGCCGCGGATGTCGGAGACGACCCGCCCCACGTCCCCCCGCACCTGCTCCATCTCCTGAAGGAAATGCCAGTAGTCGGGATGCCGCTCCTCCAGCCCGGCGAGCGCCCGCTCCATCCGGGCCACCGACTCGTCCAGCGGCCGCGCATGCCGCGGATCGGGCACACTGCGGCCCTCCATCGCCAGCCGCTGCGCATCCCGGATCGCGAACCGGGTCCGCTGCACCTCCGCCTGCGGGTCCCGCGCCACCGCCTCCAGCCGCGACAGCCGGTCCTGCGCGGCCGACACCGCCTCGTCGGTCGCATCCAGCGCACCGCGGACCGACTCGACCAGCGCCCCGACGTCCGCCCAGCGCTGCTCCTCCCGCGCCCGCGCGGCCTCGCTCAGCTGCTCCTCGGCCCGCGCCACGTCCCGTACGGCCTGGTCCGGCACCTGCTGCAGGTCCTGCCAGCACGCGGCACTGAACCGCCGGCGCAGCTCACTGAGAACCGGATCCACCCGGTCCGCCCGATTGCGCAGCGCCTGGGCACGGGTCCGCAGGCTCACCAGGCGCCGGTCGATCTCCGCGGCCCGCTCCGGGAGCCGCGCCACCTCGGCCCGTATCGCCTCCGCGTCACGCAGGATCCGGTCGGCGCGCTGCACGGTCTCCTGCACCCCGTGCTGGGCGGCACCCTGGTTCAGCAGGGTCAGCTCCGGCCCCAGCGCGGCCAGCCGCGCCGCGAACTCGTCGGCCCGCATCCCCTTGCCGCGCACCTCGTCCAGCGCCGTGCTCGCCGCGAGCAGCGCGGCCCTGGCCCGCTCCCGGGCGGGCGCCACCCGCGCCAGCTGCGTCTCGGCCTTGTCCAGCAACGGCTGCAGGCCCTGCGCGAACCGGTCCAGCTCGCCCTTGACCCGCACGAGCTCGTCCCGCGCCCGCGTCAGCTGCTCCCGCGCCCGCGAGGCGACGGACCCCTCGAGGTCGACGCGGTCGAGGTCGTGCGCATCGACCGCCTCGATGTAGACATGGCTGACCTGGTCGATCCTCTGCCCGAGCGCGGCGAACCCCTCCCCGGCCTGCCGCGCCGCGGGCGACCCGTCGGCGGCCGCGATGGTCTCCATGGAAATCCGCAGATCCCGCTGCGCGGTGTCCAGCTCGTAGAACGCGGCCGCGGCGGCATCCTTCGCCGCCTGCGCATCCGCCCGCCGACTCTCGTCCCGCCCGCCGAACCACCGCCGGGATGCCGTCGTCACAATCCCTCTCCCGTACCGCCTCCGCCATGCCCCGGTCCATTCTCTCCCACGGATGCGGGTTTGCGTGGGGGGTGCGCCCGCCATGTAGGCTGTCCACTCATCCACGGGTGTGTAGCTCAGGGGTAGAGCGCTGCTCTTACAAAGCAGATGTCGGCGGTTCGAAACCGTCCACGCCCACCAGCACAAAGGCCCCCAACCGATCACGGTTGGGGGCCTTTGACATCTCTGTCTGACATCAACGGGCATGTTCAGGGACGGCCGTGCGCCGGGTCCTGAGCAGCCGGTCCATGTGCCCGACCGCCTCGCGCTGCGTGTCCTGGACGACGTGCGCGTACACGTTCATGGTGACCGCGATCTGCGAGTGCCCGAGGATCTCCATTACCACTCGGGGCGGGACACCGGCGGCGGTCAGCAAAGTCGCCGTCCCGTGCCGCGCGTCGTGCAGTCGAATCACCCTCAAACCGGCGTCCTTGGCTACTCGAGTGAAAGACCGGTACACATTCCGCGGCTCGACGGGCCGCCCGTTCCGCGTCGTGAAGACGTACCCGGTCTCCTGCCACGTTTCCCCGGCCTTGGCCCGCATCTCCGTCTGCTTCATCCGCTGCCACCGCAGGGGAGCGACACATATCCCGGGCAGGGGGAGAGTCTGTCGGCGGCGGCGCCCCTTGGGGTCGTCCTCGTAGGCCTCTCCACGAACACGCTGTCGCTGGCTCCGAACCCGGATCTCCCGCTTCTCCAGGTCCACGTTCTCCCACCGGAGCCCGACGAGTTCACCGCGTCGCAGGCCGAGGGCAATGGCGAGGACGAAGGCGGGATACAGCGGGTCCTTGCGTGCGGCGGCGAGGAAGTCGAGGGTCTCGCCCAGCTCCCAGGGCGACATCTCGCGGGACTGGACCTTGGGCGGCTCGACGAGTGACACCACGTTCCGGCTGATCAGTTCCTCTCGGCAGGCGGCGGCGAGGGCCGTCCGCAGCACCCGGTGCGACTCCTTGGTGGTCGCCGCGCTGGTCTGCTTCTGCAGCTGCACCAGGGCCCGCCGTACGTCGGCGACGCTCAGGGACTCCAGCCGCTTGGTGCCGAGCATCGGCACCAGGTAGAGCCGGACATGGGTCTCGTACTTGGCGTAGGTCGTGCGCTTGCGGTGCGGCTGCACGATGTTCTCCAGCCAGTACGGCAGCCACTCGGCGAGCTTGGCCGACCGGGTGGGCACGGGCACGCCCTGGTCCACCTTGGCGAGCAGCTCGCGGCGCTTGGCATCGCACTCGGCCCAGGTCTTGCCGTAGGCGAACTTCCGGGCCCGGGTGCCATCGGGCTGGAGGACGTACACGGCCGCCTGATACCGCCCGTCCTTCCGCTGGGTGATGGTGCCAGCTCCATTGGGATTGCGCTTGCGCTGGGCGGCCATCAGGCAGCCTCCTCGATTTCGTGGTCGATGAACTCCCGGACGGCGTCCGCGGGGATACGGCGGGCCCGGCCGATGGTGATGGACACGAGCCGCCGGGACCGGATGAGGTCGTAGACGGTCGAGCGCCCGAGCTTGAGCCGCCCCATGACCTCGGGCACGGTCAGCAGTTCGGCAATGGGGGTGGTCATGACTCGGCTCCTTCCAGGGCGAGTTGGTCGTGCAGGGCCTCTCTGGCCGTCTGCCGGTTGAGCTGGATGTCGCGGGCGATGGACGCGGCGAGGACTGACTCACCGGGGGAGTGGCCGTGGCCGGCGTACTGCCAGGAAGCGAGGACAAGAACGGTGTCCGGCTCGATGTCGCCGAGGCCGCGGGCTTCGCGCTCTTGGGCTGCGCGGTAGTCGGCGCGGGTCTGGCGGAGGGCGCCGAGGGTGGTGGAGTACTGGCGGGACTTGGTGGAGAAATGGCCGCGGAAGCCGAGCATGTGGGACCAGGCAGCAAGGCGGCGGTCCGGGTAGAGCGGGTCCAGGTCGAGGCAGGCCGCGATGAGCCGGGCCGTGTGCTCGGACACGTCCAGGAGCACCAGGGCCTCGCGGTTGCCGATGGGTCGGTCGAGAGTGCCCGTGTTCTCCGCCGCCTTGGTGGCGTACTTGGCGACGTACGAGGCGACTGCCTGCTCGGTGATGTTGGATCCGTCTCCGAACGCCTTGATGGGGCGTACGTCGAGCTGAGTGCCCCACCGGAACGTACGGGTGGGCTGGTCTCCGGCGCCGGGGAGGCTCACCGAGGTGTAGGAGTGGGCGACAGCGGCCCGGATCGAGCGATCAAGGAGTTCCGTACTGGCCCAGTGCGGTGGAGGGCTGGACGGGCCATCTGCTCCATCGATGCGGATCACTGCGTGGAAGTGGATGGCTCCGCGCTTTTGGAATTCGGCGACCTTGCCGTAGGAGATCCGGGCTTCCTCCTTCAGCTCGCGTTGGGTCAGTCCGGCGTAGGCGGCGATCTCTCGGCGCAGGCGGGTGGTGAAGCGCTGCCAGAGCTGCCCGGCGTGGTTGTTGAAGAGCACTGCGGCGGCGTAGTCATAGGTGTTCGGGGCGAGGGCAGTACCGAGTTCGGGCGCGTCCTCCTGGTGGTGCTTGCCGCAGCGGCACGGGCGGCCAGCGGGGCGGTTGTGGACCGGACCGAAGGAGGGTGCGGTGAGGGTGGCGAAGACCCGGGGGTGTTCGCGCACCGTGGCAGGGATCTCCCGGCGTTCGTCCCCCGCGAGACCGGCCCGGATCAGGTGGTACGTGTCTCCGGCGTACGTCCAGGCACAGGCCGGGCAGCGGGAGGCGCGGCGGTTGCCGCAGGCGATCCGCAGTCGGCCACCGGGCTCGTTCTGAGTGGAGTAGCGGTGCAGGGTCTCGCCGGAGGTCTTGTCCTTGGAGACGGTCCAGCCGGTGATGTGGATCGGGTCGGAGCAGCCGCCCGTACGGCGGATCTGGTCCTCCCAGCGGGCGTAATCGGGGGCCGCGGCCACCTTCAGCATTTCACCGAGGATGCCCGGGGCGGGGTGGTGCCGGGACATGATGGAGCTTCCTTCCGGATCTTCTGGTTCGGGCAGGAGCACGGCGCCGGGACGGCGGAGACTTGGCGGTTGAGGCCGTCCCGGGGCCGGTCAGTGGTGGTGCTGGCCGTTGAGGAGCGAACGCAGGACGACGGCGCAGACGGCGACCGAGGCGCCGGTGATGGCGACGGCCAGGAGCATCGAGACCAGGACCGCGCCGATGACGAGGACCAGGCCCGCACCACCGGCGACGGCGGCGACGAGGCCGACCGGAGTGAGGCGGACGGCGGGCAGCTGCACACGGGACGTCGGCTGAACTGGGGCGTGGTGGCAGTCGCAGGCGGGAGCCGTACCCGTGTGGGGTTCAACGGCGGTGGTCGGCTGGTCGAGCGGGATGACGAGGCCGGTCGGGAGCGGGTTGACCGGGATCTTGGGCCGGATCATGTGGTTCTCCTTCCGGGCGGGTTACTTGTTGATCGCGGTGTCGATGGCCGGGGCGAGGAAGCTGTCCGCGAGGAGGAAGCCGCCGAGGAGGATCACGGCGACGAGCCACAGCGGCGGGCGGATGAGCTTGTAGCCGAGAACTCCGACGACGATCAGGGCGAGCCAGAGCGGTACATCCACGGCGGTGTGTCCTTCAGGTCAGTTGATGCGGCAGCGGTGGGAGCGGGCGGCGAGCTGGGCGGCGGCGGAGCTCGCGTAGTCGGCGGACCAGCCGCAGCCGTCGGCAGTGCACACGGCGGCGTGCTTGGTGCGGCCGCGGTTGTCGCGGTAGGTGCCGATCTGGACCGGGCCGATCTTCATGAGCGAGTGGAACGAGTTCCGGACGGGCATCGAGGTCTCCCCTCAGACGAGCTGGACGGCGATGGCCTCTGCCATCGGGAGCGGTACGCCGAGCCGGGCGCGCAGAGTCTCGGTGTCGATCTCCGAGCCGGTGCGGGTGCGGTGATCGGCGGCGAGCTTCTGGGCGTGAGCGACGAGGGCGGGCGGAGCGATGACAGTCGGCACCTCCTGAACCGGCGCGGGCAGTGCCGGAGCGGGTTCAGGCTCGTCGGGCGGTTTCCGCACAAGCACGGGACCAGGCACAGAAGCCGACTCAGGCTCGGCGGACGGTGCCGTGTGCGGGTGGACGAGCAGAGTCCCGCCGAGGAATGCGAGCGCCGGCCATCCGGCGACGAGGATCCGGAGCCAGTCCGGGACGTGGGCCAGGTCGAGGAGTCCGGCGGTGGCGACGTTCGCGCCGAGCGACGCGGCCAGGGCGATGGTGAACCAGGTCCACGCGGGCCCGGTCGCCTCCCCCGCGTCCCGGAGGCAGCGAAGTCGGCGCCAGGCGGCGACGAGGAGCAGGTCCACGCTGACCGGGTAGGCCCAGGCTTTCCATCCCTCCTGTCCAGCCGCTTCGGCAAGGTCGTGCAGGTGGGCGAAGGACAGGGCCCCCGCGATGACTGCTTGGACGAGTACGGCGTCCGGGCGGACGAGGCGGGCCACGTGCTTCACCTCCTTTCAGGCATGGGTCGGGTAGGGACCTGGCGTGAGAGGTCACGCCGACCGAGTGGGGCAGGTGCTACGGCAGGACAGTCCCGGTGAGGACGCGGGCGGGCAGCACGGGCCGGAAGGGATCCAGCTCCGGGATCTGCGGCGTGCGATACGCGTGGGCGTTGCAGACGTCCACGGCCTGGCGGAGCGTGGTGTGCGGCGTACGGATGCGGGTCCAGCCGCCAGAGGAGTCGCCGACTACGGCGGTGCCGGGCCGGTCCTTGTCGATCTGGATGGCGGCGAGCACGGCCTCGGAGGAGATGTCACCGAAGGCCATGTTGGCCGAGGTCTCGTCGTTGACGCGGTGGGCGGTGCGGCCGGTGAGCTGGGCGCGGAGCATGGTGATGCCCTTGCCGAGTTCGGATCCGAAGCGCTGGCCGCAAATCTCCAGGTGGATGCCGGCGGCGCGACCGAGCTGGGAAAGCCGTACGAGGTGGGTGACGATCTGGTCCCTCCGGACCTCCTCCTTCTTGTTCGCGGCGAGGGCCAGCTCAGCGACCTCATCCACGAGGACCACGACAGGTGTGGGGCGCAGGTGTTCGGGTAGGTCCCAGATATCGGCGGTGATGTCCGCGTCTGGCAGATCGGCGCTGACCCGCTGCTCAGCACGTATGACCTGGTAGACGCGATCCATGTACTGGACGAGGGCGGCGAGCAGGTCAGCAGCCGTGTCCGGGTTGTCGGCCAGAGCTGTGAACCGCCGCGCAAGGGGAGCGAGTTCGACTCCGTTCTTGCAGTCGATCCCAACCAGGGCGACGTCACACGGCGCAAGACCGGTGACCAGGTTGCGCTGGTAGACGGACTTCCCAGACTTCGTGGCGCCCACGTTCAACGCGTGCGGGACCGACAGATAGTCGCGATGATGCACGGTCCCGTCCTCGCGCAGAGCAACCGGAATCCGAAGGACTCCAGAAGCCGGAGGAGAGGCGGGCATCCGAACCTCCCGCAGGACGTCGTAGCCGGTCATCCGCAGTTCGACGACTCCCGAGCGAATCTCCTGCGCGGTGACGGCGTGCAGGACGAAGGAGTGCCGGAGGCGGTCCGAGGCTGCCGAGAAGTCGAACGCGTCCTGACCGGACCGAATCTTGAGGCGGAGTACCAGGCCGGTACGGGTGGGGCGGATCCACAGGATCCGGGGCGACCGGGATTCCGGCGCGGGACGGTCAGTCAGCCGGGCCAGTGCCAGGCGC
Source organism: Streptomyces sp. NPDC002209 (assembly GCF_042890265.1). NCBI lineage: Bacteria > Bacillati > Actinomycetota > Actinomycetes > Kitasatosporales > Streptomycetaceae > Streptomyces > Streptomyces sp. NPDC002209. The sequence continues at coordinate 615,653 of NZ_JBIARX010000001.1, read as the reverse complement.
CAGCGCGAGGGCGGGACGGTGAGCCCGCAGGCATCCATCACCGACCGGTAGCGGGCCAAGACGCGAACCGCAGCGCAGGTGACCCCGAAGGTCACCCAGTACCAGCCCGGACGGTACCGCCGCAGGACAAGTGCGACGACGAGCAGCAGCGGCAGGACGACCCATAAGACGTCCATGATCAGGCAGTCTTCGGCGCGGAGGCGGCCTGGACGAGCGAGGTCACGGCGACGGCGCGGAAGCTGATGCCGTGGCGCTTCTGGCCGTTGAACTCGTTCTCCCACGGGCGGGCGACGAGTCCGGTCAGTCCGACCGGCGTGCCCATCACGAGCTCACCGGTGATGCCGGTCTCGGGGACGGTGACGGAGAGGACCTCGGCCTCGCCGTAGGCGGCGAAGAGCACGTCCACGGTCATCATGCGGACGCCGGTCTCGGGGTCGGTGGCGATCTCGCCGGTACGGCGGTCCTTGACCTTGGCGGCCGGCGGCTGGGCCACCATCACCATGGCGGCGGAGGTGTCGACGGGGATCTGACGCACTGAAGATCACTCCTCTATAGGGGTAGAACTCCTCCACTCATGTACATGAGTGACATGAAGAAGAGTGCCCGACTCCTATACATGAGTCAACCCGCTGCGGAAGAAAACTCGCAGCGGGCTGTGGGGAGTTGAGGAGTCGTCAGTCGCGCGCTGGGATCCGGTACTCGAAAACGAACTGGTCAGCGGCCATGAGGGTGTCGCAGACCTCCACCACGCGACCCGCCTCAGTCACCGCATCTCGCACCAGATGCACGACAGGCGCGCCAGGACTCAGCGCCAGCTCGGACGTCTCAGCCTTCGAGGCCGGCCGGGCCTGCAAGGTCTCCACGAACTCGACAAAGACATGGCCGTGTTCCTCAAGCCGGGCATAGATCCCACCGCCACCAGGATTCTCGGCGAACAGCTCAGGGATGTCCTTCACGACGTCCCACGGCAGGTACGAGGTCGCGGTCTCCACCGGGGTCCCGTTCCGGAAGTACAGCCGCCGCCGGGCAAGCACCTGAGTGCCGGCCTCAACCCCAAGCCGTCCGGCAATGTCCTCCGGGGCCTCCATGGGCCCGATGAACAGCACGCTCACCTTGGCCTCGGCGCCGGACTGTGCGGACTCGGCAAGGTAGGCCGCTCGCCCCTCCTGCCGATGAGTACGCCGAAACCGCTCAGACGACCGGTGCCGCACGGGCGGCCGGGCCTTAACAATCGACCCCTTGCCGTGCCGAGTCTCCACGAGCCCACTCGCCCGCACCTCGACCATGGCCTTACGAATGGTCCCGCCAGAGACGCCATACCGATCCACGAGCTCAGACTCGCTCGGCACCATGTCGCCGGCACCCAGCACCCCGGCCCGGATCTGCTGAACGATCTCGTCGGCGATCTGGACGTACCGCGGTACGGCCTTGCCACCTCCCACTGCGGTTCCCATAGTCCTTCTCTTCCTCCTATGCTCCTGTACATGAGTACGGGTTCCCCGCAGCACAAGTCAACGCCACTGCATTCCGTGTCCGTGGCCGGGGCCGTGCTACGCGAGGACGGCCGGCTCCTGGCGATCCGCCGAGCGGACAACGGAACTTGGGAGCTCCCGGGCGGAGTCCTCGAACTCACCGAGTCCCCAGAAGCCGGCGTCCGCCGCGAGGTCCTGGAGGAAACAGGCATCGAGGTCGAAGTCCAGGAGCTCACCGGGGTCTACAAGAACACCACCCGGGGCATCGTCGCCCTGGTCTTCCGCTGCAAGCCCTCCGGCGGCACGGAACGCACCTCCAACGAGTCGACCGCAGTCGCCTGGCTGACCCCGGAAGAGGTAGCGGCCCGCATGTCCGAGGTCTACGCGATCCGTCTGCTGGACGCCCTGGACGACGAGGGCCCCCACGTCCGCAGCCACGATGGCCGAACCCTCACCCCTGCCCACTGAATGCGGACACGTTGACCACGAACCTCGCCCTGAACCTCGAACGCACCTCCACACGCGGAGACCACAGCGATCTCCGGCTGAGCATCGCCACCCATCGACACGTCTGCGATTCGTACTACTTCGCCATCGACGCGTCCCCAGCAGCCGCAGGCGCAGACCTCGGAACCAAACTCGGACGCTTGTTGGAGCAGTGGAACGAGCAGGTCTCCGACCTCATGGGGTCCGGCGGCACTGCCTACCTGCCCTACGACTTCTCGGACCAGTGCACGGCATGGCTCCGCGTCTCATCGCCGGACGGACAGGCAGCCCTCGTTCAGGCCGGCTGGAGCCACATCGAGGCCTGGGGCATCGAGCCGTCCAACTACGCCACCACTGCCCCCAAAGTCACCGACTTCGCCCCGATCAAAGGCGCCCAGATCGAGTGCTCACTAACCGACTTGATCACACACATCGAAGCGAACCGCGCTGCCCTGATAGACACAGGTCCGTAGCGCGGTAAGAGTTTCCCTACTTCATCAAGGCACGCGCCGCGCACGCGCGGCGCGTGCGGCCCGGCGCCCGGGCCTGCGCTCCTGTCTGCGCCCCGCTCCAGCCCGGCCGCCGTCCGCACGCCTACGGCTCGGATTGATAGGCAGCGCTTCAGGCGGGCGTTCAGGCACGGCAACCGTCACATGGCATGCGTGGCCTCGAGCGCTGCCGACTGCGACCGGGACGGGGTGCCAAAAGACGGCCAGCGGCGAGGGAGGGGTGGCCTCTTGCGCAAGGCCGGCCGACTGCCGGGCCTGGGTTGGGCCGGGCGCCGTACCCCCGCCGTCACGGATGACGGGAGCGTGAGGCGACCGCACCACCGGGAATGGGCTGGCGGGGAGCAGCTGCTGCCGCGATGTGGCGGCGGCCGGTGTGGTCGCTCCGCGTCGGTACCGGTCTCGTTGTGGCTGATGAGCATGTCGTCTCGGCGAGGGCTGATGGAGGCACTTACCTGTAGCACTGATGAGGGAAGCGCCCGGGCTACCTGCAGTGAGTCAGTACACCTCAGAACGATGCCTCCGGTGGGGGCGCTACGACTCCGGGATGGACGGGGCGTCGTACGCGGGTGCAGGTACGTCGTGGCGAGCGTCGGAGGCTCCCATCCGTCTGCCGTCGCCAGGCAAGCCGAGCAGGCACGGGCCCGGGCGTCCAGGTCGTTCGTACAGTGGTGCGCTCCACGTGGACGCCAGGGCATGCGCCCGCTCCACATGCGTGTGGGGCGACGGCAGACGGGATGGGAGTTACGGGTCCATCCGGCCGCGCTTTCGACTTACCGACGCTCGGCAACTAGTCAAATATTTCCGCAGCATACCCTTCAGGGATTTCTCCATCGGCAAGCGAAGTAAGGATGGCAAACGACTGCAAGAGGGGATTATTAAATCGGTAAGTATACCGACGCTCCGTGCCCTCCCGGCGCAGAACCGAGCCGCGATCCATCTCGGTAAAAGCCTTTAGGTGGGTCGCGAAGGCGGGAATTTCGTACGGACGCCCCATGATCTTGCTCATCGGGTCGCGTACTGCGCTGGCAGTGAACTGACCGAGCCGGTTCTTTTCCGCAAGAGCACACGCCGCCAGCACGCGCGAAAACAAGGTTCCGGGACGAGGGCTCTGAATTGCCATCTGATATTCTCGCACAAGTGAATGTTTTTCGATGGCCTGATTAATCGCCGCATTGACGTCAGCTTTGGTAACGGCTAGACGGTCGTCGGACACCGCATGCTGTCCAGCGTAGAGGCTAAGTAGGTGCACGTAATGCGGAAAGCCTTCAGAGAGTCGACTGATGCGCTGCCGCGCGACATCTTCGATTCCCATTTCTGCGGCCTTAAGGCCGGTGTCTACGATGTCTGCTAGCTCAGGCTGCGACATCCTGGGCATCCGAACTTCTTGTACGGCTCGCTGAATCGACTGATGCTCGCCGAAGAGCTGGTCAATAGAGTCGGCCACTCCCACAATGACGAGCTTCGTGGATACCAGGTGATCAGACAAACTCTTGATCAAGTCTGCCATCAGCGAGAGCGAATCATCGTCCTCGATTCGGTCGTATTCATCTAGAATGACTACGCTCGCCTTAGGGAAGTGCTGAAGCTGAACACGGACACTATCCGGATCGGGGGTGCCATATTTCCAGGATTCCGGAACATCCCGCTCGGCAGCCTCCAAGACCTTTACCCAAAGGGTACGGAACGTATCTTGAGTACTGCAGTTAATCCGTACAACGACTCCAAATTCTGGAGCAATTGGCTCCAGAATTTCTCTCAGAATATTGGCCAAGGAGGTCTTTCCGACACCGCGCTCTCCATATAGCATCACATGCCGTCCCGGTTGCGCAATCGCGCCGGTCACTTCCAGAATCTGCTCAACGCGTCCTGCGAAGAAGCTTCGGCTTGCCACTGGAGCGCTTGGTGTGAAGACTTGCGCCAATTTAAAGAAGCGCTGCATCTTTGGTGCGTCCTCGACCATTCGGGCCCGCCTCTGCCTAGATCGCCAACTAGCGCACCATTGAAGCACTCACGCCCTACAGGTGGGACTAGTTTCGCGGAACTGGGGGGGTCGGCGATGGTCAGAGTCCTGAGAGCACCGTCGCTGGATCAGGGCTCTACGGAAGAAGTGGCGCTTGCGAGGCGCATTGCGGGTCTGCGGATTGGGGTGCCGGTGTGGTGGCTGCCGGTCGGCACCGCTGTCCTGATCCCGAGGGCAGCACGGTTGTGGGAGGGCGGTGCCCATCAGGACAACCGCCCCGACCTCGGAGGAGCGCACCATGGCCTGCACCGACCCCCAGTGCGACAGCGGCATCATCCCCAACCCGTACGCCGACGACCCCGAAGACCTCACCCTCTGCCCCACCTGCAACCACGGCTACAACCTCCGCGAGCACTACGACTACGCCGGCTGGCGGCTCCCGAGCCCCGGCGCGAGTCGGGGCCCTGGGGCTGAGCAGCAACGACTCAGGCCGTGCCCTTCCCGTGCCCGTTAGAGGGGAACAGCGGTCGCTGGCAGGTGGTGCTCACGCGAACGGCCCCTGGCCATTATTGCTAGTCAAAGGCCGTTCAAGGTGCGGTGGATGTGAGATTTGAACCCACGGTGACTCGCGCCACGACGGTTTTCAAGACAGGGCAGCGCGAGCAGGCGACAGGGCAGGAAGGCTACCAGCGGCACACGCGCTTCACTGAGATGCGGTCCAGGATCGGCCAGCTTCCCAGGTGAGTGAAATCCGCCGCTAGATTGCCAAATCGAGAGGCAGGTCGCTGATGTCTCTAAGCCGCCTACCGGAAGTCAATGTATACAGCATGTTGACGGCCTCGTCATTCTGGGATTCAAGGACAGCCTTCATAAGCTCCGGCAGAGCGAAATGATAGACAGTGTCGATATCGCCTGTACCGAGTGCCAGAGACGCCAATCTGGATGGCGAAGGCTCGCCAGTGACGACCGCGATATGCGGAGTCCGCCCCTTACGGTTGCGGATTATATTGAGGGCCTCGGAACGGGCATTCTGGGCCCGATCGCTCCGAAGTGTCCATTTACAAGAAACTATGGCGTGAACGATCGGGTGGTTCTGGTTGGACTCCCTGATGATGGCATACCTGCCTGAATCCGCATCCACGAGGTTCCAGTCTCGATTAATTACACTGTCCGGTTCGGGGTGTCGGAGCACCAAAATATCAGGGCTGATCTCATATGAGTTTCCCAGGATAGAAGCGAGGTCCGGGTTACGTTCGACCGCTATCGCAAGATCGGCCAAGTGGCTATAGGGCTCATATTTAGAGATCTGATATTCGGCACGCGATCCGCCAACGTTTTCAACTACCCATTTCCCTGGGCGGAGAGACTGGAGGAGAGGGAAAGTGCGCTTCAGGAACCCTTCCACGGCTTCCTCGAACTGCTTTCCGGCGCGCTGCCCTGTGAGCTTCTTTTCGATTACCTGCGCCGAAAGATCTTTCGCAATGCTCAGCGCTATTCCCACGCTGGTCTTTTGGCCGCTATCGGCATTCGAAGCTACACCATCGGGCGCCAGTGAAAGTGTTTTTCTGTCAACAAGGTCCCTGTGAAAATCCATCCTGGCTTCAGTAAGCACCGCTGGCACGTGAGAAATACCCCCAAACTAGAGCCCGACATCGCTGGGTGCGAGCCAGGGTTAGCAGACCGCGGCCTGGTCCAGGCCCCCGGCGCCGAGCTCAAGCCGCTCATGGATGACGCCAGCGAGTGCGCAGGCGAGGCCGACCGGGACAGCGTTGCCGATCTGCTTCGCAATGTCGATCTTCGTCCCGTGCCACAGGTAGTCCTCGGGAAAGCCCTGAATGAGGGCGGCCTCGTAGTGAGTGATCGGGCGGTGCTCCACGGGGTGAAGGTACCGGCCCTTCTCCGGCTTGAAGAACTCGGTCCGAATGGTGACCGAAGGACGGCCCAGTCTCAGGCGCCCCATGACGTCTCCCGATCCGGTGGTGTGCCGGTCCCAGCTCTCCGTACTGAGGTACTGCTCTCGGCCGTCGACCAGCGCATGCTTCCCGCGCAGATTCTTCCGGTTGCCGCCCGCCGGGATAGCCTTGTACCGCTCCATCGACAACGCCTGAGGCACACGCCCTATGTGCAGCTCGGTCGTCCGGAACGGGCCGGCCACACCATCGGCACGGAAGCGTTCTGGAAGCGCCGTCCCTTTGATCGCCAGGCGGCCCGAGCGGTCGAACACGTCGTCTACGGGCTCCCACGGCCAGAGCGTCGTCCCACCGTCGAACGGCAGGAAGCCAGCATCCTGCTGGAAGGCGCGCTGACTGTGGGTCGGTGTGGGCAGCAGGATGGGCGCACCGAGTGCCCGGTGCGTGCCAATGATGATCGTCCGCTTCCGGGCCTGCGGTACCCCGTAGTCGGCCGCGTTGAGCAGGCCCTCGACAAGGGTGTAGTCGCCGAGCGGTCCACCAGGCTTAACCGTCTCCAGAAGCCCTGCGTACTCGTGCGACGTTTTGAAGCGGTCTACGTTCTCCATGACGAAGACCTTCGGCCGAACGGTGCTGACGACCCGGACGTACTCTCGCCAGAGGCTATTGCGCGGATCGTCCCAGTACCCCTTGTTCAAGCCCGAGAAGCCCTGGCAGGGCGGCCCTCCGGTGATGACGTCGACGCGGTCCGTGAAGTGAGCGGGGGCGAAGTCCTCGATGCTCATTTCCATCACCTGGGCCGAGGGGTGATTGGCCTGGAACGTAGCAAGCGCTGCGCGATCGAAGTCCACTGCTGCAATGGTTTCAAACGCCACTCGAGACCCGTCACCACCCGCGGCGTAGGAGCGGAAGCCCTCTGAGAATCCGCCGCACCCGGCGAAGAGGTCCATCACTCGCAACGGCTCCATCAACCATCCCCCAAGATCGTCCGGCAGTGGGCAAGGATCCTACGTTCCCCCACTGACAGCCCGGACTTGAAAGGGGCTGCCAGCCGATCCCCTGTCAGCGGAGCCTGGTAGACCTAGGAACATGACCCTCCCTGTCGAAGCTGTGCCGCAGGTGGCGTTCTCCGACTTGGAGACCGCCGACCTTCAAGTCGATGCGCTCTATGCCGGCGGGACGAGCGGCAACTCCGGTGACGACCCGATGTCCAGGCTCATAAAGGGGATCGGCAACCAAGGCGGCTTCCGGTACGCCGGCTCCCCGGCCAATCGCACGGTGAAGCTGGCCGTCCTCTACACCAGCGGCCGAGAGGTGGACTGGCCCGACTACTTGGATGTGCAGACCGGGACCTTCACCTACTACGGCGACAATAGGAAGCCGGGGCAGCGTCTTCACGAGACCTCGCGCTCGGGCAACGTTCTGCTGCGCGATGTCTTCGCTGCCTCCCACGAGACCCCAGCCGTCAGGGCCAAGGTGCCCCCGTTCCTCCTGTTCGAGAAGGCTGCTAGGACGGGGCGTTCAGTGCTCTTTCGCGGGCTCCTGGCGCCCGGCGGTCCTACGATGACCTCGGACGACGAGCTCGCCGCCATCTGGAGGGCCACCGCGGGCAAGCGCTTCCAGAACTACCGCGCCCACTTCACCGTGCTTGACGTGGACCGGGTTCCGCGCAGCTGGATCCAGCACTTGCTGGCCGGCGGGGATCCACTGGACGGTGACTGCCCCGCTGCGTGGCAAACCTGGGCTGAAAGCCGGGTCTACCGCCCCCTCCTGGCTCCTACAACGACCACGATCCGCTCCAAGGCGGACCAGCTGCCGGAAGACGCTGCTGGCAGGGCCATGCTGGAGGCGATCCGGGAGTACTTCCGCGGCCGCGAGTACGATTTCGAAGCTTGTGCGGTAGCGATCTGGCGGCTCATCGCACCGAGCACGGGCGCAGTTGACGTGACCCGGCCGAGCCGTGACGGTGGTCGGGACGCCATCGGTACCTACGTCCTGGGACCTGTGGCGAACCGGATAGCGATCGACTTTGCCCTTGAGGCCAAGTGCTATGCCGCGGACAACTCCGTGGGAGTCCGTGAGGTCTCCCGGCTGATCTCCCGGATCCGACACCGGAACTTCGGCGTGTTGGTCACTACTTCGTTCTTCAACAAGCAGGTGCAGGACGAAGTCCACGAGGACGGCCACCCCATTGCCCTGGTGTGCGGGCGGGACATCATCGACGCGCTCCGCCAGCAGGGACGAACGACGGTGGACTCCGTACAGCAGTGGCTCAAGCAAAGTTTCCCTCATGCGTAGAGCGCAGCGGAAGCCGCGGCCCCTTTGTGGACCGACGAGACCGGCTCTGACTGGTTCGAGTCCCTGACCTGCCGAAACGCGCGGGACGCACGGGGCCTCCGGAGCCGTGTGCGTCATATGAGAGCGGCCCCAGATTGACTCTGGGGCCGCTTCGTTGTCTCGTGCGAGTTCTGTTAGCTGAGGTGCGCTGGGAGTCCTTCGGGGTGGGCTGGGTGGAGGAGGCGGTCGCCGCGGCTGGTAGCTACGCGGAGAGTGTCTCGGAGGGCTACGGTCAGGTCTGTTGCCAGGAGGCGGAGTTCCTCTGGGTCTGAGTCCGCATCGGATAGGACTTCAACGGCATGGTCCAGGAACTCGGCCCCTAGCTCGAGCTGCATGTCTTCGGCGTGGTCGGCCAGGCGGGACAGGTATCCGGCGGTGTCATCGGTGCTCAGGTAACAGGGCTTGTCGTCGGGGCCCGTCCAGGGGAGCAGGCGCAGTCCGTTGCTCGGAGTCATTCCGTTGGGGTCCCCTCGTCGGTCGTGAGGCGGGTGGTAAAGAGAGCGTCCGCTCTGTCGCCGGGGAGGACTATGCGGGCTACCTCGACCACGCGGCCGGTGGTGTCGGTTGCCACGCGGGTGAGCGAGAGGACCGGCAGGGACGTGCTGATCCGAAGGGCCGTTGACTCGTCTTGGGTTGGGAGGCGGGCGCCGAGTCGTTCTTGGATCTCGGACAGCGGTGGGTGGAGGTCTGCCAAGCGCGCTCGCATCTGCTCGGGCGAGGGACAGCCGACTGGCGCCAGCTCTCGAGGGACGTAGATGCGGGCCAGGCTGTGAGGCGCCTTCCCGTCGTGGGTCACGTAGAAGAGCTCAGTCAGTGGGCTGAGGGCTGGGACGTTCAGAAGGGCGGGCAGTTCGCCGTGCGCTTCGAGGTTCGTGGTGCGGACGGTTGCTCGTAGGGGCGGGATTGGTGACGTGCCGACGCCGCCGACGTACGTGGTCCTGCGGAGGGGGCGGCGGACGAAGTTGCCGCTGCCGTGGATCTTCTCGACCAGGCCTTCGCCTTGGAGGAGTGCGAGGGCGCAGCGGAGGGTTGGCGTGCTGACCGTGTAGCGGGTGGCGAGTTGGGCCTCGGAGGGGAGGCGTTCGCCGGGTTGGAAATGGCCCGATGAGATCTGGTGGCGGAGATCGTCGGCGATGGCGTGGCGGCGGGAAGGCATGGGCCGGGTCACCACTTCCTCATCATTCGGAGGGCGATGAGTCGGCTCCCTGCGTGCATCGTGAGTGTCTCACCCGTCTCGAAGAACAGCCGCTTTGCACCGGCGGGGAGTTGGACGAGGTCGGCTACGCGGCACGGCTGGCCGCCGATCTGGATAACGTCGCCGCGCTGGACGCTGTCTGAGGTGATCTCGATGTTCGTGGCGAGTGCGCCGCTGGGGGCCCTCACTGGTTCACCTGCCGCGGTTCCGACGGTTTGTTCGGGGTGTGGCAGGAGCAGGCGCAGGCCTCGTAGATCACAGGGACGCCAACGGGCGCCGTTGCGGGGGACGACTGGGCGCATTCGGAGTGTGTGCCGATCGCGCACGAGCTCGACCTGAAGGTGGTCCTCGCGTGCGTGGCATAGGAGAGTGCGAGGAATTGCGGCCCACTGGTGCGGGCGGTGGTGGGGCCCATACGGTTGTGCACGCTGATCAGCTCCTATCGCTGACGGCCAGGTCCCCGGACATCGCCCGTCGCGGGGACCGCTTTGTTTATGGCGGCCCAGAGGGTGCGGCCGGTCAAGCTGCTGGCGACGAGACCGAATCGGTCGGCCTCCGCCACCACTTCCAAGACCTCCCGCCACGATTCGGCGGGCAGCGCTTCCGGTACCTCCGCTTCGATCGACGTGTAGTTGGCGTGCGGCTCCACGCGTGTTGTCAGGCCGAGGGCCGACAACCGGGCGGCGAGATCCTTTGCCCTTGCTTCTGAAGCGGGCACAGGGCCTCCGTCGCCGACTGATCACGTTGAGTGAAGCTAGTTAACTAGATTAGAGCTAGTGGACTAGATTTTCCACATGCTTGAGCAGCCGCCTTATCTCCGCATCGCCGACGTCCTGCGGCAGCGGATCGCGGAGCACGTGTGGACGGCCGGAGATCGGCTTCCGTCGCGTGCCCAGATCGCTGAGGAGTGCGGTGTCGGCGAGAACGTGGTCCGCAGGGCACAGGAGCTCCTGATTTCCCAGGGAGTGCTGGAGGGGCGTGCGGGGTCCGGGACGTATGTGGCCGAGCCGCGGCAGCGCGTACGGGTGGTCCGGTCCTCTGCCAGGGAGCAGCCGGACGGTTCACCGTTCCGCGCGGACATGCGGGCGCTGGGCAAGCAGGGGAACTGGGAGAGCCGGACCGAGGCGAAGGTGCCGGCTCCGGCCGAGATCGCGGCGCGACTTGGTATCGCCGAGGGTGACCTGTGCGTGCGCACGGTCTACGAGTTTCTGGGTGATGGTCGGCCGGTGCAGTTGTCGACGAGTTGGGAGCCGTACGGGCTGACCGGCGGCACAGTCGTCGTGCTGCCAGAGGGCGGGCCGCATGCGGGGGCCGGCGTCGTGAACCGGATGGCCGAGATCGGGATCACGGTCAGCCACGCCGTGGAGCAGCCGGAGCCTCGGCCGGCGAGCGCCGAGGAGGCATCGCTTCTCGGGATCCAGAAGGCCGCTCTGGTCACGCACATCCGGCGGACTTACTACAGCGACCAAGGGCGGCCCGTGGAGACGGCTGACATCGTCATCCCCACCGCGTTGTGCGAGATCGTCTACGAGATCCCTGTCGATCGCTAGAGCGGCGGGCGGAGGATATCGCTGGGGACGTGGAGCGGACGGCCCGCAAAACCGAGCTACTGAACTTGATCGGGCGATGTCGGGTGATTACCTGACAGGTGAGGGATGGGTCCGGTAGATGTGTGCCGTGAATGACTCCACGCCCGAGGATGGCGAACCCACCACCTTCGTCGAGAAGACGAAGAATCTGTACGGGAAGCACAAGGGGAAGGTCCTCGCCGCAGGCATCGCCCTGGGCGGCATGGCCCTGGCCGTCGTTGTCGTGGTCGCCAGGAAGGCCATGGAACAGAACGCCACTGAGGATGCCGAGGACACCGGGTCGGTCGCCGACCCTGCGGCCGTGGACGAGCCACGGAAATCCCCCGTCAAGCACCCGGTAGTCGGGCACACGCGGACCCTTGCTGACGGGCGCGTTGTTCCCGTTGCAGGTTACGAGCGGGGCGGCTCCTCGGATGACGAGGATGAGGACGAGAACCCCGGCGAAGTCGCAGCCTGAGCGCCTGGGGGAAGGGCGCCGCGGCCTCTCACGGCCCACCGTCACTACCTCCCTCAAGGCCCGTCGGGCCGTGTCCCCCGCGTGCCCGTGCAGGAGGCCTTTGACGGGGAATCTCGGGGAGGGGCGGGGAGGCGGGTGGGAACGTGCAGGTCAGTGGGGTGGCTGCTCGGTGGGTAGGTGCGTAAGCGATCTTCCAAACTAGTGCTCTGAGTCGGCTGTGTGTGCCCCTCGTACTCCTGGCGCGTCCCTGTGCGCCCTTCCTGCCACTTGGCACTTCCGGCAGCGTGCGTGAGGTGTCCACGTTGAGGGAGCGGGAGGGAGCCAGGTGACGCAACCGAGGTGCGGCGCGGTGACTAAGCGCGGAGGTCGATGTCGGAACAAGGCGATCGTCGGGAGCGGCCAGTGCGCCAAGCATCAGGGCCGCTGGACTCGACAGGGTGGCGCGCAGGTGCAGGCAAAGGAAGCTCAAGCCAAAATGCGGGAGCTGCGCAAGAAGAAGTGGGCCTGGTGGTGAGCGGTCGTCTGACATCCATGGCTGACATCAACGCGGGTGGCCACTGACAGTTTCGGGTGGCCACGCAGAGGCGTCGTGGCCTTGGGCCGGCGGGTGGCTGGTGGGGGCCGGGCGAGCTTACAAAGCAGATGTCGGCGGTTCGAAACCGTCCACGCCCACCAGCACGAAGGCCCCTCGCCGATCATGGCGGGGGGCCTTCGTCGTGCGTGGCGTGGGTTCGTGGGGTACCGCGATTGCGTGGCGCGGGGGTTGGCCGGGGGGGGCTCGTGGTGGTGTCGGGTGAGGTTGCCCGCGCAGGGGGTTCTGCCGAGCCGCGTCCGACCCTCATGCACTGCTGCCGATGACCATCACGGGCCGGCCCTGTAGCCGTAGAGCCAGATGCCTCCCGTGTGCGCGTGCGGACCTTTTCGTGGGCTCGGCGCGCCCTTGCGTGGGCGTTCACGTGGCAGGGCGGCATCGTTTCGGTCAGCCGGGTGGCCATGGGAACGGCCCGCTGTGGACGGGCAGTTCGTTGGGTTGTGGGGGCCTTGACGGGGTGTGGGGGCGCGGGGATCGTCGGGGGATGGGCGAGTGGGTGGTGGGGGGTGTCGTGTTGCTGGCGATCGCGGCCGGCGGCGCGGCGTACGTCGTACTGGACCGCAGGGCCAGGGAGGAGTTCGAGCGGCGGCGGGATGATGAGCGGGCCCGGTTGCTGGCGCGGGTGGCGGAGCCGGCGGCGGAGGGCGGGGACCCGAAGTACGCCGATGTCGGGGGGATGCCGGCCGGGCGGGAGGGGCGCGGGGACGCCGAGTTCACGTCCGTGCTCGTGGAGTACTACGCGTACGGGCTGACGCAGGCGCGCAGCAGCTTCGCCACCAGCCAGCGGTTCGCCGGGGCCGGCGCCGCCATACTGCTGCTCGGGGTGGCACTGGCCGTGTGGAAGGCCGAGAGCAGCGGGGATCTCTACCTCGGCGTGGTCATGAGCTCGGTCGGCGTCGTCGTCACACTCGTCGGGCAGCTGTTTCACCGGCGCGCCGACATCGCGCTCAGGCACATGGCCGATCAGACCGCCTCCCTGCGGGAGGACCGGCGGGCCGCCGCCGCCCTGCAGCAGGCCGTCGAGCTGCTCGACGAGGTCACGGATCCCGTGCTGCGGGCGCGACTGCAAGCCGGTTTGATCATGAAATTGTCCGGGGCCGAGCTGCCCCGGTAGCGGGATAGTGGGGGTATGTGCCGTTCCATTAAGACCCTGCGCCCGCCCGCCATCCCCGCCAAGGCCACCGAGGAGGAGATCCGCGCCGCCGCACTGCAGTACGTGCGCAAGGTGTCCGGGTTCCGGGCGCCCGCCGCGCACAATCAGGAGGTCTTCGAGGCCGCCGTGGAGGCGATCGCCGAGGCCACGCGGGACCTGCTGGACGGGCTGCAGGTCAGGGGCGCGGCCACCGCCACCGCCACCGCCTAGGTTCGCTCCGTTCTGTGCTGGGGTCCCGGTACGGCCGCCCCCCCGGGGGGCTCGTGCGGCGGCTCGGCCCGTCAGGACATGCGGGAGCGGCGGCGCAGTACCCAGACGCCGGTGCCCAGTGCGCCTGCGGCCATCGTGCCGCCCAGGGCGATCTGACCGGGGCTCATCGCGCCGATGCTGCCGCCCAGCCCGCCGCGGGCCGCGCCCGTGGTGACCTGGAGGGAGACGGTGACGCGCTGGCCGCCGGCGCCACCGCACTCGAAGGTGACCGAGTGCGCGCCCGCGTTGGCGTTGCCGAACACGGTGGCGTTGCCGAACAGGTTGGTGGCCTCGAGGTTGCCCGGGGTCAGACGCACGTCGCCGAAGGCGGTGGACGAGGCAAGGCCGGTCTTGGTCCCGCAGCCGGTGACGTTCAGGCTGACCCTGCCCCCGGGTGCGACGGCGGTGGGGGAGACGCCGGCGGACGGGGATGCGGCGTGGGCGAGCGTGAGCGGAGCGGCAGCGCTGAGCACGAGGGTCGCGGCCGCGACCCTGGCAAGGAGGCGGCGGTTCGGCAGCTGGGCGAGCGGCTTGGCGGGCATGGAGAGAACTCCTCGGGCTCCTCGAAACGGCACGACCAGGCCACGGATGTGACGCGGATTCGGTGCGCACCGTGTGGTGGACGCTAGGAGCCCTGGCCCGGGGCGGCGATCGGGGCCGGGTGAACGGGTGAGCCGCTGCTCCGCCCGGGGGAATCGGTACGGGAGGGCTGCGCGCTACGCCGGTGTCGCAGCGGGGCGGCGGACGACGAAGGCCGCCAGAGCACCCGCGGCGAAGAGGGCGATCACGGAGACCGCCGTGCCGAGCCAGGCGGCGCCGAGCCACTGGGTGCCGAAATAGCCCAGGGCCACGCTGTACCCGGCCCAGGCCATACCGGCCAGCACTGACCAGGGCAGGAACTCCATGACCTTGCGGTGGGTCTTGCCCGCACCCAGGGACACCACCGAGCGGCCGGCCGGGGCGAAGCGGGCGATCACCACGAGGGCGCCGCCGCCGCGGGCCAGGGCCGCGCCCAGGCGTTCCTGGGCCCGGGTCAGCCGCCGGGACCGGGCGATGGCGCGGTCCAGCCGGGCCCCACCGCGCCGGGCCAGCCGGAACGCGGCCATGTCACCCAGTACCGACGAGGTCGTGGCGATCACCAGCAGAGCCAGGATGTCCGGCACCTGCGCCGGAACCGGCACCGGCCCGGCCGCCCCGGCGGCCGCCGCAGCCGCAGCAGCGGTGATCACCAGAACCCCGCTCGGCAGCACCGGCAGGAAGACGTCGAGCACGACGGACAGCGCCACCACGGCGTAGATCCATGGGCTCGTGGTCAGCGACCCCAGAGTCTCAAACAAAGCGGGACTCCCCAGTCCGATTGACGTGCTTCGGCATGAAGCGCCGCGACGTCGCGGGGGAGCGGCAGGGGCGGCTTGACAGCCATACAGCGTACGCCTGGCGTTGGTGCGCCGTATGCCCGGGGGTTTCCCGGGCCCACAGTGTGTCAGTCCCGTCCGTCCGCCTGAGTTGTGGTGTGCGGCTTTCGCGTCCGTCGTGCCACCCGCCCTGTTTCGCTCAGTCCGCCGCCGTCAGCTCGCGGTCCAGCACCGTCACCAGCCGGGCCCGCTGCTGTCCCTTCCGGGCCTTGTGCGCCTGGTCCAGCCGCAGCCGGGCCGACCGGCCCGCCAGCGCCAGCGTCATCAGCTGGTTCCCGAACCACGGCCCATCCGTACGGCGCCAGCTCAGCGGCGGACGCCCGGTCCGCCCGTGCCGCGAGAACCCGCGCCCCAGCCACCGCCCCACCCGCGACCAGCCCAGCCGGAAGCCCCACTTCACCACCGTGTGGATCGAGTTGTGCACCGGCGAGCACGTCAACTGGAACACCCGCGCCGTACTGGGTATTCGGGGCTCGGCCACGTACGCGTGATGCACGTCCCCGGACAGTACGCACACCGTCGCCGGAGCCCGCGGCCCCGTCCCGACCTCCTCGATCAGATCACTGAGCGCCGCGAACGAGGCCGGGAACGCCGCCCAGTGCTCCAGATCGCTGCGCCGCCGCAGATCCTCCCCGATGCGCGCCCACCGAGGCCCCCGCTCACCGCGGCACAGCGCGGCATTCCACACCTCCGCGTCGTGTATCAGCGGCGGCATCAGCCACGGCAGTGACGAACCGATGAGGAGGTGGTCGTAACCGCCGTGCCCGGCCAGGGCGTTGTCGCGGAGCCACTGCTGCTCCGCCGGATCGAGCATGGCCCGCCCGTCCTCCGCGAGCACACGCGCCGCACGCGTGTCCACCATCAGCAGCCGCGACCGGCCGAAGTCACGCCGGTAGCTCCAGCGCACCGAGCCCGGATCCGCATCCGCCGCGGCGGCGAAGGCCCGCAGCGCATCCGTACCGTCCGGGGCCTTGCGCACGGCCGCGTACAGCGGGTCGGCCGCGAGCTCGGTCGGCGAGAGATTGCCCAGGTGCTGGTACACCCAGTACGACATCAGCCCGCTGAGCACCCGCTCCTGCCACCACGGCGTCGCCCGCATCTGCGCCAGCCAGGCCGCGCTGGTGTTCCAGTCGTCCACGACATCGTGGTCGTCGAATATCTGCAGGCTGGGGACGGTGGAGAGCAGCCAGCGGATCTCCGGGTCGAGCCAGGACTCGTAGTACAGCCGCGTGTACTCCTCGTAGTCCGCGACCTGCGCGCCGGGCGCATCCCGTAGGTCCCGGCGGGCCGCGATCCACTTTCTGGTCTCGCGGGACAGCTGGTCCGCATACACCTGGTCGCCCAGCAGGAGCAGCACATCCGGCCGCACCTCGTCCGGATCGGCGGCCAGTCGCGCCGCGAGGGTGTCGAGGGCGTCCGGACCGTGCGGCCCGTGCCGGCCGGCCGGCGGCGCAGCCTGCCGGCACGACCCGAACGTCACCCGCAGCCCCGGGGCCGGCCGCCCGGCCGCCGCGACGGCGGGCGTCGTGATCGTGCTCGGCGGGAAGGCCGTCCCCGCCGGCGGCCAGACCTGCACGCCGTCGAGCAGCACCTCGTACGCCGTGGTGCTCCCCGGGGTCAGGCCCGTCACCGGCACCAGGGCGTAGTGGTGCCCGGCGACCTGGAAGGTACGCACGCTGCCGGCGGCCCCGTCGGCGCAGCGCACTTCGGCCGTGCACGGACGGTCGGCCTCGACCCATATCGTGGCCGAACCGCCCGTGTCCCAGTCGACATAGCGAAGCAGCGGCCCCAGACGCAATCCGGCCATGCAACTCCCCCTCCTCCGTAGCCCCTTCGATCACGGTACGACGGGGAAGGGGGACGCGGCCTCCCCCTGGCGGGGGAAAGGCCGGGTGAAGGGGCAGGGGCCGGCCGGGCCGCCGGGCCGGCCCGGGGCGGATCAGCAGCCGTTGAGGATGTTCACCAGGGCCGTCTTCTCGCCCGAGTCCATGCTCAGAGCCCAGTACTGCTTCACCTGGACCCACATGCGGGCGTACGTGCAGCGGTAGGCGGTCCGCGGCGGCAGCCACTTGCCCGGGTCGAGGTCGCCCTTGGCCTGGTTGACGTTGTCGGTGACCGCGATGAGCTGCGGGCGGGTGAGGTCGTTGGCGAACTGCTGGCGCTGGGAGGTGGTCCAGGAGCTGGCCCCGGAGCGCCAGGCCTCGGCGAGCGGAACGACGTGGTCGATGTCGAGGTCGGCGGCGGCGGTCCAGGTGGCGCCGTCGTACTCGGAGTACCAGCTGCCGCTCACGGAGGCGCAGGCCGAGTCGGTGACGACGTTGACGCCGTCGCGCTTGAGGACCGTCTCGCGGGTGTTGCAGGTGCCGGAGACGGTGCTCCAGTGCGGGAAGAGGCTGCGGCTGTAGCCGCTGAGGGAGCCTTCGGTCTTCGGGGTGACCGTGGCGAGGTAGGAGCGGGCTGCCGCGGCGCTGATGGGGGTCGGCGGGGCGGCCTGGGCGACGGGCGCGGTCACGAGGGAGGTGAGGGCGGCGAGCGTGGCTGCTGACGCGAGCATGCCGATTCGACGCGCGTAGACAGTGGATATGAGGGCCATGAGGGGGCTCCCTGGGTGGGGGGGGTGTGGCCGGTCAGCCCCGGAGGGGCGCGGCCATGGTGGCGGCGCCAGATTGCGTGGCGGCGGGCGCAAGGTTACAGGCTTGCGACATGAGCACGTCACATGCGTGCGCGGACAACTCCCCGGAATTAATCGGAAGTTGCACTTCCGCAAGAAGGTGGGGCAGGCGCGGCCGGGCGGGCGGGCCGGGTGCGGCGATCACGGCGGAACCACGACAGGACCAAGGGCCTATTTCGGGCGATGGGGGCCGTCGCGTATTCTGGGGGAGCAGAAGGGGAGTAGCTCTTCGCCGGACCGTCGACATACTGCTGGGTCACCCCAGCCGGCGCCCGGAGGCAGGCCGCGCGCAGCGGCCGGCCAGCGAGACCTTCGGCCGCAGTGTCCTGTTCCGGTCCATCTGCACCCGCCACACACGGGTGCGTGGACCCAGTCAGGGCGCCGTCGAGCCGAAGCGACCCCTGAAACACCCCAGGTCTCTCGGTATCGATGGCGTCCTGCCCGACCGATTGAGGTTCCGCCCCCGTGTTCAGCAGCACCTTCAGCATCACCGTCACGGCGATCGCCTTCGGAGTCGTCTTCCTCGCGGAGCTCCCCGACAAGACGGCCCTCGCCGGCCTGATGCTCGGCACCCGCTACCGCGCCTCGTACGTCTTCGCCGGCGTCGCCGCCGCCTTCGCCGTACACGTCGCGCTCGCCATCGCCGCCGGCAGCGTGCTGACCCTCCTCCCGCACCGGCTCGTCCAGGCCGTCGTCGGTGTCCTCTTCCTCGCGGGCGCGGCCATGCTCCTCCTGAAGAAGAGCGACGGGGACGACGAGGTCAAGGCACCTGCCGACCAGTCCTTCTGGAAGGTCTCCGGGGCCGGATTCATGCTGATCCTGGTGGCCGAGTTCGGCGACCTGACCCAGATCATGACCGCCAACCTCGCCGCACGCTACGACAACCCCGTCTCGGTCGGCATCGGCGCCGTCCTCGCCCTCTGGGCCGTCGCGGGCATCGGCATCCTGGGCGGCAAGACCCTCATGAAGTACGTGCCGCTGCGCCTGATCACGAAGGTCGCGGCGGGTGTGATGGCGGCGCTGGCGGCGTTCTCGCTGTACGAGGCCATCGCGGGCTGACGGGAGTGCGGACCGGGCGCGGGGATATCCCGTTGCGTGAGGCGGACGCACGGGGCACGCTCGCGGGCGTGACCGACAGTACTGACTCCGCGCCCGAACGACGCTTCGGCTGGTCCAACATGTTCGTCCACCCCGACGAGGACACCCGCACCGATGGCGGCTTCCGGGGCGAACGCGCCGTCCTCGCCGGTTACCTGCGCGACCAGCGGCTGACGCTGGAGCTGAAGTGCTCCGGACTCGACGCCGAGGCGATGGCCCGCCGCTCGGTGGAGCCGTCGAACCTCTCCCTGCTGGGGCTCGTACGGCACCTGGCAGGAGTGGAGCAGTACTGGTTCCGCCAGGTGATGGCGGGCGAGGACGTACGACGCCACTACCGCTCGGCTCAGGACCCGGCGGCCGACTTCACGCAGGCAGTGGCCGACCCGGCGGTGGTCGCGGACGCCTGGGCCACCTGGCGGGCCGAGGTCGCCTTCGCGGAACGGCTGGTGGCCGAGGCTCCCGACCTGGACGTCGCGGGCGACAGCGACGGACAGCCGATGGAGCTCCGCGAGGTCCTGGTCCACATGATCGAGGAGTACGCCCGCCACAACGGCCATGCCGATTTCCTGCGCGAGCGGATCGACGGGCGGGTGGGGCAGTAGGGGGGCGGGCAGCCGACCAGCGGACGCCAATCCGGGAGCACCGCGTACCGACGGGGCACGTCCGCGGCCCCACGGCCACCGGAACGGGCATCTGCTCACCGTCTGGTGCAGGTTGACCCTGCCCGGACCCGGGACGGGGGTCATACGGACCCTAGATGGGGCGGTGCCCCTCCCCACAACCCGCTCACCGGCCCGGACCGGTGCCCCTGCCGGGCCGGGGTGTGGCTGGACACAGACTGCCGGCCGGGATCTCTGATCGGACCTGCTCGGAACATGAACCCCCTGACCGTTCCTTCGGGGGCTTCCCGGCAGTCTTATGGCGTTCCGGGGCGGGCCGGTCGGTCAAGGGTGGCCGAAGGCCATCGCGAAGCGACGCGACCGCAGGGAGCGCCCTTGAGGGACCGGCACGACACGGAAGGACAGTGGACTGCCGGGAAGCCCCCGGACGCCCTCCCGACGCGGAGTACAAAGCCCCCGCTCCGCTCCGCCCTGAGCTCGCCCCCGCCCCGAGCCCCCTCAGGCCCCCGGCGTCAGCGTCAGGTGGATCGAGCCCTCGACGGTGGCGGTCACGCGCACCGAGGTGAGGTCGGGGACGTGGGCCGTCGGGGCGTGGGCCGCGGCCCGGGGGCCTATGCCGATCACGCGCATGCCCGCAGCCAGGCCCGCGGCGATGCCTGCTGCGGAGTCCTCGAAGACGACGCAGTCGGCGGGGTCCACGCCCAGTTCGGCGGCGCCCTTGAGGAACCCCTCGGGGTCGGGCTTGCTGGCCTGGACCGACTCGGCCGTGACCCTCACCTCGGGCATCGGCAGGGCCGCGGCGGTCATCCGGGCCGTGGCCAGGGCCGCGCCGGCGGAGGTGACCAGAGCGTGCGGCAGCCCGCCGATCGCCGCCATGAACTCCGCGGCTCCGCCGACCGGGACCACACCGTCGGTGTCGGCGGTCTCGCGGGCCAGCATCTCGATGTTCTCGGCGTAATTGAGCTCCATCGGGCGCTCCGGCAGGAGGATGGCCATCGTGGCGTACCCCTGGCGGCCGTGGACCACCTTGAGGGCCTCCTGCGGATCCAGCCCGTGCGACACCGCCCAGTCGCGCCAGCAGCGCTCGACCACCGCGTCGGAGTTGACGATGGTGCCGTCCATGTCCAGGAGCAGGGCCTTGGCGGTGAGGACGACGGGTGCGGTGGTGGTGCTGGCCGACATCGGCGGTGCTCCAGACGGGGCGGGAAAGAGAACAAGCGGCTCCGCCCACCGGTCAGGGAGTGCGGGCGGAACCACTTTGTTTCTATACGATACAAAACATTGGGCGGTCTGCGCCACTCCGTGAGGAATCAGCCCGTGCCCTCCAGCGCCCGACGGGTCGCCGGACCGTAGACGCCCCAGTCCTCGTCGATCTCGTTCTGCCACTGGAAATCCGAGACGGCCCTCTCCGTCCGGTCGTCGAACTTTCCGTTGAACTTCCCGCGGTAGTAGCCCCGCGCCGCCAACAGCCGCTGCATCTTCTCCACCTCCGGACCCGAGTCCCCGTAGCGCAGCGTCGGCGCAGGCGGGGGTGGTGCCGGGGCGCTCGGCTTGCTGCTGCTGGTGCTCCCCGACGGGGTCGGGGACGGGGGTGCCGAGCTGCGGGAGGCGGTGGGCGAGGCGGAGGTGGACGCCGACTTGGAGGCGCTCGGTGACGGCGAAGCCGAGGCCGAGGCCGAGCGGGACGGGCTGCTCGTGGCGGCCGGCTGCGTCGGGCCGGCCGGAGCCAGGCTCGCGGCGGGCGCGGTGGGCTTGGCGTCCAGCAGGACGGTGTCGCTGTCACCGGAGCGCGGGAGCATCCCCAGCGCCAGGGCCGCCGTGCCGACGGCGACCACCGTGCCGGCGCCGGCCAGGACCGTCGGGAGCCGACGTCGGCGGGACGGGCCGGTCCGCTTCTCGGGGCCCCCTCCCCCTCCCCTCCCCCCGCCCCTCGGGCCGGCTGCCGGGGTGGCCGCCCGGAGCTGGACCGTCTCGGCCGGCCAGAGCGCCTGCGGCGGCGTGTCCGGCCAGGCCACGGGTATGCCGTACGCGGGGGTGTCGTCCCCCGGCGGCGCCTCGGCAGGACGGGCGTACCCGCCCGTCCCGGCACCGGCCACCACGCCCCGCACCGGCTGCGGGGGCGGCGGGTCGTCGGACTGGCCGGGGTGGGGAAGCGTCACGTACGGACGGATGCGCAGTGGCTCGAAACCGGCCACCGGCGCGCACCCGCAGTCGACGCCCACGGCGCCGCATTCTGGACAGCGCTCAGCGCTCAACTGGAATCCCTCCCTGGCCATTGCC
The DNA here is from genome assembly GCF_042890265.1 of Streptomyces sp. NPDC002209. Lineage (NCBI taxonomy): Bacteria > Bacillati > Actinomycetota > Actinomycetes > Kitasatosporales > Streptomycetaceae > Streptomyces > Streptomyces sp. NPDC002209. The sequence goes on along the minus strand of NZ_JBIARX010000001.1, from coordinate 593,660 downwards.
TGCGATTATGCAGACCCTCCGGGGCCTGCCCAACCCGCCCGAGAGGCCATATCCGGCCACACCGCTCAGGATGGACATGTTGATCCGGCCCGAGGAGGAACGGATGGCTCAGGACGTGACCACGGACGCCGCGGAACCCGCTCCCCAACCGCAGAAGTCCGGCCCGGCCGCCGAACACACCTCCCGCGAGGTCCTCGTCTCCATCGGCGCGCTGCTGCTCGGCCTGCTCCTCGCCGCCCTCGACCAGACCATCGTCTCCACGGCCCTGCCGACGATCGTCAGCGAGCTGGGCGGCATGGCCCACCTGTCCTGGGTCGTCACCGCCTACATGCTCGCCTCCACCGCCGCCACACCGCTGTGGGGCAAGCTCGGCGACCAGTACGGACGCAAGAAGCTGTACCAGGGCGCCATCGTGCTCTTCCTCATCGGATCGGCGCTGTGCGGGATCGCCCAGGACATGCCGCAGCTCATCGGGTTCCGCGCCCTGCAGGGCCTGGGCGGCGGCGGACTGATCGTGCTGTCGATGGCGATCGTCGGCGACATCGTCCCGCCCCGCGAGCGCGGCAAGTACCAGGGGCTCTTCGGCGCCGTCTTCGGCGCGACCAGCGTCCTCGGACCGCTGCTGGGCGGCCTGTTCGTCGACAACCTGTCCTGGCGCTGGGTCTTCTACATCAACCTCCCCATCGGTCTCGTCGCGCTCGCCGTCATCGCCGCGGCCCTGCACATCCCGGCGCGCCGCTCGAAGCACACCATCGACTACCTCGGCACGTTCCTCATCGCCTGCGTCGCCACCTGCCTCGTGCTCGTCGCCTCCCTCGGCGGCACCTGGGGCTGGGGCTCGACCCGGATCATCGGCCTGGCCGTCCTCGGCGCCGGGCTGCTCGCCGCCTTCCTCCTCGTCGAGCGGCGGGCCGTCGAACCCGTCCTGCCGCTGGGGCTGTTCAGGATCCGCACCTTCACCCTCTGCTCGGTGATCAGCTTCGTCGTCGGTTTCGCGATGTTCGGCGCGATGGTCTACCTGCCGACCTTCCTCCAGGTGGTCCAGGGCGTCTCGCCCACCATGTCCGGCGTGCACATGCTGCCGATGGTGCTCGGCATGCTGATCTCCTCCACCGCCTCCGGCCAGATCGTCAGCCGCACCGGACGGTGGAAGGTCTTCCCGATCGCGGGCACGGCCGTGACCGCGATCGGGCTGCTCCTGCTGCACCAGCTGGAGCGCACCAGCGGCACCTGGGAGATGAGCATCTGCTTCTTCGTGTTCGGTACCGGGCTGGGTCTGGTCATGCAGGTGCTGGTGCTGGTCGTGCAGAACGCCGTCAGCTACGCCGATCTCGGCGTCGCCACCTCCGGTGCCACGTTCTTCCGCTCCATCGGCGCCTCCTTCGGTGTTGCGATCTTCGGCACGGTGTTCACCAACCGGCTCGACGGAAAGCTCGCCACCGCCTTCGCCGGGCTTCCGGTTCCGCCCGGTTCGGCCGCGCTGGTGGAGGCCGATCCACGGGCCATCGAACGGCTGCCCGCCGCTCTGCAGCCCCGCGTGCTCGACGCGTACGCCTCTTCCATCACCGACGTCTTCCTCTACGCCGTGCCCGTCGTCCTCATCGCCTTCGTCGTCGCCTGGTTCCTCAAGGAGGACGTGCTCCGCGGCTCGGTCACCGCCCCCGACGTCACCGAGACCCTCGCCTCCAACCCCGTCCACCGCTCCTCCCGCGACGAGGTCGCCCGCGCGCTGACCGTCCTCGGGACCCGTGAGGGGCGCCGCCACGTCTACGAGAAGATCACCGCAAAGGCCGGCTTCGACCTGCTGCCCGCGGCCAGCTGGCTGCTGCTGCGGATCAAGAAGTACGGCTCGGCCGAGCCTTCGATGCTCGCGGAACGGACCACCGTGCCGCTGAAGGTGATCACGGACGCCGCCCGCCAGGTCGAGGAGCGCGGACTGGCCGTTCGGGAGGGACTGCCGCTCGTCCTGACCGCGCGCGGTCAGGAGTACGCCGAGAAGCTGGCCGAGGCCCGCGAGGAGTCGCTGGCCGAGCTGCTCGGCGACTGGTGGGGCCCGGACCGCCCGACCGACCTGGTCAAGCTGGTCAAGGAGATCAACGCGGAGCTCTGCGGATCCGACGCCGAGGAGCCCTACGACTCCGCGCCGCGCCGGGACCACGCCGCGCACTGACCCCGACGGGCGGGCAGGAAGGACTCGGGCCGGGCTCAGACGAGGCTCAGACCAGGGGCTTTTCGAACCAGTGCTCCGCGTACTGGCCCGCGTTGTACGCCGGTATCTCCGCGTACCCGTGCCGCGCGTACAACGCCCGGGCCTCCACCAGGTCCGACCGGGTGTCGAGCCGGACCCGCTCGGCGCCCAGCGCGCGGGCCTCGTCCTCCAGGACGGCGAGCAGCGCCGCCCCGCCGCCGGTTCCGCGGGCGGCAGGGTCCACGTACACCCTGGTGAGCTCGGCGGTGACGGGGTCGAGCAGCCGTATGCCGCCGCACGCCAGGGGCCTGCCGTCCAGGCGGCCGACGACGAACCGGCCCGTCGGCGGGACGAGCCCGTCGTCCGGGTCGTCCCGCAGGCCCTCGTCGATCTCGGCCTCGGTGACGGACCGTTTCCAGTACCGGCCGGCGACTTCCGCGTAGTACGCGCGGCGCAGTGCGGTGGCGTCGGCGGTGGCGAAGTGCTCGGCGACGACGGCCCACTCGCCCGCCTTGCCTGCCTCGCCTGCCTCGCGGGGCGCGGGGACGGTGGAGCTGCTGCTCGTGCTGTTGATGTTCATGGCGCCATTGTGGAGTCCGTGCGCGTCCCGCCGCGTGGAATATCCACAGGTACAGGCCGATGATAGGAAAAGACGCATATCACTCACATGGAGGGCGTGAAACGCCATGTCCGAGCACCCTGACGCTGCCCTGATCCGCCGCGGTTACGAGGCCTTCGGCAAGGGCGACATGGAGACGCTGGGCTCGCTGATGACGGCCGACGTCATCCACCACGTGCCCGGCAGCAACCCGCTCTCGGGGCACCACAAGGGCCGTGAAGCCGTCCTCGACATGTACCGGCGGCTCGGCGAGGAGACGAACGGCACCTTCCAGGCCGACCTGCACTCGGTGCTGGTCGACGGGCGCGGCCACGTCATGGCCTTCCACACGGCGCGCGGCGACCGCGGCGACCACGGGATCGAGATCCAGGAGGGCCTCTTCTTCACGATCGTCGGCGGGAAGATCACCGACATTGACGAGTGCACGCAGGACATCGACGAGGCGGACCGTTTCTGGGGCTGATCCCCAACCTGCCGACCCCGGCCCGGACCCGGACCGACCGGGCCCGGACCTCCTCGTCCCGCCCCCGGCTCAGCCCTGCGGCCTCGGCGCCGCCTGCTGCACGACCTCGAAGGACCACACCGTCGAACCCGAAGCGGCCGGCTTCGGGCGCTCACCCGCACCGCCGCCCTGGTGGGCGGCCTTCATGGGCCCCTCCATCCACGCCTGGAAGTCCTCCTCCGACCGCCACCGCGTGTACACCAGGTACTGGTCCGTCCCCTCGACGGGACGCAGCAGCTCGAACCACTCGAACCCGTCCGAACCCTCCACGGCGCCCGCCCGCGAGGCGAACCGCTGCTCCAGTACTTCCCGCTGCTCGGCGGGCACGGTCAGTGCGTTGATCTTCACGATGCTCATGCCCGCCATCCTAGGGATCCCGTGCGGGATATCGTCCTCCCAGGTAATGAAGTGGTGCATGAAACGCGGCAGCCAGGCGAAGTCAAGGTTGCGGTCAACAGGGCGGGAGGCCGGCGAGGCGTGGCTAACGCGGCAGAGCACGGTGGTGCGAACGGACATGCCGGGGTCATAGGCGGTAGCGGCAGGCTGGGGGCGGCACGGTTCCTCCTGTGGGCGCTGGCCGGTGTCCTCGCCGTCAGACAGGCCGCCGCAGTGCTGCGCGTGCCACCGGGCGAGTGGCTCAGCGAGTTCCAGCTCCCCAGCAGTTTTCCCGGCTCGCTCTACGACGGCGGCCAGTTCACCGGGACCCCCTTCGCCGGGATGGTCCTGAGGCCGTTCCTCGGTCTTGCGGCGCCCTCCCTGGAGGTGGCCTGGACCTGTGTGACGCTGCTGTTCGTCGCCGCCGTCGGGCTGGTCGCCGCGCGCGGCCTGCCCGACCCCGTGCCGCGGCGCACCGCGCTGCTCGCCGCGCCCGTGCTGGTCGGCCTGATGATGGTGTCGCTGCCCGTCCGGGCGGCCGCCTCGCCGGGCCAGACCGCCGTCCTGCCCGTGCTGCTGGTGCTGCTGGCCGTGTTCCGCGTGCCCGGCGAGCGCCCGGCCGGCTTCCTCGTCGGCCTCGCCGCCGCGCTCCAGCCGGCCCTGCTGCTGTTCGCGCCGCTGCTGTGGCTCACCGGCCGCCGCCCCACCGCCAAGACCGCCGCCGTGACGTTCGCCGGAGCCACCGCGCTGTCCTGGGCGGCCCTGCCGCGCGACTCCTGGACGTACTGGGTCCACCACCTGGCCGGCACCGGTCTCGGCGGCGCCCCCGACAGCCTCGCCAACCAGTCCGTGCACGGCGCGCTGCTGCGGCTCGGCCTGGGCGGCCCGCTCGAGATCCTGCTGTACGTGGCCCTCGCGGCCGGGATCGCCTGGGTCGGCCTGCGCCGCGCGGCCCGCTACGCCCGCGACGGCCAGCTGCTGCTCGCCGTGGCCGTCACCGGCTGCGTGGCCGTCGCCGTGGCGCCGACCGGCTGGCGCCACCAGCTGCTGTGGGTGCTGCTCGCGGTGGCCGGCAAGGTCGGCAAGCGGGCGGCGGACCGCCCCGTGTGGCCGGTGGCCGTGGTGCTCGCCATGACGCTGCCCAGCGATGTGCTGCTGCCCAACCTGGCCGCGCTGGCCCCCGTACGGGACAACGTGCTGCTGCTCGCCGCGCTGGCGGCGGCCTGCGCGGTGCCGTTCCTGCCGAGCTCCTCGCCGTACTGGCGCGAGCCCGTCGCGACGGAGTACAGCCGGCCGGCCGCCGCCCGGTGGGCGCGGGTGCCGCTGCTGCCGTTCTGGCGGCGCGTGCTGTCGCGCCCCAACCTGCTGCTGGAGCTGCTGCTGATACGGGTGGGGTACTCGCTGTACTCGCACATCCGGGCCGCCGCGCCGAGCAGCCGCAGTGTCGCCGAGGGCCACGGGAGTCAGATCCACGCCGTCGAGCGGGCGCTGGGCATCGACGTCGAGCACGCCGTCAACCACGCCGTCGTGAACCTGCCCTGGCTGGAGAAGTTCTTCAACTTCTACTACACGTCGTTCCACTTCGTGGTGCCGCTGACGATCCTGGCGGTCCTGTACTGGCGCAGGCCGGGCGACTACCGCTGGGCCCGCGCCTCCCTGGGCCTGGCCACCGTCCTCGCGCTCGTCGGCTTCTGGCTGTACCCGCTGGCGCCGCCGCGGCTGATGCCCGCGCTCGGCTTCATCGACACCGTGCACGGACCGCAGGATCTGGCCCATCCGCAGTACGGGGCGATGACCGCGATCTCCAACCAGTACGCGGCGATGCCCTCGCTGCACTTCGGCTGGTCGCTGTGGTGCGGGATCGTGATCATCACGCTCGCGCCGAAGGGCTGGCAGAAGCTCCTCGGGGCGCTCCACCCGCTGATCACGGTGTGCGCGATCGTCGCCACCGCCAACCACTGGGTGCTCGACGCGGTCGGCGGCGCGGTCGTCATCGGCGCCGGGTTCGGGCTCGTGTACGTACTGTCGGGGCCGCGCGGCGCCGCCTTGCCGGCCGGGCTGAGCGTGCCGCGGCCGCGCGAGCCGGAGCGCGCGGGCGCCGCCACGCGCAGCCGGGCCTGAGCAGCCGCGCCTGACGGCCGGATTCCGCAGCGCGAAGGGGTGCCGGGGCAGGCCGTGTGCCCGTCCCGGCACCCCTTCGGTGGATCGCCGCGTGCTGTCAGGATCCGCCGTCGGCGGCCCCTGCGCCACCCGGGGCGATCAGCGGGCCCCCGCCTCGCCCGCGCAGAGCCGGTCCACGACGAGCGCGATGGCGGCCTCGGCGGTGTCGGTCTCGGCGATGACGGTGTTCAGGCTGGGGCTGCGCACCCGGAAGCGGCCGTCGGGCGTGGGCTCGACGGCCGGTGCCTCCACCTCGAAGGGGTGGCGGGTGCGGGAGCTGAACCACAGGGTCCACTGGCGGGTGAACGGGTACAGCCGGCGCAGCTGCGGCTGCGCGGCGGCGGCCTCGATGAGGTCGATGACGCCGCGGCACAGCGTCTCGGGCCCGCCGCGCTCCAGGATCAGCTGCCACGTCGTGGGCAGCCGCTGCCAGCGGGCATCCACCCGGTGAGCGGTGTCTGTGTCGGCAGCGTGAAGGTTCATCCGCGCAGTGTGACGCCCCGCCGGTCTCAGGACAATGGTCCGGAAGTCAACGATCCGGCATACGTGCGCCCCCGATGCGCCCCACCCGCACGCCGGGCGTGCCCCGGCGCGTGTTCCCCGGCGCCATTCCAGGGGACGGCAGGGGCCGGGGCGTGGGAGGAGCGGCCCCTGCCGCCGTGGACCGGTACGGCCACGGACACGTGCTCAACCGTGGCTGACCCGGAGCTCCTTGATGCCGTTGAGCCAGGCGGCGCGCAGCCGGCGCGGTTCCTCGCCGGTCAGCCGCAGGTCGGGCAGGGTGTCGGCCAGCGCGTTGAAGATCAGGTCGATCTCCATGATGGCCAGGGACTTGCCCAGGCAGAAGTGCGGGCCGCCGCCGCCGAAGCCCAGGTGCGGGTTCGGGTCGCGGGTGATGTCGAAGCGGTCGGGGTCGGTGAAGACCTCGGGGTCGTGGTTGGCGGAGGAGTAGAAGAGCCCCACCCGGTCGCCCGCCTTGATCTTCTGCCCGCCCAGTTCGGTGTCCTGGGTGGCGGTGCGCTGGAAGGACACCACGGGGGTGGCCCAGCGGACGATCTCCTCGGCGGCCGTCGCCGGCCGGGTCGCCTTGTACAGCTCCCACTGGTCGGGGTGGGTCAGGAAGGCGTGCATGCCGTGGCTGATGGCGTTGCGCGTGGTCTCGTTGCCGGCGACCGCCAGGAGCAGCACGAAGAAGCCGAACTCGTCGGAGCCCAGGTTGCCCTGGCCCTCGGCCGCCACCAGCTGCGTGACGATGTCCTTGGCCGGGCACTCCTTGCGGGCGGCGGAGAGGTTCATGGCGTAGCCGATGAGCTCCACGGCCGCGTTGGAGCCGACCTCCTCGGTGATCGCGTACTCGGGGTCGTCGTACGCGATCATCTTGTTCGACCAGTCGAAGATGCGCAGGCGGTCCTCCTGCGGTACGCCGATCAGTTCGGCGATGGCCTGCAGCGGGAGCTCGCAGGCGACCTGCGTGACGAAGTCGAAGCTGCCGTCGGCCGAGGCCTCCAGGGCCTGCGCGACGATCTTCCGGGCCCGGTCGCGCAGGGCCTCCTCCAGGCCGCGGATGGCCCGCGGGGTGAAACCGCGCTGCACGATCTGGCGTACGCGGGTGTGTTCCGGCGGATCCATGTTCAGCATGATCAGGCGCTGGGCATCTATCTGCTCGCGCTGGATGTGCTCGTTGAAGCGGATGATCGCCGTATTGGTGGTGGAGGAGAACAACTCCGGGTGCGTGGAGACGTACTTGACGTCCGCGTGCCGGGTCACGACCCAGTAGCCCTCGTCGTCGAAGCCGGTGATGCCGCGCTGCTGGGAGCACCACCACACGGGTGCGGTCTGCCGCAGCTGTGCGAACTCGGGGAAGGGGACCCGGTCCTGGAGGAGGTCGGGGTCGGTGGCGTCGAAGCCTTCGGGCAGCGCGGGACAGGGCATCGGGCGACTCCAAAGTCTGACGGCCCATCAGAAGTTGGCTTGAAGGTAGTAACGAGTTCTAGAAGTGACAAGGGTCCTCGCGTCAACTGTTGCGTGTGGAATCCGTGTAAGCCGCGTGCAAGACCCTTGCGTGCCGGGCCTCCGGGTCATAAGACTGCGAGGAGAACTAGAACGCGTACTAGTTCGGGCGGGGCGCCGGGACGGCCCGCCGCGCCGGCACAGTGCAGGAGAGGACGAGCTCATGGCCGCGGAACCCGTCATCGTCGAAGCCGTACGCACCCCGATCGGCAAGCGCGGGGGCGCGCTCGCCAACCTCCATCCCGCCTACCTGCTCGGCGAGACGTACCGCGAACTCCTCGCCCGTACCGGAATCCAGCCCGACTGCGTCGAGCAGATCGTCGGCGGCACCGTCACCCACGCCGGCGAGCAGTCCATGAACCCGGCGCGCAACGCCTGGCTCGCCATGGGCCTGCCGTACGAGACCGCCGCGACCACCGTGGACTGCCAGTGCGGCAGCTCCCAGCAGGCCAACCACATGGTCGCCAACATGATCTCCGGCGGTGTCATGGACATCGGCATCGCCTGCGGCGTCGAGGCGATGAGCCGGGTGCCGCTGGGCTCCGGCTCCAAGCACGGCCCCGGCAAGCCCTTCCCGGACGAGTGGAACGTCGACCTCCCCAACCAGTTCGAGGCCGCCGAGCGGATCGCCCGCCACCGGGGCCTGACCCGCGAGGACGTCGACCGGCTCGGGCTGCTCTCCCAGGAGCGGGCCGCGACCGCATGGGCCGAGGAGCGGTTCAAGAGGGAGACCTTCGCCGTCCAGGTCCCGACGACGGAGGAGGAGCAGGCCGCCGGGCAGGGCATGTGGCGGCTGGTCGACCGCGACGAGGGCCTGCGCGACACCAGCATGGAGGCGCTGGCCCGGCTCAAGCCGGTCATGCCGACCGCCGTGCACACCGCCGGGAACTCCTCGCAGATATCCGACGGGGCCGCCGCGGTGATGTGGGCCTCGCGGAAGATGGCCCGCGCGCTCAAGCTCAAGCCGCGCGCCCGGATCGTCGCCCAGACCCTGGTCGGCGCCGACCCGCACTACCACCTCGACGGGCCGATCGACGCGACGCGGGCCGTGCTCGGCAAGGCCGGGATGTCCCTCAAGGACATCGACCTGGTCGAGATCAACGAGGCCTTCGCGTCCGTCGTCCTCAGCTGGGCCCAGGTCTTCGAACAGGACCTGGAGAAGGTCAACGTCAACGGCGGCGGCATCGCGCTCGGCCACCCCGTCGGCGCGACCGGAGCCCGGCTGATCACCACCGCGCTGCACGAGCTCGAGCGCCGCGACAAGGAATTCGCGCTGATCACCATGTGCGCGGGAGGCGCGCTGGCGACCGGGACGATCATCCAGCGGCTGTGAGCGGGCGCGGCGTCCACCGAACCCTGTGGGATGGGAAACAGAAGGCCCCGGTGGCCGGACCTGGGGAGGTCCGGCCACCGGGGCCTTCGCACTGCTCGTGCGCCGAGCGGCTACCGCTGGCTTAGTACCAGTGGTTGGCCTGCCAGAAGTTCCAGGCGCCGACCGGGCTGCCGTAGCGGGAGTTCATGTAGTCCAGGCCCCACTTGATCTGGGTGGCCGGGTTGGTCTTCCAGTCCGCACCCGCGGAGGCCATCTTCGAGGCCGGCAGGGCCTGGGCCAGGCCGTAGGCGCCCGAGGAGGCGTTGGTGGCGGTGTGGTCCCAGCCGCTCTCGTGGGAAATGATCTTGTCGAAGGCGGCGAACTGGGCCGGGTCCTTGATCATCTGGTGCGCGATCGCCTTGGCGCTCGTCGGGGCCGCCTGGGCGGGAACCGTGGCGAGCATGGTGCCGGCGACGCCCAGGGCGACGATGGAGCCGGCGAGGGTCTTCTTGGAGGCGGCGATGCGACGGATGACGTGGGACACGGATGAAACCTTCCGCAGGGGACAAGGGCGGTCGCGGGCATGTCGGGGACATGCGTGAGCCACTCACGCAGAGGAGAGGGGTTCGTCGGGCGGGGGGCGAAGGCCCCGCTGCCGTGGCGACAACACCAGTTAGCCAGCTCCCCGGGGCCCTGGCAACGACCCCGGCTACTAGCCGCCCTCGCAGCCGGGGCCCCGCGGACCCGCGCCGGGGGCGCTCGTGTTCTTGCAGGTGAGGATCGGCTTCCGGGCCGCGGGGGCGGGCCTGCGAGGGCTACTATCCCGCGTCGTATGTGACGTGGGTCCTATGGGGTGAGTCACCGGGAGAGGGTCCGAATGTCACCTTCTGTGGCGGTTCGTTACACGGAATGGGGTGTGCGCCGGGCGGCTTTCAACCCGAACCGAAGGAAACGGGCGCCTCGAACGCCGCTTTTCGCACCGCCCGGCGCAACGCCTTCAGCAGGGTGCCGCCGACCGCGAGGGTCAGTACGACGGTCAGCACCGCCCGGCCCAGGTCCCAGCCCAGCGAGGTCGCCGCGCAGTACGCGAGGAAGCGAGCCAGGTTGGAGGCCACCGGATCCCCCGGGTGGAAGGAGATGCCCTGGCCCATGCCTTGCAGCAGCACCCAGCCCTGCAGGTTCATGATCGTGCCGTACGCGAACGAGCCCACGAAGCCGTACGCCGCCAGCATCAGCAGCTCCGCCCGGCCCCGGATCCTCCCCCAAGCCCTCGGCTTCGCTCGAGCAGGGGAGACCCCCGTCGCGCCGGGCAGCAGCCCGGCGCCCAGCGAGAACCAGCCCATCGCCAGCATCTGGAACGGCATCCACGGCCCGACCCCGCCCGTGAGCAGGGCGGAGGCGAACATCGTGACCGAGCCGAGGACGAAGCCGAAGCCCGGGCCGAGGACGCGGCCGCTGAGCACCATCAGGAAGAACATCGGCTCCAGGCCGGCGGTGCCGGCGCCCAGCGGCCTGAGGGCGGCCCCGACCGCGGCGAGTACCCCGAGCATCGCCACCGCCTTGGCGTCCATGCCCTGGTCGGCGATGGTCGCGACGACGACGGCGACGAGGAGGGGCAGCAGCGCCGCGAAGAGCCAGGGGGCGTCCTGGGAGTGGGCGAGGCCGGACTGGCGGCCGGCGAGCAGCGGCCAGCCGAAGGCCGCGATGCCGATGAGGGTGACGAGGACCAGGGCGACGGCGGCCCGGGGGCCGATGCGCAGGGGGCGGGCGGAGTGGTTCACGCGGCGCCCCCGGCGGCGGGCGGGGTGGCCGGCGGCGTGCCCTCGGCGGTGGCCAGGGCGTTCGCGACCTGGGTCACCGTGAGCCAGTGGCCCGGGGCCAGGATCTTGGCCACCTGCGGGGCGAAGGCCGGGGACGACACGACGACCTCGGCGGTCGGGCCGTCCGCGACGATCTCGCCGCCGGCGAGGATCACCACCCGGTGGGCCAGCTCGGCGGCGAGCTCCACGTCGTGGGTGGCGAGGACGATGGCGTGCCCGTCGGCGGCGAGGCCGCGCAGGATCTCGATCAGGCGGGCCTTGGCGGCGTAGTCGAGACCGCGGGTGGGTTCGTCGAGCAGGAGCAGCGCGGGGCGGCCGGTGAGTACGAGGGCCAGGGCGAGGGCCAGGCGCTGCCCCTCGGAGAGGTCCCGGGGGTGGGTGTCGTCGGGGACGTCCGGGAGCAGGGCGCAGACGAGGTCCCGGCAGGTGCCGGGGGCCGCGCCGGCGTCGGCGTCGGCGGCGGAGCACTCGGCGGCGACGGTGTCGGCGTAGAGGAGGTCGCGGGGTTCCTGCGGGACGAGGCCGACGCGGCGGACCATCTCCTGCGGGGCGGTGCGGTGGGGGGTGCGGCCGCCGACGGTCACCGTGCCGGTGGTGGGGGCGAGCGTGCCGATGAGGGTGGCGAGGAGGGTGGACTTGCCGGCGCCGTTGCGGCCCATGAGGGCGATGGTCTCGCCGGGGGCCACGGAGAGGTCGATGCCGTGGAGGACTTCGGCGCGGCCGCGGCGGAGCGAGAGGGCGGTTGCCCTGGCCACGGGTCCCGGGGTGCTGGTGCCGGCGCCTCCGCCTCCGCCTGCTTCGGTCGCGGTCGAGCTGCCGGCTCCGGTTCGGGTACCGGTCCCGGCGGTGGTCGCGGGGCCGGGGGTCGGCTCGCTCCGGCGGAGCAGGCGGGCCAGGAGGCCGGGGCCGCTGCGCGGGGCTTCTTCCCCACCCCGCCCCTTCCCGATCCCGGGGCTCCGCCCCAGACCCCGCACCTCCAACGCCGGCGGGGCTGGGTGGTGCGGCGTGGCCTGGGCCTGGGCCTGGGCCGGTACGGAGGAGGGGGTGCTGCCGCCGGCCCCCGGCGCCCTGAACGCGGACGGGGTGAGGGACAGGCGGGTCAGGAGCGGAGCGGACCGGCGGCGGGCGTCGCGGACGGACAAGGGGAGGGGGGACCACTGCGCCAGGCGGCCCAGGGCCACCACCGGGGGGTGGACAGGGGAGACCGCCATGATCGACGCGGGGCTGCCGAGGACCGGCGGCGCACCCGGGGCCGGGAGGAGGAGGACCTGGTCGGCGTACTGGACGACGCGTTCCAGGCGGTGCTCCGCCATCAAGACCGTCGTGCCCAGATCGTGGACCAGGCGCTGGAGGACCGCCAGGACCTCCTCGGCCGCCGCCGGATCCAGCGCCGACGTCGGCTCGTCCAGGACCAGGACCTTCGGGTGCGGGGTCAGGACCGAGCCGATCGCGACCCGCTGCTGCTGGCCGCCGGAGAGGGTGGCGATGGGGCGGTCGCGCAGTTCGTTCAGGCCCAGCAGGTCCAGGGTCTCCTCGACCCGGCGGCGCATGACGGCCGGGGCCAGGCCCAGGGACTCCATGCCGTAGGCGAGCTCGTCCTCGACCACGTCCGTCACGAAGTGCGCGAGCGGATCCTGGCCGACCGTGCCCACGACATCGGCGAGCTCGCGCGGCTTGTGGGTGCGGGTGTCACGGCCGGCGACGGTGACGCGGCCCCGCAGCGTGCCCCCGGTGAAATGCGGGACCAGGCCGGAGACCGCACCGAGGAGGGTCGACTTGCCGACACCCGACGGGCCGACCAGGAGCGTGAGCTCGCCCTCCGGGATCACCAGGTCGGCGTCGCGCAGGGCGGGCTGCGCGGCGCCGTCGTACGTGACCGACACCTGCTCGAAGCGGATCACTGCGATGCCTCCTTCGGAGGTGCGGACGGTGCGGACGGTGCGGACGGCGCCGACGGCGCCGACGGTACGGGCGCCACGAAGGCGGGGAGCAGGCCGATCAGGATCGCCGCCGCCGGCCACAGCGGGAGCGTGGGCGCCACCAGGGGGACGACGCCGGGGAGCAGCGCGTCCGGGTCGACGGCCGCGGCGCGGATCAGCACGGCCGCGACCGCCGCGCCGGACCCGGAGACCACCCACGCACGCCACCCCCAGCGGTCGGGCCGGTAGCGGGTCCGGATGCTGCGCCGACCGCCCAGGCGCAGGCCCGCGAGGGCCAGGACGAGGCCGATGAGCAGGACCGGCAGCCCGTACGCGGCGCCCTCGGCGGCGAGCAGCCCGTACGTGCCCGCGCACATGCCGAGCAGGCCGCCGAGGGTGAGGACGTTGGTGGTGTGCCGCACGGCGGGCGGGACCTGCGCGCTGCGGCCGTAGCCGCGGGCGTCCATCGAGGCGGCGACGGCGACGGAGCGCTCGAGGGCGCCCTCCAGGACGGGCAGGCCGATCTGGAGGATCGCCTTGACGCCGCCGGTGGGGCGGCCGCGCAGGCGGCGGGCGGTCCGCAGGCGGGCGACGTCGGCGACCATGTTCGGCGCGAAGGTCATGGCGACGACGACGGCGACGCCGGCCTCGTAGAGGGCGGCCGGGAGGGATTTCAGCAGGCGCGCCGGGTTGGCGAGGGCGTTCGCGGCGCCGACGCAGACGAGGAGGGTGGCCAGCTTGGCGCCGTCGTAGAAGGCGAAGACGAGCTGCTCGGCGGTGACGTGGCCGCCGATGCGGATGCCCTGGGCCGCCCAGGCGGGGAGCGGGAGCTCGGGGAGGGTGAGCAGCACGTGCGCGCCGGGGATCGGGGAGCCGAGCAGCACGGAGAAGAGGAGGCGGAGCCCGACGACGAAGAGGCCGAGCTTGAGGAAGGCGCCGTAGGACCGTGCCCAGGGGGCGGAGGTCCGGCGGGCGGCCACGACGTAGCCGGCCACGCCGACGATCAGGCCGAGGAGAAGGGGATTGGTGGTGCGGGAGGCGGCCGTGGCGAGGCCGAGCGCCCAGAGCCACCAGGCTCCCGCGTGCAGGGCGTTCCCCCGGCGGGCCTGCGGCGCCGCGATGCGGCGGACCCGGCTCTTCTCGTACGCCGGCCAGGACCCGGGGTCGCCCGCCCCGGCGGGTCCGGGCCCGGCCGGGGTCCCGTCGCCGGCTGCGGGCCGGCGGGTCCCGGCGGTCCCCGGCTGCGCCGGGCGGGGTGCCCCGGCGCGGCCGGGGACCGTCAGCGGCGCGGGGGCGGTGGGCGGAGTGGGGCGCGGGATCTCCGCGAGGTGGGGATCCGTGGGATCGGGGGTCATCGCCGGCGGCGGGATTGCCAGACCGCGGCTGCCGCCAGGGCGGCCACCGCCGCCGCGCCCGCCAGGAGGCCCGTCGACGGGCCCCCGCCCTTGGGCGCTGCGTGCGTCGGCCCGGGGGCCGCGTCGGCGATCTGTTCGCCGCAACCCTGCTTCGGGTAGCCCGACACCGCGCACAGCAGCGCCGCGCTGTTGTAGCGGAGCGGCTTGGCGGCCTCCGCCAGGGCCTCGGCCGCCGTGGCGTCCGGGGCGACCTGGACGCAGGCCGTGCGGGGGGTGTCCTGCGGCGGGGTGTCGCCCGCCGGGGCGTCCGCCGGGACGCCGAAGTCGACGACCACGGCGATCCGCTTGCGGCCCTCCACGGCCGCAGTGGCTGCGCAGACCGACGCGAAGTCGGCCGCCGCGCGCGGCTTCGCGGCCTCGGCCGCCGCGTCCTGACTCACCGCGAAACGGAACCCCAGGGCCGAGCCGTCCGCCGGGCGGGCCGTGGAGGGGCCCTGCGTGGCGTACTGCCACTGGCCTCCCGGACCCTCCCAGAACGACCAGTAGCGGTAGCCCGCCGCCAGCGCGGGCGAGGCCGCCAGGAGGGTGAGGAGGATGCCGAACGCGAGGACCGACGGAGTCAGGATGCGGCGGCGCATCAGAGCTGGTTCTTCTTCCGGCGGCCGCTGAGGAGGACGCCGATGCCCATGCCGGCCGCCAGGCCCGCGCCCACGATCCACCACACGTTCCGGTTCGACGACTTCGAGTCCTCCTTGGGCTTCGGCGCCGCCGACTCACCCGTCTGCGGGGCCGGGCCCGTTGCGTTCAGGGCCGTCACCAGGTCCGTGCCGCCGAACGACTTCGGGTCCGTGCCCGTCGCGTGCGCGGCCAGCACCAGGGTGCCGAGTGCCGCCGGGCTGCCCTTGGCCCAATCCGCCGAGTTGGCCTTCAGCCACTCCAGCGCGCCCGCCGCCGACTGCGTGTGCCCGGCCGCGGCCAGCGCGATCACCGCGTCGGCGGTGTTGCCGGTGTCCGCGGTCGGCTGGTCGGCGCCGGGGGTGACGGCCGTGAGGTGGCCGTCCTTCTTCAGCGTCTCGGCCAGGTAGCCGGCCGCGCCCTGGGCGGCGGTTGCCGGGTCGGTGGCGGCTGCCGGGCAGGCCAGTGTGGCTGCGGGGGTGTCCGTCGGGGCAGGGGGCACGACCGACCCCTGGCCGAGGCCGGCCAGGACCGCGGCGGCCGTGGCGTCGGCGTTGGCCGGGAGCTTGCCGTCGGCCGGCTGGTACCCGAAGGCACCCCGGTCGGCGGCCGGCTCGGCGGCGCAGCCCAGCTGGAAGGCGAGCAGGCCCTCGTACGCGGACTTGCCCGCCTTCGACTTCACCTCGGCCGGCGTCTCGCCCGCCACGGCCAGCGCGCTGATGACGATGGAGGTGGAGTTGCCCTCGCTCGGGGTGCCGGGGACGAAGGCCCAGCCGCCGTCCTCGTTCTGGACGGACTTCAGCCAGTCGACGCCCTTCTTCACCGCCGCGTCCTGGCCGCCCAGCGCCTTCAGCGCCTGCACGGCCATCGCGGTGGCGTTGGTGTCGAACATCGTCTTGTCGTCGCAGGCGGCGCCCGCGTCCGCGCGGAAGGAGGCGAAGCCGCCGTTCGCGCACTGCTGGCCGGCGAGCCAGGCGACGGCTTCCTTGGCCGGCTTGACGCCGACCGTGTGCTGGGCGAGCAGCGCGAAGGACTGCCGCCACACGCCGTCGTACGTCGGGTCGGTTTTGCCGTACAGCCCGGACGGGATCACCGGGGCCGGCGGGGCGGAGGGGGAGGGCGCGGCGAGGGCTGCGGGGGCGGCACCCACGCAGAGCACGGCGGAGGCGGCGAGCGCGGCGGCGCTGCGGCGGACGTTCATGGGGGCGGGTGCCTCTCGTGCTGGGGAGCAGGAGGCAGGCGCGCACAGGGCACCGGGCTCCGGCTCCGTTTACCTCGACGGTGCCGGCCGCCGGGGGCTCCGGCGGCGCGAGCCGCGCACCTCGCGTACGGGGCGGTCCGGCTCCCCGCCCGGCGGGGCCGGGGCGGGTCACGGTTGCGGGTCAGCGCCGGGATTTCACCGGCTTCTTCCCGTACGGAAGGGTGGACGACGGGCTTACTGTACCGGCCCGTAGCAGTCCGGAAGGGTGGCGTCCGGCCTTGGCGCCCCTTACCGGCGGGGCCGCCGGGACCGGCGGGCCCGCCGTCACAGTGCGCGGTACGTGACGGGGTCGCTGCCCGGGACCGCCTCGGCCCGGCCCTGCTTCACCAGCCGCCGCAGATGGGCCTCCGCTTCCGAGACGGCGATGTTGCGGGAGCCGTACGGGATCTGCTCCCAGGGCCGGTTCCACTCCATGCGCTCCGCCAGCCCCCACGGGGTCAGCGGCTCGGCCAGCAGCTCCCAGAGGCCGGTCAGCCGCTCCTCGTGGTGGTCCAGCAGTTCGCGGACCCGGGCGGGGGCGTCGGTGAAGGCGTGCTGGTGGGCCGGGAGCACCTCGGCGGGGTCGAGGCGGCCGATGCGTTCGAGGGAGTCGAGGTAGTCGCCGAGGGGGTCGGTGACCCGGGTGTCCTCCGGGTCCTCGTAGAGCCCGATGTGCGGGGAGATGCCGGGCAGCAGGTGGTCCCCGGAGAAGAGGCGGCCGTTGCCGGGGAGGTTCGCCGGGTGCCGTTCCTCCAGGTGCAGGCAGACGTGGCCGGGGGTGTGCCCCGGGGTCCAGATGGCGCGCAGCCGCCGCCCGGCGAGGGGGAGCAGCTCGCCGGGGACGATCTCCCGGTCGGGGACGGCGGCCCGCAGCCCGGGCAGGGTGCGGATGCGGCCGCTCTCGCGGGCGGCCCGCAGGGGGGCGAGGTGCTCCTCGGGGGCTCCGGCGGTGGCGAGCTTCCCGCTCATGTAGTCGAACCAGGTGCCGGGCTCGGCGGAGCGGGTCCGTACGACGACCTCGGTGTCGGCGGCGTGCATCGCGATCCAGGCTCCGGAGGCCTCGCGGACCCTGCCGGACAGGCCGTGGTGGTCGGGGTGGTGGTGGGTGATGACCACGCCGTGGACGTCGGCGACCGCGATGCCGAGGGCGCCGAGGCCGGCGACGAGGGTGTCCCACGACTCGGGGTCGTCCCAGCCGGTGTCGACGAGGACGGGTCCGCGGTCGGTGTCGAGGACGTGGACGAGGGTGTGGCCGAGCGGGTTGTCGGGGATCGGGACCTTGATCCCGTGGACACCGCCGCCGTGATCGGTGACGTGCGGGGTGACGGCCGGGGTGACGGGGGGCGTGGCCCCGGGTTCGGTGGGCGCTGCGGCCTGCGGCGGCGTGTCCTGCGGCATGAGGGCTCCCTGTCTGCGCCCGGCCGCGCCTGCGCCGCCCGGCTCACTCTCACGAGAACGTGTTGCAGTAGTCGCCCAAGTCGACCATCTGCGGCCCGTTCTGACTAGTCGTAACCGCCCGTTGGATCTTCCGGGCCGTTCCGTCCTGGCCGTGGACTCCTAGAACTAGAACTGGTATCAGTTCGGGAACGCCAAGCCGCAGGAGGCAGCAGCCATGACCGAGCTCGTGGAACACGGACACCTGTTCATCGGCGGGGAGTGGACGGATCCGCTGGGCACCGACACGATCGAGATCGTCTCCCCCCACACCGAGCAGGTCATCGGCAGCGTCCCGCACGCCTCCCGCGCGGACGTGGACCGTGCCGTCGCCGTCGCCCGGCGGGCCTTCGACGAGGGCCCCTGGCCCCGGATGTCCCTCGACGAGCGGATCGCCGTCGTCACCCGGATCAAGGACGCGATCGCCGTCCGGCACGAGGAGATCGCCCGGTCGATCAGCTCCCAGAACGGTTCCCCCTACTCCTGGAGCGTCCTCGCGCAGGCGCTCGGCCCGATGATGGTCTACGACGCCGCGATCCAGGTCGCCCGCGCCTACCCGTACGAGGAGCACCGCCAGGGGGTGCTCGGGCCGATCCTGGTGCGCCGGGAGCCGGTGGGCGTGGTCGCGGCCGTCATCCCGTGGAACGTGCCGCAGTTCGTGGCCGCCGCCAAGCTCGCGCCGGCGCTGCTGACGGGCTCGACGGTGATCCTGAAGCCGTCCCCCGAGTCGCCGCTCGACTCGTACATCCTCGCCGACATCGCGCGGGAGGCCGGGCTGCCGGAGGGCGTGCTGTCGATCCTGCCCGCCGACCGGGAGGTCAGCGAGTACCTGGTCGGCCACCCCGGCGTCGACAAGGTGGCGTTCACCGGCTCGGTCGCGGCCGGCCGGCGCGTGATGGAGGTCGCCGCCCGCAACCTGACCCGGGTCACCCTCGAACTCGGCGGCAAGTCCGCCGCCGTGATCCTGCCGGACGCCGACCTGGAGTCCACCATCGCCGGGATCGTCCCGGCGGCCTGGATGAACAACGGGCAGGCCTGCGTGGCCCAGACCCGGGTGCTCGCACCGCGCAGCCGGTACGAGGAGGTCGCCGAGGCGCTCGCGGCCGCGGCCGGCGCGCTGGTGGTCGGCGACCCGCTCGACCCTGCGACGCAGCTCGGGCCGCTGGTGGCCCGCCGGCAGCAGCAGCGGTCGCTGGACTACATCCGGATCGGCCAGGAGGAGGGCGCGAAGGTCCTGGCGGGCGGCGGCCGCCCGGCCGGGCTGGAGCAGGGCTGGTACGTGGAGCCGACGCTGTTCGGGGACGTGGACAACTCGATGCGGATCGCCCGCGAGGAGATCTTCGGCCCGGTCGTCTGCCTGATCCCGTACGGGGACGAGGCGGAGGCGCTGCGGGTCGCCAACGACTCGGAGTTCGGACTGAGCGGCAGCGTCTGGACGGGGGACGTCGAGCACGGCATCGACTTCGCCCGGCAGGTGCGGACGGGCACGTTCAACGTGAACACCTTCAGCCTGGACATGCTGGGGCCGTTCGGCGGCTACAAGAACAGCGGTGTGGGGCGGGAGTTCGGGCCCGAGGGGCTGAGCGAGTACCTGGAGCACAAGATGATCCACCTGCCGGCGGGCTACGCGGCGGGTGCCTGATGGGCGACCGCTGGGTGGTGGAGGTGGACCGGGGGGTCTGCATCGGCTCGGGGATGTGCGTCAACCACGCGCCGGAGGGCTTCGCGCTGGACTCGGCGCGCCAGTCGCATCCGCGGGATCCGGAGACGGACGCGAACGAGCCGGTCCTGGCGGCGGCGGAGGGCTGCCCGGTGGAGGCCATCATGATCACCCTGGCGGCCACCGGCGAGGCGGTGTTCCCCCCGGAGGAATGACCGGAGGGGAGCCGGGCGGCGGCCTCGGCGGGGCGGCCCGGGCGGCGCCGGACACCGGCCGCCGCCGGGCCGCTGCCCGCGTACGGCGGGATCAGGCCTTTCGCGCGGTCCCGGCAGCCCCCGCGGAACCGCCGGCGGCCGGCGGCGCCGTCATGTCGATCAGGCGGCAGACCGTCTCGATGTCGATCTTGACCTGGGCGATCGAGGCGCGCCCCGAGAGCCAGGTGATCAGTGCCGAGTGCCAGGTGTGCTCGATCACCCGGACCGCGGAGAGCTGCTCCGCCGTCGGCGGGGCGTCCAGGCCCATCGCGTCCAGGATGATCGCCGTGGTCAGCCGGGACACCGTGTCCACCTCGGGGCTCACGCTGCGGTCCGCGAACGTCAGGGCACGGACCATCGCATCGGCGAGCTGCGGCTCCCGCTGCAGCGCGCGGAAGGCCCGCATCAGCGTCTCCGCGACCCGCGCCGCCGGGTCCTCGCCCGCCGGGGGCCGCTTGCGGAGCGTCGTGTGCATGTGCTGGAGCTGGTCCTGCATCGTCGCGACGAGCAGGTGCACCTTGGACGGGAAGTACCGGTACAGGGTGCCCAGCGCGACCCCGGCGGCCTCCGCGACCTCCCGCATCTGGACGGCGTCGAAACCGCCCCGGCTGGCCAGCTGGGCGCTGGCGTGCAGGATCCGGCGGCGGCGCGCCTCCTGGCGCTCCGTCAGGGGAGGGGACGCCGTCGTGGCGACGGCTTTCGCATCCGCTGTCATCTGTCCCGTTCCATGGCGTTCCGTGTCGTTGCGGTGCTGATTTCCGGGCTGTTCACGTCGTGATCGGCAGGCGATCGGCCGGTGATCGACGGCCAGCATGTCAGGCGCCGAAGCCGTGGCGCGAATCACCTGCTCCGCCTCTTACGGTGTGGTTTCCGGCCGGTAGATTCAATGGTCTCAACGGATCAAGTCTGAAACTTGTTCTACATTATCCGAGCGGTTACGCTCCGGCGAAAGTGCAGGGATGAAGGGGGCCAGGAGTGACCGCTGAGGCCATGGTGACGAGCCCTTTCCCGGGTTCCGCCACCGACGGCGACCGCCCGCTGCGCATCGCGCTCCTCACCTATAAGGGGAACCCGTTCTGCGGTGGCCAGGGCGTCTACGTCCGCCACCTCTCGCGGGAGCTCGTACGCCTGGGGCACTCCGTCGAGGTCATCGGCGCGCAGCCGTACCCGGTCCTCGACACCGGCGCCACGCTCACCGAGCTGCCGAGCCTCGACCTGTACCGGCAGCCCGACCCGTTCCGTACGCCGAAGCGCGACGAGTACCGGGACTGGATCGACGCGCTCGAGGTCGCCACCATGTGGACCGGCGGATTCCCCGAGCCGCTGACCTTCTCGCTGCGGGCCCGGCGCCACCTCGCCGCCCGCGCGGGCGAGTTCGACGTCATCCACGACAACCAGACGCTCGGCTACGGCCTGCTGGCCGACCTCGGCGCACCGCTGGTCACCACCATCCACCACCCCATCACCGTGGACCGGCAGCTCGACCTCGATGCGGCCACCGACCGCACGAAGCGGCTCTCCGTCCGGCGCTGGTACGCCTTCACGCGGATGCAGGGGCGCGTCGCCCGCCGGCTGCCCTCCGTGCTGACCGTCTCCGGATCCTCCCGGCAGGAGATCGCCGAGCACCTGGGCGTGCGGGACGAGTGCATCCACGTCGTCCACATCGGCGCCGACACCGACCTGTGGTCGCCCGACGCGTCCGTCGCCGAGGTACCGGGGCGGATCGTCACCACCTCCAGCGCCGACGTCCCGCTCAAGGGCCTCGTGCACCTCGTCGAGGCGCTCGCGAAGCTGCGGACCGAGCAGCCCGACGCGCACCTCGTCGTCGTCGGCAAGCGCGCCGAGCAGGGTCCGGTCGCCCGCGCGATCGACTCGTACGGGCTCCAGGACGCGGTCCGCTTCGTCAAGGGCGTCACCGACGCCGAGCTCGTCGACCTGGTGCGCAGCGCACAGGTCGCCTGCGTGCCGTCGCTGTACGAGGGCTTCTCGCTGCCCGCCGCCGAGGCCATGGCCACCGGCACCCCCCTGGTCGCCACCACCGGCGGCGCGATCCCCGAGGTCGCGGGCCCCGACGGCGAGACCTGCCTCGCGGTGCCGCCCGGCGACGCGGGCGCGCTGGCCGGCGCACTGGGCCGGCTGCTGGGCGATGCGCAGCTGCGGGCCCGCCTCGGCGCCGCCGGACGCGAGCGGGTGCTGGCCCGGTTCACCTGGGCCAGAGCCGCCGAGGGCACCGCCGCGCACTACCGCGCCGCCATCGAGCAGGCAGCCGGCCGCACCCGCAGCGCGCGGTGACCTTCCGCCCTTTCCACACCACCCCCGATCACCCCCGCGACCGCGAAGGCAGGACCCCGTGCTGACCGTCGATTTCTCCCGGTTCCCGCTCGCCGCAGGCGACCGTGTGCTCGATCTGGGCTGCGGCGCCGGCCGGCACGCCTTCGAGTGCTACCGGCGCGGCGCCCAGGTGGTCGCAGTCGACCGCAACGGCGAGGAGATCCGCGAGGTCGCCAAGTGGTTCGCCGCCATGAAGGAGGCCGGTGAGGCGCCGGCCGGCGCCACCGCCACCGCCATGGAGGGCGACGCGCTGGCCCTGCCCTTCCCCGACGAGTCCTTCGACGTCGTCATCATCTCCGAGGTGATGGAGCACATCCCCGACGACAAGGGCGTGCTCGCCGAGATGGTCCGCGTCCTCAAGCCGGGCGGCCGCATCGCCATCACCGTGCCGCGCTACGGCCCGGAGAAGATCTGCTGGGCGCTCTCCGACGCGTACCACGAGGTCGAGGGCGGCCACATCCGCATCTACAAGGCCGACGAACTGCTCGGCAAGATGAAGGCCGCGGGCCTCAAGCCGTACGGCACGCACCACGCCCACGGGCTGCACTCCCCGTACTGGTGGCTCAAGTGCGCCTTCGGCGTGGACAACGACCAGGCGCTGCCGGTGAAGGCGTACCACAAGCTGCTGGTCTGGGACATCATGAAGAAGCCGCTGGCCACACGGCTCGCGGAGCAGGCGCTCAACCCGCTCATCGGCAAGAGCTTCGTGGCGTACGCGACGAAGCCGCACCTGCCCGTCGGCGCGGCGAAGTGAGCTCGCCCGGGCGCACCGAACGCCTGGTCCTGGACGGGGTGCTGACCGCCGAGGAGGCCGCCGGCACCGTGGCCGGCATCCTCGCCGCGCAGCGCTCCGACGGGGCCATCCCGTGGTTCCGCGGGCACCACCTCGACCCGTGGGACCACACCGAGGCCGCGATGGCGCTGGACGCGGCCGGCGAGCACGAGGCCGCGGAGCGGGCCTACGACTGGCTGGCCCGGCACCAGAACGCCGACGGCTCCTGGTACGCGGCCTACGCCGACCGGCCGGACGGGGTGGACACCGCCGAGCCGCAGGACGCGAGCCGGGAGTCCAACTTCGTCGCGTACATAGCCGTCGGGGTCTGGCACCACTACCTGGCCACCGGCGACGACCCGTTCCTGGACCGCATGTGGCCCGTCGTCTACGCGGCGACCGAGTTCGTCCTCGGGCTCCAGCAGCCGGGCGGCGAGATCGGCTGGAAGCGGGAGGCCGACGGCACGGCCGTCACGGACGCGCTGCTCACCGGTTCCTCCTCGATCCACCAGGCGCTGCGGTGCGCGCTGGCGATCGCCGAGCACCGCGAGGAGCCCCAGCCGGACTGGGAGCTGGCGGCAGGGTCCCTCGGGCACGCGATCCGGCGGCACCCGGAGCGGTTCCTGGACAAGTCCCGCTACTCGATGGACTGGTACTACCCGGTGCTGGGCGGCGCCCTGACCGGCGCGGACGCGAAGGCCCGGCTCGAGGAGCGCTGGGACGAGTTCGTCGTCCCGGACCTCGGAGTGCGCTGCGTCCTGCCGAACCCGTGGGTGACGGGCGGGGAGTCCTGCGAGCTCGCCCTCGCCCTGTGGGCGACGGGCGAGTCGGACCGGGCGCTGGACATCCTGCGCTCCATCACGCACCTGCGCGCCGACAACGGCATGTACTGGACGGGCTACGTCTTCGACGACGAGGCGGTGTGGCCCGTCGAGCAGACGACCTGGACGGCCGGGTCACTGCTGCTGGCCGTGGCCGCGCTGGGCGGCGACGAGCCCACCGGGGCGGTGTTCGGGGGGCTGGAGCTGCCGTCCGGACTCGAGCCGGACTGCTGCCGCTGAGCGGTACGGCGGCCCGTCGGGCCGGATGATGCGGGCGGGCCGCACGGCGCGCCACCCGGGAGAGCCGATCGGGTTTCCCGAGTGGCGCACCCCGGGGCCCCGGGTGACGCTGCGGGGGAGACACCCCACTCCCCGGAGGCCACCGTGTCCGAACCCAGCGTGTCCATACCCGGAACTGCCCGACTCCGCCGCGCCGTCACGGCGCTGCTCGTGTCCACCGCGCTGGTCGCAGGAGGAACCGCGTGCAGCAGCAGTGGCGCCGGCGGCAGCAGGGGCCAGCGCGAGACCGTTCCCGTATCCGTGGCCGCGCAGCAGGCCGTTGCCGACGAGGCGCTCGCCGCGCAGGTGCACGCCGCGGAGGCGGTTGCCGCTCGGGAGGTCACCGACGAGGTGCCGGCCGCCGAGCCGACGCCCAGCACCACCGTGGAGAAGCAGAAGTTCTCCAAGGCGCGCTTCGTCGCCAACGCGGGGCTCGCGGCCGGGGCCACGTACCAGTGGATCATCAAGCCCTACAAAGCGGGCAAGTTCAAGAAGGGCGCCAAGGGCCGTACCTTCGCGCTCATCAAGGCGGGCCTCGCGGGCGCCTTCGCGTACAACCGCCTGAAGGCGGCGGTGGACAACGCCAAGGGCGACCCGCTGCTGTCGAAGGCGGTGGCCCCGCTGACGGCGGGCATCGCGTCCCTCAAGGGCCTGGGCAGCAAGCTGCGCAAGGGCGATGCGGGCGACGCCGACATCAGCTCCTACGAGGACGTCATCAACGGGGTCAAGGACGCCGGCAAGAGCGCGGGCGCCACGGTGACCGACAAGGTCCCGAGCCTCTCCCAGCTGAACGGCGGATAGGTCTTCTCACGCCGCAGGCCGGCCGGGCAGCGCCGCCCGTCCGGCCTGCCGGTCTGCCCGCCTGCTTCAATGGGCGGATGATCGAGTTCCTGGCCCTCGCGGCCGCCGCCGCCGGCGTCGGGTGGCTCTTCCGGCGCAGACACCGGCAGCGGGTCGCCGCCGGGAGCCCGGACGGCATCCCGTGCATGGCCCGGCATCCGGCCGGCGCGGGCCGCTGGCGGACGGGCCGGGTGTTCCCCGGCCCGGGCGGGGCCCGCTGGGTGCCCCGGCGCGGTGAGCCCGTACCGCTGCCCGGCGGCCGGGCCACCGGGGTGCGGGCGCCGTCCGTGAAGGAGGGCATGTCCATCAACCCCGGATCGCGGATCGTGGCCTGCACGTACGGGACCGGCGAGGCCGGCGGGGGCGGCGGGAGCATCGAGATCGCCGTCATGCCGCTGGATCTGCGAGAGCTCCTGGAGGCCGTGCCCCAGGCCGCCCCGGACAGCGACACCCCGTCCCCCTGAAACGCCGGAGCCCCGGCCACCGCGGTGTGCGCGGTGGCCGGGGCTCCGGTGTGCTGCGGGCGCTGCGGGTCGGGTCAGCCCTGGGTGAAGTAGCCGAACAGGTCCGTGATCACGTGGTTGCTGCCGCCGTAGCTGTTCCAGACGGTGACGCGGCCGTCGGCCACCGGGGTGGTGACGTGGTTGGGGACGGTTTCACCGGCCCGGGTGTTGAGGCTGCTGGCCTCGGGGCGGGCGCCGCCGTGTCCGTACACGGTGAGGAAGCCGGGGCCGGTGGTCTCGGTGGCGGTGACGTTCAGGGCCGCACCGACCGCGTTCGCCGGGATCCCGGCGACGGTGGTCGTCGCGCCGGGGGCCAGCTTCCCGGTGGCGCGGGTGTCGGCGAGGCGCTGCGGGACGACGGGCGTGAAGAGGGCCTTGCCGTCCTTGCCGTACCAGCCGACGGCGTCCAGCACCAGGTGGGTGGAGCCGGTGTTGGTGTAGAGGGTGATGGTGCCGTTCGGGCCGACGGGGACGATGGCCTGGTTGGACTTGTCCTTGCCGGGTTCGAGGTTGAGGTTCGAGGTGGTCGGGCGCTTGTCTGCCTCCGGGTAGGCGATGACGTGGCTGTTCTCGGTCGCGCCGGTGCCGGTGAGGTTGAGGGCGACGGCCGTGGCGTCGGCCGGGATGCCGTTGACGCCGGCGACCTTGACGGTGCGGGTCTGACCGCCGCCCAGCGCGCCGCCGGTGGTGCGGGTGTCGACGACGCGGGTCGGGGCGAGCGGGGTGAACCGCTGCCCGGTGTTCGGCTGGTAGTAGCCGACGAAGTCCACGATGAGCGCGGCCTTGCCGGAGTTGAGCTGCGCGGAGACCTTGCCGTCGGCGCCGATGGGCACGGTGACGGTGTTGGAGGAGGTGCCGCCCGCCTTGACGTTGACGTTCGAGGTGACCGGGCGGGGCTGGCCGGAGGGCCAGACGCTGAGGTGGGTTTCCTCGGTGGCTCCGGTGACGGTCACGTTCAGGACCACGGCTGACGCGCCGGCCGTGTGGTGCGGGCCGGAGCCGTAGTAGTGGACGGGAACGTCGACCGGGGTGGCGGTACCGCCCTGGACGGGGGAGCCGGTGGTCCGCGTGTCCAGGATGCGCTGCGGGGCGACCGCGACGTAGCCGGCCGGGGTGTAGGCGACCTGCACCGTCCGCTCGGCGGTGGAGGTGGCGCCCTTGATGTCCGTGAGGGTCACGGTCACCTTGTACGTGCCGGGCTGCTTGTAGGCGTGCTGGACCGGGTCCAGACCCCCGTGCAGGTCCCGTGCGCCGTCACCGAAGTCCACGTCCGTCTGCACGACCGGCCAGGGCGCGGCGGCGGTCCGCGGGTCGACCTCGATGGACAGCGGGGTCACGAGCTGGTTCGGGTCGCTCGCGCTCGGCAGGTACGGCTGCGCAGTGAAGGCCGTGGTCAGCGGAGCGGCCGGGGTCACCTTGACCGGCTGCTGGCGGTAGGCCTCCTTGCCCGCGGCGGTGATCGCCTTCACGCTGACCGTGCAGGCGCAGGGCGACTGGTAGACGTGCTCGGCGGTGGCCGACTTGGTGACGACCGGAGCCGTCCCGTCACCGAAGTCGTAGCGGTAGGTCAGCGTTCCGGGCCAGTCGTTGTCCGGTACGGCCTTCACCTGGACGGTGGTGCCGACCGGGGCCCAGCTCTGGGGGATGTCCAGCTGGACGCCGCGCACCTCGTCCTGGGACTCGTGGGCGCCGCGGTCTATGAAACCGCCGTCCTTGCCCGTGTTGGGCACGCGCGGGTCGTCCGTCGTCGGGTACCCGTTGTAGTCGGTGGGCAGGACGCCCGGCGCCGTCGGGTCACCGGAGTCGACGGTGGGCGAGCGCATCCACGGGCCGACGTCCGAGGTCGTCGGGGTCAGGATGTCGTGCCCGCCCTGGCCGGTCGCGGCATGGAACGCCGCCGCGGTGGTGTGGACGGTCTCGGCCCACTTGTACGGGACCACCCCGTCCGCCGGGAAGCCGGCCAGCAGGTTGTGGTCGGCGCGGGTGCCGCTCGTGGAGTCCTGGCCCACCAGGATGCCGCTGCGCGGGCCGGGGTTGTTGCAGGACCTGGGGGTGGTGCTGAAGATCAGGTTGTTGAACGCCCCGGAACCGGTGGAAGCGCCGCGGAAGGAGACGCCCGCATCACAGCTGAGGTAGAGGGTGTTGTTGGTGACGATGGTGCCCGGGCCCCAGACCGCGTCGACCGCCGCCGTGATGCCGCCGCGGATCTGGTTGCGGCTCAGCACGGTGTTCCGGGAGCCGCCCTCGATCTGGACGGGGTTGTGCAGGTAGCTCCTGCTCATGCGTACGTCGGCACTGCCCCAGCCGATGACGACGGAGGCGGGGTCGGTCGTCGAGATGCTGGTGATCCGGTCCAGCTCGACGTCGGTGGAGCGGTTGACCCGGACCCCTCCGGTGGAACGCAGTCCGCGCACCACCACGTGGGAGGCGCCTTGGACGTCGAGGCCCTTGACCTGGGAGAGGCTGCCGGGGTTCGGCCCGGCGACGATGGTGACGGGCTTGCCCGGCTCCCCGGAGCGGTCGATGGTGACCGCTTCGTCGTACGGCTTGTACGCGGCGATCCGCACGGTCTGGCCGGGCTGCACGATCTTGGTGGCCGCCGCGATCGTGCAGAACGGAGTGTCTTCGGAACCGGGTCCGGTATCGGAGCAGTTGGGGAGGTAGGAGTTGTCCACGTAGAGCGTGGACGGGGTGTCGGCCGCGGCGGCGGCCGGCATCCCGAGAACAGCGACGAGACCCGCGGTCAGCAGGACGGTCGCGCGAGTGGCACGCACCAGGAGGGTTCCTTCGAGCAGATGACGAGATGGTTCGCCACGGGTGCGGCGCTTCGCGACCTGTATGCGGCCAGTTCCCCCGGGCGGCAGTCGGGCGCACGCGAAACCCGTAGCGGCATGGATCATCATCCACTTTCGGCCAGTCGCTGTCATCTCCGATCGTCACATCGGAGCCCCTAGTTGTTGAGGTCGGCCAGGACGCGGAGGGTGTGGGGGTCCGGGGCCGTCAGGAGGAGGTCCGTGACCGGGCCCTTGCGCCACAGGTCGAGGCGTTCGGCGATCCGCTCGCGGGGGCCGATCAGGGAGATCTCGTCGGCGAACTCGTCGGGGACGGTGAGGACTGCCTCCTCCCGGCGGCCGGCGAGGAACAGCTCCTGGATGCGGCGGGCCTCCTCCTCGTAGCCCATCCGCGCCATCAGGTCGGCGTGGAAGTTGCGGGCCGCGTGGCCCATCCCGCCGATGTAGAAGCCGAGCATCGCCTTGACGGGGAGGAGGCCTTCCGCGACGTCGTCGCAGACCTTGGCGCGGGCCATCGGGGCGATCATGAAGCCCTCGGGGAGGTCGGCCAGAGAGGCCTGGTAGACGTCCGTGCGGGTCGGCGACCAGTACAGGGGCAGCCAGCCGTCCGCGATCCGGGTCGTCTGGGCGATGTTCTTCGGGCCCTCCGCGCCCAGCAGGAGCGGCAGGTCCGCGCGCAGCGGGTGGGTGATGGGCTTCAGCGGTTTGCCGATGCCGGTGCCGTCCTCCCCGCGGTACGGGTGCTGGTGGAAGCGGCCGTCGAGAGCGACGGGGGCCTCGCGGCGCAGCACCTGGCGGACGACGTCGACGTACTCGCGGGTCGCGGTGAGCGGGCTCGCGGGGAAGGGGCGCCCGTACCAGCCCTCGACCACCTGGGGGCCGGAGAGGCCCAGGCCCAGCATCATCCGGCCGCCGGAGAGGTGGTCCAGGGTCAGGGCGTGCATGGCGGTGGCGGTGGGGGAGCGGGCGGCCATCTGCGCGATGGCGGTGCCGAGGCGGATCCGCGAGGTGTGCGCGGCGATCCAGGTGAGCGGGGTGAAGGCGTCCGAACCCCAGGCCTCGGCGGTCCACACGGAGTCGTAGCCGAGGCTCTCGGCCTCGATGGCGAGGTCGAGGTGGGCCGGGTCGGGGCCGCGGCCCCAGTAGCCGAGTGCGAGTCCGAGGCGCATGTACGTCCCCTCCGCGATGCCGTGGTGGCGTGGTGGCGCCGTGCGCGCCGCGCCACAGCCGTATCTGACGATGCGTCAGGCGACTGTAGGGCAACGGCCCCCCGCCCGGAAGGGCGGGGGGCCGTCGGAGCGCTGCACCGGCCGTCGGGCGCGGGGTCAGCCGCGCTGGATGCCCGAGGTGTCGTTCAGGACGCCGCGGCGTCCGTCCTGGGTCTGGGCGATCAGCGTGGCGGGGCCGCGCTGATCCACGGCCAGGTACCAGGTGCCCGGCGCGAGTTCGGCGATCGGGGTGGGGGAGCCGTCCTCGGGGAAGAGGGGGCGGGCCACCGGGACGGCGAACCAGAAGGGGGTGAAGTCCCCCGCCGGGGCGGGCGCCTGGTCCTGCGGGGCCGGGGCCGGAGCCGGGACCGCGTTGCCGCCGTAGGGCGGGACCGGCTGCGGGGTGGCCCCGTACGGCTGCGGCTGCTGGCCGCCCGGGTAGCCGTACCCGGTGCCGGGCTGGGGCTGCGCCCCGTACGGCGCGGGGGCGACGGGCTTGGCCTCCGGCACCAGCGGGCCGGCGAGCGCCGGGACCTTGGCGCCCGCGACGGCCACACCGGCCAGCGCGAGGGTGGCCAGGAAGGCGATGATGCAGCCGGCGCCGAGGTCGGCGCCGCTCGGGCTGGTGATCAGGGACCAGAGGGAGGACCAGGCCGCCGCAACCGCGAGAACCGTCCCCCACGCGCCCAGGGGCAGGCCCGCGAGCTTCCGGGTCTCCGGCTGGAAGCGGGCCGCGATGATCAGACCGGCCGCGATGAAGCCGAGCAGGAAGATGGTGGGAAGCGCCAGACGGTAGACGTCGGTGTCCCACACGCTCGGCAGGTCGAGGCCGGTCGCGGAGTAGAAATCGAGGAACGAGGCGATGAACAGCAGCGCCGCTGCTCCGATCACCACGCCGTCGCCTCGAGTGAGGGAGCGGATGTTCACGTCTTAGGTGTCCTTCTCGGTCTCGGTCGTCTCGTGGTGCCGCGGTCGCACGTTCAGGAGCGGGGCGGGCGGGACCATGGTACGGAGGTTCCCCGCGGCCGAGAGGATCGGGGCGGCAGGCTGTCCCGGTGGGACTACCCGCCCAAGAAGCCGACGATGCCGTCCGCGATGCCCTGCGCTGCCTTCTGTCGCCACTCCGGACTCGTCAGCAATGCCGCGTCCTTGGTGTCACGCATGTTGCCGCATTCGATGAACACCTTGGGCCGTGTCGAGAGATTGAGTCCGCCGAGATCGTCGCGGACGACCAATCCGGTTCCGCTGCCGAGGTAGTTGGCGGGGGCCGAGCCGGTGGTCCGGGCGAAGTTCGAGGCGATCCGCTCGCCGAGGTCGCGCGAGGGGACGACGATCTTGGCGGTGTCCGCGGCGCCGCCCTTGACCTTGGCCGGGAGGATGATGTGGTAGCCCCGGTTGCCCTCGGAGACGCCGTCCGCGTGGACCGAGACCACGGCGTCGGCTGCGGCCTCGTTGCCGATGCGGGCGCGCTCGTCGATGCAGGGGCCGAAGGGGCGGTCGGCCTGGTGGGTGAGGACCACCTTCAGGCCCTTGGCCTCCAGGACGGTCCGCAGCCGGCGGGACACGTCGAGGGTGAACTCCGCCTCCATGTAGCCGGAGTTCGTGGTGGTGCCGGTGGTGTCGCACTCCTTGCGGTTGGTTCCGATGTCGACCTTCTTGTCGATCTCGGAGGTGTGCTTGAAGTTGCCGGTGTTGTGGCCGGGGTCGATGACCACGGTCTTGCCGGCGAGCGGGCCCTTGGTGGGGCTCTGGCTCGTGGTGGGGCCTTCGGCGGGGGTGGAGCTCGGGGTCGCCGCCGCGGCGTCCGTGGGGGAGGCGGCCGGCATCACGATCCGGGGCGGGCGGGCGTCGTCCGCCCCCGCTCCGGTCGTCACCTGTACGAGGACCCACCCCGCCAGGGCGGTCGGGGCGAGCACGGCGGCTCCGACGGCGAGGCCGGAGCGGCGTGCGAACCACCGCCGCTCCGGGCTGACCGAGGAGGCGGACTCGGGGGATGGGGGACTGTCGTCGTAGGGCACGTCGCGATGCTAGACCGGCCGCCGGCCGGCGGCGCGGACCGTGGGCCATCCGGGGGCGTGGTGTGGTTATCCCGTTATATGCCTGGATGTCCCCCGGGGCTCTGCCGTGCCGCCGACCCGGCACTTCGGCCCCCGGCCCCCCCCCCGGGGCTGCGGGTCCGGCCGCGTCAGATGCCGGGGGCGGTACGGCGCAGGACGCGGAGGGAGTCGGTCACCGAGACCTCCTCGAAGGAGCCGGAGGCGAGGGCGCGCAGGTAGATCCGGTACGGGGCCTGGCCGCCGTCGGCCGGGTCCGGGAACACGTCGTGGATGACGAGCGTGCCGCCCTCGGCGACGTGCGGGGCCCAGCCCTCGTAGTCGCCCGTGGCGTGCTCGTCGGTGTGGCCGCCGTCGATGAAGACCAGGCCGAGCTTGCCGCCCCACGCCGCGGCGACCTGCGGGGAGCGGCCCACGATCGCGATGACGTGGTCCTCGAGGCCCGCCCGGTGGAGGGTGCGGCGGAAGGTCGGGAGGGTGTCCATCAGCCCGACCTCCGGGTCCACCACGGTCGGGTCGTGGTACTCCCAGCCGGGCTGCTGCTCCTCGCTGCCGCGGTGGTGGTCGACCGTGACGGCGGCCACACCGGCCTCGCGGGCGGCGTCGGCCAGCAGGATGGTGGAGCGGCCGCAGTACGTGCCGACCTCGAGGAGGGGCAGCCCCAGGGCCGCAGCCGCGGCGGCGGCCTCGTACAGGGCCAGGCCCTCGCGGACGGGCATGAACCCCTTGGCGGCCTCGAAGGCGGCGAGGGTCTCCGGCTTGGGGGTGGCCATGTGTTCCTCCGGGGGCGGGGTGGGGGTGGGCTGGGCTTGGGCGGCCCATGGTGCCTTACCGGCTGGTAGGGCACCATGCCGGGGCCCTCCGGGGGCGGGGTGGTGCCGCTGCGCGGGGCCGTCTCCCCGCCCCGCCCTTTCACCGTCTCCCCGGGCCCGGCCCGGACCCCGGCCGGTGCGTCCCCTGGGGACGCACCCTTCAGACGCTGTACGACGTGGTGCACACCGCCCCCGACCTCAGGCCGTGCGGCATCGATCCGACCGGGACGGCGGCCTGCAGGCCTACACGGCGGCCGGGACGAGGTGCGTCCGCAGGAGCATCCGCGCCGCGTGGTCCACGAGATGCCGCATGCCCGGTACGTGGTGCTCGTCGCCGCCCAGGGCGGTGAGCAGGCGGTGCGCCTCGATGCGGAACCCGTCCAGGTCCGCGGCGTACCTCTCGAGCGCGGCCGGCGCGAGGAGGAGGCGGGTCAGCTCGGCGCGCGCCTCCTCGGAATTCCGCGCGGCGGCGCACCAGCCGAGGACTTCCCGCCGGGCCCGGGGCGTGGCGGCGTCATCGAGGACGCAGGTGAGGAGATAAGTGACCGTCCCGTTGAGGAGATCCTCATTGCGGCCGGACAGGATGTCTTCCTGATCGTTGAACAACTGCCACAGGATGCCGAATATGTAGCCGAACTCCCGCCACAGTTCTACTCTTTCGTCACTCGCGCCCGACAATAACGCCGCCATCGCCGTGATCATCGAGAACGGCCCGCCGGATTTCCCGCGGTAGGCCTCGATCACCGAGTTCCGGGTGGCGCCGTCGGCATCTCCGTCGATGTCGTTCAGCTGCCCCTCGGTGCCCACCACCCAGCCGGTCGCGATCTCGGCCGTCAAGGCGCCCTGGACCGCCGCCGGCACCGGGAGGGACCGGACGATCTGCATCGGGAGCACTGCCCCGCTGAGCATCGCGGCGAGCAGCGCCTCGTTCTGGCTCAGGCTGGCGGAGGCGGTCGTGCCGTGCCCGTCGGCCAGGTCATCGAGGTAGCAGGCCGAGGTCCACCACAGCACGTGCACGGCGGACAGCGGGACGGCCGGCCCGGGATCCCCCGTCTCGATGGCATGCACCATCATCGGGAGCACGGACAGGGGATGCCTCAGTTTTTGATGCCGCAGGAGTCTGCTCACCGCGCTCCTGGCGGCGCCCTTACCCGAGGCCGGGGCAAGGCGTAAGAGGGCGGTCGCCAATTCCGCCTCGATGTCCAAGGAGACTTGCCGGTGCAGGTCCGCGTACGTTACGCAATTCACAGGCGATTTCCTTCCTGAGTGAAATGGGGTCGGCGTTAACGCCCCAGATTGGATCATTTGGTACTGAGGGGATCTAGAGCGATTTCCGGACTTGGCCGGTTTTGGCTCGCGCCGGTTCGGTGCGGAGTCCGTCGCATTCGAACCACACCGTTTTCCCGGTGGCCGTCGGCTCCGCCACCTCGACCCGCAGCCCGCCCGGCCCGCCCGGCCCGCACAGGATGAGCACCGAGCAGGCCCGGCCGGGGACGTGCCGGACGACATCGGAGACGAGCTCGGTCAGCGCCAGCTCGGCGGCGTGGGCCAGCCCGGCCAGGCCCCGACTGGCCAGGTATCAGGAGATCGGCGGCCGGGAGGTCGTGCGGAACCAACTCGCCCATTTGTTGGACCTGAGGAGGCGAGAGTGGGTGAAGGTGCAGATCCTGTCCTTCGAGGCGGGCGCCCATGCGGGTCTGATGGGCTCGTTCAACGTGCTGCGCTTCGACGACGACCCGGACATCGTCTACGCCGAGGACTTCGCGCAGGGCCATGTGACGGCCAATCCGCAGGCTCTCAGGGAGGGTTCGCTCCGTTACGATCATTTGCAGGCCGCCGCTCTCTCCGTGGAGGACTCGGCGGCACGGATCGCCCGCGTAATGGAGGAGCGTTATGGACACCATCCAGGAGCTGACGGGCGCGCGGTGGCGTAAGTCCTCGTACGGCGCTGACACGGGTGGCGAGTGCGTCGAGGTCGCCTCGCAGCCCTGCCGGATCGCCGTCCGGGACTCCAAGAACCCCGAAGGCCCCGCCTTCACCGTGGGTCCCGTCGCCTTCGCTGCGTTCGTCGGCGCGCTCTAGCGAGTGGAGCAGCGCATAGGGCCGTTCCGGACGGTCGCAGTGCTCGGCCAGGGCGGGATGGGCCGGGTGGTGCTGGGGGTGGGGCCGGACGGGCGGTACGTCGCGGTCAAGCAGGTGCATGCCGAGCTGGCCGGGGACGAGGGGTTCCGGGCTCGGTTCCGCCGCGAGGTGGACGCCTCGCGGCGGGTGGCCGGCGGCTACACCGCGGCCGTGATCGACGCCGACCCGGACGCGGAGACGCCGTGGCTGGCCTCGCAGTTCGTGCCGGGGCCCTCGCTGAACCAGGCCCTGGAGGCCGCCGGGCCGCTGCCCGAGGAGGCGGTGCGCCGGCTGGCCGCCGGGCTCGCGCACGCCCTGGCCGACGTACACGGGGCCGGCCTGATCCACCGGGACCTCAAGCCGTCCAACGTGCTGCTCGCCGAGGACGGCGTACGGGTCATCGACTTCGGCATCGTGCGGGCGGTCGGCGACCAGACGCGGATCACGCACGACGGCTCGCTCATGGGCTCGCCCGCGTTCATGTCGCCCGAGCAGGTGCTGGGGCAGGAACTCACCCCGGCCAGCGACGTGTTCTCGCTCGGGGCGACCCTCGTCATGGCCTGTACGGGCAAGGCGCCGTTCGCCGCGGGCTCGGTGCCGCGGATCCTGCACGAGGTCGTGCACGCCGAGCCGGACCTGAGCGGGGTACCGCCCCGCCTGCGCGAGGTCATCGCGTGGTGCCTGGCCAAGGACCCGGCAGACCGGCCGACCCCGCGCGAGCTGCTGAGCAGGGTCGGCGGGCTGACGCCGTCGGCGCGGCCGTGGCCGGAGGCGGTGAACACGCTGATCCACGACCAGCTGGTCGTGATGGGCGCGCTGCTGCGCCAGGCCACGGCTCCCGACACAGCTCCCGGCACGGGTCCCGAAACGGGGCCCGGAACGGCTCCGGGAACGGCTCCCGAAGCGGTCCCCCTGTGGCGCCGCCGCTGGCCGCGGCCGCTGATCGTGGCGGTTGCCGTGGCGGGCGTCGTGGCCGTGGCCGGGCTGACCGTGGGGCGGCCGTACCTCGTGGACACCTACCGCGACTTCATATCGGACGTCCGGTCGGCAGGGCTGGCGCAGAAGCAGGACAAGTACCCGGCCAAGCCCCCGTCCTGTGAACAGGTCCGGGACAAGGTGCGCGTGCCGTCCGGTTTCGACCAACCGGCCGGGTTCGGGCCGGTCGACGAGTCCGGCTCGGGCTATGCCCGCTGCACCTGGACCAACCGGACCGGTGACGAGATCGAAGCGGAGTGGACGTTCTTCTCGACCGAGGAGGGTGGGCGCACCGGGGCCGAGCGGGCGAAGAAGCGCCTCGAGATCTTCCACGAACCCGGCAAGACCCGGCGTGACATCGACCTCGGGTTCGCCGACGAGGGTCTGTGGCAGCCGCCGCCCAAGGACGACAGGTTTCCGAACTGCCGTCTGTACGTACGGGACGTCAACATGGTGCTCCACGTCTCCGTGACGGGCCCCCGCTACCCGACCGGCACGTGTGCGGCCGTCACCCGGGAGCTCGCCGCCTCGGTCGTGGAGTCGGTGGGGAGCCGATGAGACCGCTCAAGGAGTCCGATCCGGCCACCGCGGGACCGTACCGGCTGCTCGCCGAGCTCGGCCGGGGCGGCATGGGCCGCGTGCTGCTCGGCGCCGCACCGGACGGGCGGCTCGTCGCCGTCAAGCAGGTGCACGCCCGGCTCGCCGACGACGACGGTTTCCGCGTCCGGTTCCGGCGGGAGG
Source organism: Streptomyces sp. NPDC002209 (assembly GCF_042890265.1). Taxonomy (NCBI): domain Bacteria; kingdom Bacillati; phylum Actinomycetota; class Actinomycetes; order Kitasatosporales; family Streptomycetaceae; genus Streptomyces; species Streptomyces sp. NPDC002209. The sequence goes on along the minus strand of NZ_JBIARX010000001.1, from coordinate 557,888 downwards.
TCGCCGCCTCGCGCAGGGTGTCCGGCGCCTTCACGGCCGCGGTCCTGGATGCCGACGCGGACGCGGAGGCGCCGTGGCTGGCCTCGGTGTTCGTGACCGGGCCCTCGCTGGGGGCCGCGGTGGAGAGCGCCGGATCGCTGCCCGAGGAGACCGTACGCAGGCTCGCCGCCGGGCTGGCGACGGCCCTCGCCGAGATCCACCGGGCGGGGCTGGTGCACCGGGACGTCAAGCCCGACAACGTGCTGCTCGCCCGGGACGGGGTGCGGGTGATCGACTTCGGGATCGCGCGGGTGGCCCGGCCCGGCGAGGTCACCGAGCTGACCCGGGCCGGGACGGTGATCGGCTCGCCCGCGTTCATGTCGCCCGAGCAGGCCGAGGGCGGTGAACTGGGCCCGGCGAGCGACGTGTTCTCCCTCGGGTCCGTCCTGGCGCTGGCCGCGACGGGCCGCAGCCCCTTCGCGGCGGCGACGGTGGTGCTGACCCTGTACAACGTCGTGCACGCCGAACCCGACCTCCTCGGCCTCCCGCCGGGTCTGCGCGAGCTCGTCACCCGGTGCCTGGCCAAGGACCCGTCGGCCCGGCCGTCCCCGGCCGAGATCCTGGGTCTGACCGGCGCGGCCGGCGCCGCGCGGTGGCCGCCCGCGGTCGAGCGGATGGCCGCCGCCCAGCAGGAGGAGATCGACGCCCTGCTCCGGGACCCGGACGGCGCGGCCCGCGCGCCCGGGGGCCCGGGCGTGGACCCGGACGCTGCGACCGCGACCGCCACCGCGGCGGCGGTCCGCCCGGAGCGGGCCCACGCGCCGCGCGGCGGGCGGCTGCGCCTGCGCCCGCGGAACCTGCTGCTGGCCGCGGGCGTCCTCGTGGCGGCCGGAGCCGGGCTGACGTACGGGTTGCGCGCGCTGGAGGAGCCGCCGCCGGCCGAGGCGGACCGGTACCTGAGCGTGCCGCTCTGCTCGGAGACGGCCGGGAAGCTGCCGCTGCCGCAGCAGGAAATGCGCCGGGGCGGCGACAACGACTCACCCGTGAAGTCGTACGTGGCCTGTGACTGGGTCGCGGCCTTCGACGCGTTCGCCGGCGAGGAGGAGCCGAAGCCGCACGCGTCCGTCAGCTGGTCCGTGGAGCGCAGCGGCCGCGTCGCGGGCAGCGGGACGGAGCGCACGCGGTTCAACCTGAGCAGCGGGCGGCCCGAGACCGGTCTCGGGGTGGGGGACGGGGCCTCCTGGTCGCCTCCGGGGGCCGCGCACACCTGCGCGCTGGGCGTGAGCGACGGCAACCTCCTGGTGCGGGTGACCCTCGCAGGTCCGCAGCATCCCGCCGCGACCTGCGAGACCGAGGCGAAGGAGATCGCCCGGGCCGCGCTGGCGGCCGTACCGCGCTGAGCCGGCCGGTTCCATCGAGGGAGAACACGTTCTCGTTCTGACCTTCCGTCAGAATGGAACGTGTTCTAGCCTGCCGCGCATGGGCATCGGAATCACTGGGGAACAGCGGGAGTTGGCCGGGGCCGTACGGGGCTGGGTGGCGCGGGCCGTGCCACCCGAGGAAGTGCGCAAGCTGCTCGACACCCCGCCGCAGACCGGAGCGCGGCCCGCCTACTGGGACGCGATGGCCGCGCAGGGGCTGCTCGAGCCGCACCTGGAGGGCGGCACCCTGCTCGACCTGGCCGTGGTCGTCGAGGAGGCCGCCCGGGCGGCGCTGCCCGGGGCGTTCCTGCCGAGCGCACTGGCCTCCGTACTGCTCGACCGGGCCGGGGCCGAACCCCTCGCGGGGCGGGTCGGCGCGGTCGCCCTCGGCCCGGGGACCCTGACCGCCGTCGCCGCCCCGGGCGGCGGGTACCTGCTCGACGGCGAGGCACCCCCCGTGCTCGGCGCCGGGGAGGCCGACCTCGTCCTGCTCGCCGCCGAGGCCGCGCACGGCACGTGCTGGTTCGCCGTGGACGCCGCCGCACTGGACATCCGTACGCACGACAGCGCCGACCCGACCCGGCCCACCGCCCAGGTGCGGGCCCGCGCCGTCACCGTGCCGCCCGGCCGGCTGCTCGGCCTGGACGCGGCCCTGGTCCGGGACCTGGCCTGCGCCCTGTTCGCAGCCGACGCCTGCGGCACCGCCGCCTGGGCGCTGCACACCGCCGCCGAGTACGCCAAGGTGCGCGAGCAGTTCGGCCGGCCCATCGGGCAGTTCCAGGGGGTCAAGCACCTGTGCGCCGACATGCTGGTGCGCCTGGAACAGGCCCGCGCCCTGGCCTGGGACGCCGCCCAGGTGATGGACGAGCCGGCCCCGGTGCGCTCGCTCGTGGCCGCACTGGCCGCCGGGAGCGCGCTCGACGCCGCCTACTCCTGCGCCAAGGACTGCATCCAGGTCCTCGGCGGGATCGGCTTCACCTGGGAGCACGACGCGCACATCCACCTCCGCCGGGCCCTCGTCGCCCGCCAGCTCCTCGGGCCCGGCGACGGGCACCGCCTGCGGGCCGTCCGCCTGGCGGCGGCCGGAGCCCGGCGCGAGCTGCGCCTGGACCTGCCCGCGGAGGCGGAGGCCCACCGCGCGAAGGCCCGTACCGCCGTCGAGGACGCGCGCGGTCTCGACCCGGCGGCCGCCCGCCGGATCCTGGCCCCCACCGGGTACGCGGCCCCGTACCTGCCGCCGCCCTACGGGCTCGGCGCCGGGCCCGTCGAGCAGCTCGTCGTCCAGCAGGAACTGCGCGCGGCCGGGGTCAGGCTCGCCGACCTCGGGATCGCCACCTGGGTCGTGCCCTCGCTGCTCGCCTACGGGAGCGACGCGCAGCGGGAGCGCTACCTGCCGGCGACCCTGCACGGGGACATCACCTGGTGCCAGCTCTTCTCCGAGCCGGGGGCGGGCTCGGACCTGGCCTCGCTGCGGACCAGGGCGGAGCGGGCGGCGGACGGTTCCTGGAAGGTGAACGGACAGAAGGTGTGGACGAGTTCCGCGCACAGCGCCGACTTCGGGATCCTGCTGGCCCGGACCGACCCGGCCGCCCCCAAGCACAAGGGGCTCGGCTACTTCGTGGTCGACATGAAGAACACCGCGGGGATCGACGTGCGCCCGCTCAAGGAGATCACCGGCGAGGCCCTCTTCAACGAGGTCTGGTTCGACGACGTCGTGCTGCCCGCGGACGCCCTCGTCGGCGCGCCCGGCGACGGGTGGAAGGTCGCCCGCAACACGCTCGGCAACGAGCGCGTCCACATGGCCGACCAGATGACCTTCGACACGGGGCTGGAGGCGCTGATCGCCCGCTCGGCGGAGCTCGACGGCGCGTACCGGGCGCGGATCGGGGCGCTCACCGCCGAGGCGCACGCCCTGGCCTGCATCGGGCTGCGCACCACGCTCCAGCAGGTGTCGGGGCTGGAGCCGGGCGCGGGTGCGTCCGTACGCAAGCTCGTCCAGACCCCGCACCAGCAGCGGACCGCCGAGCTCGCGCTCGAACTGCTGGGCCCGGCGGGCGCGGTACGGGAGGGGGCGGGGGAGCGGGCCGTGCACGGGATGCTCATGTCCCGCTGCCTGACCATCGCCGGGGGCACCACACAGGTCCAGCTCAACGTCGTCGCCGAGCGGATCCTCGGCCTCCCCAGGGACTGAAGGGCACAGTGATGAAGTCGTACATCGTGGGCGTCGGCATGACGAAGTTCGAGAAGCCGGAGTCGAGGGACTGGCAGTACTGGGACATGGCGAAGGAGGCCGGCACCGCGGCGCTCGCGGACGCGGGGATCTCGTACGCGGAGGTCGAACAGGTGCCGGTGGGGTACTGCTTCCAGGCCTCCACGGCCGGGCAGCGGGCCGCGTACGAGCTGGGGCTGAGCGGGGTCCCGGTCTACAACGTGAACAACAACTGCGCGACGGGGTCGACGGCGCTGATGATGGCGCGGCAGTTCGTGGAGGGCGGGATCAGCGACTGCGTGCTGGCGCTCGGCTTCGAGAAGATGAAGCGCGGGGCGCTGGGCGGCGGTGCGGACGGCGGAGCCGCTGACGATTCCTTCAAGACCTCGCCGGTGGCCCGGCACTACGGGATCATGGCCGCCGCGCACGGCTTCGAGATGTCACCGCCGACCGCGCAGATCTTCGGGAACGCGGCACGCGAGCACATGGAGCGGTACGGGACCACGGCCGCGCAGCTGGCGGCGGTGGGCGCGAAGAACCACCGGCACTCGGCGAACAATCCGAACGCGCAGTTCCAGGACGTGTACACGGTCGAGGAGATCCTGGCGGCGAAGCCGATCCACGAGCCGCTGACGAAGCTGCAGTGCTCGCCGACGTCGGACGGGGCGGCGGCCGCGGTGGTCGTCTCGGAGCGGTTCGTCGTCCGGCACGGCCTGCACGACGAGGCGGTGGAGATCGTCGCGCAGGCGATGACGACGGACACGCAGGAGTCGTTCGCCTCGGGCTCGTGCATCGACGTGGTCGGCAAGCCGATGACGGCGGCGGCGGGGCGGGCGGTGTTCTCGTCCTCCGGGCTCGGCATCGAGGACGTGGACGTCATCGAGCTGCACGACTGCTTCTCGATCAACGAGCTGCTGACGTACGAGGCGCTGGGCATGTGCGAGGAGGGCGGCGGCGGGAAGCTGGTGGAGTCGGGCGCGACGACGTACGGCGGGCGGTGGGTGGTGAACCCCTCGGGCGGCCTGATCTCGAAGGGCCACCCCCTGGGAGCCACCGGGCTGGCGCAGGCGGCGGAGCTGGTCTGGCAGCTGCGCGGCCAGGCCGGCCCCCGCCAGGTCCCGCAGGCCCGGGTCGCCCTGGCCCACAACATCGGCCTGGGCGGCGCGGCGGTGGTGACCCTGCTGCGCCGCTGACCGCTTCCGCGGCCCACGGGGGTGGAGGGATAGGCTCCGCCCCCGTGAGCGACATACGCGAGACGTCCTTCAGCGTCACCGGCAACGTGACCCGGGACGAGTACAACGAGGCCGCCAAGGCCGCCGGGCTGCTCCGCAGGGGGCGCGCGGTGGCCGCTCTCGGCACGGTCTTCCTGGCCGCGGCGAGCGTGTCGCCGTCCCCGGACGGCCTGACCGTGCACCCCGTCTCCCTCGGCATGGCGGTGGCGTACGGCCTGGTCGTGCTGCTGGTCCTGCCGCGACTGACGGTGGCCCTGGGCTTCCGCTCCGGCCGGGCCGCCGAGCAGAAGCGGGCCGTGGTGGACCGGGAGGGCATCACGGCGTTCCGCGGCGGGGAGTCGATGCGGCTCGCGTGGGACGAGGTCCGCTGGTACCACGAGACGCCGCGGCTGCACGTGTTCGTGGGCCGCGCGCGCCGCCGGACCTGCCTCGTGGTGCTGCCCAAGCGCCTGTTCGCGGTCCCGGGCGAGAGCGACCTGCTGGCCGCCCTCGCCCGCGCGCGCCGGCGACCGCTCGTAGCGCCCGGGCCGGTCAGAGCTTCTCGACGTCCTTGTGCACCAGGTCGGAGCCGGGGTGGGTGGCGGTCAGGCGCACCTTGAGCGGATGGCCGGCCGGCGCCTTGATGATCCGGTCGGGCGACTCGCCCAGGCCGGTGCCGTTGCAGGACGGCTCGCTGGTCAGGTTGGACCAGCCGTTCGGGTCGTGCGGGTCGTTCCACGACACCCAGGCGCAGTCGCGCTCGCCGCTGGTGATGCTGACCGAGATGATCCTGACCGAGTTCACCTCGCCGTCGACGCGCTCGTAGACCACCGTTCCGGTGTTGCGGTGGAGGCCGCTGCCGGCCTCCAGCGGGACACTGAGGACCGGGCCGGCCGGGGCGTCGGCGATGGCCGGGGCGGCGCCCGCGGTGAGCGCGGCGGCGACCAGTACGACGGTGGCGGACAGGGCGGATACGCGCATGATTCCGTCTCCACGCAGCTAGGTTGAAGGGCGTCCCATCCTGGTCCGGCACCCGGAGGGCGCGCTGCGGTGGAATCCGTCAATCGGTGGCCGGGAACGACCGCCCCGCCCGGCCGCGCTACGGTTCGAACGTCGGGTCCGTGACCGCCTCGCCCGTCACGGCGCGGCGGACTGCGTCGGCCAGCGCTCCGGGAGGGCCGTCCCGCAGCACCACCCCCGCCGCCCCCGAGGCGAGCGCCCCCTCGACCAGGCCCGGCCGGGCCGACCCGGCCAGCAGCAGTACCCGGCACTCCGGGGCCTCGCCGCACACCGCCGCCACCTCGGCTAGCACGTCGGGCCGGTCCGCGTCCAACAGCGCCACCGCCGGGCAGGCCGTCAGCGCCGCCGCGCCCACGTCTGCACCGGGCGCGACCCGGGCGACCACGTCGAGGTCCGGCTCCAGCCCGAGCAGGACCGCCAGCGCGCCGGCCGACGTGCCCGGACCCTCCGCCAGCAGGACCCGCAACGACCTCGTCGTACGGAAATTCCGGGGCATCTCGTCCACCCCGTCACCCTAAGCGGCCTGGGGGAAGTGGGGCACGCCTCCACGCCGCCCGCCACCGCACCTCGCCGCGCCCGCCCTCCGAGGCTTCGGCAACACGCCCCGTCGAACGTCATCCTGACGTGGAGTCAGGAGTCTTCCCAACTGCTGGGGCGTGCGTTATACATTCCCTCACCGGTCCGACCTAGAACGCGTTCTAGAAGGTGGCCGGTCCCGCAAACGACCTCGGTGCGGCCGACGGTGCGGACGACCGCACCGAGGTCTTCCACGCAGAAACAACGGGAACCGAACAAGGAGCAGCATCCTCAATGCCGATCGATGCCGCCAGGGCCCTCGCCGCAGACCCCCGCCAGGGGAGCATCGCCTGGGACCACAAGGACATCCAGCTCTACCACCTCGGCCTCGGCGCAGGCATCCCTGCCACCGACCCCGACGAGCTGCGCTACACCCTCGAGTCCAAACTCCACGTACTCCCCAGCTTCGCGACCGTCGCCGGTGCCGGGATGGCCATGATGGGCGGCCTCGCCGCCCCCGGGATCGAGGTCAACCTCGCCCACGTCCTGCACGGCGGCCAGTCCATCGAGCTGCACCGGCCCATCCCCGTCAAGGGCAGCGCCACCTCCTCCGCCAAGGTCGCCGCCCTCTACGACAAGGGCAAGGCCGCGGTGATCGTGCTGCGCACCGAAGTCGCGGACGCCGACGGGCCGCTGTGGACGAGCGACGCGCAGATCTTCGTACGGGGAGAAGGCGGGTTCGGCGGCGAGCGCGGACCCTCCGTCACGTCCGAGCTGCCCGAGCGGGCGCCCGACCGGGTCGAGGAGCGGCACATCCGTGAGGAGCAGGCGCTCCTGTACCGGCTCTCCGGCGACTGGAACCCCCTGCACGCCGACCCCGAGTTCGCCAAGCTGGCCGGCTTCGACCGGCCGATCCTGCACGGCCTGTGCTCGTACGGGATGACCCTCAAGGCCGTCGTCGACACGGCGCTCGGCGGGGACGTCTCGCGGGTCCGCGCCTACCGCACGCGCTTCGCCGGGATCGTCTTCCCCGGCGAGACCCTGCGGATCCGGATGTGGCAGGAGCCGGGCCGGGTCCGGGTCTCGGTGACCGCCGTCGAACGGGACGACGCGCCGGTCCTCGCCGACACCGTCGTCGAACACGCGTAACGCCCGACCTTCGCGACACACAAGGAGCCGCACCGTGCGCGCAGCACTGCAGAGCGAGATAGGCCAGGACAAGCTCGAGGTCGTCGACGACATGGAAACCGCGGGCTTCGGCCCCGGCAAGGTCAAGATCCGCATCAAGGCCACCGGCCTGTGCCACTCGGACCTCTCCGCGATGAGCGGCGTGCTGCCGCAGCCCGCCCCCTTCGTACCCGGCCACGAGGGCTCGGGCGAGATCGTCGACGTCGGCGACGGGGTGACCACCCACGCCATCGGCGACCGGGTCCTCGTCTGCTGGCTGCCGCCGTGCGGGCACTGTCCCGCCTGCAAGCGCGGCCAGGGCCACCTGTGCCTGGAGTCCTTCGCGAACGTGGCCACGCCCAACTTCCGCCGCGCGGGCGGCGGGGACATCTTCGGCTTCGCCGGCACGGGCACCTTCGCCGAGGAGATGGTGGTGCCCGCCGCGTGCGCCGTACCGATCCCCGACGACCTGCCGTACGACATCGCCGCGCTGATCGGCTGCGGGGTGACCACCGGCCTCGGCGCGGCCGTCAACACCGCCAAGGTGGAGGCCGGGTCCTCGGTCGCCGTCATCGGCTGCGGCGGAGTCGGCATCTCCGTCATCCAGGGCGCCAAGGTGCAGGGCGCGGCGCAGATCGTCGCCGTGGACCCGGTGGCCTCGCGGCGCGAGGCGGCGCTGCGCTTCGGTGCGACCGAGGGGGTCGCACCGGAGGCCTTCGCCGACGCCAGGAACCGGATCACGGCCGGCGAGGGCTTCGACTACGTCTTCGAGGTCGTCGGCAAGTCCGCGACCACGCAGACCGCGTACGAGATGACCCGGCGCGGCGGCTCCGTCGTCGTGGTCGGCGCGGGCGCGCTCGACGACAACTACTCGATCAACATGTTCTCGCTGTTCTTCGACGAGAAGAAGATCCTGCCGTCGATGTACGGGGGCGGGGACGTGCTCCGCTCGTACGAACGCACCATCGCGCTGTGGCGGGCGGGCCGGGTGGACCTGGCGGGCCTGATCACCCACAGGGTGCACCTCGCCGAGATCAACGACGCCCTCGACCAGATGCGTACGGGCGTCGCCCTGCGCACCTGCATCGAACTCTGAGAGGAATCCGGTAGATGTCACTGCCACTTGAGGGGCTCTGCGCCATCGTCACCGGCGCGGGCCGCGGGCTCGGCCGGGCCGAGGCGATCGAGCTCGCGCGGCTCGGGGCGAGCGTGGTCGTCAATGACTTCGGCCAGAGCGGACGCGACGGCTCGGGGGAGGCCTCGGCCGCCCCGGCGGAGGAGGTGGCCGCCGAGATCCGGGCCGCGGGCGGGCAGGCGGTGGCGCACCTCGGTGACGTGGCCGACTTCGAGCAGGCGCGCGAGCTGGTCGAGCTGGCGGTCGGCAGCTTCGGGAAGCTCGACGTCCTGGTCAACAACGCGGGCATCCTGCGCGACCGGATGGTCTTCTCCATGTCGGAGGAGGAGTGGGACTCGGTCATCCGGGTCCATCTCAAGGGCCACTTCAACACCACGCACTTCGCCTCCGTGCACTGGCGCGAACGCTCGAAGGCGGCGGGCGGCCCGGTCTACGGCCGGATCGTCAACACCTCCTCCGAGGCCTTCCTCGGCGGTTCGGCCGGCCAGCCGAACTACGCGGCGGCCAAGGGCGGCATCGTGGGCCTGACGACCTCGACCGCCCTGGCCCTCGCCAAGTACGGGGTGACGGCCAACGCCATCTGCCCGCGCGCCCGGACCCGGATGACGGAGGACGTGTTCGCGGGCTTCCAGGTCCCGGAGGAGGGCGAGCTCGACCCGCTGGCCCCCGAGCACGTCGCCCCGCTGGTCGGCTACCTGGCCTCGCCGGCCTCGGCGAGGGCCAACGGACAGCTGTTCGTCGTGCACGGCGGGATCGTGGTCGTGATGGACCGGCCCAAGGTGGCCGCCAAGTTCGACACCACCAAGGAGGCCTTCTCCTTCGAGGAGCTGGACGAGGTCCTGACCCCGCACTACGCGTCCCGCCCGGCGAACGAGACCTTCGCGGCGGTGGAGGTCCTGGCCCTCAAGCACGACCAGGGGGTTCGCGCCGCCGGCCAGGCCTAGGTGCCGGCGGTACCAGGGGCGGCGGGCCGCTTGTAGTAGCGCCACGGGAACCAGCCGACGCCGACCGGAATCCAGCCTTCGGATTCCATCCGCCGGTGCCGCGCGCCGGAGGGGAGCGTCATCCGGCAGTGTTCCCAGGGGTGGCCGGACGCCTCCACCTCGTGGAAGAAGGGGCCGTAGCCGACCATGTGCCAGCCGTCGCGGCCGGCCTCGTCCAGGGCGGCCATCTCGTTGAACGCGGTCAGCCCGCCGAGGATGCGGCGCTTCGGGGCGTTCGGTCCCTCGGCGGGCGGTGCCGACCGGCCCGCGCCCGCGGCCTTGGCCGCGAAGCGCTGCTGGGCGGCCTGGCGGCTCACCCCCAGGACGCGGCCCACCGTGTCCCAGCTGTGGCCGGCGGCCCTGGCGCCCTGGACGGCCTCGCGCAGCAGCCGGCTCGCCTCCTCGGCTCCGACGCGCGAGGCGTCCACCAGGCGCAGGTAGCCGTGCGCGTCGTGCTCGAGCGAGTCGGCCAGTCCCTCGGGCGCGCCGAGGACGGCTGCGGCGATCCCTTCCCGGATCCGGGCGGTCTCCACCGGGTTCAGCAGCGGTTCGTTGCTCATCGGTGCAGTCCGGCAAGGGGTTCGAGGGCGTCGAGTACTTCCTCGTCGCGGCGTACGCGCTCGGCGTCGCGGGCCGCCGCTCGGGCGGACAGGCCGGCCGTGCAGGCGATGAGCGCGAGGCCCGCGACGGTCAGGGCGGCGGTGGCGGCGCTGCCGAACCGGTCGCCGAACATCACCGTCGTGGCCGGCAGGCTCACGGCGAGCGGCAGTGCGGCGGCCATGGACGGGGTGGCGGGAAAGGCGACCCGGTGCCGGGCCTTCACGTTCAAGATCGACATGCGTCAAGAAAACCTTGACGAAGCCGAGTTGTCAAGAATTCCTTGACGCCCCTTCCCCGGTCTGCCGCACCGCCCGGCCCGGCAGATGTCGCCCGTCGGTGCGTCCCGCAGAGCGGCTGCGGCGCTCCCGGCTGCGCGAGAATGACCTGATGACCAGCAGCGACGAGGGCGCCGAGCAGCCCTGGAACCCGCGACGGCAGCGCAGCGCCAACGAGCGGCTGCTGTGGGACCGGCTGCGGTCCGGCGGGGCCGCCTCGCGGGCGCAGCTCGCGCGCGAGACGGGGCTGTCCAAGCCCACCGTCTCCAGTGCTCTCGCCGCCCTGGAACAGGCCGGCCTGGTCCGGGAGGCCGGTACGCACGCACCCGAGCGGGGCCGGATCGCCGTCCTGTACGCCCCCGATCCGACGGCCGGTTACGCCCTCGGGCTCGACATCGGCCGGAGCCGGCTGCGCGTGGCGCTGGCCGACCTCGACGGCACCGTCGTCGCCCGCTCCGACGTCCGCAACCAGGCCCGCACCGCGAACGGCGTGGCCGACCTCGCCGTGTCCGCCGCCCGCGGGCTCGTCGCCGACTCGGGGCTGGACCCGGACAAGGTCACCCGGGCCGTCGTCGGCACGCCCGGCGTCTACGACGAGGGCGAGCGCCGGGTCCGGTACGCCCGGCAACTGCCCGGCTGGGGCCGCCCGGGGCTGCTCGACCGGATCCGCGACGGGCTCGGCCTGCCCGTCGCCGTCCAGAACGACGCCAACCTCGCGGCGCTCGGCGAGTACGCGTACGGCGTCGGCGCGGGCAGCCGGCTCTTCGTCTACGTGATGATCGGGACCGGCCTCGGCATGGGCATCGTCAGCGAGGGCCGGCTGTTCACCGGGGCGCACGGCGGGGCCGGCGAGATCGGCTTCCTGCCGTGGGCGGGCCGCCGGGAGCCGGAGCCCGAAGCCGACAGCATGGAGGACGCCGTCTCGGCCGAGGCCGTGGTCCGGACGGCCCGCGCCCAGGGGATGACCGGCCCCCTCACCGCCAAGGACGTCTTCGACGCCGCCCGGGCGGGAGACGCGGCCGCCGCCCGGGCGGTGGAACTCGAGGGCGAACGCCTCGCCCACACCGTCGCGGCGGTCTCGGCCGTCCTCGACCCGGACCTCGTCGTCCTCGGCGGCGGCGTCGGCCACAACGCCGACCTGCTGCTGCGCACGGTCCGGCAGACGCTGCGCACCCTCACGCCGCTGCGGCCGAAGGTGGCGGCCAGCAGCCTGGGGGAGGACGCGGTCCTGCTGGGCGCGGTGGCCACGGCGCTCGGCGCGGCCCGCGACCTGGCCTTCGAAGGCCGCTGAGCGTTCGGAGGGCCGCCGGGCCTTCGGAAGGCGCCGGGCCTTCGCACGGCGGCCGACCTGCGGAGCTCCGCTACAGCGGGGCCTGCTGCAGCGGTACGGGCCGCGGCGCCGGCGGCGGGTCCAGCCTGACCGGCGGCGGCGGGGACACCGGCAGGCCCAGGCTCGTGATCCCGCACGGGACCTCGGGGGTGGCGTACGGGAGGTGCAGACGCCCCTCCCGGCTCCACAGCCCGGTGCCGAGCCAGCCGTCGGGGGCGCCGAGACGGAAGACGTGCCGGTCGGCGGGCCGCCACAGGCCGATCCCGCCCTCCTCCAGCCGGAGCGCGACCCCGCAGGTCTCCGGCATCAGAGCCTGGCCCGGCTGCACCGCGAACGGGGTCCCCGCCTCCCCGCGCAGGCACTCCGGGAAGCGCACCGGGAGGGAGCTGCCCAGCACCCCCCAGCCCAGGCGCGGTTCGCCCGGGGCGTCCGAGCGGATCAGCAGCAGCCCGCTGTCGGGGTCGGCCAGCAGCAGCCGGTCGTCGCTGCCCTCCGCGATCTGGAGCAGCGGGGAGACCTCGCCGCCGCGGCCCAGGTCCACCGCGACGGCCTTGGTGGTGCCGTCGAGCTCGCGGTCCAGCGCCAGCATCCGGCCGCCCCGGTCGAGCCACACGCCGCCGGAGCACCGGCCCGGGATCCGGGCGACCTGCCCGAAGACGCCCCCGGTCACCTGCCAGACCGTGGTCCCGGCGGCCGAGGCGGCCAGGGCGAAGGCGCCGCATCCGTCCGGGGACGGGGGCAGCAGGGACACCCGTGCCCCGTCGTCCCCGGGCTCCACCGAGCCCAGCGGGAGCTCCCCGGTCCGCGGCCCGGCCGCGGCGCCGCCCGTCGGGTACAGCAGCGCGAAGGCGTGTCGCCGGGCGACCCGACGGTGGATCAGCACCCGCCCGTCGGCCAGCGCCAGCAGCTCGCTGTCGGCCTCCTCGGGCTGCGCGAGCGGCAGCGGCACCGCGTACGGCTCGGGCCCGTCCAGCGTCCAGCGCTCGGGGTAGCGGGCCTCACCCTCCCCGGCCAGCCGGGCTGCGTACGACCCGTCCGCGGCGATGGTGAACGGGGCCGTCGTCGTGATCTCGATGGCACAGACAGTCATCCGTGCGTCACCTCCGGGGAGGAAGCTAGTTTTCGCACGTCGGCCCGAACGGTACGACCTTCCGCGCTTCACACATACGGGTGGCCGCCCGGCGGTTCGGCCGTGGTGGCGGGGGCGATTGTGCTGTGCGATACCGGGGCGTCCTTCCCGGAGCAGACGTACGGGGGGTCCCGGGCGGCCGGGACCCTTGTACGGACCTGCCGCTCCCGTGCGGACGGTAGCCTTGGCCTGTGCCACGTCTCTCTGAAGTCATCGCCGCGCTGGACGCTCTCTGGCCCCCCTCGCGGGCCGAGCAGTGGGACGCCGTCGGAACCGTCTGCGGCGATCCCGACGCCGAGGTCTCCCGGGTCCTGTTCGCCGTCGACCCCGTGCAGGAGATCGTCGACGAGGCCGTGAAGCTGGGCGCCGACCTGGTCGTCACCCACCACCCCCTCTACCTGCGCGGCACCACCACGGTCGAGGCCGGCACCTTCAAGGGCCGCGTCGTGCACACGCTGATCAAGAACGACATCGCGCTGCACGTAGCCCACACCAACGCGGACACCGCCGACCCCGGCGTCTCCGACGCCCTCGCCGGCGCCCTCGACCTGCGGATCACCGGCCCGCTGGTCCCCGATCCGAGCGACCCCGAAGGCCGCCGCGGCCTCGGCCGGATCTGCGAGCTGGACCACCCCGAGACGCTGCGCGAGTTCGCCGCCCGCGCCGCCGCCCGGCTGCCGCAGACCGCGCAGGGAATCCGCGTCGCGGGCGACCCCGACATGCCCGTCCGTACCGTCGCCGTCAGCGGCGGCTCCGGCGACGGGAACTTCGCGGCCGTCCGCGCCGCCGGCGTGGACGTCTACCTCACCGCGGACCTGCGCCACCACCCCGTCTCCGAGGCCCGCGAGCAGAGCCCGCTGGCCCTCGTCGACGCCGCGCACTGGGCCACCGAGTGGCCCTGGTGCGAGCAGGCGGCAGCGCAGCTCGACGCGATCTCCGAGCGCCACGGCTGGGGTCTTCGCACCCACGTCTCGCGCACGGTCACCGACCCGTGGACGGTGCACGCGCCGTCCGTCACACCCCCTTCTATCCCTGGAGCCCCCAACTGAACGCCGAGCCCGCCGACCAGATCCGACTTCTCGACGTCCAGGCCCTGGACGTCCGGCTGTCTCAGCTCGCCCACAAGCGCAAGTCGCTGCCGGAGCACACCGAGGTCGAGTCCCTGAGCAAGGACCTGACGCAGCAGCGCGACCTGCTCGTGGCGGCCCAGACGCAGGCGAGCGACGCCGCCCGCGAGCAGACCAAGGCGGAGCAGGACGTCGACCAGGTGCGCCAGCGCGCGGCCCGCGACCAGCAGCGGCTCGACTCCGGCGCCGGCATCTCGGCCCGCGACCTGGCGAACCTGCAGAGCGAGGTCGTCTCCCTCGCCAAGCGCCAGGCCGACCTGGAGGACGTCGTCCTCGAGGTGATGGAGCGCCTGGAGGGTGCGCAGGAGCGGGTCACCGAGCTCACCGAGCGCGTCTCCGCCCTCGAGGCCAAGCTGGCCGACGCCACCGCCCGCCGTGACGCGGCGACCACCGAGCTCGACGCCGAGGCCGCGAAGGTCACCAAGGACCGCGAGGTCATCGTCGCCTCGATGCCGGTCGACCTGATGGCCCTGTACGAGAAGATCCGCGTCAAGCAGGGCGGCGTCGGCGCCGCCCGCCTGTACCAGCGCCGCTGCGAGGGCTGCCGCCTGGAGCTCGACATGGCCGAGGTCAACGAGATCAAGGCCGCGGCCCGCGACCAGGTCGTACGTCACGAGAACTGCGGCCGCATCCTGGTCCGTACGGCCGACTCGGGCATCTGATGCAGGGGCCTGTCCGGTTCGTCGTGGAAGCGGACGGCGGATCCCGGGGCAACCCGGGGCCCGCCGGCTACGGCGCGGTCGTCCTCGACCCGGCGACGGGCGAGACGCTGGCCGAGCGCGCCGAGTACATCGGCGTCGCGACGAACAACGTGGCCGAGTACAAGGGGCTGATCGCCGGCCTCAGGGCCGCCCGCGAGCTGTCCCCGGACGCCGTGGTCCAGGTCCGCATGGACTCCAAGCTGGTCGTCGAGCAGATGTCCGGCCGCTGGAAGATCAAGCACCCGGACATGAAGCCCCTCGCGGCGGAGGCGGCGACGATCCTGCCCCGCGGGCAGGTCACGTACGAGTGGATCCCGCGCGAGCGGAACAAGCACGCCGACCGGCTCGCCAACGAGGCCATGGACGCGGGCAAGCGCGGCAGGCAGTGGGAGCCGTCGGCGTCCACGGCGGCCCTGGACACCTCGGCGGCGCGCGCCCTGGCCACCCCGCAGGGTCCTCCGGGGGATGCGGCGAAGGGGGCGGCGGCGGTCCGCGCGGCCCTGGCATCCGCCTCCGGCGGGAGCGCCGGGGCCGGTACGGCCACAGCGCCCGCCAAAGGCCAGGGCTGGGGCCCCGACATGGGGACCCCGGCGACCTTCGTACTGCTGCGCCACGGGGAGACGGCCCTCACCCCGCAGAAGCGCTTCTCCGGCAGAGGCGGCGCCGACCCGGAACTGTCCCCGGCCGGCCGCCGCCAGGCTTCGGCGGTGGCCGAGGCGCTGGCCGCCCGCGGCACCGTCCAGACGATCGTCAGCTCCCCGCTGCGCCGCTGCCGGGAGACCGCGCAGGCCGTCGCGGACCGCCTCGGGCTGGAGGTCACCGTCGAGGAGGGCCTGCGCGAGGTGGACTTCGGTGCCTGGGAGGGCCTGACCTTCGCCGAGGTGAAGGAGCGCTTCCCGGACGACCTCCAGGCCTGGCTGGACTCCCCGAAGGCGGCCCCGACGGGCGGCGGCGAGAGCTTCGCGGCGGCCACCCGCCGGATCTCGGCCACCCGGGACCGGCTGCTGGCCGCGCACGCGGGCCGCACGGTGCTGCTGGTCACGCACGTGACGCCGGTCAAGATGCTGGTGCGCCTGGCGCTCGGCGCCCCGCCGGAGTCGCTGTTCCGGATGGAGCTTTCCGCAGCCTCCCTCTCGGCGGTGGCGTACTACGCCGACGGCAACGCCTCGGTCCGCCTGCTCAACGACACCTCGCACCTGCGCTAAGGAGTGTCGGGCCCGGAGCGGCGCGGGCGGCCGGCCCTATTCGTCGCCGTCGCTGTTCGCGCTGCTCCGGCTGCCGCCCCGCCGTCCGCTCCTGTGGAGGCCGCGCACCACCGCCGCGATGCCGAGCGTCACGCTCGCCACGATGCGGACCCAGCGCGGCCCGCCGCGTTCCGCCCACACCACGCAGACGGCCCCGCCGGCGGCGGCAGCCACGAGCACCAGGAGTACGAAGGTCATTTTCCCCACCTCTTGTACGTGTCGAGGGCGCGCACGCTACAGAACCGCCCCGGACCGGTGAAAGCGGTTCGGGGCGGAAGCGGCAGACGAGCCGGCCTGTACGCCGGGTTCTGTCTCCCGGTGACCTCGCGGTCGCCGGGGAGACGGCCATCCATCTAGGACCGGCGTTGCCGCCGGCCTCGTGCGGTCTACCCGCGAACTCGGGCGGGCAGCCCTCGAGCGTTCGCGCAGAGCCGTCCGAAGACGGCTCCTCTTGACCTTGCTCCGGGTGGGGTTTACCTAGCCGCCTGGGTCACCCCAGGCGCTGGTGGTCTCTTACACCACCGTTTCACCCTTACCGAGGACCGAAGCCCCCGGCGGTCTGTTTTCTGTGGCACTGTCCCGCGGGTCACCCCGGGTGGGCGTTACCCACCACCCTGCCCTGTGGAGCCCGGACGTTCCTCGGCGGGATCCGGGGATCCCGACGCGGCCGCCCGGCCGACTCGTCTGCCGTGGCGACCATGTTACCGGCTGTGCCGCCCACGGCTTGACCTTGACGCAGCGGCAGGGTTTCTACTGGACGGCATGCGGATCGGAGAGATCGCCGCGCTGGTCGGGGTCACCACCCGGGCCATCCGGCACTACCACCATGTCGGCCTGCTCCCGGAGCCGGAGCGCAGGTCCAACGGCTATCGCGCCTACAGCGTGCGCGACGCCGTCCTGCTGGCGCGCGTACGCCGGCTGACCGAGCTCGGGCTGAGCCTCGACGAGGTGCGCGACGTCCTCGCGGACGACGCCGGGCGCGAGCTGGCCGACGTACTCGAGGAGCTCGACGCCGACTTGGCCCGGCAGGAGGCCGAGCTGGCCGAGCGCCGGCGCCGGCTCGCCGTCCTGCTGGCCGCGCCGCCCGGGGAGGGCGAACCGGTCTCGCCCGCGCTCGCCGCGCTGCTCGCCAAGGCGCCGAAGACGGCCTCGCCGAGCGCCGCGATGGACCGTGAGCACCTGACGCTGCTCGACGTGTCCGGCGCCGCCGGTGAGGAGCTCTACGCCGCGCTCGCCCCGCTGGCCGCCGATCCGTCCGTCCTCGCGCTGTACGAGCGGCTGGACGAGCTGGCCGGGGCGCCGGTCGACGACCCGCGGATCCCGGCGCTCGCCGCCGAACTCGTGGCGGCCGTTCCCGACGAGGCGTTCGCTGCGATCCCGGCCGACGGGCGGCCCGTCGGGGAGGGGTTCACGCAGGCGCTGCTCGCCGCGTACGCCCCCGCGCAGGCGGAGGTCGTACGCCGGGTGATGGAGGCGTTCGTGGAAAGGGGCCGGGGATGAGCGGCGTGCGCGCGGCGCGGTGGGCGGCCGGAGCCGTCGTACCGGGGGAGCTGGTCCTGCTGGTGTGCGGGGTCGCCGGGGTGCGGCTGCCCGGCTGGGCGCTCGCCGTCGCCCAGGCGCTGGTGCTCTGCGTGCTGCTGCTCGAAGGCTGGGTGCTGGGCAGGCTGTACGCCGACCGGCGCGGCCACGGCGCCGGCCCCGGGACGGCCTTGCGGGAGGCCGTGCGCGCCGTCGTACCCGTGGCCGTGCGGAAACTGCTGCTGCACGAGCTGCGCGCCATGGCCTCGCTGGGGCGGTGGGTGCTGCGGCGGCCGCCGCACGGGGTGGGCGCGGGCGAGCTGGCCGCCGGGTACACCGGACCGCAGACGGCCATGATGTACGGCTTGCTGTTCGTATCGGTCATCGAGACCGTGGCGCTGGCCTTCCTGATCCCGTGGCCGGCCGTGCACCGGGTGGTGCTGGTCCTCGACGTGTACGGGGTGCTGCTGGTGCTGGCGATGCACGCCGCCTGCGTGACCCGGCCGCACGTGGTCCGCCGGGACGGCTCCCTGCGGATCCGCTACGGGGCCCTGTTCGACCTCACCGTCCCGCCGGACGCGGTGGCCTCGGCCCGGGTGGACCGGCGCTACCCGGAGGGCCGGCTCGCCTCCCTCTCCGCGGACGGGGTGCTCGACCTGGCCGTGGGCAGCCAGACCACGGTGACCCTGGAGCTGACCCGTCCGCTCGCGTTCGTCCGGCCGCTCGGCTCCCGGGCGCAGGCCCGCACCATCCGCTTCCACGCCGACGACCCGCGCACGCTGGTGGCCGCACTGCGCCGGTCCGGCCCGGAGGGGCCCCCACCAGCGGCGGGGACGGATGCCGGCGCCGGGGCCCGGTGACGACGGGCTCCTACTGCACCACGAGGCGGCCGGTCACCTGGGCGGGCTGGCCGCCATCCGGCAGGCGCCGTTCGCGGCGCCGCCCGCCACGCCGGCCGCGGTCAGGGCGCCCACACAGCCGTCCAGGTCGTTGTGCACACCCTGGACACAGGCCGATGTGACGGCGTCCGAGACGGCGACGCCCGACTGCGCGACCAGGTTCGTGCAGGCCGGGATGTCCGCGTGGGCGGTGAAGGCACCGCCGCCGAGTACGAGGGTCAGACCGGTGAGGACACCGGCGATGGGGACCGACATGCGCATGGGAGGCACCTGCTCTCCGGGCGGTCGGGGACTCGCGGATCCGGTCGATCGCGGATCCGGTCGGGGCGCCGGACGGCTGCCCCTCTCCTTCCGACGCTAGGGCAGCCCGCCGCCGCACGCACGCCGGCCCCGCGCCGGACACCGCTCGGGCCGTCGCGGGCGCCGGGGGTGCTGCGAGAGCCTTACCCTGGCTCGGGGGCCGCACCCCCTGCGCCGTGTCGTACTGAAGGAGAACCACCGTGCTCGTGCTGCTGCCGCCGTCCGAGGGAAAGGCCGCCGGCGGTTCCGGCGCGCCCCTGGAGCCGGAGACGCTGTCACTGCCCGGACTGGCCGGGGCGCGGGCGGCCGTGCTGGCGGAACTGGTCGAGCTGTGTGCGGGGGACGAGCTGAAGGCCCGCGAGGTGCTCGGCCTGAGCGAGGGGCTGCGCGGCGAGGTGGCGAAGAACGCGGGGCTGCGGTCCGCGGTGGCGCGGCCGGCGGGGGAGATCTACACCGGCGTGCTGTACGACGCGCTCGGCCTGGCGGACCTGCCGGCGGGCGCGCGGGCGCTGGCGGAGCGGTCGCTGCTGGTGTTCTCGGGGCTGTGGGGCGCGGTCCGCGTGACGGACCGGATCCCCTCGTACCGCTGCTCGATGGGCGTGAAGCTGCCGGCGCTGGGTGCGCTCGGGGCGTACTGGCGGGAGCCGATGGCGGCGGTGATGCCGGCCGCGGCGGGGGACGGGCTGGTGCTGGACCTGCGGTCGTCGGCGTACGGGTCGGCGTGGAAGCCCAAGGGTGAGGTGGCGGGGCGGACGGCGACGGTGCGGGTGCTGCACGCGCAGGTCGTGGACGGGGTGGAGAAGCGGTCGGTGGTGAGCCACTTCAACAAGGCGACGAAGGGGCGGCTGGTGCGGGACCTGCTCCTCGCGGGCGCCGTCCCCGCGACCCCCGCCGACCTGGTCACGGCGCTGCGAGACCTGGGCTACACGGTGGAGGTCGAACCCCCGGCCAAGCCGGCCAAGGCCTGGTCCCTGGACGTGGTGGTCAGCCAGATCCACTGACCGCCCGGCCGGGTCCCCTTCCCCCGCCGCGCGCCGCGTGCCACCGGTCCCGCCGCTGAGGCGTGCAACCGGTCCCGCTGCGCCCGGCGGTCCGCCGGGGTCAGCGGCTCAGGGGCCAGGCCGCCGAGGGGGTCCGGTCGGACGCGCCCGCGTACGTGGCGCAGGCGTCCGTCAGCGTTTCCAGGAGCGTGAGGGGGTCCGGGAGCGGGTGCTCCATGCCGCGGATCCAGGTCACCGCCAGGTCACCGGGGAGGGCGGCCGGGGGAACCAGGACGTAGCTGCCACGGCAGTGCCACCGCAGCCCCGGGTGCTCGTCCATGGTCTCCGGGTGGCAGTCCAGCTCGCACGGCCACCACTCGTCCTCGTCCTCGGGGGTTCCGCGCGTCGCCGTGAAGAAGAGCATCCGGGCCTGGTCGCCCGTACCGCCGGATTCCGCGACCGGGCCGACCTCGACGCCCGCCGCCAGCAGGCGGGCCAGTGCACTCGCCCCGGCCTCGAGCGGGACGTCGAGTACGTCGTGGACCATGCCCGTCGCGGTGATGAAGTTCGCCTGCGGCTGGTTGCGTGCCCAGCGTTCGATCTGCGCGCGGTCGGTCGACGACTGCGTCTGCCAGGCGAAGGAGAGGGGGTGCCGCGCCGGCGTGGGACAGCCGATCCGCTCGCACGAACACCGGTAGCCGGCGGGGTGGGCGGCGGGGGCGAGCGGCAGACCTGCGGCGGCCACGGCCAGCAGAAGGGCCTCGCGTACGCGCTCGGGATCTTCGGGGGAGGGTTTGGGCCGCCGGCGCAGCCACTGGGAAATCCTGCTCTGCTCGCCGCGTTTGACGCGGCCTGACTCAGACCCCATCTATCCCCTCACCTCACCGTTTCCCCGGCAGACCCTCACATGGTCCCACCATCCTGCGGTCCGGGTGACCGCCCTCCCCCACCGGGGGGTGGCGGAAAGGTGTACGGAGCGTTCGGAATGGCAGGCGGAATACCGTCACATTCCGGTGAAATTCGGCCAATTGTGCCCGCCGTCACCCGCCGAACACCGGCCGGTCGCCGCTGCTCAGGCGTCGGTGACGTTCGCCACCCCGCCCAGCACCCGGTCCACCAAACCGTCCGTGAACGCGTGCGTCAGCGGCCCCGTCTGCATCAGCCAGCGGTACGTCAGCGGCCCGACCAGCATCTCCACCGTCAGGCGCAGGTCCACGTCCGCCGCGAGCTGCCCGGCCTCCCGGGCCGCCCTCAACCGTGCCTCGTACAGGGCGAGCTGCGGCTCCAGCAGCTGCTCGGTGAAGCGCTTGCCCAGCTCGGGGTCGGTCGCCCCGGCGGCGGTCAGGGCGCGCACGGGGGCCTCGTACTTCTCGTCGTTGAACTGGTCCACCGTCGCCCGCAGCACGAGCTTGAGGTCCGCCGCGAGGTCACCGGTGTCCGGGAAGCCGGTCCAGCCCCCTTCCGTCTCCGCGTCCCCGGCGAGGGCGAGCGAGGCGTCCAGCAGGACCGCCGCCTTCGACGGCCACCAGCGGTAGATCGTCTGCTTGCCGACGCCCGCGCGGGCGGCGATGGCCTCGATGGTCAGCTTGTTGTAGCCGACCTCCCCGACCAGTGCGAGCGCCGCGTCGAGGATGGCGCGCCGGGAGCGGTCGCTGCGGCGGGCGGGGTCTGGGGCTTTGCCGTCGGACGTTCTGCTGCTCATTCGGACAAATTATCAACGCGAGACGTCTCGTCTTTGTGTCATTCCGTAAACCACCCAATCAGTTCACTGCGCGGTCTGCGAAGAGGAGAGACGATTCTCTCCACATCTCCCGTGAGTCGTGAGGAGCCTTCTTTGCGCAGAGACGCCACACCCCGGCGCTACTTGATGTGCCCACCCGCACACTTCAAGGTCACGTACTCCATCAACCCGTGGATGGATCCCACGAAACCGGTGGACCTGCCCCTCGCACACGCCCAGTGGGAAGACCTCCGGGACCGCTACCGCTCCCTCGGCCACACCGTCGAGACGCTCGTACCGGACCCCGAGCTGCCCGACATGGTCTTCGCCGCGAACGGCGCCCTCGTCGTCGACGGCCGGGTGCTCGGCGCCCGGTTCGCCTACCCGGAGCGCGCCGCCGAGGCGGAGATCCACCTCGACTGGTTCCGGACCCACGGCTTCCAGGACGTCCACGAGCCGTCCCATGTCAACGAGGGCGAGGGCGATTTCGCGGTCACCGCGAGCTACATCCTGGCCGGCCGGGGCTTCCGCTCCAGCCCGCTCTCGCACGACGAGGCGCAGGAGTTCTTCGGCCGGCCGGTCATCGGCCTCGACCTGGTGGACCCGCGGTACTACCACCTGGACACGGCGCTGTGCGTGCTCGACGGCGACGAGGTCATGTACTACCCGCCCGCCTTCTCGCCCGGCAGCCAGGCGGTGCTCCGCCGGCTGTTCCCGGACGCGCTGATCGCCGGCGCCGAGGACGCGGCGGCCCTCGGCCTGAACGCCGTCTCGGACGGCCGCCACGTCCTGCTCCCGCAGGCGGCGGCCGGGCTGTTCGCGCCCCTGCGGGACCGGGGCTTCGAGCCGGTCCCGATGGACCTGGGCGAGCTGCTCAAGGGCGGCGGCAGCGTGAAGTGCTGCACCCAGGAGCTGCGGATGTAGCAGCGGCCGCTGCGCGCTGCGGTCGCGGCTGCGCAGCTACGGGGTGGCCGGCGGCCACTCCTGGCCCCAGTCGGCGTCCCGCGCCGCCTTGTACAGGTCACCGTGGCGCTTGGTCACGTTGACCCGGGTCAGGCCCTCGTCCTGCGGACCGCACAGGTCCAGCAGGACGAGCCCCTTCCGGATCTGCGGCCTGCGCGTGATCCGGGAGGGGGCCGGCTCCACCGGGAAGCGGGTCGCGGCCACGTAGCTGAACTTCTCGTCCTCGTACGGGAGGGACCCTCCCTTGACCTGCCGGTGCAGGGAGGACCGGCTGACCCGCGCCGAGAAGTGGCACCAGTCCTTCCCGACCTCGATCGGGCAGGTGCCGTCGTGCGGGCACGGGGCGGCGACCTTCAGCCCCGCCCCGATCAGCTGGTCGCGGGCCTCGCGGATGCGCAGGTACCCCTCGGGCGTGCCCGGCTCGATCAGCACCACGGCCTGAGCGGCGCGGGCCGCCTCGGCGACCACGGCCCGGCGCGCCTCCGGCGTCAGCTCGCCCAGTACGTACGACACCGTCACGAGGTCCGCATCGGGCAGGGCCAGCCCGGATCCGATGACGGCCCTGCGCCACTCGGCGGCGCGCAGCACCTCCGACCCGGAGGACGCCGCGAGCTCCTTGCCGAGGGCCAGCGCCGGCTCCGCCCAGTCCAGGACCGTGGTGCCGCGCGGGCCTTCCCAGACGGCGTCCACCGCCCAGGTCGCCGCGCCCGTGCCGCCGCCCACGTCGACGTGGGAGGCCGGGGACCACTGCGGCGCGGCCTCGGCGAGCGCGTCCAGGGCGGAGCGCACGGCCTCGAAGGTGGCCGGCATCCGGTACGCCGCGTACGCCGCCACGTCGGAGCGGTCCCGCAGGACGGGCGCGTCGGTCGGGGTCCGGCCGCGGTAGTTGGCGATCAGCCGGTCGACGGCGGCGGTGGCCTGCTTCGGCGGGAGCCCGTCGAGCAGCCCGCCGAGCGCGGACCGCAGGGTTTCGGCGGTGGTGGGGACGGAGGCGGAGGCGTTCACCCGCGAAGTTTACGGCGCCCGGGACACCCTCCGGACGCCGTGCCGGCGCCCCCGCCCGGGCGTCCGGCTCAGACCGCGGACTCCCGGTTCTGCCAGGGCCGGCACATGCCGGCGAAGCAGGCGGCCGCCAGCAGCGAGCACACCAGCTGGACCACCGCCATCGGCACCGCCGTGCCCTCGCCCGCGATGCCGACCAGCGGCGAGGCGATCGCCCCGACCAGGAAGGAGGAGGTGCCCAGCAGCGCCGAGGCCGACCCGGCCGCGTGCGGGGTGCGCATCAGCGCCAGCGCGTTGGTGTTCGGCAGCACCACGCCCATCGCCGACATCAGGACGAACAGCGCCGCGGCGATCGGGACCAGTCCGACCTCCCCGAACACCCCGGCCGCCATCAGCAGCAGCGCCACCGAGGCGGCGGTGATGACGGCGATGCCGCCCGCCAGCACCTTGTCCAGGCGGACCCGGCCGACCAGCAGCTTGCCGTTGACCTGCCCGGCGGCGATCAGGCCGACCGAGTTGAGGCCGAACAGCAGGCTGAAGGCCTGCGGCGAAGCCCCGTAGATCTCCTGCACCACGAAGGGCGAGGCGGAGATGTAGGAGAAGAGCGTGGCGAAGGCGAAGCCGCCGGCCAGGGTGTACCCGGCGAAGCCCCGGTCGGCGAGCAGCCCGCGCATGGTCCGCAGCGCGGAGCCCACGCCGCCGGTCTGCCGCTGCCCGGGCGGCAGGGTTTCGCCGAGGCTGCGCCAGACGACGAGGGTGAGCAGGGCGCCGACGGCGGTGAGGACGACGAACACCCCGCGCCAGTCGGAGAAGCGGAGCACCTGGCCGCCGATGAGCGGGGCGACGACCGGGGCCACGCCGGATATGAGCATCAGCGTGGAGAAGAACCGGGCCATCTCGACCCCGTCGTACAGGTCGCGTACGACGGCCCGGGCGATGACGACCGCGGCGGACCCGGCCAGGCCCTGGAGCAGCCGGAAGCCGATCAGCAGCTCGGCGGTCGGGGCGAGGGCGCAGATCGCGGTGGCGAGCACGTAGACGACCATGCCGATCAGCAGGGGCCGGCGGCGGCCCCACTTGTCGCTCATCGGGCCGATGACGAGCTGGCCCAGCGCCATGCCGGCGAGGCAGGCGGTGAGGGTGACCTGGATGGTGGCGGCCGGGCTGTCCAGGGCGTCGGTGACCTCCGGCAGGGCCGGCAGGTACATGTCCATGGACAGCGGGGGGAGGGCGCTGAGCCCGCCGAGTATGAAAGTGACGAGCAGTCCGGTACGGCGGGCGGACGTCAGCGGGGCGGAAGCGGGCCCCGGCGCGGAAGGGGTCTGCGGTGCGGAAGCGGTCTGCGGTGCGGAAGCGGTCTGCGGTGCGGAGGGCGTCTCGGGCGACGGCTCGTGCGAGGGGGCCGTCGCGGGGCCTCTCTCCGGCATGCGGAACTCCAGTCTTTTCGTCGTCTTTTCACACCCCCGACCGACCCATGCTCTCAGCTGTCGGAACGTCCGTGGACCGATGCGACATGTGACGTACCCTGCGGCCCCATGAACGCAAGTGGGAAGAAGATCGCCCTGGTCACCGGAGCGGGCTCCGGCATCGGCCGCTCCGTGGCGCTGGCCCTGGCCGCCGCCGGCTGGTCGGTGGCCGTCGCCGGCCGCCGGACCGAACCGCTGGAGGAGACGGCGAAGGCGGCCGGGGCCGGCGCGGACGTGCTGTGCGTACGGGCGGACGTGAGCGATCCGGACGACGTGGCCGCGCTGTTCGCCGCGGTCCGCGAGCACTACGGGCGCCTCGATCTCCTCTTCAACAACGCCGGGACCTTCGGCCCGGGCGGCGTCCCGCTGGAGGACCTCACGTACGAGGCCTGGCGCTCGGTGGTCGACGTCAACCTGACCGGGTCCTTCCTGTGCGCGCAGGCGGCCTTCCGGCAGATGAAGGCTCAGGACCCGCAGGGCGGCCGGATCATCAACAACGGCTCGATCTCCGCGCACGTGCCGCGGCCGAACTCGGTCGCCTACACCGCGACCAAGCACGCGATGACGGGCCTGACGAAGTCGCTGTCGCTGGACGGGCGGCCGTACCGGATCGCCTGCGGGCAGATCGACATCGGCAACGCGGCCACCGAGATGACCGAGCGGATGCAGACCGGGATCCTCCAGGCGAACGGGCAGCTGGCGGTCGAGCCGGTGATGGACGCCGCCGACGTGGCGCGCACGGTGCTGCACATGGCGCAGCTGCCGCTGGAGGCGAACGTGCAGTTCGCGACGGTGATGGCGACGACGATGCCGTACATCGGGCGCGGCTGATCCCAGGCCGGGCCGGAGCCGCGGGAATGCCCGTGCAGGGCCGGGAGTTGGGGTGATCATGACTGACGTGTTGCGTTACACCGCCTTCTCTGACGACCCGGCCGGCGGCAATCCCGCCGGGGTCGTGCTCGATGCGACCGGACTGGACGAGGCCGGCATGCTCCGGATCGCCGCCGAGCTGGGCTACAGCGAGACGGCCTTCCTCACCGACCCGCCCGAGGGCCTGGGCGGGGAGCCCGGACGGGCCTTCACCGTGCGGTACTTCAGCCCGAAGGCGGAGGTCCCCTTCTGCGGGCACGCCACCGTGGCCACCGCCGTCGCGCTGGGCGAGCGGATCGGGCCGGGCGAGCTGGTCTTCGCGACCCGCGCGGGCACGGTGCCGGTGTCGGTGACCGCGGACGGGCAGGGCGGCCTGCGGGCCGTCCTGACCAGCGTCGAGCCGCACGTCGAGGACGTCGACCCGGCCGACCTCGCGGAGGCGCTGGCCGCGCTGGACTGGCCGCAGGCCGACCTGGACCCGGCCATCCCGCCCCGGATCGCCTACGCCGGAGCCCGCCACCTGGTGCTCGGCGCCGCCACCCGGGCCCGGCTCGCGGACCTCGCGTACGACTTCCCCCGGCTGGAGGCGCTGATGCGGCGCCTGGACCTGACCACCGTCCAGCTGGTGCACCGGGCGGGTCCGGCGCTGTTCGACGTACGGGACCCCTTCCCGGTCGGCGGCGTCGTGGAGGACCCGGCGACCGGAGCCGCCGCGGCCGCCTTCGGGGCGTACGCGCGCGAGCTCGGCCTGGCCCCGGCGGACGCGGTGCTCACCCTCCGCCAGGGCGAGGACATGGGCCGTCCGGGCGTTTTGACGGTGGAACTCCGTGCCGGCGACTCCCGGGTGCGGGTCGGCGGCGGCGGGGTCCGTATCGGATGAGCCAGGGCCTGCGGCCGGCGGTGGCACCCGTCGCCCGTGCCGGTGCCCGGCCGGCCGGCACGGGCCGGGCGCCCGCGCGGCCGGAGCACCCGTCCGCGCGGGACGCGGCCCCGGCTCGCGGCAGGAACCCGCGGTTCGAAGCGGAGGCCCGCACGTGACGAGGGTGCTGGCGTACGAGGAGGCCGGGCTCCCGGTCGGCCTGGCCGAGCAGATCGCGGACTTGGAGGCGCAGGCCTGGCCCGGCTCCGGTGCCGGGCACGACCCGGCGCTCGCCCCCCCCGCGTGATGGCACTCGTCGACGACGACGGCACGGTGGCCGCCTCCCTCGCGCTGCTGTTCAAGGAAATGCGGCACGCGGGGCGCACGTACCGGGCCGCCGGGCTGAGCGCGGTGGTGACCCGGCACACCGCGCGGGGCCGCGGGTACGGCGGCCGGCTGGTGGCGGCCGCCCGCGCGGCGCTGGCCGCCGACCCGGCCGTGGACCTCGTGCTGTTCAGCTGCGACCGGCCCCTCGTCCCCTTCTACGAGGCGGCCGGCTTCACCCGGCTGCCCGGGACCGTACTGGTCGGCGGGACGCCCGAGGAGCCGCTGGCCACGGACGCGCCCGGCTTCGACAAGGAGGTCCTGGCCGACTTCCCCGGCCCGGACACCGCCCCCGCGGCCTTCGCGGGGGCGCGGATCGCCTTGTACCCGGGGCTCGTCGACCGCCTCTGGTGACCCGGCCCGGACATGCGGAAGGGGCCCGGATCATTTCGATCCGGGCCCCTTCCGCATGCCTTACGAGCCGCTGGTCTCGGCCTCCGCGGAGACCGCCTTCGCCGGCGCTGCCGGCGCTGCCGGGGCCGCCGCAGCCGTCGTACGGCCGAACACCCCGAAGAACAGGAGCAGCGTCGGGACCAGGTACAGCCCCCACACCGCGACCTGGAGCCAGGTCGGGTCCGGCTGGAAGTTGAACGTGCCCTTCAGCAGCGTCCCGTACCAGCTGTCCGGCGGGACCGCCGAGGAGACGTCGAAGGCCTTGTTCATGAGGCCGGGCAGGAACTCGGCCTCCTGGAGGTCGTGGACCCCGTACGCGAGCACGCCCGCGGCGACCACGACCAGCATGCCGCCGGTCCACGTGAAGAACTTGGACAGGTTGATCTTCAGCGCGCCGCGGTAGAACAGCCAGCCCAGCACGATCGACGAACCGATGCCCAGCAGCACGCCCACCAGCGGACCCGCGCCGTCACCGGCCGCGTGGACCGACCGCCACACGAACAGCGAGGTCTCCAGGCCCTCCCGGCCGACGGCCAGGAACGCCGTCGTCACCAGGGCGCCCGTGCCCATCGCGAGGGCCGCGTCGAGCTTGCCCTGCAGCTCGCTCTTCATGTGCCGCGCGGTGCGCTTCATCCAGAAGACCATCCACGTCACCAGGCCCACCGAGACGATGGACAGGCTGCCGCCGATCGCCTCCTGCGCCTGGAACGTGAGCTCCGAGGTGCCGAACTCGAGCGCCGCGCCGAAGGCCAGGCTGAGCGCGGCCGCGAGGCCGACGCCGAGCCACAGCGGTCCCAGCTTGTCCTTGTTCCCGGTCTTCACCAGGTACGCGATGAGGATGCAGACGACCAGACTGGCCTCGAGCCCCTCGCGCAGGCCGATCAGATAGTTGCTGAACACGTCGGTTCCTTTCCTTGCCGGGGAACTACGCGAACAGCGCCCGGCCCCACCAGTCGTCCTTGTTCTGGACGCCCGGCGGGACGGCGAAGACGGCCGAGCCCACGTGCTGGATGTACTCGTTCAGCGCGTCGTTCTTGGACAGGTTGCGCTGGAGCGGGACGAAGCCCTTGCGGACGTCGCGCTGGTAGGCGAGGAAGAACAGGCCCGCGTCGAGCCGGCCCAGTCCGTCCGTGCCGTCGGTGAACGAGTAGCCGCGGCGCAGGATCGTCACGCCGTTGTTGCTGTCGGGGTGCGCGAGGCGGACGTGCGCCTCCGGCTTCATCGCCTTGAGGAACGGCTCGTCGCGCTCCTTGGACTTGCCGACCGGCGCGCCCTCGGCCTTGTCGCGGCCGAAGATGTCCTCCTGCTCCTGGAGCGGAGTGCGGTCCCAGGTCTCGATGTGCATCCGGATCCGGCGGGCGACCAGGTACGAGCCGCCGGCCATCCACGCCGAGTCGCCCTTGGCCTCGTCCGCGACCCACACGTGCTTGTCGAGGGCGGCGGTGTCGGTGCCCGCGATGTTCCGGGTGCCGTCCTTGAAGCCCATCATGTTGCGCGGGGTCTGCTGGTCCGGGGTGGTGGACGAGGTCTTGCCGAAGCCGAGCTGCGACCAGCGCACCGCCGCCTTGCCGAAGCCGATGCGGGCGAGCTGGCGGATCGCGTGCACCGCGACCTGCGGGTCGTCCGCGCAGGCCTGCACGCAGAGGTCGCCGCCGCTCTTGGCCGGGTCCAGGTTGTCGCCGGGGAACTGCTCGAGGTCGACCAGGGCCTCGGGGCGCCTGCCCTCCAGGCCGAACCGGTCCTTGGCGAAGAGCGAGGGGCCGAAACCGATGGTCAGCGTCAGCCGGGACGGCTTGAGGCCGAGCGCCTCACCGGTGTCGTCCGGCGGGGCCTCGGGGAGGCCGCCGACCGCGCCCTCGCCGACGGGGAGACCGGCGGTCATCCGCTCGGCCGCCCGCGTCCAGTCCTTGAGGAGCTGGACGAGCTCCGCGCGGTCCTTCGTCTTCACGTCGAACGCGGCGAAGTGCAGCCGGTCCTGGACGGCGGAGGCGATACCGGCCTGGTGCGCGCCGTGGAACGGCACGGCGGAGCCGCTGAGCGCAGCCGGAACGGCGTCCGAGGTGCTGGTGAGCGCGGCGACCGTACCGCCCGCCGCGGCCGCGCCGAGCGCGAGCCCGGCACCGCCCCAGCCGAGCAGGGCCCGGCGGGACGGCCCGCCGGTGGTCTCACCGGCGGCGTCGCCGGCGGCGGCGGCCTCGGTGGCCCCTGCGGTGGTGCTGGTGTCGTCAGACATGTCCGTTACCCCTGATACGCGATTACTTGGCGACGGCGGCGGCGAGCTTGGACAGCGGCTCCCCGAGGGCGCTGACCGCGTCCGAGAGCTCCTTGCGCTGCTCCGGGCCGACGGTCTCGTACGACGCGAAGTCGTAGCCGTTCTTGTCGGCGCGGTACTTGTCGAGCAGCGTGTTCATCGCGGCGAACTGCTTGTCCAGCTCCGCGGACAGGGCCGGGTCGTTCTTCGCGGCGACCGGCTTGAGCAGCTCGTAGGCCTTCTGGGCGCCCTCGACGTTGGCCTTGAAGTCGACCAGGTCGGTGTGGCTGTAGCGCTCTTCCTCACCGGTGACCTTGCCGCTGGCGACCTCGTCCAGCAGCTCCTTGGCACCGTTCGCCATCGAGGTGGGGGTGATCTCCGCCTGGCCGACCTTCTTCTGCCAGTCGGTGAGGTCGGTGATCAGCTGGTCGGCCAGCTTCTTCTCGTCGTCGCCGATCTTCTTGTCGGCGAACAGGGCCTTCTCCAGGCGGTGCCAGCCGGTCCAGTCCTTCGCCGGGTCCTGGCCGGCCTCCAGGCCGTCCTCGCGGACGTCGACCTTCGGGTCGATGTCACCGAAGGACTCGGCGACCGGCTCGGTGCGCTCCCAGCCGATGCGCGACGCGGCGTACGCCTTCTTGGCGGCCTCGAGGTCGCCGGCCTTGACCGCGTCCGCGAAGGCCTGCGCCTTGGGGAGGGTCTCGTCGGCCTGCTCCTGCACGTACTTGCGGTACTCGGCGACCGCGGCGTCCAGCTCGGGGCTGCGCTTCTCGGCGGCACCGTTGCCCGTGGCCTTGACCTTCTGGCGGATGCCGTCGCCCTTCATACCGGGCTTGCACGAGATCTCGTAGTCGCCGGCCTTGATCTCCGCGGTGATGGAGGCCTTGGTGCCGGGGCCGATGTTCTCGCGCTCGGCGACGATGCGGTCGTCCGGGAAGAGGACGTAGACCTCGGTGACCTTGGAGCCCTTGTTCTCGACCTCGAGGGTGACCTTTCCGGCCGGGAACTCGGTCTTGGAGACCTCGCACGCGCTGTCGGAGGCGGCGACCTTGACCGCCCCGTCGCCGGCGCCGCTCTTCTCGGCGCAGCCGGTGACGGCGGTGAGCGCGGCAACGGCGGCGACCGCGGTGAGGACGGTGAGGCGGGCGGGACGCATGCGGGCTCCTGGCTGTCTGGCGTTCGGCAGACGGCCGCCCCGATCAGGAGGGGCGGCCGGTGAGGCGGACCTAACTTAACCGAGGCTTACCTGACCCATACCCGCGCGTCCAGTGATTCAGCCCACACGTCCGACCGCCGGACACGGGGTCGTCACGGCCCTTCCAGGAGCAGACCACGGGATGGTCAAGCCCAGGTCAAGCCGAGGTGACCGTTCCGTACGGCGGAAGGGCCGCCGTCATGGCGCAGCTGCCGTCGTCCCGTACGGGGACCACGAGCGGGATCCCGGTCCGCGGATGCGGGAGGACCTCCACGGCCTGCCGGTAGACCCGGCTCAGCAGCTCGTCCCCGAAGACCTCGGCCGGCGGACCGTACGCCGCGATCCGCCCCTCGTGCAGTACGGCGGCCCGGTCGGCGTACGCGGCGGCCAGGCCCAGGTCGTGCAGGACGACCACCACCGCGTCACCGGCCGCGGCCCGCTCCCGGCAGATCCGCAGCACCAGCTCCTGGTGGCGCAGGTCCAGGGCCGCGGTCGGCTCGTCGAGCAGCAGCAGCGGGGCCTGCTGGGCCAGCACCCGGGCCAGCGCGACCCGGGCCCGTTCACCGCCGGAGAGCGCGGAGAAGGGGCGGGCGGCGAAGCCGGCCACCTCCGTCGCGGCCATGGCGGCGGCCACCGCCTCCTCGTCGGTGTCGGCGAGCGGTGTGCCCGCCCAGGGGGCGCGGCCCATCCGTACGACGTCCCCCACCGGGAAGGGGAAGGACATCTCCGCGGACTGGGGGAGCACGGACCGGCGCAGGGCCAGATCCGGGGCCGCCCAGTCGCCCACCGGGCACCCGTCGATCCGTACGAGGCCCTCGGCAGCGGGCAGATCGGCCGCGAGGGCGGCCAGCAGGGTGGACTTGCCGGCGCCGTTCGGGCCGACCAGGGCCAGCACCTCGCCGGCCCGCGCGGTCAGGTCGATCCCGGCCAGCACCTCGCGCCCGCCGAGCCGGACACGCAGGCCGACGGCCTCGGCGAAGGCGGCGCCGGGGGCCGGCCGGGCGGGGACACCGCGCCTGCTGCGCCGCAAGGAGGGGAGGTTCACGCCCAGCCTCCCTGCTTGCGGCGGGTGCGGCGCAGCAGCAGGAAGAAGAACGGGCTGCCGATCAGGGCGGTCAGCACACCGAGCGGCAGCTCGGCGGGCCGGGCGATGGTCCGGGCGGCCAGATCGCCCCCGAGCAGGACCACGGCGCCGGCGAGGGCGCTGCCCGGGACCAGGAAGCGGTGGCCGGGGCCGTTCGCCATGCGCAGCAGGTGCGGGACGAGCAGCCCGACGAAGGTGATGACGCCGGCCACGGCGACGGCGGCCGCGGTCAGCAGCGCGACGACGAGGATGAGCGCGAGGCGCAGCCGCTCCACGTCCACGCCGAGATGGCGGGCGGGCCGCTCGCCCAGCGAGAGCAGGTCCAGCTTGCGGGCGTAGAAGGGGGCGACCAGCAGGCCGGCGAGCGCGCAGGGCAGGACGGCGAGCACCTTGGGCCAGGTGGCCTGGGCGAGGGAGCCGAGCTGCCAGAAGGTGATCTGGTTGACCTGCCCGCTGTCCGCGAAGAAGACGAACAGGCCGATCAGGGCGCCGGCGAAGGCGTTGACGGCGATGCCGGTGAGGATGAGGGTGACGACCTCGGTCCTGCCGCCGTTGCGGGAGAGGAGGTAGACGGAGCCGACGGTGACGAGTCCCGCGACGAACGCGCAGGCGGTGACGGTCCAGTTGCCGAGGAAGCTGAGCCCGAGCCCGATGGCGGCCACCGCGCCGACGGCGGCGCCCGCGGAGATCCCGATGACGCCGGGCTCGGCGAGCGGATTGCCGAACACCCCCTGCATCAGGGCCCCCGCGCAGCCCAGGCTCGCGCCGACGAGCAGGGCGAGGACCACCCGGGGGAGCCGTACGTTCCACAGCACGCTCTCGCCGACCCGGTCGAGCGCGGCCCCGCCGAGCCCCAGCCGGTGCTGCGCGGAGCCGAGCACGTCCCCGACGGGAATCCCGTAGGCCCCGACCCCGGCGGACACCAGCGCCAGCCCGCCGAGCACGAGGACCAGCCCCACGGTCAACCAGCCACCGCTGCGGCGGGGCGCCCTGCCCGCCCGGGGCGGATCCGGCTCCGCCGGCGTTCGCGGCGCCGCGGTCCCCGGGGCCGCCCCCGTCAACGCGGCCGTGGCCGCGCCCGTGTCCTGTCCCGTCACGTCACGCGGTCTTTCCGTACAGCTGGGAGATCAGCGAGCTCAACACCTGGTCGGTCCGGGGGCCGTAGTTCAACAGCACGCCGTCGTCGACGCTGACGACCCGCCGGTCCATCCCCGCCGGGGTCTGCGCGACGCCCGGGATCTTCACCAGGCCGTCCGTACCGCCCACGGACTCCAGCCCCTTGGACATCACCAGGATCGCGTCGGGCGCGGCAGCCGCCAGCGCCTCGCTCGTGATCGGCGTGAAGTCCTTGCCGAGCCCCGACTCCTTGCCCGTGTCCACGGCGCCGGCCGCTTCGAGCAGCGAGGCCGCGCCCGAGTCGGAGCCGCCCATCAGGTACACGGACGCGGTGCCGCGCAGGTAGAGGAACGCCACCCGCGGCTTCCTCCCGGTGGCCGCATCGGCGGGGATGCCCTTGCGGGCGGCGGAGATCCGGTCCGCGGTGCGCCGGTTCAGCTGCGCCCCGGCGTCCCGCACGCCCAGCGCGCCGGCCACCGTCTCGATCCGCTTCGGTACGTCCTCCAGCGACTTGGCCGGGGCCACCACCAGCAGCGGGATGCCCGCGTCGCGGATCTGCCCGATCGCCTCGGCCGGGCCGGAGGTGGTCTCGGCCAGCACCAGCGTCGGGCGCAGCGAGAGCACGCTCTCCGCCGAGACGTCGTGGCCCCGCGTCACCACCGGCAGTTGCGCGGCCTGTTCGAAGGTGGCCGTGATGTCGCGGGCGACGACCCGGGGGCCGAGGCCCAGCGTCTGGACGATCTCGTTGAGGCTGCCCGTCAGCGGGACCACCCGCTCCGCCGAGGTCACCGTCACCTGGCGGCCGTCGGCCGAGGGCACGGTCACCGGGAGCGCCGGCAGCGGCGCCGGGGTGAGCGGCTCCACCCGGTCCGGCGCGGCGGCCGGGCGGGCGGCGGCGCCGGGTCCGGTGGCGGACGTGCCCGCACAACCCGTCAGGGCGGCCAGAGCCAGCGCGGAGAAGGTCAGCGCGAGGGCAAGGGCGCGGCGGGGGAGGCGGGTTGACGCGGCGGGCGTAGGCACGAAGGCACCGTCCTGATCGTCCGGCTGGAGGTCGGGCTGAGGTTCCGGGGAGCCGGGGGTTCCCCTCCGGCTGGAGGTAGCTTAGGTTAGCCTAACCTTATTAACCAGACCCGGAAGGGGCATTCATGCCCTCGCGACCCGCCCGCGCATCCGCAGTCGCCCTGTTGGCAGCCCTGGCGGCCTTGGCGGCCCTGTTGGGCGCCCTGCTCCCGGCCACCGCCGCCCATGCGGCCGGCCGCACCGTGCAGGGAGGGCGGCTCGACTGGGGCATCAAATCGTCCTTCCAGAGTTATGTCACCGGCCCGGTCGCAAAAGGCTCTTTCCAGCTGAAGAACGGTGCCGCCACGGCCGGCGGCAGCCTCTTCCGCTTTCATTCGGCCACCGGCTCCTACGATCCGGACACCGGTGCCTTCGAGGCCGCCTTCACCGGCGGCGTCGGCTTCCAGGGCCACCGGAAGCCGGACGGCTCGTACGAACTGGACCTGACGGTCAGCCGCCCCACCATCAAGATCAACGGCGGCAGCGGCACCCTGTACGCGGACGTCTCCAGCAAGGCCAAGGACACCGGCGCGGTCACCACCCGGACCCAGGTGCCCTTCGCCACCCTCGGCCTCGGTGGCGTCAACATGAAGGGCGGCGGCAGCCCGATCGCCCTGACCGACATCCCGGCCACCCTCACCGACCAGGGCGCCGAGGCCTTCGCGGGCTACTACTCGGCGGGCGCGCAGCTCGACCCCGTCTCGCTCTCCGCCGACGTCAAGGCCGCCCCGGCCGCCGAGGCCCCGCCGTCCCCGAGCACCCCGGCCCAGGCCCCGCAGGCCCCGCAGGCCGCGCAGGGGGCGTTCACCGACGCCGCCGTCGACTGGGGTGTGCGGCGCACGTTCCGCGAGTACGTCACCGGCTCCGTCGGCCAGGGCAGGTGGACCCTCGCCGAGGGGGCCCAGGACGGCGGCGCGCTGTTCCGCTTCCCGCAGGGCAAGGGCACGTACGACGGCCGGAAGGGGACCCTCGACGCCGTCTTCGCCGGCACGGTCCACTTCACCGGCGCCCATCTGGACCTGACGCTCGGCAAGCCGAGCGTCAAGGTGGAGAACGGCAAGGGCGTCCTGTCCGCCGACGTCACCACCGGCAGCGAGACGAAGAACGCCGTCGCGCTCGTCGAGTTCGACGCCAGGGGACTGAAGACCGAGGGCGCCCTCGCCACCCTCACCGAAGCCCCGGCCGCCCTCACCGAAGGCGGCTCGCAGGCCTTCGGCTCCATGTACGCGGCGGGCACCGAGATGGACCCCGTCTCGCTCGCCGTCGCACTCGACGCCACTGCCAAGCTGCCGGCCCTGCCCGACCTGGGCTCCACGGCCTCGCCCGCCGCGCCTGCGGCCCCCGGCGCGTCCGCCGCTCCCGCCGCGAAGGAGGGGGAGTCCTCGAACACCGGGCTGTACGCCGCCCTCGGGGTGGCCGTCCTCGTCCTGGCCGGCGGCGCGGCCTC
The DNA here is from genome assembly GCF_042890265.1 of Streptomyces sp. NPDC002209. Lineage (NCBI taxonomy): Bacteria > Bacillati > Actinomycetota > Actinomycetes > Kitasatosporales > Streptomycetaceae > Streptomyces > Streptomyces sp. NPDC002209. Next base: position 522,338 of record NZ_JBIARX010000001.1, on the reverse strand, counting down.
CCTCGTGCTGCACCGCAACCGCCGGACGCAGGCCGCCGCGGCAGACCAGGCCGCCGCGGCGGACCCGGCCGCACCTGCCGGAGCCGCGGACGCGCAGCAGTCCAAGTCCTGACCGCTCACCCGCCGACAGCCCTTGCACCTCACCCCCCGTCAGCCACCCCCCGTCGCCTTTCAGGAGGCCCCCGCCATGTCCTCGTCCCGCCGCCGTCCGCTCGCCCTCGCGGCCGCCGTCGCCACCGCCGCCGCGCTCGGCGCCACCGCCTTCGTCCTGCCCGCCACGGCGGTGGGCGGCGGCGGGCAGGCCCCCGCGGCCGTCGCCGCCGCGCCGATACCGATCGTGAACGGCACCCTCGACTGGGGCGTCCTGGCGAGCTACCGCTCGTACGTCTTCACCATCGCCAAGGGCACGATCACCCCGGCGGACGGGGCCACGCTGAACGCGGACGGCACCTTCCGCTTCGGTTCGGCGACCGGGCGGTACGACAAGGACGGCGGACACGTCGTGACGGCCGCCTTCAAGGGCAGCGTCACCTTCGACGCGCCCGCCCACGGCTTCAAGGTGACCCTCGCCGACTTCCGCTTCGACACGGGGACGAAGAAGCTGACCGCCGACGTCACCAAGAACGGCACCCTCACCGCCGGCGTCCCGATGGCGGACGTGGCCTTCGGCGGGCCCGCGATGGACAAGCTGGGCACCACCCTCACCAAGGAGGCTGCGGAGCAGCTGGGTTCGGACAAGTACGTCGGCCTGGCCGGCGACCCGCTCACGGCAGCCCTGCAGTTCGCGCAGCCGTCCCCCTCTCCCTCCGTGTCCGTGACGACGTCGGCGCCGGCTTCCACCGGCCCGTCCCCGTCCCCGTCGTCCCCGGCGAACTCCTCGACCCCCTCGCAGGGCGCGGGCTCCCCGGCGGCCGACGGCCCGCAGCAGCTCCTCGGCGGCCGGCTGACCTGGGGCGTCAAGGACTCCTTCCGCTCGTACGTGGGGAAGGGCGGCGGCTCGGTCGCCCCGGCGGGCGGAGCCGTCGCGAGCGGCGACACCTTCGCCTTCCCCCTCGGCAAGGGCGAGCTCGACGCCAAGAAGCAGAAGCTGACCGCCTCCTTCGCGGGCAACCTGCGCTTCCAGCGGGCCGACCACGGCATCGACATGACCTTCGGGAACCTGCGCATCAACGCCGAGGGCACGAAGGGCACCCTCGTCCTGGACGTCAAGACGCCCACCGCCACCAAGGCGGACGTCCCCTTCGCCACGCTCGACCTGTCGAAGAGCGAGTACCGGACCTCGGGCGGCCTGCTCACCCTGAACGCCGTCCCGGCCGCCTTCACCGCCGAGGGCGCCGCCGCCATCGGCGCCCCGAGCCCGGACTACGCCGAGGGCAAGCCGGCCGACCCCGTCACCCTCTCCGTGTCCGTCGACAAGGACGTCGCCATCCCCACCACGGCGCCCACCGCCACCCCCACGACGGCCACCGCCGGCGGGACCGGCGGCACGGGCGGCGCCGTGGGCGGCGGTGGCAGCGTGGGCGGCAACCTCGCCAGCACCGGAGCCGAAATCCCGGCCGGAGCCCTGCTCGCCACCTCGGGTGCGGTCGTCGCGGCGGGTGCCGGCGCGGTCCTCCTCGCGCGCAGGCGGCGCGCCGTCCGGATCTGAACCGTGTTTCAATTCCCGCGTGAACGATCTCGATGTGCTCAAGGTCTTCTGCGCGGGCGACGGACGGCACGGCAACCTGCTGGGCGTCGTACGTGACGGCCGGACCTGCCCCGACGACGCGTCGCGGCAGGCGCTGGCCGCCGAACTCGGCTACAGCGAGACGGTGTTCGTCGACGACCCCGAGCGCGGGGTCGTCGACATCCGCACACCCGGGACGCGGATGTCCTTCGCCGGGCATCCGCTGGTCGGGGTCGCGTGGCTGCTCGACATCGAGGAGCTCCAGCCGCCGGCCGGTTCCGTATGGGCCCGTGACGACGGGGAGTTCACCTGGATCACGGCCCTCCCCGAGTGGGTCGAGGGCAAGCGCACCGAGCAGTACGCGAGCCCCGCCGAGGTCGACGCGCTGCCCGCGCCGCCGCCCGGCGAGGGCTGGCTGTACGCCTGGGCCTGGGAGGACGAGACCGCGGGCCGCATCCGGGCCCGCGGCTTCCCGCGCCGCCCCGACGGGGTCATCGCCGAGGACGAGGCCACCGGATCGGCCGCGATACTGCTGACCGCCGAGCTGAACCGCGCCCTGAACATCACCCAGGGCGCGGGCTCCCAGATCCTCACCGCGCCCGGCCCGGACGGCACCGTCGAGATCGGCGGCCGCGTCCGCTTCGCGAGGCTCCCCGAGGCGCGGACCGAGTAGGCGCGCACCGCGGGGCCCGCGCCGAGCCGGTGCGGACCCCTCGGGGGGAGAGGGGGACCGGAGCGCGTCAGGCGCTCAGCGGGAACTCCCGGCCCAGCTCGCGGAAGACCGCGCCGTTGAAGTCGAAGGCGCGCTTGCACTCGTCGATGATGCGCTGCTTCTCCAGGTCGTCCGCGGCGATCGCGTCCAGCAGCTCGCGGTAGGTGCGCTTGAAGGCCGCGGGGTTGGCGATGTCCGCGAAGACGTAGAAGCGGACACCGTCGCCCTTGCGCGTGAAGCCCCACGTCCGCTCCGCCTTGTCGCGGATGATCTGGCCGCCGGAGAGGTCGCCCAGGTAGCGGGTGTAGTGGTGGGCGACGTACCCGCCGGGCCAGGTGGCCGCGCACTCGGCCACACGGCCCGCGTAGGTCTCGGTGGCGGGCAGCGCGATCAGGCTCTCGCGCCAGGACGGCCCGCGCAGGTGCGCCAGGTCCCGCTCGATCTCGGCGACGCGCATGAGCTCGGGCTGTATGAACGGGCCGGCCACCGGGTCGTCCTTCAGGGACTCGGCCGCGTCCTCCAGGGCCCGGTACACGAACCACAGCTGCTCGGTGTAGCGCGTGTACGCGTCCACCCCGAGCCGGCCGCCGAGCAGGTCGCTCATGAAGGTCGAGGTCTCTGCCTCGGTGTGCTGCTCGTGCGACGCGACACGGATGACCGTAGAGAAGGCGTCCAAGACAATCCTCCGGAGACAGGACGAGGAGCGGGCGGGCCCGCCGGGCGTGACGGCACGTCCGCCACGCCCGATCCTCGTGCTTAGGCTTACCTAAGTCAATGTCTTCCCGACGCCTTGTCGGTAAAACACCTCCGGGGAAGATTCTCCGACGGGTACTGCGGTTTTTCGCGGCTGTACGGCTGTACGGCTGTACGGCTGTACGGCCGCACGGCCATGCGGCTCTACGGCAGGGTGAGGATCTCGGCTCCCGTGTCCGTCACCACCAGTGTGTGCTCGAACTGCGCGGTGCGCTTGCGGTCCTTCGTCACGACGGTCCAGCCGTCGGCCCACATGTCGTACTCGTGCGTGCCCAGGGTCAGCATCGGCTCGATCGTGAAGGTCATCCCGGGCTCGATGACCGTCGTGGCGTGCGGGCTGTCGTAGTGCGGGATGATCAGGCCGGAGTGGAACGACGAGTTGATGCCGTGCCCGGTGAAGTCCCGGACCACGCCGTAGCCGAAGCGCTTGGCGTACGACTCGATGACCCGGCCGATCACGTTGATCTGGCGGCCCGGCTTGACGGCCTTGATCGCCCGGTTCAGGGCCTCGCGGGTGCGCTCCACCAGCAGCCGCGACTCCTCGTCCACCTCGCCGCACAGGTACGTGGCGTTGTTGTCGCCGTGCACGCCGCCGATGAACGCGGTGACGTCGAGGTTCACGATGTCGCCGTCGCGCAGGACGGTGGAGTCGGGGATGCCGTGGCAGATGACCTCGTTGACCGAGGAGCACAGGGACTTCGGGAAGCCCCGGTAGCCCAGCGTCGACGGGTAGGCGCCGTGGTCGCACATGTACTCGTGCGCTACCCGGTCCAGCTCGTCGGTGGTCACCCCCGGGGCGATCAGCTTGGCGGCCTCTTCCATCGCCTGGGCGGCGATCCGGCCGGCGATGCGCATGGCCTCGATGGTCGCGGCGGACTGCACCTCCGGTCCGGTGTACGGAGTGGGCGCGGGCCTGCCCACGTACTCGGGCCGGCGGATGTTTCCGGGAACGGAACGGGCGGGAGAGAGCTCGCCTGGTACGAGCAGCGACTGGCCAGACATGCAAGCGAGTGTATCCAGCGGGGATGGGGCAGCATGGCGGCAGAGAGCGGTATCGAGAGGTATCGAGAGGAGCCCGAGGACGATGGCCCTGTTCAAGAAGCGTCAGGTGGGCAAACCCGGCGAGTGGTACTACTGCCTGGTCCACCACAAGGTCGAGGAAGGCCCGGAGTGCCCGGCGAAGGACCGTTTCGGCCCGTACGCGACGCCGGAGGAGGCGAGCCACGCCATGGAGACGGCGGAGGAACGCAACCTCGAATGGCAGAACGACCCCAAGTGGAACGACAAGTCCCGCGACGAGGGCGAGGGCACGGTCGCCCCGTAGGGCCGTAGGGCCCGGCCTCGTGGGGCCGTGGGGCTCCGGGCCTCGCGGGGCCTACCAGCGGCTGGGCGGCGGTGCGGTCAGCTGGTCGGCCAGCCGCGCCAGCCGGTCCCGCAGCCGCCGCGGCCCGCGCTGCACCGGCAGGCCGTTCTCCCCGGCCGCCGCGCTGACCAGGTGCTGCACGGTGTCCAGATCGAGCTCCCCGGCCCCCTCCCGTACGGACAGGGCGTCGTGCGCGAGCGCGGCGAGATCCGGATCCCCGCCGTCCAGGGACAGTACGGTCGCCCCCGCGCGCCGGGCGTCGTGCACCCGCTCCAGCAGCCCCGCCCCGGGCTCCTGCGGCGCCACCACCAGCAGGGTGTGCCCGCGCCGGGCCGCCTCCAGCCGGCCCAGCCCCACCGACAGGTGCGCCGGCTCCCCGGGCAGCACGCGGTGGCGTACGAGCGTCGGCGCCAGCTCCGGCAGCCCGGACCAGGCGGCCTCGTCCACCAGGTGCGCCGCCAGGTGCCAGGGCTCGTACTGCTCGGTCCCCACCAGCAGCAGATTCCCCCCGGCCGGTGCGACGGAGCGCCGCAGCGATCCGGCGAAGCGGCGCGCGGCACCGGGCCACTGCGTACCGGCGAGCACCTCGCGCAGCAGCGCGACCCTCACGGCGTCCATATCGGCATCCTGCCGCATGGAAGGGACATACGGGAGCGCTTCGCCCCGCACCGCCCGGCCGGGCGCAGCCGCGTTCCCGTTCGACTCTGCGGATCCCGGCATTACCCTCGCCCCCATGACCTCCTCAGACAGCACTCAGACTTCCCCCGCGACGGCGCCGGCCAAGGCACCGGCCAAGGACCCGTGGGACCTGCCGGACGTCTCCGGCCTCGTCGTCGGCGTCCTCGGCGGCACCGGCGACCAGGGCCGGGGCCTGGCCTACCGGCTCGCCCGGGCCGGCCAGAAGGTGATCATCGGCTCCCGCGCCGCCGACCGCGCGCAGAGCGCAGCCGACGAACTGGGCCTCGGCGTGGAGGGCGCGGACAACGCCGAGTGCGCGCGCCGCAGCGACATCGTGATCATCGCGGTGCCGTGGGAGGGCCACGCCAAGACCCTCGAAGCCCTGCGCGAGGACCTCGCGGGCAAGCTCGTGGTGGACTGCGTCAACCCGCTCGGCTTCGACAAGCAGGGCGCGTACGCCCTCCACGTCGAAGAGGGCAGCGCGGCCCAGCAGGCCGCGGCCCTGCTCCCCGACTCCCGGGTGACGGCGGCCTTCCACCACCTCTCGGCCGTCCTGCTCCAGGACGAGTCCGTCGAGGAGATCGACACCGACGTGATGGTCCTCGGCGAATCCCGCGCCGACACGGACATCGTGCAGGCCCTGGCCGGCCGCATCCCGGGCATGCGCGGGGTCTTCGCGGGCCGCCTGCGCAACGCCCACCAGGTGGAGTCCCTGGTCGCCAACCTGATCTCCGCGAACCGCCGCTACAAGGCCCACACGGGCCTGCGCGTCACGGACGTCTGAACCCGCCCGTTCCCCTGCCCGGCGCCGAAGCGGCCGCCGGGCAGGAAGCGCGTCACCCCCGACGGCTCCCGGCACGCGCCCCCACGGGGCCCAGGTGCGCCACCACCCCCTGGTAGAAGCGGTCCACGGCCTCGTCGACACTGCGGATGAACCCGGACTCGGTGTTGCCGCGGGTGTTGCCCATGCCCTTGATCAGCGACAGCCGGAACCCGCCGAGCGGCGCGCCGCCCTTGGGCACCAGGTCGCCCGGCTCGGGACGCAGCCGCTCGAGGGTGCCGCGCGGCCCGGTCCCGCCCTCGACGAGGGTCTCCACGTGCAGGTCCGCCGGCGCCCCGGCCAGCAGCCGCACCAGCCGCTTGACGGTGGTCAGCGGATACGAGCCCTCCGGCGCCGGTACGTCGACCGTGGTGCGGACCTTCCCCGTCCGCAGATCGGCCGTCACCGCGATGACGCTGCTCGTCCCGTCGATGCGCAGCTCCGCCGAGAGCCGCCCGTCGCGGCACAGCTTCTGGGCCGCGGCGGAGCGGCGCGCCTGCGGATCGCTGCCGCGCCGGACCCGCTGCACCGGGAGCGCCTTCTGGCCGAGCTCCCCGCCCAGGCGCAGGCAGACCTGGCGGATCAGCCGCTCCCAGCTCTCGACCACCTCGACGGCACGCGCATCGTCGGGGGCGAGGGTTTCGTCCTCGATCCCCTTGCGTACGGGCACCCAGGCGGCCCCCATGTTCTGAAACCCGTGGCAGCCCGACTGCTCGTGCTGGAGGTACTCCAGCAGCTCCTGCAGCAGCCAGGCGTGCGCGGCGTTGCCCACGCCCTCGTGGCGGATCAGCATCTGGGCCTGGTGGGCCACCTCGGCCCAGGACAGGTGCCAGAGGCTGACCTTGTGCTTGCGGCGCCCGTCGATCTTGACGTCCACCATGGCGGTGCCCTCGAGGGCGACGTCGTTGGAGAGCGTGATCACGGCCTCGTAGCCGCGGCGTGCGGCGATGTCCATGTACTGCTGGACCTGCTCGGCCTTGAGCGGGTTGCCGTTCGTCTTCGTCTCCACCAGCGCGGTCCAGAGCTTCCCGGCGCGCTCGACCCGGATCACCCCGTCCGGGCGCCGCGGGGTCTCGCCGTGCGGGAGGGACACCTCGGTGAAGGTCTGCATGCGTCCGGCAGGGGCCCCGAACGCCGCCGTGAGGCGCCGGCCGAACTCCGGCACCTGCGCCATGACGGACAGCAGCACGGAGGTGGCGCGCACCTCGCGCTCCTTGTCGCTCTTCAGCGTCGGGACGGGGAACAGCCGGGCCGGGCGCCAGGAGTCGTTCTCTGCGAGCGAGTTCCCGGCCACCTTGGGCAGGGTGACCTTCTTCCTGGTCGTACGGGGGCCCCGGCCGCGGGCCTGGGCGGGCACGGCCGCGGTGCCGCCGCCCGCCGGGGCGAGGGGCTCGGCCGGGACCGGAGCCGGGACCGGAGCCGGGACCGGGGCTGCGGGCGGCGCCGGCTCGGCCTGCGCCGCGGGCGCGCCCTGGGCGGCGGGGCCCGCCTCGGTGGCGCTCACGTCACCGCCCGCCCCCTCGCCGCCCCCGCTGTCCCCGGTCTCTTCGGCCTCCTCGGTCTCCTCGAGGACGGAGATGCCGAAATCCGTGGCCAGACCGGCCAGTCCGGTCTCGTAGCCCTGCCCGACCGCGCGGAACTTCCACTCTTCGCCGCGCCGGTACAGCTCGCCGAAGATGAACGCGGTCTCCACGCTCGCGTCGCGGATGGAGAACCCGACGAGCGGTTCGCCGCCCCGGTCCGCGACGGTCATCCGCAGGTCGTCCAGGTCCCCGAAACGCGCGCCGCCGTACTGACTGGCCGCCACCACGATCCGGGCGACCCCCTCGGGGACGGCGGTGAGGTCCACGCTGATCCGGTCCTCGTCGCCACTGCCGGTCGGCGTCTTCCCCAGCAGCTGCACGCTTCCGTCGGCGGCGGCGGGGTTGTTGTAGAAGTAGAAGTCGTTCTCGCTGCGGACCTTGCCGTCCCCGTCGACGAGGAGCACAGAGACGTCGGCGTCGCCGGCTCCCGACGCGCTGCTCCAGCTCAGGCTCACGACCACGGCCCCGGCGTCCTCGCTGAGGGCGGTCAGGCTGACGTTCGCACCCTTGGAGATCTCCTGCATGTCCATCCCCCAGTCGCCCGGCAGCGTCCGTATCGGACCGAGCAGGCCGGACTGTCGTTCCGTCGTTCCGTCGTGCGCGTCGCGCGAGATGTGCGGCGCGCCCCCGGCGAACCGTAGCGGCGCGGTGCTTGGGAGATCGGGGAACGGCGAAAAAGGGCGAAGCGGAGGGCGCGGGGCTTTACGGGAGCACTGCGGGGCATGGGGGACACTGGAGGGGCTCGACCCCGTTCCGTGTCGCCGAGGAGCTGTTCCCCATGCCCCGCCTTGCCCTGTTCGCCATCGTCGTCTGCGTGCTGTCCGTGGCCGCGGCCGTGGTCGCCTTCGTGGAGGGCAGCTTCCTGGGCATCGTGTGGGTGCTGCTGGCCGGGCTCACGTCCAACATGGCCTGGTACTACCTGCGCAAGGCGAAGGCCGAGAAGGCCGCCCGCTCCGCGGGCTAGGACTGCGGGCCCGCGCAGAAGCCGTTCGTGTCCTGCCAGAAGCGGTACAGGTCGCGGCCGCAGTAGGTCTCCAGGTCCGACACGCCCAGCGAGGCCAGCAGATCGCGCACCACGTCGAAGAAGAACGCGTTGACCTCCGGGACCCACAGCAGCGCGAAGACGGCGATCAGCCCGAACGGCGCCAGCGGCGCCACCTCGCGGCGGATCCGGTACGAGAGCCAGGGCTCGATGATCCCGTAGCCGTCCAGGCCCGGGACCGGCAGGAAGTTCAGGATCGCCGCCGAGACCTGGAGCAGCGCGAGGAAGGCGAGCGCGAAGCGGAACGGCATCGGGACGCCGTCGAGGGCGTCCAGCCAGAACGGCGCCGTGCAGACGATCGCGAAGGCCACGTTGGTCAGCGGGCCCGCCGCCGAGATCAGGCTGTGCTTCCAGCGGCCCTGGATCCGGTCCCGCTCGATGTAGACGGCGCCGCCGGGCAGACCCAGCCCGCCCATGATCACGAAGATCACCGGCAGGACGATGCTGAGCAGCGCGTGCGTGTACTTCAGCGGATTCAGCGTCAGGTAGCCCTTGGCCCCGACGGTGAGGTCGCCGCCGTGCAGGGCGGTGCGGGCGTGCGCGTACTCGTGCAGGCAGAGCGAGACGATCCAGGCCGAGGTCACGAAGAGGAACACGGCGAGCCCGGTGCTCGTCGAGTACCCCGTCCACACGGCCCACCCGGTGACCGCCATGACGGCGGCGATACCGAGGAATACGGAACTGATCTGCCGCTCGCTGCGGCTGCCCTGATGACCCATGCGGCGAAACCTACCCCGGGCACAGGGCCAAAAGGAGTACGGGTCCGCAGGCGGAGCCAGGGACAATGGGCCGGTGCGCTACGCGATTCTCGGGACGGCCCAGGCGATCCGCGACGACGGGACCCCCGTCGCCGTCGGCGGAGCACGCCTGCGGGCGCTGCTGACGGCGCTCGCGCTGCGCCCGGGGCGGGCGGTGCCGGTGCACCTGCTCGTGGCCGAGGTGTGGGACGGGGACCGGCCGGCGGATGCGCCGGCCGCGCTGCAGGCGCTGGTGGCCCGGCTGCGCAGGGCGCTGGGACACGGCGCGGTGCGCTCGGCGGAGGGCGGATACCAGCTGGTCGCGGCCCGCGAGGACGTCGACCTGTACCGCTTCGAGCAGCTCGCGCGGGCCGCGGCCGCGGCGCAGGACCCGGCCGAGGCGGCCGCCCTGTACGACGAGGCCCTGGCGCTGTGGCGCGGCCCGGCGCTGGCGGATCTGCCGGACCCGGCGGCCGAGTCCGCCCGGTGGGAGGCCGTACGTCTGGACGCGCGCCGGGGCCGGCTCGCGGCGGCGCTGGCCCTGGGCGAGGCCGAGCGCGCCCTCCCGGAGCTGACCGCCCTGTGCGAGCAGCGCCCGCTGGACGAGCCGCTCCAGGCCCTGCGGATCCGCGCGCTGCGGGACGCGGGCCGTCCGGCGGAGGCGCTGGCCGCCTACGACACCGTCCGCCGCACCCTCGCCACCCGCCTGGGCACGGACCCGGGCCCGGCCCTCCGGGCCCTCCACGCATCCCTCCTGGCCCCGCAGTCCGCCCCGGGCGCCCCGGCTGCCCCCGGGCAGCACCGCGCCCCCGGCGGCCCGGCCGAAGCCGCACAGCCGGGCCCGGCCCCGGCCTCCGCCCCAGGCGATCCGGGGCAGGGCGCGCAGCCGCCGGACTCCGGTCCGGCGGGCGGGCTCGAATCCCCCCGGCCGGGGAACCTGCGGGTGCGGCTGACCAGTTTCGTGGGGCGGGAGGGCGATATCCGGGTCATCCGGGAGGACCTGTCGCGGGCCCGGCTGGTGACGCTGCTCGGGCCCGGCGGGGCGGGGAAGACGCGGCTGTCCCAGGAGGCCGCCGAGCGCGCCGCCGAGGCCTGGCCCGACGGGGTGTGGTTCGTGGAGCTGGCTCCCGTGGACGATCCCGAGGACGTCGCCGAGGCCGCGCTCACCGCGCTGGGCGCGCGGGAGACCAAGCTGCGCGGCGCCGCCGCCGAGGAGCTGCGGGCGCTGACCGACCGGGCCGGGGCCGGCGACCAGCCCCTCGACCGGCTCGCGGAGCACTGCGCGCGACGGCGGCTGCTGATGATCCTGGACAACTGCGAGCACGTCGTCGGCGCCGCCGCCGAGCTGGCCGAGGAGCTCCTCGCACGCTGCCCCGGCGTCCGGATCCTCGCCACCAGCCGCGAACCCCTCGGTGTGCCGGGGGAGTTGATGCGGCCGGTGGAACCGCTGCCCGACCCCGTCGCGCTCCGTCTCCTGGGAGACCGGGGAGCCGCCGCCCGGCCCGGGTTCGACGTCGAGGACGACCCGGCCGCCGCCGCCGAGATCTGCCGCCGCCTCGACGGGCTGCCGCTCGCCATCGAGCTGGCCGCGGCCCGGCTGCGGCTGCTCACCCCGCGCCAGATCGCCGACCGCCTCGACGACCGCTTCCGCCTCCTGACCAGCGGCGCCCGTACCGTCCTGCCCCGCCAGCAGACCCTGCGCGCCGTCGTCGACTGGTCCTGGGACCTGCTGGACGAGCCCGAGCGCGCCGTCCTGCGCCGCCTCTCCGTCTTCGCCGGCGGCTGCGACGTGGCCGCCGCCGAAGCCGTGTGCGCCGACCCCGACACCCTCGACCTCCTCGGCTCCCTCGTCGACAAGTCCCTCGTCGTCGCCGCCCCCGGCCAGGGCGGTGACGGCGGCGGCATGCGCTACCGGCTCCTCGAGACCGTCGCCGAGTACGCCGCCGAGCGGCTGACCGAGGCCGCCGGGGACCGCGCCGACACCGAGCGGCGCCACCTCACGTACTACCGCGAACTCGCCCGCACCACCGAGCCGTTGCTGCGCGGCCGCGGCCAGCGCGAGGCCAGGCGGCGGTTCGCCGCCGAGTACGAGAACCTCCGTTCCGCCCTGCGCCGAGCCGTTGCCGCCCGCGACACCGACGAGGTGCTCTGCCTGGTCCACTCCCTCGCCTGGTACTGGCAGATGCACGACCTGCGCGCCGAGTCCCGGCACTGGTCCAACGCCGCCGGCGCGCTCGGCCCCGACCCGTTCGCCGCGCCCGTCACCCCCGCCGAGCCGGTGTACGCACAGCTCGTGGACACGCCCCCGCCGTACGGCGGGGAACTGCTCACCGAGGCCTGGCGCGGCATCCGGCTGATCCAGCTCGCCTCCCGCGACCAGACCAACGAGAGCTGGACCGCGCCCGAGATCCGGGACCAGATCGAGGGGGTACTCGCCGCCTACCGGCCCGGCCTGCCGCAGACCTGCCGGACCCCGGCCGGCCTGTGGATCTACGCCGTGATGATCGCCGGGAAGCCCGAACTGCTCCAGCAGGTCCTCGACACCACGGTCGACACCGCCCGGAAGCTGGACTACCGCTGGGAGCTGGCCGCCGCCCTCCAGGTACGGGCCAACTGGCTCGCCAACCGGGCCGCCTGGTCCGGGGACGCGGCCCGCGACGCCGACGAGAGCCACGCCCTCTTCGAGTCGCTGGGCGACGACTGGGGCTGCGCCGAGGCCCTCTCCGCCCGCGCCGAAGCACGCGAGAAGCGGGGCGAGTACGCGGCCGCCGCCGAGGACTACCGGTCCGCGATCGAGCACGCCGAGCGGCTCGGCGCCCCGTCCCAGGTCACGGTCCTGCGCGTGCGGATGGCCGGGACCCTCGTCGAGAACGGCGAGCTCGCCGAGGCCGAGGAGACCCTCACCGCAATCCTCGGCACCCCCTTGACCTACGGCAACGAGGCGATGCCGGCCGCCCTGATGTTCCTCGCGGGGATCTACGGCCGCACCGGCCGCATCCCCGAGGCCCGGCGCCAGCTCCAGCTGCTGCGCGAAGAGTTCGCGTTCGGTGCGTTCGCCATCTTCGACGGGTTCCTGCTCGGCACGATGGCCTGGCTGGAGAACCGGGAGGGCGCGTACACGGAGGCCCTCGCCATGCTCCGGCAGGCCATGGGGACCGCCCGGGACCCCCTCGCCCTGATGGTCGCCCCGCAGATGCCCGCCGTGTACCTGATGTCGGCGGCCCTCTCGCACGCCGGCCTCGGCGGCGAGCGGCACGCCCACGACGCCGCGCGACTGCTCGGCGCGTACCGGGCCCACCTGCCGCCCCAGCACTTCCCGGTCAGCACGGAACGCGAGGACGCCGCCCGGGCCGAGGAGCTGACGCGCGCAGCGCTCGGCGAGGCCGCGTACGGGGCCGCGTACGCCGAAGGCGGCGGCCTCACCCTGGAGGAGGCCACCGCCCTCATCTGACCCGGCCCCCCGTGCGGGGCCCGTCCGGGACGCGATCCGGAACGGACCGTCGTCCCGGATCAGGTCTTCTGGCGGAACTTGCGGACCGCGAGCGGCATGGTGACCGCCGTGATGGCCACCGACCAGATCAGGGTCACGGTCACCGGGTGGGCGATCGCACCGCCGTTGATCAGACCGCGGGCCGCGTCCGCCAGGTTGGACAGCGGGTTGTAGTCCGTGAAGGTCTGCAGCCAGCCGGGCATCGTCGACGGCGGGGCGAAGATCGAGCTGCCGAACTGCAGCGGCATCAGGACCAGCATCGCCATGCCCTGGACGGCCTGCGCGGTCTTCATGGTCAGACCGAGCAGGATGAAGATCCACATCAGCGAGGCGCCGAAGACCGCCGACAGGCCGATGGACAGCAGCAGGTCGAACACCGAGGTCTTGATCGACAGGCCGAGCATGAAGCCCACGGTGAGCAGGATCGCGATGGCGACCATCATCCGGCCGAGCTCGACGACGATCTTGGCGATCAGGACGGACGACCGGGCGATCGGCATGGACCGGAAGCGGTCCATCACGCCCTTCTTGAAGTCGTCGTTGACGCCGGTGCCGACGCCCATGGCGATGTTCATGCCCATCATGGCCATCAGGCCCGGGACGACGTAGTTGACGTACGCCTCCTGCTGGCCCTTGCCGGAGATCGCGCCGCCGAAGACGAACACGAACAGCAGCGTGAAGATGATCGGCATGAACAGGACGTCGAACATCGACTCGGGGTCCTGCTTGATCTGCAGGGCGTTGCGGCGCACCAGGGCGCCGATGTGCCGCAGGTTGGCCCGCAGGCCGATCCGGCCCTCGCCGGAGCGGTCGTCCACCGGGGCCGGAGCGGGCGCGGCGGGGGCGGGCTTCGTCGTGGTTACGGTGCTCATGCCGCGACCTCCTCGGTCTTCTCGGTGGGAACGGAGTCCTCGACGGAGGTGGGCCGCTGGCCGGTGATGGCCAGGAACACCTCGTCCAGGCTGGGCAGGTACGTGCCGAGGTCGGCGATCGCGTACCCGCGGGCGGCCAGCAGGCCGACCACGGCGGTCAGCTGCTCGTCGCTCAGGATCGGGACCAGCAGCACGCCCTCGTCCGGCACGGCCTGCGAACCGGCCACGCCGTCGAGCCCGGCCTCCGCCAGCGCACGGGCCATGCCCGGCAGGTCGGACGCCGCGACGGGGCGGATCTTCAGGGTCCGGCCGCCGACCCGGGCCTTCAGTTCGTCGACCTTGCCCTTGGCGATGACCTTGCCCTTGTCGATGACCGTCAGCTCGCTCGCGAGCTGCTCGGCCTCCTCCATGTACTGGGTGGTGAGCAGGACGGTGGCCCCCTCGGCGACCATCCGCTGCACCTCGTCCCACACCTCGTTGCGGGTACGGGGGTCGAGGCCGGTGGTCGGCTCGTCCAGGTACAGCACGGCCGGGCGGCCGATCATGGAGGCGGCCAGGTCGAGCCGGCGGCGCATGCCGCCGGAGTAGTTCATCGCGGCCTTCTTGGCGGCGTCGGTGAGCGAGAAGCGCTCCAGCAGCTCGTCGGCACGCGACCGGGCGTCCTTGCGGGACAGGTCGAGCAGCCGGCCGATCATGTAGAGGTTCTCCCAGCCGGAGAGCTTCTCGTCGACCGAGGCGTACTGGCCGGTGAGGCCTATGGTGCGGCGCAGCTGCCGCGGCTGGCGGACCACGTCGTAGCCGGCGACGGTCGCGGTCCCGGCGTCCGGGACGATCAGGGTGGAGAGGCAGCGCACGAGGGTGGTCTTGCCGGCGCCGTTGGGCCCGAGGACCCCGAGGACGGTGCCCTCGCGGACGTCCAGGTCGACACCGTCCAGAGCTTTGGTCTCGCCGTAGTGCTTGACCAGTCCCCGTACCTCGACGGCGTTCGAGCCGTTCAGGGGATTCTTGTCGTTTCGCGTCATGGGCAACATGGGACCATCCGCCACCGACAACGCACCGACAGCGGACCGACAGGCGACCGACAGGATGACGACAGCCCGCCGACGACGGGTCGGCGGGCTGTCGGACGGGGTGCCGGTTCGATCAGTGGAAGCTGTGCTCGGCCTGCGGGAACGTTCCGCCGACCACGTCCTCGGCGAAGGCCTTGGCCGCGTCGCCCATGGTCGCGCGGAGATTCGCGTACTGCTTCACGAACTTCGGCATCTTCCCGCCGGTCAGGCCCATCATGTCGGTCCACACCAGCACCTGCGCGTCGCACTCCGCGCCGGCGCCGATGCCGACCGTCGGGATGTGCAGGGACCGGGTGACCTCGGCGGCCAGCTCGGCCGGGACCAGCTCCAGCACCACCGCGAAGGCGCCCGCGTCCTGCGCCGCCTTGGCATCGCGCAGCAGCTGGTGCGCGGCCTCGTCGCCGCGGCCCTGCACCCGGTAGCCCATGGCGTTCACGGACTGCGGGGTCAGGCCCAGGTGGGACATGACGGGGATGCCGGACTGCACGATCAGCTCGGTCTGGTGCAGCGAGCGCTCGCCGCCCTCCAGCTTCACGGCCCCGACGCCGGCCTCCTTCACGAGGCGGGTGGCACTGCGCAGCGCCTGCACGGCGCCTTCCTGGTACGAGCCGAACGGCAGGTCGCCGATGACCAGGGCCCTGCTCGTGCCCCGTACGACGGCAGCCGACAGCAGGGTCATCTCGTCCATCGTCACGGGGACGGTGGTCTCGTAGCCGAGGTGACAGTTGCCCATGGAGTCGCCGACGAGGATGACCGGGATGCCGGCCTCGTCGAAGACGGACGCGGTCATCGCGTCGTAGGCGGTGAGCATGGGCCACTTCTCGCCGCGTTCCTTGGCGAGGGTGAGGTCGCGGACGGTGATCCGCCGGGTGCCCGTGCCTCCGTACAGGGTGGGGGAGGCGGCTTCGCGGGCAGGCGAAACGGCATGCGTCATTGCAACTGCTCCTTGATGTCATCTCGAGGCGCCCTCACGGCGTCCCCGGACTCACCCACCATGGTGGCACCTGCCCGGGCCGTGGCGAAAGTGGCGCGAAGGCCTGTGCGTCACACTCCTGGCTCACACCAGGACCACTCCTGGCCCCTTCATGGTCCCCTCCGCGGCGGTTCGACGCGCGCGAGAGGCAATGTGCGCGTTTCGTGACAAGCGGAACCTCGGCCACACGGCCGTTCGTCCTCCCGGACGTACGGCCGGAACAACGGCACGGAAGGCTGCGTCCATCGCCTAGGGTCAAGGAGCGGGGACGGAGCGCAAGCACGGCAGCGAGGGCAGTGGCATGGCACAGGCGTACATGACGGAGACGGGGAACGGCGGCTCGGAGCCCGAGCCCTCCGGATCCCGCCTCCGGCGCCGACTGGCCGGGCTGCGCCGGGACCGGGGCATCTGGCGGCGCGGGATCGTGACCGCGGCCCTGGCCGCCCTGGTCTCGCTGGTCATGATCTTCCACGCCGAGCTGCCGAACGACGTGGGCAACCTCGGCAGCCTCACCGAGACCTTCCTGCCCTGGCTGGGGCTGGCCGTGCCGCTCCTGCTCGTCGCTGCCGTCGTCCGCAAGTCCGCGACCGCGCTGATCGCGATACTGCTGACGGCCGTCGTATGGGTGAACCTCTTCGGCAGCCTCGTCCTCGACAAGTCCGGCTCCGGCGGCAACCTGATGGTCGCCACCCACAACGTCGACGCCGACAACCCCGACCCGCGCGGCACCGCGGCCCGGGTCGCGAAGTCCGGGGCGGACGTCCTGGCCCTGACCGAGCTCAAGGGCAGCGTCGTCCCCGTCTACGAGGAGGCCCTGGCGGGCACGTACAAGTACCACTCCGTCGAGGGCACGGTCGGCGTGTGGAGCAAGTACCCGCTGAGCGCCAGCTCGCCCGTCGACATCAAGATGGGCTGGACGCGGGCCATGCGCACCACCGTGGACAGCCCGTACGGCCCCATCGCCGTCTTCGCCGCCCACCTGCCCTCCGTCCGGGTCAAGCTCAACGCCGGCTTCACCGCCAACCAGCGCGACAACAGCGCGGGGGCCCTGGGCGCCGCGCTCGCCGCCGAACCGCTGAAGAAGGTCATCCTGCTCGGCGACCTCAACGGCACCATGAACGACCGTTCCCTGTCCGAGGTCACCTCGCAGATGCGCTCCACCCAGGGTGCGGCGGGCGACGGATTCGGGTTCAGCTGGCCGGCCCAGTTCCCGATGGCCCGCATCGACCAGATCATGGTCCGCGGGATCACGCCGGAGGCCTCCTGGACCCTCCCGCGCACCGGCAGCGACCACCTGCCGATCGCCGCGCGGCTGACGGTCAAGAAGTAGTCCGGCCGGTCGGGCCGGTCCGCACCGGTCCGCACCGGTTTCGCAAGGGGCCTCGCCGCATCGGCGGCGGGGCCCCTTCGCCGGACACGCCCTACGCGTGTTCGCGCCAGCCGTTCGTGATGGGCAGCCGGCGGTCCTTGCCGAAGCCCTTCGCGGAGATCTTCGTGCCCGGCGGGTACTGGCGGCGCTTGTACTCCGCCGTGTCGACCATCCGCAGGGTCTTCGCGACGAGCTCCGCGTCGAAACCGGCCGCGACGATCGCGTCCAGGCCCTGGTCGCGGTCCACGTACAGCTCCAGGATCGCGTCGAGCACCGGGTAGTCCGGCAGCGAGTCCGTGTCCACCTGGCCCGGGCGCAGTTCGGCGCTCGGCGGCTTGACGATGGAGTTCTCCGGGATCGGCGGGGTCTCGCCGCGCTCGGCCGCGGCCCGGTTGCGGTACTGCGCGAGCCGGAACACGTCCGACTTGTACACGTCCTTGATCGGCCCGTACGCGCCCACCGAGTCGCCGTACAGGGTGGAGTAGCCGACGGCCAGCTCCGACTTGTTGCCCGGGGCCAGCACGATGTGGCCCTCCTGGTTGGACACCGCCATCAGCATCGTGCCGCGCAGCCGGGACTGGAGGTTCTCCTCCGCCAGGCCGGTCAGGCCCAGCGAGCCCATGTACGCGTCGAACATCGGCTCGATCGGCACCGTACGGAAGTTCAGGCCGGTCCGGTCGGCCAGATCGGCCGCATCGCCCTTGGAGTGGTCCGAGGAGTACTTCGAGGGCATCGAGATGCCGTACACGTTCTGCGCGCCGATCGCGTCGCAGGCGATGGCGGCGACCAGCGCGGAGTCGATGCCGCCGGAGAGCCCGATCAGGACGGAGCGGAACCCGTTCTTCCTGACGTACGCGCGCAGGCCCACGACCAGCGCGTCGTAGACCTCCTCGTCGTCGTCCAGGCGGTCGGCGTAACCGCCGGTGACCACCGGCTCGTACGGCTCCACGGGCTCCTCGGAGAGGACCACGCGGTCGATCCGCAGGCCGTCGTCGACCACGCCCTCGGGGGCGTCGGCCCGTGCCGCGGGCAGGTCGAGGTCGACGAGGACGCAGCCCTCGGAGAACTGCGGGGCGCGCGCGATGACCTCGCCGCTGCCGTCGACGACGATCGAGTCCCCGTCGAAGACCAGCTCGTCCTGGCCGCCGATCATGGCCAGGTAGGCGAGGGTGCAGCCGGCCTCCTGGGCGCGCTTGCGGACCAGTTCGAGGCGCAGGTCGTCCTTGTTGCGCTCGTACGGGGAGGCGTTGACGGAGATCAGCAGGCCGGCCCCGGCGGAGCGGGTGGCCGGGACGCGGCCGCCCTCCTGCCAGAGGTCCTCGCAGATCGCCAGGGCCACGTCGACGCCGCGCACCCGGATCACCGGCTGCGTGTCGCCCGGGACGAAGTACCGGAACTCGTCGAACACGCCGTAGTTGGGGAGGTGGTGCTTGGCGAAGCGGAGGGCGACCTTCCCGCCGTACAGCACGGCGGCCGCGTTCTCCGGGGAGCCGGCGGGGCGGCCGAGCCGCGGGGCGGCCTTCTCCGAGCGGTCGAGGTAGCCGACGACGACCGGCAGTTCGCCGAAGCCCTCGGCCGCCAGCCGCTGCGCGAGTTCGAGCAGCGCCGTGCGGGAGGCGTCGACGAAGGAGCCGCGCAGGGCGAGGTCCTCGACGGGGTACCCGGTCAGCATCATCTCCGGGAACGCCACCAGGTGGGCGCCCTGCTCGGCGGAGTGCCGGGTCCAGTGGACGACCGAGTCGGCGTTGGCGGCGATGTTGCCGACCTGCGAGTCGATCTGATTCAGAGCGAGGCGAAGTTGAGGCACGGGGCCCAGTCTAATCGTCTTTCTGACGCGATGTCCTGGGCCCCGGGCTTCTCGTGCGTTTCCGTCAGCCGATCGAGCCGCTGAACTTCGCGTTCGGCATCATGATTCCGGGCGAGATGTCGGCGCTGATGCGCTCGGTGCCCTCGGGCACCTCGAAGGCCACGACCCCGCTGGCGGACTCGCCCGGCAGGATGTCGCCCTTGATCATCTTCGGGACGTCGCCGTCGAAGACGAGCTTGGCGGTCATCCCCTTCTCGTCACGGACGTTGGGCATCGCGTAGATGACGTTGTGCGCGGCGGACGAGCCGTTGGTGATGGTGAGCGTCATCTCCACCGCATTGCCGACCTGGGAGTACTTGTTCTTCGTGACGTACTTCTTCGGCGTCGACAGGGTCACCTTGATGCCGTTCGGGTACGTGTACGTCTCGCCGAACGGCAGCGGGGTCGTCATGCCGGGGACCTGCGAGGGCGAAGGCGTGGGCGAGGCCTTCGGGATCGGCGGCATGCTGCGGCGGAGGTCGGCCGGGGGGTTCCAGTCGTCGTCGAGCCCCTTGTCGGCCACCTTCTCGATGACGAGGCCGGTGAGGAGGAAACCGCCGACCGAGGCGCCGAGGCCGAGTACGGCGAGGACCGTGCCGACGACGGCCATCGTCTTGCGCCCGGCGCCGCCCGAGGCGCGGACGAGGGCGCCGATGCCGATGCCGATGCCGACGACGGCGAGGAGGCCGCCCGCCCAGAAGACGAACGGGATCAGGCCTATGAGCACGGCGGCGATGCCGATGACGAGGGCGGCGACGGCCAGGCCGTTGGTGGCGGGCCGGGCGGGCGTGCCCCACGGGTTGCCGGGGCCGGCGCCGGGGCCGGCGTGGGCGCCCCAGGGGTTGGCGGGCGGTACGGGCGCACTGGGACCGCCGGGCGGCACGGGCGGTACGGGCGCGCCGAAGGAGGGGGCCGGGGGAGCCGCGTACGGGGGCGCGGTCGGCGGCGCGAAGGCGTCGGTGGACGCGGGCGGCGCGAAGGCGTCGGCGGGCGCGGGGGCCGGCTGCGGCGCAGGCTCAGCCGCAGGCTCCGGGGCCGGCTGCGGCTCGGGCGCGGCGGCCGGCGCGGGTTCCGGCGTCGGCTCGGGCTGCGCTTCGGGTTCCGGCGTCGGCTCGGGTTCCGGGGACTTCCGGAGGGACAGCGGCTGCGCCGGCTCGGGCACGGACGGCGCGGCGGCCGGCTCCGGTATGGGCGTGCCCGCGGGCTCCGTCGGCGGACCGGACGGGCTGCTGGGCGGGTTCGGGGGCGTGCTCATACCTGGCGGAAGTCCTCACGGGGGGTGGTGTGCGCGGTGATCACCAAGCCTGCCATGCGCCCCGCACCGCTCCAAGGGGGTTTGGCCCCCGGGCCCGCAGGCCGGGGGCCGAACCACGTGCGGGGGCTACCGCCGGTACCCGAGCACCGTCATCATCCCGGCCTCCGCGTGGTACACGTTGTGGCAATGCACCATCCACAGACCGGGGTTGTCGGCGTCGAAGTCCACCGTCAGCGTCCCGTTCGGCAGGATCAGCGCGGTGTCCTTGCGCGCGCCGCCCCGACCGCCGCCGAGCGCGAAGGTGTGCCCGTGCAGGTGCAGCGGGTGCCACATCGTTGTCGAGTTGTTGAACTCCAGCCGGACCCGCTCGCCCGCTTTCACCGGGTGCCGCTGGTCGGCCGTGTACGGCTTGCCGTCGAAGGCCCAGTCGTACTTCTCCATCCCCCCGGTCAGCTTGATCCCGATCCTGCGGTCCGGCTCGCGGGCCGCCAGTGCGGCGGGCTCCGCGGCGCGCAGCCGGTCCGCCGTCAGCGGTTTCCCGGCCAGTTCGGCGGGCCGGGTCGCGGCGGTGGGTGCCGCCCCAGCCCCCGTGCGCAGCAGGGCGAGCGCGGATGCCGGCCCGCCCTTGCCCTCCTTGCCCTCGGCGAGCGCGGTCAGGGGGAACACCCCGTCCTGCGCCGTGACCAGTACGTCGTACCGCTCGCCCATGCCGAGCAGCAGCGAGCCGGTCTTCGCGTGCTCCACCGGGTAGCCGTCGGTGTGGGTGACCGTCAGTTCGTGGCCGCCGAGGGCGATCCGGAAGGCGGTGTCCCCGCCCGCGTTGACGATCCGCAGCCGGATCCGGTCGCCGGGCCTGGCCGTGAAGACCGACGGGTCCTGCGCCGTCCGGCCGTTGACCAGGTAGTGCGGGTAGGCGACATCGCCCGGGTCCTTGCCGAGGACGTCGCTCTCCCCGCCCATGAGCAGGCGCGAGGGCCCGCCGGCTGCCGGGTTCTGCGGGGCTGCGCCGCCGTGGCCCGCGTGCCCGCCGCCCGACGGCATGTCCATGCCCTTGCGGAGTTCGGCCAGGACCGCGTCCGGGGTGGAGCCGTCGACTCCGTCGAGCCAGTCGTCCAGGACCACCACCCACTCCTTGTCGTACGACAGGGGCTCCTTCGGGTCCTCGACGATGAGCGGGGCGTACAGGCCGCGGTCCTGCTGGACCCCCGAATGCGGGTGGAACCAGTAGGTCCCCGGATGCGGGACGGCGAACCTGTACGTGAAGGACCCGCCCGGCGCGACGTCCCGCTGGGTCAGGCCCGGGACCCCGTCCATGTCGTTGCGCAGGGCGAGGCCGTGCCAGTGCAGGGAGGTGGCCTGCGGGAGGTTGTTGGCCAGGGTCAGGGCGAGGGTGCCGCCCGCGGTGACCCGGACCTCCTGGCCGGGCAGCCGGTCCCCGTACGCCCAGGAGCGGACGGTGAGCCCGCCGCCCAGGTCGAGCGGGGTCGCGGTGGCGGTCAGCTTGACCTCGGAGACCGGTCCGGCGGCCTTGCGGGCCGCCTCGGCGGCCTGGACCTCGGGCCCGGCGGGGTCGACGTAGCCGCCCGGCGAGGCGGCGGGGGAGGAACCGCCGTGGTTCATGGAGCCGTGGTCCGGGCCGGAGCCGCCGGAGCCCTCGGAGCAGGCGGCCAGCAGCGCCGAACCGGCGAGGGCGGCGGAGGCGCCGAGAACGGCGCGGCGGGTGGGACGGCTGGGAAGAGAGCGCATGGAAGCACCTCGTGGTGTGGTCGTACGAGCAGATGGGCGCCGTCTGCTGCCGCCGTTCGGGCCCGGCACGCGGGGCGCGTGCGGGCATGCGGAGGCGGCAGCGGGCCCGTCGCTATACGCGCAGTACCGCCAGCCTCGTGAGGAGTTCGCGGGGTGAGGGCGGGTCCGGCCCGCCGGACCGGCCCGGCCCGCGGGCCGCGCCCCCGAGCGGCGCGGCGTAGCGGAGGCCGGCCGGTCCGGCGCCCAGGATCAGCAGGGTGAGTCCGCCGAGTACGGCCAGGCACACCGACATGGGGTCCATGCCGGAGCCGGGCGGCGGGATCTCGGCGGCGGGCCCCCGGTCGTGGGAAGCGTGCGCCGGGACGGTGACCGCGCCCGCGTGGCCGGGCGTGCCGGAGGGGGCGTGGCCTGGCGTGTCGGCGGGCGTGTCGGAGGGGGTGTGGCCGGGCGCGTGGGCGGCCGAGGCAACGGCGACGGCCGGAAGCGCGTCCTCCATGGCGTGGGACCGACTCGGATGGCCCAGGGTGTGCATGGTGACGATGCCCAGGAGCAGCGCAGCGAGCAGCGGCAGCCGGGGCCACCGGGCCGCTCGCCGGTCGGTGCGCAGGGCAGGGCGCGTCATGGGCGGAACCCTACCCCGGGTGGGTATCTGATCGTAGGACCGGGTCCGCCGTGTTGAGGATGATGCGCAGTATGTCCACAAAAGCCGAAAAGGGGCTCTTTGCGAGCAATGCCCTGCCGGTCGCCCTCCTCATCGGCCTGGGCGCCGCCGCGTACACCGCGTGGGTGCTCGAGGTCGTCCTCTCGACCGGCCTGAACCCCATCGAGACGTACGTCAGCGAGCTCGCCGCCCAGGACCAGCCGCTCGGCGGCCTGTTCCGGGCCACCGACTTCACCGCCGGACTGCTCGCCTTCGCGGGCGGCCTGCTGGCCCTGGCCGGGCTGCTGCGCAGCGGTGGATCCCGCCGCCCCTGGTCGGTCGTGGGCTGGGCCGGCGTCACCCTCTTCGGTGCGGCCACCGCCGCCGACGCATGGCTCCCGCTGAGCTGCACCCCCACCGTGGACCCCGTGTGCGCCGCCCGGGAGACCGCCGGGCTGGTCCCCGCCACGCACCAGGCGCACGCCGTCAGCAGCAGCCTCGCCATGACCGGCGCCCTCGTCGGGATCGTCGCCCTCACCGTCGCCGCCCGCCGCTACGGCCGGCTCGCCCCGCTCGCCCGCTACGGGCCCGTCCTGGTCGGGCTGGAACTGCTCGCCACCGTGTGGACCCTGTCCGCCATCGCGCTCTTCACCGCCGGGCGCGGAACCTGGGCGCTCGGCGCCGGGCAGCGGCTGCAGGTGCTGTTCGTGGCGCTCTGGCTGGGCCTGCTCGCGTACTCGGTCCACAAGGAGCGCCGCACATGACACCGCCCAGGACATCGCGCAGGCCACCGCGCACGGCCGCACACGGCACCGGCACCGCGCGGACCGGCCGCTTCGTCCGGGTGGACGGCGCCGCGCTGCACGTCCTCGTGGAGGGGGGCGGGGCGGAGGGGAGCGGGCCGCCCGTGGTGCTGAGCGCCGGGCTCGCCATGGCCTGGTTCGACTGGGACCCCGTGGCCGCCCTGCTCGTCGCGCACGGCCGCACCGTGGTCCGCTTCGACCGCCCCGGGCACGGGCTGAGCGCCCCCGCCACCGCCCCGGCGACCGCCGCCGGGGAGGCCCGCCGCATCGCCGGGCTGCTCGACGCGCTCGGCCTGCCCGGCCCGGTCACCGTCGCCGGGCACTCGATCGCCGGGTTCCACGCCGAGGCCTTCGCCCGCCTGTACCCCGAGCGCACCGCCGCCCTGGTCCTGGTCGACACCAGCATCGAGGAGGACCCCCGTACGGTCTGGCCCGCCGGGCTGCGCACCGCCGCCGCCCGCGTGCTCGGCCGGGCCCTGCCCGCCGCCGGGCTGCCCGCCGCACTGGGTCCGCTCGCCCGCCGCGCCGCCGTACGGGCCTCCCGGGCCGGCGGCCCCGACACGGCGGCGCGGGACCTGGTACGCCGCTGCTACCGCACCGGCCGGGTCTGGCGCGGCGCCCTGCTGGAGAACTCCCGCTACCCCGACACCGCCGCCGAGGTCCTCGCGCTGCGGACCGGGCGCCCGCCGGCCGTGCCCGTCACCGTGCTCACGGGGTACGACGGTTCGGCCGGGCGGGGGGCCCTGCGCTGGTGTGAGCGCCAGGCGGAGCTGGCCGACCGGCTCGGCGCACGCTTCGAGGTCGCCGAACCGGCGGGGCACCTGGTCATGCTGGACCGCCCGGGCCGGGTGGCACGGGCGATCCTGGACGCTGCGGAAAGGAAGCCGGGCGGGGACGGGCCCGGCCGGGCGGATCGGCCGGATCGGCCGGATCGGCCGGGTCAGCGCCTCGCGTAGACCTTCTCCACGAAGCCCGCCAGCTGGTGTTCGTCGAGGTGCTGGGCCAGGTCGGCCTCGCTGATCATGCCGACCAGCTTCTTGTCCTTGATGACCGGAAGCCGCTTGATCCGGTGGCTCTCCATCTCGTCCAGCACGTCGGTGACGTCCGCGCCCGCGTCGATCCAGCGCGGGGTGCCCTGGGCCATGTCGCCGCAGGTCATCTCGGACGGGTTAAGACCCTGGGCCACACAGTTCACGACGATGTCGCGGTCGGTGATGATGCCGCAGAGCCGCTCCGCGGCGTCGCTGATGGGCAGAGCGCCCACGTTGAGCCGGCTCATCAGCTGAGCGGCCTTGTCCAGAGTCGCGGTGGCGGGGATCCACTGGGCCCCGGGGTGCATGATGTCTCCCGCGGTGGTCATTGCCTACCTCCTGCGCATGCCGGTGCGGCCGGGCGCGGATGCGCCCGCCTCGGCACCCTCGGGAGGCCGGTGGGGAGAGGGCCTGATGAGGGCGCCCTCCCACCACCGTACGGGCGGGGCCCGTCACCCGCGCGGCGCAGCTCCCCGCTGTTTCAGCATGTCCGCCATGAGGGTGAGCTCCGACTGCTGCGCCTCGACCATCCCCCGGGCCAGATCCCGCTCGGCGGGGGTCTTGCACTGCGTCGCGCAGCCCTGGGCCATCGCGACGCCGCCCTTGTGGTGGTCGGTCATCAGCTGGAGGTAGAGCACCTCCGCGTCCCGGCCCTCGGCGGCGCCGAGCTGCGCGAGCTCCTCCTTGGTGGCCATCCCGGCCATCAGCGCGCCGGGCTTGGCGGCGGCACCGCCCATCTCGTGCCCGGCCGTGTCGTGCCCGCTCGCGCCGTGCCCGGCCGTGTCGTGCCCGCTCGTACCGTGGCCGCCCGTGCCGTGGCCGGCGTGCTGGTCGGCGGACCCCATCCAGGACATCGGCGGCTCGTCGGCCACCACCTTCGGCAGCCCCCACAGGTCCAGCCAGCCCAGCAGCATGCCCCGCTGGTTGGCCTGCGTGTTGGCGATGTCGTACGCGAGCCCGCGCACGGGCTCGTCCTTGGTGCGGTCCCGCACGATGAACGACATCTCCACCGCCTGCTGGTGGTGCACGGCCATGTCCCGCGCGAAGCCCGCGTCCGCCGAGTAGAGGCCCGGCGCACGGGCCGGCGTGCGGGAGCCGTCGCCGTCGCTGTCGCTCGCGGCGGTGACCGTGGCCGCCGCCGCGAACAGCAGCGCGAGCACGACGGCGCTCCCGGCCGCCCAGTACGTACGGGTCACTTCTCGGCCAGCCCGCTGGTGCAGGCCGCGCCCGGCTCGGGGGTCTGCGGGCCCTGCACGTACTTGGTGAAGAACTGCGCGACGCGGGGGTCGTCCGCCTTGTCCACCGTCAGCTGCTTGCCCCAGGCGCTCAGCATGATCGTGCCGGCCTGCTCCTTGACCGGGCTCATCAGCGTGTACGGGGTCTTGGCCACCTTCCCGGCGAGCTGGTCGACGTCGCCCTTGGCGGCCTTCTCGTTGTACGTCACCCAGACCGCGCCGTGCTCCAGCGAGTGGACGGCGTTCACCTCCGGGACCGGGTTCTTGTAGACGTCGCCGTTGCAGTTCATCCAGCGGGGGCTGTGGTCGCCGCCGACCGGCGGGTTCATCGGGTACTTCACCGGGGTCTCGACGTGGTTGCGGCCCAGCGCCTTCGCGTCCCAGGTCTGCTCGCCGTTCACCGGGGCCTTGCGGGCCGCCACCTCGGCGTCCTTCTTCTCCTGCTTGTCGATCAGCACCCACGCGCCGAAGCCGATCAGACCGGCGGCGACGGCCACCGAGACCGTGATCGCGATGGCCGCGTTGCGCCGGTCGCGGGCCCGCTCGGCGCGGCGCATCTCGGCTATGCGGGCCTGGGGGGAGTTGCTGTCGTACGGGGTCCTGCTGGCCATGTGCCCTGAATCCTTCTGCTGAGGGGGGTGGAGGGATGGATCCGGTGGAGCGCGGTACGGCGCCCGGACCCGTCAGGTCCGCAGCACTTGGAGGGCATGGAGGTCGGGGGCCCGGGCGAGCGTCCCGTGCGGCCGGGCCGGCCCGCCGCCGGGGGCGCGCCCGGCGGGATCCGGGGCGGAGCCCGCCACGGTCACGGCGGGCGGCGGGGCGGGCAGTACGCCGGGGGCCACGTGCGAGAAGGGGGAGCAGCCGGGCGGCTCGTCGGGGGACACGCAGACGGCGGGCGCCCCTTGCCCGCCGGCGGGCCCTCGTACCCCGAACACGCCGGACACGCCGGACACGCCGGACACGCCGGTCGGGCCGGCGGCGGTGGTGGCGTGCGGCTCGCCCGGCCGTACGCACAGGAAGAGCGCTCCGAGCAGCACGCAGAGGGCGACCGCGATGACGGCACGCCGAGGCGTCCGGCGCCCTGCGCGCCCGCGCCGCGTGTGCTCCCAGCCCCCCATGGGCGCAGATGGTAATGCTCATGACGGGCCCGAGGTCAGTGCGGGGGTGCCGCGAGGTTTCAGGGGTGCGTAATGTGGCGGAAACCGCGGCTGGCGATACTGGGCCCGCCCGACTGTGCCCCCGCCCACGGGGGAGGTGGTGCACAGGCCGTCTGAACTGCGAGGATGAAGGCATGGACAAGCAGCAGGAATTCGTCCTCCGGACGCTCGAGGAGCGCGACATCCGGTTCGTGCGCCTGTGGTTCACCGACGTACTGGGCTTCCTGAAGTCCGTCGCGGTCGCCCCCGCCGAGCTGGAGCAGGCCTTCGACGAGGGCATCGGCTTCGACGGATCGGCCATCGAGGGCTTCGCGCGGGTCTACGAATCCGACATGATCGCCAAGCCGGACCCCAGCACGTTCCAGATACTGCCGTGGCGCGCCGAGGCCCCCGGGACCGCCCGGATGTTCTGCGACATCCTGATGCCGGACGGGTCGCCGTCCTTCGCGGACCCGCGGTACGTCCTCAAGCGCATCCTGAACAAGACCTCCGACCTGGGCTTCACCTTCTACACCCACCCCGAGATCGAGTTCTTCCTGCTGAAGGACAAGCCGCTGGACGGGACCCGCCCGGTACCGGCGGACAACTCCGGCTATTTCGACCACACTCCGCAGAACGTCGGCATGGACTTCCGCCGCCAGGCGATCACCATGCTCGAATCCATGGGCATCTCGGTCGAGTTCAGCCACCACGAGGGCGCCCCGGGCCAGCAGGAGATCGACCTCCGCTACGCGGACGCGCTCTCCACGGCGGACAACATCATGACCTTCCGCCTCGTCATGAAGCAGGTCGCGCTGGAGCAGGGAGTCCAGGCCACCTTCATGCCGAAGCCGTTCTCCGAGTACCCCGGCTCGGGCATGCACACCCACCTCTCCCTCTTCGAGGGGGACCGCAACGCCTTCTACGAGTCGGGCGCCGAGTACCAGCTCTCCAAGGTCGGCCGCTCCTTCATCGCTGGCCTCCTGAAGCACGCGGCGGAGACGGCCGCGGTCACCAACCAGTGGGTCAACTCCTACAAGCGCATCTGGGGCGGCTCCTCCCGCACGGCCGGCTCCGGCGGCGAGGCCCCTTCGTACATCTGCTGGGGCCACAACAACCGCTCGGCCCTGATCCGCGTCCCGATGTACAAGCCGGGCAAGACGGGCTCCTCCCGGGTCGAGGTCCGCTCGATCGACTCGGGCGCCAACCCGTACCTGACCTACGCGGTGCTCCTCGCGGCGGGCCTCAAGGGCATCGAGGAGGGCTACGAACTCCCGGCGGGCGCCGACGACGACGTCTGGGCCCTCTCCGACGCGGAACGCCGCGCGATGGGCATCGAACCCCTCCCGCAGAACCTCGGCGAGGCCATCTCCCTGATGGAGCGCAGCGAACTGGTCGCCGAAACCCTCGGCGAGCACGTCTTCGACTTCTTCCTCCGCAACAAGAAGCAGGAGTGGGAGGAGTACCGCTCGGAGGTCACGGCCTTCGAACTCCGCAAGAACCTCCCGGTGCTGTAAGCCCAGGTCAAAGCCCCACCGGGGCATGTACGCCCCTCCGGGCCGGTGGTCACTGACCACCGGCCCGGAGCCGTCTCACTGGCCCTGGGCCGTCTGCCGCAGAACGGCGACTACCAGGCCGGGGAGCGCCTGCCTCAGCCGTCAGCCTCGTCCAGGCGTCGACGGCTGTCGCCGAGGCCCACGCGGCAAAAGGGGTCACGTAGGCGACGAGAAGCGTTGCTCCGGCCAGAGCTGTGCGCGGAGTTTTGCGCCCTTCCTTGCCTGAGTCGGTTTCCGTGGCTTCACGGCCGCCGACGTGTGGCCAAGAAATGACGATTCAACCGGATGGCCGCACTTCACGGATTTTCTACTGAGGTGTGGCCGCCGCGAGCGGACGGCATCTCGCGCCTCGATCGAGCGGGAGTGCGGAGGTGCTTCACCATTCAAGCATGCGAGAGGCAGGCGTTTCGCTTGTAGTGGGGTAATGAACATCAAGCGGCCGCGGCTGAGACATTGGATAGAGCGCCGACGGGCAACGAAACGGCGGCGGCGAATCCGTGATAGAGGTCGGCGCCAGAACGGAGGTCGAAGCGGAACGTCTTGGCAGGCGTTGGTCGCAAGCTTGCCTGGAGTGACGGCGCTGGTCGCGCTTGCCTTCACTTGGATGTCGGTGGCGCAGAGCCGGTCAGAACTCCGGCTCTCCGAACAGGACCAGATCACGAACCGTTTCATTGCGGCAGTGGCGCATCTCGGGGAGCATTCGCCCGACGTTCAGGTCGGCGGAATCTATGCGTTGGAACGCATCATGCAGGACTCGCCACCCGACCAGCCCAGAATCATCGCAGTACTGTCAGCCTACGTGCGAAAGCACGCACCTGTTCGCGGCCAACGGTGGGCGAACATGCCGCAGGACGGTTCCATTCCGACCGTCACCGCGGAGGTGGCGGCCGTAACAGAGGTGCTGGCCGAGCGTCCACACGGCCGGGATGGGCGAGCACGGGTCGATTGGCGTCGCGCAGACCTGCGCGGTTTGACACTGCAATCCCGCAACTTCGAAGCTGTGTTTGGTGGCGATCCATCGGCACCCAAGTACCTCGATTTCAACTCCGCAAAGCTGGGGCATGCGGACTTGCGGTTCGTCTTCCTGGAAGACGTGAAACTGCAGAATGCATGGTGTAGTGAGGTGAATCTGACTGACGCCACTCTCCGTCACGTAAGCCTGGTCGGCGCGAAGATGGTAGCGGCAGATCTAACTCGCGCAAAACTGGAAAGCAACTCAAGTCTGGGAGGAGCGGACTTGCGGGACGCAATCTTGATTGACTCCGAACTGATCGGCGTGGACATGAGGTTGGCTAACCTCGGGCCTCTTGGGGAGTGGGACAAGATCGGCGCTAACCTGACTCGCGCCAACCTGACGGGAGCGGACCTGGGGCCGGTTAGAAACGGGCAACCCGGCGCGGATTTGACCGGCGCGATCCTGAAGGACGCAAATCTGACGGGTGCAATCCTGACAGGTGCGATTCTGAAGGACGCGGATCTCACGGGTGCGATTCTGGCGAAAACGGACCTGACCGGTACCCACGTGACGAGGGAACAGCTCGCCAGTGCGAAGACCTACGAGGGGGCGATCGGGCTCCCCAGTGGCCTTCACTGAAGCGTCCCCTCATGTCCCCGGTCGTGCCTCAGCGCTGCCATCGGAACTGTGGTGATCCCTATGGTGGAGGCCCATCGCAGACACGGAGGTCTCTCGTGGCCGACTACGCCGCACACGCTCACAAGGCGCAAGAACTGCTGGACGCCGGCGAGAAGTGGGCAAAGGGTCGGCTCAGTGCCGATCAGCTCATAGCCAGCGCTCAGGTCGAGGCCCTGCTTGCACTCGCTGCGGCAGTCGCGAACCGGAGTGACACAGCGGGTGCGTCAACGAGGACCTGATGACGCGACCGGCGGGTCTGCGCAGGCGGCCCACCGGCTGTCGCCGCTGGTGCTGGTGACGACCACGCTCCACGCCGCGGGGCGGGAGCAGGGGGCCGCCCAGGTGCACTCGCGAAGCGGAGGCGCGTACAACCTCGGCGCCGGACGAGCTGATTTCACCCGGGCCGGCCAGGGTGGGCGGCGACGGGCAATGAGGGCCTTTCCGGTGCCGGTTGGCGGGCGGGTGGAGCGGGGTTTGGCTGGTGGGGCGGGTGGGGCATGACTTCCTGCGCAGCAAGAAGCAGGGCCCGAGGTGCGAGGACACCGTATGACCGTGCACACCGCGACTCCGCTCGACGGGGCGCTGCCCGTGCCCGAGCGGGTCTGGTACGCCTCCTACGGCTCCAACATGCACATGGACCGCCTGGCCGCGTACATCGCCGGGGGTACTCCGGCCGGCGCTGCGCGTGCCTATCCGGGCTGCCGGGACCGGCGGGCGCCGGAGCGGTCGCTCGCGGTCGAGCTGCAGGGCCGTCTGTACTTCGCCACGGAGTCCGTCGTGTGGGGCGGGGGCCGCGGGCTGTACGACCCGACGGCTCCGGGGCGGATGCGCGGGCGGGCGCACCTGGTGACGGTCGGCCAGGTGTCCGACATCGCCGCTCAGGAGATGGGCAACGCGCCCGGGGCGGACCTCGACCTCACAACAACCCTGCGGCACGGCCGCGATCAACTCGGGCCGGGGCGGTACGAGACGCTGATCTGCCCCGGCACGATCGAGGACATCCCCGTCCTGACGTTCACCGCGCCGTGGACGCTCGGCGAGGTCGACGTGCTCCCGCCCTCTGCCGTGTACCTGCGCTACCTGGCCGGCGGTCTGCTGGAGTCCGGCCCCTGGGAGGAGCAGGACATCGCCGAGTACCTGGCCGCCTGCCCGGGCGCCGCCGGTCACTGGACGCCCGAGCAGGTACGGGAGTTGCTGGTGTCCGGCGGTTGCTGACCTCCGCGAGCGGCTGACCTGAGGCCTCGAGCGGTTGCGGGCGGGGTTACGCCGGCGGGACCGCCCGGTGCCAGACGGTGCGGGAGGGGTGGGCGGGGTCCGGGACGGCGGGCGGGGTCGTGGTGACGTGGAGTTCGGCGTCCAGGCCCAGGACCGCGGTCGTCGTCGCGCCGGCCGGTTCGACGATGCCGGCCGGGGCGCCGGCGAAGAGCATCTTCGACTCCGTCCACGCCGGCGGCCCGCCGAGGCCCGTCGTGCCGACCGTGCCCGTGTCCGCGCGGCCCGACAGGAGGCGGCCCGCGACGCCGACCGCGCCGTAGCCGGCCCGGCCGCCGGCCTCCGAGACGCTGGAGACCTGCGGCTTGCCGGGAGCTGCCGTGACCAGGGCCGTACGGACGACCCCCGAGTCGGGGCGGCGGAAGTAGAGCCGGATGCCCGCCCCCTCCGGGGCCGCCGAGAGCGGGACCGTGGTGGCCGGCAGGCCCGTCTGGAACGGTCCCTCGAGCGGGGCCCCCGGGGCGGGCTGGGTCCAGGCCAGGACCGACTTGGTGGTGGTCGCGTACACCTGGCGCCGCCCGGCGGCGTCGACCGCGGTCACCGGGTCGCTCTGCAGGTCCTCGCCGCCCAGGCGCTGCCAGGGGCCGAAGGCGCCGTCCGGCTGCTGTTCGCGGGCGCGCAGCGTGCGGCGCGAGTCGCGGACGTAGACGGTCATCCGGCCGTCCGGGGCCACGGCCGCCGAGGGCGCGCTGATGGAGGAGGTGCCCTCCTCGTCGGCCCCCTCGGGGGTGCCGAGCGACTGCCACGGCCCGAACGGGCCGTCCGGCGCGGACTGGACCGCGTACACGATCTCGCGCCGGTAGTCCGCGGGCGCCGGGCCGAAGACCGTACGGGTGGCGAGGACCGCTGTCCGGCCGTCGGGGAGGCGGGCGGTGCTCGCGCCCGGGTCGATGCCGGTACCGGGGAGCAGGACCGGGCCGGTCCAGCCGGCCGGGCCCTCCTGCCGGGTCCAGACGGCCATCTGGCCGTCCAGCGCGGCGAAGGCGTAGAGCCGGCCGGGGGCCCCCGCCACCAGCCAGGAGGTGGTGTCGGCGCGGGCGTAGCGCAGCGACTGGGCCCAGTTGCGGCCGGTGGGGCTGCTCGCGACCTTGCGGTCGCCGCAACCGGAGGGGCTGCCGCAGTAGTTCTCGTGGTCGAGCCAGGCGTAGGTCTTGAGGAAGCCGATCTTCGTCTCGGCCGTCTGCGGGTCCAGGGCGTGCGGGAGGGTGCCGTTGTGGTAGCCGAGGTAGTTCTGCACCGAGAACCGCGGGCGGTCGGTGACCTGGGCGGCGTACGCGGTGGTGGCGGCCTGCACGAAGCGGGCGCCGTACATGTGGTCCTGGTGGTCGGTGTACTTGCCGGTGTCGTGGTAGCGGCCCGGCGTCGGGTCCTGCATGCGTATCGTCGTCGGCTTGTAGACCCCGAGCAGCCCGGCTATCGCCTGTATCACCTGGTCCTTGGTGTACGTGTACGACTGCTTGACCGGGCTTCCGGAGGACAGCTGGGCACCGAGCGCGGGTATCTTGCCGTTCCACAGGCCCCGCAGGCTGTCCGGGTTCTCCGCGGTGGGGTTGCGGGCCTCGCGCAGCTGCAGCCAGACCAGGTTGACCTGCGGCCGGGCGATCAGCACGTCGAGCTCGGCCTGGCCGCCGCCCGCGGTGGGTATGACCGTGCGCTTCCAGGCGCTGGTGCGGTCCCCGGTGGCCATCTGGGCGTACGCGGAGCGGATGCCGTTCTGCCGGGCCTCGGCGTAGTGGGCGCGGTCGGCGGGCTGCTCCGGGTCCTTGGCGCCGGCCCCGTTGGCCTCGTTGCGGCCGTCGGCCTCGCCGGAGGTCAGGTAGACGGTGGTGAGCTGGAGTCCGGCCGTCAGCGACCGGCTGAGGTCCGGGTTCATGAAGAACAGGTCGTCGTCGGGGTGGGCGACGACCTGGACGACCGATCCCGCCGTGGTGCTCGCCGGGAGCGCGACGGCCGGGTTCTTCTCCTGGGTGGCTTCCGCGGACGTCTGCTGGCCGGTGGCGACGGCGAGCACGCCGGTGGCACCGACGGTGAGTACGGGAAGGAGGGCAGCGAGGAGGAAACGGCGACGGGCAATCGGCATCGGTCACGCCTTGGGGTCGTTCCGGGCGGGAAGAACGGCAGTTCGGTCAGTTCAGTCAGTTCGGTCGGCTCAGTCAGCTCAGTCAGTGAGAGGCCAAATCGGGGGACTTGGTTCACCGATGTGCCCGATGACTCCTGCTTTCCGAAAACGACCGGATGCGATTGTGGCGTGTGCGCTCCCGATCGGCGCATGTGCCCGGGATGTGGACGCACTTGGCCCGTCGGGGAGGATCCTCAGCGGCCCGTGTTCCGCGGCCCCACCGGCAGCCACGGCGCCAGGTGCGCGTTCGCGTCGTCCGCCGAGGAGGTCACGTACAGCCGCGCGTCGAGCCCCACCACCGCCAGGCTGACCGTGTTCCTGCCGGTCGTCGTGGAGGACGGCGCCCCCACGAACATCAGCGGCGACCGCTCCCACGGCCGGCCCGACCCGAGGTCCGAGCCCAGCTGACCGCCCGCCGAACGGCCGGCCAGTACGTGCCCGCTCGCCGCCACCGAGCCGAAGCCCCGGAGCCCGCCGAGGTCGGTGAGGCGGTCCACCTTCAGCCCGCCGTCGCCCGTCACCAGGGCGGTACGGACGTCGCCCGAGCCCGGCTTGCGGAACCACAGCCGCACCCCGCCCTCGCGCCCCTCCACGGTGAGCGGGAGCGTCGTGTCCGGCAGCCCCGTGGGCGTGGCCGGGCCCAGCGCCGCGCCCGGCTTCGGCTGCGCCCAGCCCAGCACCGACTTCGTCGTGGCCGCGAACACCATGCGCCGTCCGGCGCCGTCCGTGGCGGTGACCGGCGTTCCGTGCACGTCCGCGCCGCCGAACTGCGCCCAGGGGCCCCAGGTGCCGTTCGCGAGCTGCACCCGCCCGCGCAGGGTGGACGCGCCGTCGCGGACGTACGCCGCCAACTGACCGGTGCCGTCGACCGAGACGGCGGGGGCGCTGATGTCGGAGGTCCAGTTCTCGTCGGCGGCCTCGGGCGTGCCCAGCGACTGCCAGTCCCCGAACTCCTCCGTGCCGGGGGCCTTCTGGACGGCGTACACGACCTCGCGCCGGTAGTCCGCCGGTCGCGCGCCGAAGGAGGTACGGGTGCCGAAGGCGGCGATCCGCCCGTCCGGCAGGGTGACGGTGGAGATGCCCGGGTCCATTCCGGTGCCGGGCAGCAGGCGCGGCCCGTTCCAGGCGCCGATCGGGCCGGACCGGTGCCAGACGGCGACCTGGCCGTCGAGCACCTTGAAGGCCCACAGGCCGTGCTCCTTGTCGGAGGTGAGCCAGGAAGTGCCGGTGCCGCGGGCGTAGTTGACGGTCGAGGTCCAGCCGTTGCCGGCGGGGTGGTCGGCCACCTTGAGGTCGCCGCAGCCGGCGTCGCTGCCGCAGTGGTTCTGCCGGTCCAGCCAGGCGTAGGTGTCCAGGATGTCCAGCTTCGCCTTGGCCTCGTCCGGGTCAAGGGCGCTGGGGAGGGAGCCGTTGGAGTAGCCGAGGTAGTTCTGCACCGCGAAGTGCGGGCGGTCCTTGGCGTCGACGTCCTTCGCGTACGCGGCCAGGGCGGCCTGGACGAAGCGGGCCCCGTAGAAGTGGTCCTGGTGGTCGGTGTACCGCTTGTCCTGGAACCGGCCGGGGGTGGGGTCCTGGGCGCGCACGGTGGTCGGCTTGTACTGCGCCAGGACGCCGGCGATGGTCTGGACGACCTGCTCCTTCGAGTACGAGAACCGCTGCTTGACGGGGGTGCCGGAGGCCAGCTGGGAGCCGAGCGCGGATATCTTGCCGTCCCACAGGCCGTGGAGGCTGTCGGGGGCGCTGTCGTAGACCGTGCCGGCCTCGCGCAGCTGCAGCCAGACGAGGTTGACCTCGGGCTTGGCGGCGAGGACGTCGACCTCGGCGTGACCGCCGCCCTTGGTGGGGACGACGGTGCGCTTCCAGGCACTGCTGCGGTCGCCGGTGGCCATCTTGGCGTAGGCGGCCCGGATGCCGTTCTGGCGGGCCTCGGCGTAGGCGGGCTTGTTGGGCGGGGTGGAGGCCTGCTTGCCTTCGGTGGCGTTGATGCCGTCCGCCTCGCCGGCGGTGAGGTAGACCGTGGTGACGGGGTGGCCGGCGGCTATGGAGTACCGCAGGTCCGGGTTCATGAAGTACAGGTCGTCGTCGGGGTGGGCGACGATCTGCAGCACCCGACCGGGGTCGGGCGCGTCGGCGGTGGCCGCGGGGGCGGCCTTCCCGTCGGCGATGCCGCCGCGCGCTTCGCCGGCGCGCAGCACGAACACGCCGCAGGCAGCGATGGCGGCGATGAGCCCCACCCCCTTGACGATCCGCCGCCCATTGCGCGGCCTGCGGTTCGCCGAGGATCCGGCGCCGGCGGCACGGCGCGAGGCGCGGCCGCCGCCCGGTTCGGCGCCGTCCTGCCGGCCGGTGGCCGCGTCCGCGGGCTCGGCGGTACGGGAGCGCCGGGCGGTCCGGCGGCCGCCGGGAGCGGGCGGCCGGTCGGCGCCGGAACGGCGCGAAGCACGTCCGGTGGCCCGGCCGTCGGAGGCGGGCGCGGGGTGCGGGGCCGGGCCGTCCCCGGTCTGAGCCTGACCGGCGGAGGGCGTGCCGGGGCCGGGCCGCGCGTACGCGCCGTCCGCGGTGGCTCCGGACGGGTGGTCCTGCCGGGCGGCTTCCGGCCCCGCCGGGCCGGGCCGTCCGGACCAGGCCTCGGCCGGGCCCGCCGGGCCTGCCGGGCCGGGGTGCAGGCCGGCCCCGCTGCCGGGCGGGGCGGACGGTACGTCAGATCCGGCTGCACCGGGCGGGAACCGCGCCGGGTCCGAGGCCGGCCCGCCTGCGTACGGCTGAACCGGGTGCGAGCCTGGCCCGCCTGCGTGCGGCTGAGCCGGGTGCGAGCCTGGCCCGCCTGGGAACCGCGCCGGGTCCCAGGTCGGCCCGCTGGCATAGGGCTGCGCCGGGTCCCAGGTCGGCCCGCTGGCATAGGGCTGCGCCGGATTGGAGATCGGCCCGCTGGCATAGGGCTGCGCCGGATTGGAGATCGGCCCGCCTGCGTACGGCTGCGCCGGGTTCCACGTCGGCTCGCCCGGCTGCGGGCGTGACGGGTCCCAGCCGGTGCCGGCGGCCGCCTGCGAAGGCCCGTCCGACGGCGGCTGCGAGGGGTCCCAAGGCCCTGCGTACGGTGGGCCGGACGGACCACCGGCCATGGCGGCATACGAACCTGCGCCCGGTCCGCCCGCCGGGGCCGGGGAGGGGTCCCACGTCGGGCCGCCCGCCGGTGGCTGCGCATACGGCGCCGCCGCCGGGTTCCCGACGGCTCCGGTCGCCGGGTGCCACGGCACTTCGCCAGACCAGGGCTGCGACGGGGTCGGGGCCGGGGCCGGTCCGGCCGCCGGGTCCCAACCCGGTCCGGCCGCCGGGCTCCAGGCCTGTCCCGTCGCCGGGACCCAGCCCGGTCCCACCGCCGGGGCCCACGGTCCGCCGGCCTGTCCCGGGTGCGGTGAGGCTCCCGGGTCGTCGGGGAGCCAGGGGCCCGGGGCGGCGGGTCCGTCGGGCATGTGGTTCCTTGGGGGCGGTCGGGCACGAGCGGGCCAACGAAGGGCAGGCAAGCGGAATAGGGCGTTCCGAATAAATATTCAGATAATCCGATAATCCGCCCCATGATACGTGTCCACTCACGCCGGTGAGTCGAACGCCTGCTCCGGCTAGGCTCCTTCCAGGCACGCTTGGGCAGTGGCGGCGACGTACGCGGGAGGCGGCGGGATGACAGTCCCGGGACGCAGGAGCAGCACCTTCATCCGGCTGCTGCGCAGCGGTTTCACCGATCCCTCGGCCGCGGGCCGGCTGCTCGACTCCGACGCGCTGGCCTCCGTACGCACCGACCCGGTGCTCCTCGACGCCCTCGGGGCCACCGCCGATCCGGACCTCGCCCTCCTCGGGCTCGTCCGGCTCGCCGAGGCGCAGAGCGACGACGAACGGCCCGTACTCCTCGACACCCTCGTCAGCGCCAAACCGCTCCGCGACCGCCTCCTCGGCGTGCTCGGCGCGTCCGAGGCGCTCGCCGACCACCTCGCCCGCCACCCCCGCGACTGGCACGCGCTCGTCACGTACGAGGCCGCCGACCTGCATCCCGGACTCGCCGAGTTCGAGCAGGGGCTGAGCCAGGCCCACGACCCCATCGCCCTGCGCGTGGCCTACCGCCGCTGCCTGCTCTCCATCGCCGCCCGCGACGTCTGCGGCACGATCGACGTCGCCCAGACCGCCGCCGAGCTCGCCGACCTCGCCACCGCAACCCTCCGTGCCGCCCTGCGGATCGCGTCCGCCGCCTCCCCCGACGACGCCGCCGCCTGCCGCCTCGCCGTCATCGCCATGGGCAAGTGCGGCGGCAACGAACTGAACTACGTCTCCGACGTCGACGTCATCTTCGTCGGCGACGCGCCAGTGGGGCCTCCCCGCGGCGGAGCCGTAGGGGACGGTGCCGACGAGGCCAAGGCCGTCCAGGCCGCCACCCGCCTCGCCTCCCACCTCATGCGCATCTGCTCCGAGACCACCATCGAGGGCACCATCTGGCCCGTCGACGCCAACCTGCGCCCCGAGGGCCGCAACGGCCCCCTCGTCCGCACCCTCTCCTCCCACCTCGCCTACTACCAGCGCTGGGCCAAGACCTGGGAGTTCCAGGCCCTGCTCAAGGCCCGCGCCGTGGCCGGCGACCCGGACCTCGGCGCCCAGTACATCGACGCCATAACGCCCCTCGTCTGGCAGGCCGCCGAACGCGAGAACTTCGTCGCCGACGTCCAGAAGATGCGCCGCCGCGTCGTCGACAACATCCCCGCCTCCCAGGTCGACCGCGAGCTCAAGCTCGGCCCCGGCGGCCTGCGCGACGTCGAGTTCGCCGTCCAGCTGCTCCAGCTGGTCCACGGCCGCAGCGACGCCGGCCTGCACTCCGGCACCACCCTCGACGCCCTGCACGCCCTCGCCGCCGGCGGCTACGTCGGCCGCACCGACGCCGCCCAGCTGAACGACGCGTACCGCTTCCTGCGCGCCATGGAACACCGCATCCAGCTCTACCGGCTGCGCCGCACCCACCTCGTCCCCGAGGACGAGGCCGACCTGCGCCGCCTCGGCCGCTCCCTCGGCCTGCGCACCGAACCCGTCGCCGAGCTCAACAAGGCCTGGCGCAGGCACGCCTCCGTGGTCCGGCGCCTGCACGAGAAGCTCTTCTACCGGCCGCTGCTCGACGCCGTCGCCCAGCTCACCCCCGGCGAGACCCGGCTCTCACCCCGCGCCGCCGGCCAGCGCCTCGAGGCCCTCGGCTACGCCGACCCGGCCTCGGCCCTGCGCCACCTCGAAGCCCTCGCCTCCGGCGTCACCCGCAAGGCCGCCATCCAGCGCACCCTGCTCCCCGTCATGCTCGGCTGGTTCGCCGACTCCGCCGACCCGGACGCCGGCCTGCTGAACTTCCGCAAGGTCTCCGACGCCCTCGGCAAGACCCCCTGGTACCTGCGGCTGCTCCGCGACGAGGGCGCCGCCGCCGAGAACCTGGCCCGCGTCCTGTCCGCCGGCCGGCTCGCCCCCGACCTGCTCATGCGCGCCCCCGAGGCCGTCGCCCTGCTCGGCGACCCCGAAGGACTGCAACCCCGTACGCACGAGGCCCTGGAGCAGGAGGTACTCGCCGCCGTCGGCCGGGCCGACAGCCCCGAGGCCGGCGTCGCCGCCGCCCGCGGGGTCCGCCGCCGCGAGCTGTTCCGCACCGCCGCCGCCGACATCATCCGCTCGTACGGTACGGAGGACAGCCCGGCCGAAGAGGACCCGGGCGCCCTCGTCGACCGGGTCGGCGACGCCGTCTCCGACCTCACGGCCGCCACCATCGCCGGAGCCCTGCGCGCCGCCGTCCGCGACCACTGGGGCGAGACGCTGCCGACCCGCTTCGCGATCATCGGCGTCGGCCGCTTCGGCGGCCACGAGCTGGGCTACGGATCCGACGCCGACGTCCTGTTCGTCCACGAACCCCGCGAGGGCGTCGACGAACAGGAAGCCGCGAAGGCCGCCCAGACCGTCATCGCCGAAATGCGCAGGCTGCTCCAACTCCCCACCGCCGACCCGCCGCTGCTCATCGACGCCGACCTGCGCCCCGAGGGCCGCTCCGGGCCGCTCGTACGCACCCTGTCCTCGTACGCCGCGTACTACCGCCGCTGGTCGCTGACCTGGGAGAGCCAGGCCCTGCTGCGCGCCGAACCGGTCGCCGGCGACGCCGAGCTCGGCGCCCGCTTCATCGAGCTGATCGACCCGCTGCGCTACCCGACGGAGGGCCTCGGCGAGGACGCGGTCCGCGAGATCCGCCGTCTGAAGGCCCGCATGGAGTCCGAGCGCCTCCCGCGCGGCGCCGACCCCACCCTCCACACCAAACTGGGCCGCGGCGGCCTCAGCGACGTCGAGTGGACCGTCCAGCTGATGCAGATGCAGCACGCGTGGTCGCAGCCAGGCCTGC
The DNA here is from genome assembly GCF_042890265.1 of Streptomyces sp. NPDC002209. Classification (NCBI taxonomy): domain Bacteria; kingdom Bacillati; phylum Actinomycetota; class Actinomycetes; order Kitasatosporales; family Streptomycetaceae; genus Streptomyces; species Streptomyces sp. NPDC002209. The sequence continues at coordinate 482,535 of NZ_JBIARX010000001.1, read as the reverse complement.
GCACCACCCGGACCCGCGAGGCCCTGGCCGCCGCCCACGCGGCCGGGCTGATCCCGGCCGAGGAGGCGCAGATCCTGGACGAGGCCTGGGTGCTCGCCACCCGGGTCCGCAACGCGGTGATGCTGGTCCGCGGCCGGGCCGGGGACACCTTCCCGTCGGAGGCCCGCGAACTGGCGGCCGTGGGCCGCTACCTCGGCTACGCGGAGGGCACGGTCGGCGAGATGCTCGACGACTACCGCCGCATCACGCGCCGCGCCCGGGCGGTCGTGGACGACCTGTTCTACGGGGCCTGAGCGCTGTCCCGTGCCGGGGCGGGGGCGGGGATCAGTGACAGCCGTGTCCCAATTTCCGGATGCTGTTGGTGATCTTCAGGTGGGCAGGCGCTGGCCGGATCGGGTCGGTCCCATTGCTGCGGCTTGCACACGGCTCTACGCTCGTCCGGTGTCCGGAGGGTTCTCAGTCAGGCTGCAGTGCCGTTTCCAGGGGAGAGCGTGGACGTCCCGACGTTGATTCTCCTGGGCGCGGCGGGTGGCTTGCTGCGTGGTCTCTTGGACTTCTACACCCGGTTCGTGTCCTGGCAGGCCGATCGCCGCGTCCACCGGCAGTTGGCCGCCGAAGGGACGGTACAGGGGTTACCCCCGCAGTTCCGAACGTACTTCGACCCCGCCGTCGACGTCGTCGCGGCTGTCCTGCACAGCGTGATGGGTGCCGGGGCCGCGGTGCTCTTCGGTACCACGGGACAGATCAGCGGTGAGTACGCCGCCCTCGTGGTCGGAATGTCGGCGCCCATACTGCTCACCCAACTCAGCCGTATCCAGACGGTGAACGAGGCGCTGACGGGCCCCCAGCAGCCGGCTGGGGCGGCGGAGGCAGCCACGGAGGCCGGGACACCTTCGACTGCCGGTGCCATGGGCGTCGGCGGTGCGGACGGCCCCGGTGCGCACGGCCCCGCTGCTGCCGCAGCGCCGTCGGCTGTTCCGCCTCGAACGGACCGCCCGCCCTCCGTGTCCCCCGCCGCACAGGCCCAGCCTCCCCTCCCCCCTGAACGTCGGCCGTTCCGCTCGCGACCGATGCCTTCCCCCAGGCCGGCTGCCGCGTCCGCGGAAGCTCGCACGCCGAATCCCACACCCGGTGAGATGCCCGCGGGCCGGACACAGCTCCCGGAACCCACGCGCTCCGGGGACATGCCCGTGCCCGCGGACCCCGTCGACGGAACGGGATCTGGCTTCGACGGTCGAGGCGCGCCACCATGGCAGCAGCGACCGGCGATCGGGCAGGAGGGGCTGTGAGCGCTCACCTGCTGACAGAGGACCGCCCGGAGTACGAGCGGCTCCTCGACGAGGCATTGCGCTCGGCCACCGAGCGCCCGGAACTGGCCACCATGGGAGAACGGCTCACGGCGGAGCAACTGCGCACCATGGCGCTTGGTGCGAGGGCACTCCTCACGGCGGCCGCAGCGGCCGAGTACGACCACTATGTGAAGGTCCGCGACGAACGCCGTTACTCGGTGTCGTCGCCGGCGGCCGCCTCCGCCCCGTCCGCCCTTGCCCGCTCCGGCACCCTCCCGGCGGCCACCGGCCACCGTGTACGGGCAGGTCTGGGCCGGCGGTTCGGCGCGGCCGTCCTGGGTGCCGGACAACCGGGCGGCCGCCGGATCAGCGGCGGAGTCGCTGCGCCACGGTGGGCCGGGATGTCCTACGGCCGCCGTCTGCTGGCAGCGTTGCTGGGCCTGCACGTACGCCCAGAGGTACCGTCGGCGGCGGGGGCGCGGCCGCCGCGTACGCCCGCGCCGCCGCCGTCGGCCGCCCGCACGCGCCCGACCAGCAGCGGAACACCGGCCCTGGAAACGACCGAGGCGGCCGGAGCCGGGTTGCTCAGCGTCTTCGCCGTCCTCGCCCCCGTCTTCTCGGCAACCGCCGCCGCGTTGTTCTTCCTCATCGGCCTCGTCCTCAAGATGTTCGGCGCCGAGTCGGGGTCCGGCCGGACCATGTTCGCCGCTGGATGGCTGTTCGTAGCCGTGACCGTGGGCGCTATCGCCGTCTGTGCGGTCGGCCTGGTGGTTACTGCTCTGCGCAGCAGCCCCGACCGGCCCACGCCGGAGGCCGCGCGCGGCCACGAACCGAGCGAGGAGGTGGCCCGGGCCAGAGAAGCCTGGCGGAATGCCCTGCTGGAACGGGGCATCATGCCCTTCCTGAGGGATGCGCTCGCCGACCCGGGCTTTCCGCTCTCGGACGCCCCTTCCCGCGCCCCCGCCCCCGACCGCATACCGAACCTCGGCTACACCGCTCCGGACTTCACCTCCCCCAGGTCCAGATCCAATCCCGCTCCGGGCACCCGCCCGGGCTACACCAGCCCTGACCTCGCGGGCCCGGAACGCCGGCCGGAGTGAGGCGTCGACGGCCCAGCCGGACTCAGGAGCGCTTCGCGGCCAGCAGCGAGGCGTAGGGGATCGCAGTGTTCCCCGAGAAGTACTCGTCGACGCCGTACCTCTCTGCGGACTCGGCGTCGGACGACAGATGGCCCCTGGAATCGAACGAGGAAATCCTGATGGCGAAGCCGCTGTCCGTCTTGGTGATCCATCGGTCCGAACTGATGTAGCGCGGCCTGCGTGTCACGTTGAGGATGTTGTTGTTGTGGCGCACCCTCGCGTGGTTCATGACGTAGTCGGGGCAGGGGGTGGCGGAGCAATCGAAGAACCTGTCCGTCTTCTCGCGCCATGAGAAGATCGGAAACTTGAATCTTTCGTCCATCTTTCCGCGGTCCGCCCTCAGGAATGCGACCGATGCGGAGGTCGAGACGAGGTCGTACGTCGCGTCCGTGGGGATGTGGACCACTCGCTCGGTGGTGAAGGTGGTTCCGGGCGCGATCCAGGCGCCTGTCGGGGCGACCGGTCCGGCATCGACATTCCGGTACCCGACGGGCCGCACGTGAAGCTCCGTGTTGATCCCCAGCTCCGCATCGGCACGCCAATCCTTTTGGTCCGGCTCGGTCTTCTTCCCGTCGAATACGGACTGCTGTCCCTGAACCCGGTAGTTGCTGTTGAGGATGTAGGCGGGAACGACCCCGTCGTTCACCACGCGGAGCTTGACCGGAAGGTAGACGAGCGGGAGTTCCGGATCCCGGGTCGGCGTCCCGAATTTCGCCTCCACCTTGAAATGGAAGAGCGCCGCGTAAGGCTGGTACAAGGCCGAGTAGGAGAAGTTGGCCAGGGTCAGCAGCGCGGTGGCCACCACACCCGCGGTGAAACTCTTCGGGTGGGTGATCCCCTTCCAGGCCCGCTCCCGCCAGATCGCCCACACCGCCCACAGACACCAGAGCGAGAGGGAGACGAACACCGGCAGGTACGGAGTCCACTCCCGCTCTTCGAACCACACGGCCAGCAGCAGGGACTCCGTCGCCACCGCGATGATCACGCCCACCATCACCAACGCGCCCGAGTACCGCAGCGTCCGCTTCCCCCAGAAGTCGAACACCGCAGCCGCCGCGACCGCCTGCACGGCTCCCGAGAGCACGAACAGGAACCCGGTCAGACGCCCCGAGAAGGTCAGTGCCCCCAGCGCGTCCACCATGCCGATGTCGGCGAGCAGGAGCGCGGAGGCGAGCAGTCCGGCAACCAGCAGTGCGATCGTGGCGCGCCGGCGTCCCGCGTGGTCGGGCCAGACGGAGCTGTCCGCCCCGCGCCAGGACACGGCGGCCCGGTCCTCCAGGTCCATGTCGCCAGGCAGTCCCGCGCGGCGCAGCTGCCTGCGCAGATCACGCTGCGACCAGGCGCTGCCCGCCGGTGCGCCGTCGACGGTGACCTGACGCAGACCGCGCTCGTCGGGCGCCTGCACGACCACCCTGCGCGTGCTCATGCACCCACCCTCACGGCCCCGCCCGGGGAGTGCACCCGGGGATACTCCAACCGCCCACACGCCCGGCCGCCCGCCCGGCCGCAGGGAGAGCCGGGGCGGGCGGCTGGAACACCGGTGGGATCAGCGGTGATGACGTTGCGTCACTACGGAAGCCGCTCGATGATCCACTCGCACAGTTCCCGGGTGATCGCGGTGTGCGGGGTGGTGGCAGAGGACCAGAGGAAGTCGTCCAGCTCGCTTTCGCCCGGGTCGAGCGAGGCGACCTTCGCGTACAGGTCCTCCTGCTTGTCGATGTCGCGGATCGCCACCGCGCTGACGGTCGGGACGAAGCAGACGGCCTCGTGCCGCAGGTCGACCTTGCCGCCCTTCGCCACCAGCTCGTCCGCCATGATCTTGTAGGAGGCGAGGGTGCCGCCCGGCGCGCCGTCCAGCTCGGGGTATCCGCTGGTGGTGACCGGCTTCGAGGCGGGCGGGAACAGCCGCTTCAGCTCGGCGACCGTGACGTTGTTGCCGGTGGCCTGGGTGTAGAAGGTCGTGCCGGGGAAGGCGATCAGGCCGGTGCTCTTCAGTGCCACGTCGCCGGGCGGGATGCTGAGGCCCATGCCGTCGCCGGTGCCGTTGGCCACCGCGATCGTGCGCGGGATCCGCGGCCAGCCGCCCATGCGGCGCAGGTCCTCCAGCAGCTTGGTGCGCAGCGGGTCGATCTCGTCCTTGTCGGTCTCGCTGTTGTAGTGGCGCCAGAGCATCTGCCGGGCCGCCGGGCTGTTCATCTGCCGTGCGAAGTCGTTGTCCATCGGGATGAAGTGCGCGAACGCCTGCAGGCCGATCGGGATCACGGCGCCGCGGTGCGGGGTGTCGTAGGAGAAGTACAGCGCGGTCTGGTGGTCCATCCGCTGCGTCTCCATCTTGGCCAGCGCGTAGCGGGTGATCAGGCCGCCCATGCTGAAGCCGCCGACGGTCAGCCGGTCGTCACCGACGCGCTCCGCGATGGTCCTGAGGATCGCCGCGGTCACGGTCTCGGCGTTCTCCTGGATCGGCGCGGTGCGCTCGTCGAATCCGACCAGGATCACGGTGCGCCCCTGCTTGCGCAGGGCGGTCAGGAACTTGTACTCCCCGCCGTCCAGGCCCTGGGCGAGCCACTGCAGATCGCTTCGGCCGAGGTTGAACCCGTCGGCCATGATCACCGGGTTGTGGACGTAGTTGGCGCCCTCGCCGTAGTAGACCCAGGCGAAGCCGTTCGGCAGCTCCCACTCCGTGTCGCGCTGATGTACGGGGACCGTGATGGGCGGCGGCGAACTCAGCGGGGCCGCCGCGATCAGCTTGCCGCTGATCTGTTCCGACTGGGCGTCCTTGCCGCTCGGGGTTCCGGGCACGGGTGTCTCCTTCTGGCTGCGCGCACGGCTCCGCAGCCCGGCCGGGCCGGACGCACGGAGGTGCAGGGTGAGGGGTGATGACGACCCATCATCTGCACACGCAATGTAATATTCCGGTTACGCAGCGCAACATTCGCTCGTTAGGGGGGATCCTCGCCGGCCACGTTTGGATCGCGCTAAGCGGCGTCCGCCGACGGGGTGCAGCCCTGGCAGCGGCCGGGGGTGGGGGAGCGGAAGGCGCGGTCGCAGCCGTCGCAGGTGCGGAGGGGATGGATCTCGCGGTCCGGGGGTACGGGGTGTGCCGGGGCGGGGTCCCGCAGCCGGGGCGGGAGCAGCTCCCGCAGGCGGTGGGCGAGCAGTGCCGCCGGGGAGTGGATGGCGGTCGTCGGCAGAGAGCGGGTCAGGGCGGCGGCGACGGCGCTCGGGGTCACCCCGCGCTCCAGCCAGAGCGCCGCGGCGGGCGCCAGCCGTACGGTGTCCCGCTCGGACAGCACGAGCCGGGGATCCCGCAGCCGCAGCCGGGCCAGCAACTCGCGGGCCTGGAGCTCTGTTTCGGAGACGGCGGCCGGGGCGGTGTCCGCCTCCGGCTCGGGGTCCGGTTCGGGAACCGGCTTCCGCTCGGCCGCGGTGGGCTCGGCGCGCCGTTCGCGAGCCGCTGCCGCCATCGCGGGCGGGTTGTTGTACGAGACCGTGCAGGTCACGATCTGGCCGGTGGGGAGCCTCTCGCGGTACCGGGCCAGGTAGCCGTGCTCCTCCAGCTCGCGCAGGGTGGCCGCGATGCGTACCTCGCCCTCGGGGAAGCGTTCGGCGAGGGCCTTGATGGTGACCTTCGCGCCCGCCGGGAGGGACTGGATGTGCGTGGCCAGACCGATCGCGCCCATGCTCAACTCGCGGTGCTGGGCGAGGTGGTTGCCGATCTTGACGTAGCCGCGGCGGTGGTCGTGATTGATGTGCCGGATGCCCGACGAGACGCGCGAGGGCGCGCTAAACTGCTGGTCAGCCATGGAAGGGAGATGCCTTCTCTTGGTCAGGCCCTCGGCGGGATTGGCGTCCCGCACGAGGGCCGAATTGCGTTTATGGGGTTGTCGGGGGTTAGCGTGCCGGACGGATTGGCATATGCGCCAGCCGGGTTGGGGTGATTCACCCGTCCGAGTGAGAGGGGGAGGGGGAGGTGAGGAGAGGTCATTTCCCCCGGTTGTTTGTCTTTAGACGTCGAGCGTCACCAGCTATCGCCCCACCGGACCGTGGAAACCTCGATCCGGCGAAATCGGACTTTCCGATTCCCGTGCCTCGGTGCGGCCACCCGTGCGTAGCCTGACGGGAGTTGCAGGCCAACGGAGGTGGCAGTGAGCGCAGAGGGCACCGACGAGTCCAGCTGGGCACTCGACCCGGAGGACGAATCCGGGGCGGTCGTCGCGGCGGTGGGGCGCCAGTTGAAAATGTGGCGGGAAGCGGCCGGATTCGACCGGTCCACTTTTGCTGAACGGATGGGCTACGGGGCGGACCTGACCCGCAAGATCGAAAGTGGCACCCGTATTCCGCGTCCGGAGTTCCTGGACAAGGCGGACGAGGTTCTCGGTGCGGGCGGGAAGATCGCCGCGATGAAGGTGGACGTCGAAAAGGCCCGCTATCCCAAGAAGGTTCGGGATCTGGCCAAGTTGGAATCCGAGGCGGTGGAGATCGGGTCCTACGACAACGGCGTGGTTCCGGGCTTGCTTCAGACCGAGGAGTACATCCGCGCCCTCTACGCGGTCAGGCGCCCGGCCTACTCGGAGGATCAGACCGAGCGTCTGGTCGCGGCGAGGGTGGCGCGCCACGACATCCTCCGGCGACATCCGGCCCCGTTGCTGACCGTCGTGCAGGAAGAGGCTGTTCTCCGACGGCCCGTCGGGGGCAAGATGGTGCTGCGCCGCCAACTGGAGCACCTGCTGGAGGTCGGCCAGTTGCGCAACGTGGAGATCCAGGTGATGCCCACTGCGGTGGAGGAGCATGCCGGTCTCGCGGGATCACTGAAGATCATGCGCCTCAATGACGGAACGACAGTCGGGCACAACGAAGTTCAGCTGGTCAGTCGCTTGATCACTGAACCCAAAGAGGTCCAGATCCTGGACATGCGCTATGGCATGATCCGAGCGCAGGCTCTGACGCCTCGCGAATCTCTGACGTTCATCGAGAAGGTACTGGGGGAGACATGAGCATCAAGCAGTCGGCTGAGGGCTTCTCCGCACTGACGTGGGTCAAGAGCAGCTACAGCACCAACGACGGACCCGACTGCGTCGAAGTCGCCTGGACCAAGAGCAGCTACAGCACGAACGACGGGCCTAACTGCGTCGAGGTCGCCCGGACCCCCGGCACCGTCCTCGTCCGGGACTCCAAGCGGCCCGACGGTGACCGGCTGGCCGTCGCCCCCGCCGCCTGGGTCGGGTTCGTCACTCACGCCACCACGTGAGAAGCACGGGTTCGGCCGTCAAGGCCGTCATCCGCTACCGGCGGCCGGATCCGGAGTGCTGGGCGGTCGTCGTCAGGGCCGCCTGCAATCCGCTGGGCAGCAGCTGGGACGCGGCCAAGGCGGTGGCCCAGGCCGGCCCCGCCGTCTCCGGGCACGCCGACCGGCTGGCCAAGGCCCTCGCCACGCGGCTCGGGAACGTCGAGGAGCTCGCGGTCGCCCTCGCCGGTACGGGGGACCTCCGCGCGCTGCCCGCCCTCCGGCGCATCGCGGAGGGCAACCGGATCCCGCTGAACGTCCCCTGGGTCCCCCACCTGGCCGCGCTGCCCGCCGCGGAACTGCTTCCGACGATGCGGGCGGTGCTGCGCCTGGATCCGGCGAAGTACCACGCGAGCACCGCCGCCCTCGAACTCCTCGCGCTCTGGGGCCCGGCCGCCGCGCCCGCCGTACCCGAGGTGCTCCCGTACCTGGAGGGCCCGTACGCCTACGGCGCCCTGCGCGTCCTGGGCCGGATCGGCCGGGCCGCGGCCGTCGCCGCCGACCGGCTGGCCGACTTCGCCACCGGCCGTGCCCCGAAGGCGGCCCGCCACCATCCGCGGCTGGCAGCCTGGGCGCACTGGAGGGCCACCGGCGACCCGGAGCTGGCCCTCGACGTGTGCGGTGCGGCCCTGGGGTCCGGGACCGCCAGCCACGGCCTGCCCTTCCTCGCCGATCTAGGCCCCCTGGCCGCCGCCCACGCGGACACCGTGCGCGGCCTGATGGAATCGCCCGGCGCCTGGACCCGGGTCGCCGCGGCCCACGCGTACGCGCGGATCACCGGGGACTCGGAGCCCGCCATGGCGGTGCTGCTGGCCGAGGTGGACCCCGACTGGACCGGGAACCCCGCCCTGCCGACCCGGGAAGCCGTCCGCCGACTCGGCGGGATCGGGGCATCCGCTGCCGCCGCGGCGCCCCTGCTGCGCCGGATCCTGGCGGCGGAGGAGCGGCTGAGCCACCCGTACGAGCACGTCCGGATCATGGCCGACGAGGCCTACGTCCGCACCCTCACCGAGGCGTTGGCCCGGATCGGCGCGAGCGCGGACGGCCCGGCGCCGGTGGCCGCGCCCGCCGCCCGGCGCGGGGTGCTGGAGCGATGGCTGGGCCCGCGCGCAGCGCGTCCCCGCTGACCGGCCGAATCCTCAGCCCGCTTCGCCCAGCAGGGTACGCGCGTACGTCAGGAACGCCGCCAGGCCCAGGTCGAAGGCGGCGTCCGCGCGGCCCGGGCCGACGGCCGCCAGGGCGTCCGCGAGCAGCGGGGTGTCGGCGGACGGCTCCCACATGGCCTCGGGTGCGGCCAGGTCCAGGGCCGAGCCGAGGACCAGGTTCTCCAGCGCCGTCAACAGCGGCATCACCTGGACGCGGGTGAAACCCGCCGCCAGCAGCATGCCGACCGCGCGCTCGTACTGCGCCAGCACCCGCGGGGCCCGCACCGGCGTGGTCATCAGCAGCGGGATGGCCCGCGGGGAGGCCGCGAAGGCGGCCCGGTACGAGCGCGCCCAGGCCTCCAGGGCGCGGTCCCACGGCTCCAGGTCCAGCGTTTCGCCGCCGATCCGGTCGCATACGAGCTCCCGCACCAGCTCCACCACCCCCGCCCGGCCGTCCACGTGGTGGTACACCGACGCGGTCTGCACCCCGAGCGCCCGGGCGATCTGCGGAACGCTGAACTCGCCCTGCTCCGCGACCAGTTGCAGTGCGGTCGTGGCGATCCGCTCCCGGTCGAGCAGGGGGGTGCGCGGCCGTGCCATCGATTTCTCCCGCCGTGAGGTCTTCCCGTACGCCAAAACCGGAGGCTACATTGCCGCGAACCTAAAGCCTTTAGATTCTGGTCTCCCCGAAGGGTGCATCTCCGCATGCCCGAAACGCCGGAACCGACAGCAGCCAGACCCACCCTCCGCCGCGCCACGCTCGGCACCGCGGACATCTCCTTCTTCGTGGTCTCCGCCGCAGCCCCGCTCACCGTCATGGCCGGCGTCGCCCCCGTGGCGATCCTGCTCGGCGGGATCGGCGCGCCCGCCGGGTACCTCCTCGCCGGCCTCACCCTCGCCGTCTTCGCCGTCGGGTTCACCACCATGAGCCGCCACGTCCGCAGCGGCGGCGCCTTCTACGCGTACATCACCCGCGGCCTCGGCAAGCGCGTCGGCATCGGCGCCGCCCTGCTCGCCCTGATCGGCTACAACGGCATGGAGATCGGCGTCTACGGGCTCCTCGGCACCACCAGCGCCGACACCGCCCGCGCCCTCGGCGGCCTCGACGTCCCCTGGCTGCCCGTCTCCCTCGCCGGCCTCGGCCTCATCTGGTACGGCGGCTTCCGCTCGATCGACTTCGGCGCCAAGGTGCTCGGCGTCCTGCTCGTCGCCGAGACGGGGATACTCGTCCTGCTCGCGGGCGGTGTCCTGCTCGAGGGCGGCGCCCACGGCCTCTCCGCCGGCTCCTTCGCCCCCGGAGCGGTCCTCGTCCCCGGCACCGCAGCCGTCCTGGCCTTCGCCTTCGCCGCGTTCACCGGCTTCGAGTCCACCGTCATCTACCGCCGCGAGGCCCGCGACCCCGACCGGACCATCCCGCGCGCCACCTACATCGCCGTCGCCTTCCTCGGCCTCTTCTACGCCTTCGTCGTCTGGACCGTCATCCAGGCCTTCGGCGCCGAGGAGGTCGTAGCGGCCGCCGCCGAGGACCCCGGCGGCCTCTTCTTCGCCGCGATCACCACGTACGTCGGCCCCTGGGCGGCCGACCTGATGCACCTGTTCATCGTCACCAGCGTCATCGCCTCCCTCCTCGCCTTCCACAACGCCATCAACCGGTACGCGCTCGCCCTCGCCGAGGAGGGCGTCCTGCCCGCCGCCCTCGGCCGGATCCACCCGCGCCACCGCTCCCCGTACCTGGCCGGCCTCGCCCAGACCGCCCTCGGCGCCGTCGTCGTCCTCGGCTTCGCGCTGGCCGGCGCCGACCCGTACCAGCAGCTCCTGCTCTGGGTGAACACGCCCGGCATGATCGGCCTCATGGCGCTGATGCTGCTCGCCGCGATCGCCGTACCCGTCTACTTCCGGCGCATCGCGCACACCGAGGGCCCCTGGCGGACCGTGGTCGCGCCCGTCGCCGCAGCCGTGCTGCTCGCCGTGGCGATCGTGCTGGTCATCGCCAAGGTCGGCCTCTTCACCATGGCCTCCACCACCGTCAACACCGTCCTCGTCGCCCTCGTGCCCGCCGTCTTCCTGGCCGGGCTCGGCCTCGCCCGGCGCCTGGAGACCCGCCGCCCCGAGACCTACGCCCGATTCGCCGCCGAGCCCGAGCCCGAGCCCGAAGCCGCACCCGAACCCGAAGGAGAAGAGCCGTGCCCGCTGCCGACACCGTCCTCACCGGAGCCCGCGTCCGCACCCTCGACCCCGGCCGCCCCGAGGCCCGCGCGGTAGCGGTCCGCGGCGGCGGGATCCTCGCCGTCGGCGACGAGGCCGACGTACGCGACTGGCGCGGACCCGCCACGGAGGTGATCGACCTCGGTGGCGCCACCCTCAGCCCCGGTCTGACCGACGCCCACAGCCACCCCGTCTGGGGCATCGAGATGGCCACCGGAACCGACCTCTCCGCCGTCCGGGACCTCGACCAGCTGCGCGCCGCCCTCCGAGGCGCCCCCCGCAGCGGGGGCTGGGTCATCGGATACGGCCTCGACCACAACGCCTTCGGCGGCCGCCCCGTCGACAAGGCCCTGGTCGAGGAGGCCCTGGCCGGCGCCCCCGCGTTCCTGCGCCTGTACGACGGCCACTCCGCGCTGGCCTCCGGCGCGGCCCTGGACGCCGCGGGCATCACCGGCCCGCGTACCTTCGACCAGCGCTCGGAGATCGTCTGCGACCGGGACGGACGCCCGACCGGCCACCTCGTCGAGCACGCCGCGATGGCCCTGGTGGGCGCCCTCGCCCCGAAGCCCTCGTCCGCCGAGCGGCGCAGCCGCCTCACGGCCCTGCTCGGCGACATGGCCGCCACCGGCCTGACCGGGGCCCACGTGATGGACCTCGGCGACGGCGACGTACCGGCCCTGCTCGCCGGCGTCGAGTACGAGGGCGACCTGCCGCTGCGGCTGAACCTGGCACCCTGGTGCATGCCCGGCGCCACCGGGCAGGAGCTGGCCGAGCTGATCGCGCTCCAAGGGCTGTGCGGGCGCCACTGGCAGGTCGGCGGCGTGAAGTTCTTCATGGACGGCACCGTCGAGGGCGGCACCGCCTGGCTCGAGCACGCCGACTGCCACGGCCGCGGCACGGACGCCTTCTGGCCCGACCCCGAGGCCTACTCGGCGGCCGTGCGGACCCTCGACGCGGCCGGGGTGCGTACGGCGACCCACGCCATCGGCGACGCGGCGGTCCGGCACGTCCTGGACACGGTGGCCTCGCTGGGCGGGCAGGCCCGGATGCGGCACCGGATCGAGCACATCGAGACCGTCCCGGACGACCAGCTGAAGCGGTTCGCCGAGCTCGGGGTGATCGCCTCGATGCAGCCGCCGCACACCGCGTACACCCGGGCCGACCACAGCGACGAGTGGTCGAAGCGACTGGGCGCGACCCGCGCGGCCCGGGCCTGGCGCTGCCGGGACCTGCGGGACGCGGGGGCCGTACTCGCCCTGGGCTCGGACTGGCCGATCGCCCACCACGACGCCCGCCGGGTCCTGGCCATCGCCCGCAGCCCGCTCGGCGCGGCCGCCGGCGGGCCCGCGCTGACGGGATCGATGGCCCTGGAGGGCATGACCTCGCACGCCGCACTCGCGGCAGGGGAGCAGCAGGTGGCGGGCCGGATCGCGGCCGGCTTCCGGGCGGATCTGACGGCCTTCGCGCTCGACCCGGTGGACGCCGCCCCCGACGAACTGGCCGAGGCCCCGATCCGGCTCACGATGTCGGGCGGCCGGATCACCCACCGCGGGGTCTAGGGGGTGCCTTCCACGGGCTCCGGGGCTCGCGACACGCCAACACGCGCAGCTTGCTTGTCAGTTCAAAATTCATCCATATGATGATCGCGATTCGGCCATCGGCCGGAACCATCCGGGATGCCGCGGGGGCGTTCCGGACCGCTCATTTACGACCCCGTCACGGGAGTACCTCATGAAGCGACGCATCGCCGCACTCGGCCTCACGGCCGCATCGATCGCCGCAACCCTCATCGGCTTCGCCCCGGCCGCCAACGCGGCAACCCCTTCCTGCACCTCCGAGACGCGGATCTGGCAGGGCGAGTTCTACACCGACGTCCCCTCGACGTCCGGCGGCTCGACCAACTGCGTCCTGCGCGTGGGCGCCAACAATCCCGCCGTCTACCGGCTCCAGTACACGCTCTACATATGCAACGGCGCCAACAGCCTCGGCCTCGACGGCATCTACGGCCGCGAGACGGCGGGTGCGGTGCGGGCCTTCCAGGAGCTGATGCACATCGGCGTCGACGGCACGTACGGCCCGCAGACCCGCAACGCCATGTACTGGTCCTTCAACTCGAAGACGCAGTACTACTGCGGCAAGATCTGACCCCGCCGCCCGCCCCCGGCGCCATCGCCCCACTCCGGCGCCGGGGCCGGGGGGTCAGGCGTGCAGCAGGCTCTGCGGGAGGTACGCGGAGGTGACGCCGAGCCGCCAGCCGTGGACCTGGACGGCGAGCGCGGCCACGGCGATCGTGCCGGCCGGGAACAGGGTGCGGGGGGCCGGGTCCGGGCCTGCGCCCTCGCGGAGGCCGGCGAGGTTCCCGGCAAGGGCGCGTTCGAAGGCGGGCTGGTCGTCGTCGAGCAGGACGCGCAGCAGCCGCTGGTCCGGCGTGAGCACGCCGAGGCCGTCCAGCCGGCGGGCCGCCTCCGCGCGTTCGGCGGCGTCCGGCTTGCACAGGGTCGCGTCCGGCCAGTCCCGCGGCAGGTGCCCGGCCGCCCGGGTGAGGTAGAGGCACAGCGCGTCCATCTCGGCGAGCTCGGCCGGGTCGGAGTGCGAGTCGAGCGGCGAGTAGGGCACGCCGTCGTGGAGGGCGGGCGCGAAGTCGTTGCGCAGCAGCAGCCCGATGACGCGGTCCCGCTCCCGCACCGCCCCGCTGACCACGCACAACGCGAAGGCGTCCAGCCAGGTCCGGGCGGTGGGCGCCCGGTCGACGGCGTCGCCGAAGGAGATGTCCATGCTGCTGAGCTCTTCATCGAGCAGGGGGAACGGCACCTCGAAGTCGCCGTCGGGGCAGCAGCCGAGGGTGAGTTCCCCGAGCGCGCATTCGGCGGCCGTCCGCAGTGCACGGCGCACGACGGCTCCGCTCAGCTCGGGGTCCGCCTGCGTCTGCGCGCCGACGTGGTCGAGCAGGTCGTCGCGGGTCTCTTGGAGCCCCTTGAGGGACAGCAGCCCCCCGTACCGCAGCCCGTGCCAGTGGTCGTAGACCCGTCCGGTGACGTCCTCCAGTGCCCGGGACATCCGGTGCCCGCTGACCTCGTGCCGCATCACGTCCTGCACGCCGCCGCCTCCTTGATCGTTTGGCCTTGCGACGCGCACGCTAACAACACCCACTGACACCGCCCCTGAGGGCGCGGGCGGGCTGCGGTCAGCGGCCGGTGCGGAAGCGGTTCAGCAGGGCCGACGCCGGGTGCGGTCCCGCGTATTCGGGCTCGCGGGGCAGCCGGTGCGGCAGCGAGCCGTACCAGCTGCGCGAGACCGTGTAGCCGAACGCCAGGCAGAGCATGCCGCCCACGGCGTCCAGCCAGAAGTGATTGGCGGTGGCCACGATCACCACGAGGGTGGCCACCGGGTAGAGCAGACCCAGGATCCGGGCCCACGGGGCGGAGGCGACCGCGAAGATCGTCAGCCCGCACCAGAGCGACCACCCTATGTGCATGGAGGGCATGGCCGCGTACTGGTTCGACATGTGCTTGAGGTTGCCGGAGGCCATCGAGCCCCAGGTGTGGTGGACCAGCACGGTGTCGACGAAGCTCTGCCCGTTCATCAGCCGGGGCGGCGCGAGCGGGAAGAAGTAGTAGCCGACCAGGGCCACGCCCGTGGTGGCGAAGAGGACCAGGCGCGTGGCCGCGTAGCGCCCCGGATGGAAGCGGTAGATCCAGACCAGGACGCCGACGGTCACGATGAAGTGGAGCGTGGCGTAGTAGTAGTTCATGCCGACGATCAGCCACGTCACCGAGTTCACGGCGTGGTTGACCGATTGCTCCACCGCGATCCCGAGGGTGCGCTCGAGGTCCCACAGCCAGTCGGCGTTCGCCAGGGCGTCCGCCTTCTGCTCGGGCACCGCGTTGCGAATGAGCGAGTACGTCCAGTAACTGACCCCGATGAGCAGGACCTCGAACCAGATCCGAGGCCGGCGCGGAGCTCGCAACCGGGACAAATGGGTGCGCTGATCCCCCGGACGAGTCTGGCTCTCGGTCACGTGGGGTGACGAGACTTCCGTCCGGGTTTCCAGTGTCTTCACGCTCGATTCACCCATGGGGAAAGAGTCTGCCAGATGGCTTCTCGCCTTCGATCATCCCTCGGGAGGGTCTCCGGCGCAGCCGCTCACCCCTGGGGACGAGACGGTCCCCTACGTTGCCCCGGACCGGAGGCGGTGGATCCGCGGACCACCAGTTCGGGCAGGAAGACGAACTCGCTGTGCGGGGCCGGCGTACCGCCGATCTCCTCCAGGAGCGTGCGGACCGCAGCCTGCCCCATGGCCTGCACGGGCTGCCGGATCGTGGTGAGCGGCGGATCGGTGAACGCTATGAGAGGGGAGTCGTCGAAGCCGACGACCGACACGTCCTGCGGCACGCGCAGCCCCTGCTGCCGGGCCGCCCGGATCGCACCGAGCGCCATCATGTCGCTCGCACACACGATGGCCGTGCAGCCTCGCGCGATGAGCGCGGCCGCGGCGGCCTGCCCGCCCTCCAGTGAATAGAGGGAGTGCTGGATGAGCTCCTCGACCTCGGACTCGTCCAGGCCGAGCCGCTCCTGCATCCCCAGCCGGAAGCCCTCGATCTTGCGCAGGACCGGCACGAACCGCTTGGGTCCGACCGCGAGCCCGATCCGGGTGTGCCCGAGCGCGGTCAGGTGGGTCACGGCGAGCTGCATCGCGGCGCGGTCGTCGGGGGAGACGAAGGGGGCCTGCACCTTGTCGGAGAACCCGTTGATGAGGACGTACGGAACGCCCTGCCCGCGGAGTTGGTCGTAGCGGCCCATGTCGGCCGTGGTGTCGGCGTGCAGCCCGGAGACGAAGATGATGCCGGAGACCCCGCGGTCGACCAGCATCTCGGTGAGCTCGTCCTCGGTGGACCCGCCGGGCGTCTGCGTGGCCAGCACCGGCGTGTACCCCTGCCGGGTCAGCGCCTGGCCGATGACCTGGGCGAGCGCCGGGAAGATGGGGTTGTCCAGCTCGGGGGTTATCAGGCCGACGAGCCCCGCGCTGCGCTGGCGCAGTTTGACGGGACGCTCGTAGCCGAGCACGTCGAGCGCGGCCAGCACGGACTCGCGGGTGCCTGCGGCCACACCGGGCTTGCCGTTGAGCACGCGGCTGACTGTGGCTTCGCTGACCCCCGCCTGGGCTGCGATGTCGGCTAGCCGTGCGGTCACGGGATTGGACTGTACCGGTCCATGGCTCACAACGCCCACCACGTGCACGAATCCGGGGGCAGCAGTACGGTCCGGCCGTCCGTCTCGACCGGCGCGCTGGAGAGTACGGGGCGCCCCGGCGAGGACATTTCGAGCGGATCGGACCGGCCGTTGAGGGTGCACGCGAAGCCGGGCCGGGTGAAGAGGAGGACGTCCGCGGGAGCGGGCAGCCAGGTCAGCGGGCCCGCATCGGGGGAGCCGAGGCCGGGCAGTGCGCGGCGCAGCTCCAGGGCGGCGCGGTACAGCTCGAGGGTGGAGTGCGGGTCGCCGGTCTGGGCGGCGACGCTCAGCGGGGCCCAGTCCGCGGGCTGCGGGAGCCAGCTGCCGGCCGGCCCGAAACCGTACGGGGGCTGCTCACCGGACCAGGGCAGCGGGATCCGGCAGCCGTCGCGCAGGCCGTCCTGCCCGGCCGTGCGCAGGAAGGCGGGGTCCTGGCGTACGGCGTCGGGGAGGTCCGCGACCTCGGGCAGGCCGAGCTCCTCGCCCTGGTAGAGGTACGCCGACCCGGGCAGGGCGAGCATCAGCAGGGCGGCGGCCCGGGCCCGGGCCAGGCCCTGCGCGCCGCCGCCGTAGCGGGTGACGTGGCGTACGACGTCGTGGTTGGACAGCACCCAGGTGGTGGGGGCGCCGACGGAGGCGGTGGCGGCGAGGGACTCGTCGATGACGGTCCGCATCGCCCGGGTGTCCCACGGGCAGTTCAGGAAGCGGAAGTTGAAGGCCTGGTGCAGCTCGTCGGGCCGGACGTACAGGGCGAGCCGCTCGGAGGTCGGCGCCCAGGCCTCGGCGACACCGATGCGCGGGCCCGGGTAGGAGTCGAGCAGCCGCCGCCAGGAGCGGTGGATCTCGTGGACGCCGTCCTGGTCGAAGAAGGGGAGGGGCTCGGTGCCGATCAGGGTGGCCTGGGCGCCGCGGCCGATGTCGGGCAGGCCGGAGGCCTTGACCATGCCGTGGGCGACGTCGATGCGGAAGCCGTCCACGCCGAGGTCGAGCCAGAAGCGCAGGACGGAGGCGAACTCCTCCGCGACCTCGGGATGCTCCCAGTTCAGGTCGGGCTGCTCGGGCGCGAAGAGGTGCAGGTACCACGCTCCCCCGGCCTCCGGCCGGGAGGTGCCCCCATCGCCTGCCGGCGCCGGGATCCGGGTCCAGGCGGGCCCGCCGAAGACGGACTCCCAGTCGTTGGGCGGCCGCTCCCCGAGCGGTCCGCGCCCGGGGCGGAAGTGGTACCGGGCCCGGGCCGGGCTCCCCGGCTCCGCGGCGAGGGCCTCCCGGAACCAGGCGTGGCGGTCGGAGGTGTGGTTGGGCACCACGTCCACGATGACCCGCAGGCCCAGCGCGTGGGCGGCCCGGACGAGCTCGTCGGCGTCGGAGAGGTCCCCGAAGAGCGGATCGACGGCCCGGTAGTCGGCGACGTCGTAGCCGCCGTCGGCCTGCGGGGAGACGTAGAAGGGGGTGAGCCACACGGCGTCGACCCCGAGCCGGGCCAGGTGGGGCAGGCGCGTGCGCACCCCGCGGAGGTCGCCGATGCCGTCGCCGTCGCTGTCCGCGAAGGACCGTACGTACACCTGGTAGATGACGGCATCGCGCCACCAGCCGCCGCTTGCGGTGGTCTTGCTGGAAGCGCTTGCAAGCCGGGATGCGGTCAGCTCATGGGTCATATCGGGGTCAACGCGAGTACATGCCCCCTGGTTGCGGGCCCGGTCACCCGAAGACCGTTCGAACTAACAGCAAGCTGCGGCAACCGTCAGGACACACGGATGTAACGATCACCGTCTCTTGCAGAAAATTGCCGCAAGCTCTTTCGGTCAGCTTTCAGGCTTGTTACGTTCCCTGCAACTCGGGACCGCGAGGGCGCGGCCGGGATCATCGAAGGAGTTCATATGCGGCGTGGCATAGCGGCCACCGCGCTGGTCGCGACCCTGGCGCTCGCGGCGACGGCTTGCGGTGGGGACGACAAGGGCGCGGCCGGCGAGACCAAGGCAGGCGGCGAGCTTTCCGGCACGGTCACGTGGTGGGACACCTCGAACGACGCCGAGAAGGCCAGCTTCCAGAAGATCGCCGAGGCGTTCACCGCGAAGCACCCGAAGGTCACCGTCAAGTACGTCAACGTCCCGTACGGCGACGCGCAGAACAAGGTCAAGAACGCCTTCAGCAGCGGTTCCGAAGCCCCTGACGTCATCCGCGCCGACGTCGGCTGGGTCGCCGACTTCGCCTCCCTCGGCTACCTCGACGAGGTTCCGGCCGAGACGGCCAAGAAGGTCGACGCCGAGTTCCTGCCCCAGGCCGCGGCCAGCGGCAAGTACGAGGGCAAGACCTACGCGGTCCCGCAGGTCATCGACACCCTCGGCCTCTTCTACAACAAGAAGATGCTCGCCGACGCCGGCGTCCAGCCCCCCAAGACGCTGGAAGAGGTGAAGACCGCCGCCGCCGCCATCAAGGCGAAGACCGGCAAGGCCGGCCTCTACCTGCGCGGCGACGACTCGTACTGGTTCCTCCCCCTCATCTACGGCGAGGGCGGCGACCTGGTCGACGCGAAGAACAAGACGGTCACCGTGGACAACGCGGCGGGCGTCAAGGCGTTCAAGACCGCCCGTGACCTGGTCACCTCGGGCGCGGCGATCACCAACGCCACCGACGGCTGGGTCAACATGCAGACCGCCTTCAAGTCGGGCGAAGCCGCGATGATGATCAACGGCCCGTGGGCCGTCGCCGACACCTACGCCGGCGACCAGTTCAAGGACAAGGCCAACCTCGGCGTCGCCGCCGTCCCGGCCGGCTCCGCCAAGGCCGGCGCCCCGCAGGGCGGCCACGACCTCGCCGTCTACGCCGGTTCCAAGAACCGCGCCGCCGCGCACGCCTTCGTCGAGTACATGACCTCGCAGGACGTGCAGGTGCAGTCCACCAAGGAGCTCAGCCTGCTCCCGACGCGGACCGCCGCCTACGAGCAGCCCGACGTCAAGTCCAGCGAGATGGTCCAGTTCTTCAAGCCGGCGGTGGACAAGGCCGTCGAGCGCGCCTGGATCCCGGAGAACGGCTCCCTCTTCGAGCCGCTGAAGGTCGAGTACACCAAGGCGATCACCGGGGCCTCGAGCCCGGAGGACGCGGCCAAGGCGGCCGGCGTCGAGTTCCGCAAGATCCTCAAGGGCTGGAAGTAGAAAAGACAATGGCTGCTCACACCAGCCAGTCGGTGGCGAAGGCCGCGGGCAGCGACGGGGAGGACACCGTCGCCGCCCGCGGCCGGAGCCGCAGGACTGACAGCGCGAAGCGCGGTGGACTGGGGCGCGCCCTGGCCACCCACTGGTACGCCTGGGCCATGGTCGCCCCGGTGGTGCTCGTCCTCGGCGTGATCATCGGCTGGCCGCTCGTCCGCGGCATCTACCTGTCGCTGACCGACGCCAACGAGCGCAACGTCGCCCGTACCATCGGCGCCAACCACATCGAGGCCACGTACAAGTTCGTCGGCCTCGACAACTACGCGGACGTCCTGGCCGACCCGGTGTTCCTGCAGCGGCTGGTGTGGACGGTGATGTGGACCGTCCTGTGCGTGTCGATCACCTTCACGCTCGGACTGGCCCTCGCCACCATGCTCAACCGGGACTTCCGGGGCCGCGCCGCCTACCGGATGGCGCTCATCCTGCCCTGGGCGGTCCCCGGCTTCGTCTCCGTCTTCGCCTGGCGGTTCCTCTTCAACCGCGACAGCGGCATCCTCAACAAGATCCTCGACGGTGGCGGCATCTCCGCGATCCCGTGGCTCGACGACCCGACGTGGGCGAAGTTCTCCGTCGTCGCCGTCAACGTCTGGCTCGGCGTCCCCTTCATGATGGTCGCCCTCCTCGGCGGGCTGCAGTCGATTCCGGGCGAGCTCTACGAGGCTGCCGAGATGGACGGCGCCACGGCCTGGCAGCGGTTCCGGCACATCACCCTGCCCGGGCTGCGCACGGTGAGCATGACCGTGATCCTGCTCTCCACCATCTGGACCTTCAACATGTTCCCGGTGATCTTCCTGCTGACGCGGGGCGGACCGGGCGACTCCACCGAGATCCTGGTGACCCAGGCCTTCCGCGAGGCCTTCGTGGCCAGCCCGCGCGACTTCGCCGGCTCCGCGACCTGGGGCGTGCTCATCCTCGCCCTGCTCATGATCTTCGCGCTGGTCTACCGGCGCTCGCTGCGCAAGCAGGGAGAGGTGTGGTGACCATGACGACCGACACCGTGACGACCAACCCCGCCACGACCGACACCGCGACGACGGGCGTCTCCGTGCGCAAGCGGGGCGAGCGCTCCCCGCTCGCCTCCGCCGGACTGCACGCCACCCTGATCGTCGCGTCCGTGATCGCCGTCTTCCCGGTGCTGTGGGTCCTGCTGACCTCGATCAAGCCCGCGAAGCACGCCATCTCCACGGACTTCGTGAAGGAACCGACCCTCGACAACTACCGCTACCTGGTGGAGTCGACCTCCTTCTTCACCTGGTTCGGCAACTCCGTGCTCGTCGCCGGCATCACCACCGTCCTCGGTGTGTTCATCGCCGCCACGACGGGCTACGCGGTCAGCCGGTTCAAGTTCCCCGGCATGAAGCCGCTGATGTGGACCCTGCTCATCACGCAGATGTTCCCGATGGCCATCCTCATCGTCCCGCTCTACAACCTGATGGGAGAGCTGGGGCTGCTCAACCAGCCGCTCGGCCTGATCATCACGTACCTCACCATCGCGGTGCCGTTCTGCGCCTGGATGATGAAGGGCTTCTTCGACACCATCCCGGTCGAGATCGACGAATCGGGCCGCGTCGACGGGCTCAACCCCTTCGGCACCTTCTGGCGCCTGATCCTTCCGCTGGCCAAGCCCGGCCTCGCCGTCACCGGCTTCTACTCGTTCATCACCGCCTGGGGCGAAGTCGCGTACGCCTCCGCCTTCATGGTCGGCGACGAACACCTCACCCTGGCCGGGGGCCTGCAGACCTTCGTCACGCAGTACACCTCCAACTGGGGTGCGATGAGTGCCGCTTCGGTCCTCATCGCCATCCCCGCGGCCATCTTCTTCCTCTTCGCCCAGCGTCACCTCGTCGCCGGGATGACGGCAGGCGCGACCAAGGGCTGAGCCCCTCGCGGAGCGCGGGCCGACCGCCCGCGCGACGACCGAGGACCCACCCCTTGCGAGCACGGGTTGACCACCCGGCGCCCGCCCCCACACACCCCCGGCCCGATCTCTCCAAGGACGACATGACCCAGCACCTCGCCGACGCACTGACTTCGGACAGTGGCCTTCCCGCCCCGACCGGCACCCGGCCCGGTTGGTGGAGAGAAGCGGTGATCTACCAGGTCTATCCGCGCAGCTTCGCCGACTCCAACGGGGACGGCATGGGGGACCTCGAAGGCATCCGCAGCCGACTGCCCTACCTCAAGGAGCTGGGCGTCGACGCCGTCTGGCTCAGCCCGTTCTACGCCTCCCCGCAGGCCGACGCCGGCTACGACGTCGCCGACTACCGGGCCATCGACCCCATGTTCGGCACCCTGCACGACGCCGACGCCGTGATCCGCGAAGCCCATGGGCTGGGCCTGCGGATCATCGTGGACCTCGTCCCGAACCACTGCTCCGACCAGCACGAATGGTTCAAGCAGGCACTGCGCGAAGGCCCCGGCTCCCGGCTGCGGGAGCGCTTCCACTTCCGTCCCGGCAAGGGCGAGAACGGCGAACTGCCGCCCAACGACTGGGAGTCGATCTTCGGCGGGCCCGCCTGGACCCGGGTCGCGGACGGAGAGTGGTACCTGCACCTCTTCGCACCCGAGCAGCCCGACTTCAACTGGGAGCACCCGGCCGTCCAGGACGAGTTCCGCTCCATCCTGCGCTTCTGGCTCGACCTCGGCGCCGACGGCTTCCGCGTCGACGTCGCCCACGGCCTGGTCAAGGCGCCCGGCCTGCCCGACCTCGGTGCCAGGGACCAGCTCAAGCTGCTCGGCAACGACGTCATGCCCTTCTTCGACCAGGACGGCGTCCACGAGATATACCGCTCCTGGCGCCGGATCCTCGACGAGTACGAGGGCGACCGCGTCCTGGTCGCCGAGGCATGGACCCCGACCCTCGAACGCACGGCCCGCTACGTCCGCCCCGACGAGATGCAGCAGGCGTTCAACTTCCAGTACCTGACCAGCGACTGGGAGGCAACGGCGCTCCGCGAGGTCATCGACGGTTCGCTGGCCGCGATGCGACCCGTCGGCGCCCCCACCACCTGGGTGCTGTCCAACCACGACGTCACCCGGCACGCCACCCGCTTCGCCAACCCCGCCGGCCTCGGCACCCAGCTGCGCGAGCCCGGCGACCGCGAGCTCGGTCTGCGGCGAGCCCGCGCGGCGAGCCTGCTGATGCTGGCGCTGCCCGGTTCGGCGTACGTCTACCAGGGCGAAGAGCTCGGCCTGCCCGACGTCACCGACCTGCCGGACGAGGTCCGCCAGGACCCGTCGTTCTTCCGCGCGGCGGGACAGGACGGCTTCCGCGACGGCTGCCGGGTCCCCATCCCGTGGTCGGGTACGCAGGCCCCGTACGGCTTCGGCACCGGCGGCAGCTGGCTCCCGCAGCCGGACTCCTGGGCGGAGCTGAGCGTGGAGGCGCAGACCGGCGACCCGTCCTCCACCCTGGAGCTGTACCGGGCCGCCCTGCGGCTGCGCCGCCAGCGCCCGGAGCTGGGCGCGGGCGAGTCCGTGGAGTGGCAGGAGGCTCCCGCCGGCGTCCTGGCCTTCCGCCGCGGGGACTTCCTCTGCACCGCCAACACCACCGGCACGGCGGTACGGCTCCCCGTCGTCGGCGAGGCCCTGCTGTCCAGCGGCGAGGCGGTCGAGGACGGCGTGCTGCCGGCCGACACCACGGTGTGGTGGCAGGTGACGGCGGGGTGACCTCCCCCCTCCGGCTGACGGACATCGCCGCGCAGGCCCAGGTCAGCGAGGCGACGGTCAGCCGTGTGCTCAACGGCAAGGCGGGCGTGGCGGCCGGCACCCGGCACAAGGTGCTGGCCGCCATGGACCTGCTCGGCTACGAGCGGCCCGTGCGGCTGCGCCGGCGCAGCAACGGGCTGGTGGGGCTCCTGATCCCGGAGCTCACCAACCCGATCTTCCCGGCGTTCGCGCAGGTCATAGAGCAGGCGCTGGCCGGCCACGGGTACACGCCGGTGCTGTGCACGCAGACGCCGGGCGGCGCCACGGAGGACGAGCTGGTGGAGCAGCTCGAGGAGCGGGGGGTCACGGGGATCGTCTTCCTGTCCGGCCTGCACGCGGACTCGACGCTGGACCCGTCCCGCTACCAGCGGCTGTCCGCGAGGAACGTCCCCTTCGTCCTGATCAACGGCTTCAACGAGCACGTGAACGCCCCGTTCATCTCCCCTGACGACCGGGCCGCGGCGGACATGGCGGTACGCCACCTCGCGGACCTGGGGCACCGGCGGATCGGCCTGGCCATAGGGCCGACGCGCTACGTCCCCTCGGCCCGCAAGGAGCAGGGGTTCGTCGCCGCCGTGCCGGACGCCGAGTCGGAGGGGCTCATCCAGCGCACCCTGTTCACGGTGGAGGGCGGCCACGCGGCGGGCGGAGCCCTGCTGGACCGCGGCTGCACCGGCATCGTGTGCGGCAGCGACCCGATGGCGCTCGGCGTGATCCGCGCGGTGCGCGAGCGGGGGCTGCGGGTACCGGAGGACGTCTCGGTGGTCGGCTTCGACGACTCTCCGCTGATCGCCTTCACGGACCCGCCGCTGACGACGATCCGCCAGCCGGTCCGCGCGATGGCGACGGCGGCCGTCGGAGCCCTCCTCGAGGCGGTCGGCGGCACCCCGGTCCAGCGCACGGAGTACGTGTTCCAGCCGGAACTGGTGGTCCGGGGCTCGACGGGACAGGGTCCGGGGGAGTAGGGGGCGGGGCGGGGCGGGGCGGGGTGAGTACGGGTTTCCGCGCGGCCCGCTTCCACCCCCCCGAGCGGCACCAGGCCCGGCCGGTGGTTGCCCACCCTCCCCCTCGCGGCTGCGAGGGCGGGGCGGGAGGCGGCTGGACGAGGGCCTTGTCCAATGCGTGAGCCCTGCTTCGGTCAGCCTTGGGGCGGCCGCAGCCGGGCGGCGGCGGGAGTGCGTCCCGGGGGCTTCCCGGCAGTCCACTGTCCTTCCGGTGCGGTCCGGGCCGTCAAGGGCGCTCCCTGCGGTCGCGTCGCTTCGCGATGGCCTTCGGCCACCCTTGACTGCCCGGCCCGCCCCGGAAAGACAACAGACTGCCGGGAAGCCCCCGAAGGATGGCCAGGGGGTTCGGATTCAGGTGAGAGTCCGTCGGAGATGCCGCTCGGGAGCCCCTGTCATCCGGAGTCGGGCCAGCGGAACCACCGTTCCCTGCCCGGGATGCGTCCCAAGCAGGGGCCTGACTCCCTCAAGGGCCCATGGCCCAGCGGTCCCGGGACGGGGGCGGGGTCCAAGCCGCAGCAGACAGCGGCCAGATGCTCATGGGGCTCCGGCTGGGCCGTGGACGGGTTGGGGGCCGGGACCTTGACCAGCGGTTCGGCGCTCCCGTTCGGACCTGCCCCCTGACCCCGCGCTGACGGCGGGGGTCCCCGGGGTGGGGTCCCCGCCGTCCTGTGTTCACCCGCGGGGCCGGATGCCGTCCTATGCCACGACCTTGCCGACGCCGCCCAGGGGCTGCGTGGCCCGTTGGGAGATCTGCCAGAGCTGGCTTTCGCGGTTGCTGACGTAGATCTGGCCGTTGGCGGTGTCCAGGGCGAGGCCTTCGCACGTCGCCAGACCGCTGGCCACCACGCGCTGCGCGCCGTCGGCCAGGGTGATCTCGTACAGGCGCCCGTTGAGATGGTCGATCGCGTACGCCTTGCCGTCGCCGGTGAGCTCCACCCGCATGGCGCTCGCCCCGGGAAGGTTGGTCACCAGGCGCTTGGCGCCGTCGGCCAGGTTGACCTCGTAGAGGTTGCCGCCGTGGTCCTTCTGGCCGACGTACGCCTTGCCCTTCCCGTCCAGTGCCACGGCGGCGATGCCGACCGGCAGGCCGGCGGCGACCGTGGTCTTCTGTCCGCTCTGCAGGTCGACCGCGGTCAGCTTCCCTTCGCTGTGGCTGACGACGTAGGCCTTGCCCGCGCCGTCCAGCGCGAGGCCGTACGCGCCCGGTACGGCGGCGACCACGCTGGAGGTGCCGCCGGACAGGTTCACCGCGAGCAGGCGCCCGGCGGCGTAGTCGGTGGTGTAGGCCTTGCCCTTCCCGTCCAGCTTCACGTCGCCGATGTCGCCGAGGCCGCTCGCGACCACGCGCTGGGCGCCGGTGGAGATCTTCACCGCGGACAGCTTCACGCCGCTTCGGTCGGCGACGTACGCCGTGTCCTGCGACGGGTCCACCGCGAGGCCTTCGGACGTGCCCAGGCCCGTCGTGATCAGGGCGAAGCCCCTCCTGTTGCCGATGAGCTTCGACAAGTCCTCGAGCTTCGGCATGTCTTCGTCGCCGATGCTCGGCCGAGGCGGTCCGGAGGCCTTCAGGGTCGACGAGGCCATGGCGGACGTGGAGCCGGGGTTCTCGGCGACCTGGCGCTGTCCGGCGGACGTTTCGTTGATCTTCTGGAAGAGGGGGGTGAGGAAACCCATCACGTCGAACGCCCCGTGCGCCGTCTGACGTACGAGCCAGGGGTCGCGCTCACTCTCCAGTTTGCGTACTGCCTCCGAGACGTCCCCCGCCCCGGGAGTGTCCTTGTCGAGGGATTCGGCGGACTGTCCGGCGGAGTTCGCTTCGCTTCCGCCACTGCCGAAGATGTTTTCAAAAGACATGGGTCTTCCTCCTGATCTGGCCGGCTGATGGAGAGTCGGTCACGCCTTGTAGAGAGGCTGCTTCTGGCTCTCGTAATCAAGGGTTTCCGGCTGGAAGACCCGGTGCTCCCCGGTGCGGACGGCGACGATTTCGGCGGCGCCCCTCTGCATGAATCGCCTGCCCTCGTCCGCCAGGTCGAAATTGCTGCCGTCCTCGACGGAGTCGCCGAGTTTCCATGCGATGACCTGTGAGTACTTCGGGTCCTTGGCCTGAGGGGGAGTTTCCTTTACCGCCACCGGCCTGGGGTAGTACAGGGCGACCCACCCGCCGAACGTGACCGGGAATTCGTAGTCGAACTGCCTCACCTGGCGCCGGGTGGTGGCCATGACGTCCGCCCGGCTCATGACTTCCAGGCTGACGGATGACTGGTGTTTCCATTCGGTGGTCAGCGAACCGCTGACGGAGCCCGTGATACCGAGCGCCAGATCCGCCCATAGTTCCCCGGTGCCCGTGGCGGAACTCGTGGCGGTCGTCGTGCTCGTCGCATCCGTCTGGGACTCGGTGTCGACGCCCTGATTGTCCTTGCTGTTCTTCAGGGTGGTCTTCTGGTACTGGTGCATCGCCATGCTCTTCTCCAGCTGCTGCTGGAGCGATGCGGTGGACTTCGCCCCGAAGGTGAGCTTCACCTCCCCCTGGAGCGACCAGCTGACGGTGTTCGAAACGGAGAATTCGACCGTGTCCGTCACCGTGATCTTTACGGGGTCGGTTCCATTGATGTACGTCTGCTTGGAGATCATGTCCGGTGGGGGCTGGGTGATATCGCTTCGCTCTTCGATCACCGGTACGCCCATGTTCATGTACGCGCGCCACCCGCGCTCGTGCGCCGTCTGCACTTCCTGGGGGAATCCGCCGTAGCGGACCTTGTTCAAGGAGAACCCGATGGGGCTGATCGGTTCGCCCCCTCCTTCGGGGGTCCTTTTCAGTACGTTCCTCAGTTGATTCCGCTTCAGGATGGACTCGGCCCTTGCGGAAATTTCCAGCTCCTCCTGGTTCCGCGTGGTGAGCGGGTGGCGCATGAATACATCGTTGATATAAGCCTTGCCCACGTCGCTCTTCATGCTGTTCGCCGACATGCTCTTGAGGCCTCCTTACGTTGCAGAACCGAATGATTTCCTTACGGCACCTCTGGGTGCAGGGTGAAACTACGTGGGTGACGCCGGGTAACCGGTGCGCCGAAATGGCCATGCTGGCGAAAACTGGACAGATCCCGTTGACCACCTGCTCGATGGATCTTCGAGCGGGCGTCTGACCGGCCCCTCCGCTGTCACCTGCACGGCTGCGGACGCGGCAGGTGGCCGGATCCATCGCTTTGGACGCTCCGCGCGGCTGCGGAGTGTGAGGAAGTGGCGGGGATGTGGCGCCCGTCCGGGCGGTCCCTGGCCCCTACACGACGCGGCTGTCCGGCAGGACACGCCCTGGAAACAATTCTGCAATCTCTTGCGCAAACTCTTGCAGGGCTCCTACCTGGCCCCTACGGTCGCTGCCATCCCCACCTCTTCCGCCAGGAGGCCCCCCGCATGCCTGCCAGAGCCGTCAGAGCTGCAACTCTTTTCGCCACGACTGCACTCGCCTCCGCCGCCCTCACCGGCCCGGCACCGCAGGCCGTCGCCGCGGCGCCCGGCGACAAGGACGTCACCGCCGTGCTGTTCGAGTGGCGCTTCGAGTCCGTGGCCAAGGCCTGCACCGATTCGCTCGGGCCCGCCGGGTACGGGTACGTCCAGGTCTCGCCGCCCCAGGAGCACATCCAGGGCCCGCAGTGGTGGACCTCGTACCAGCCCGTCAGCTACAAGATCGCCGGGCGGCTCGGGGACCGGGCCGCGTTCAAGGCCATGGTCGACACCTGCCACGCCGCCGGGGTGAAGGTCGTCGCCGACTCCGTGATCAACCACATGGCCGCGGCCGACGGGGTGGGGACCGGGGGGTCTTCGTACACGAAGTACGGCTACCCCGGGATCTATTCGGGTTCCGACATGGACGACTGCCGGGCGACCATCTCCAACTACCAGGACCGGGCCAACGTCCAGAACTGCGAGCTCGTGCAGCTCGCCGATCTGGACACCGGCGAGGACTACGTGCGCGGGCGGATCGCCGGGTACCTGAACGACCTGCTGTCGCTGGGCGTCGACGGCTTCCGGATCGACGCCGCCAAGCACATGCCCGCCGCCGACCTCGCCAACATCAAGTCCCGGATGGCGAATCCTTCCGTCTACTGGAAGCAGGAGGCGATCTACGGGGCCGGCGAGGCCGTCTCGCCCTCCGAGTACCTCGGCAACGGCGACGTGCAGGAGTTCCGCTACGCACGCGACCTCAAGCGGGTCTTCCAGAACGAGAACCTCGCCTACCTGAAGAACTTCGGCGAGGCCTGGGGGTACATGCCGAGCGGACAGGCAGGGGTCTTCGTCGACAACCACGACACCGAGCGCGGCGGCGACACCCTCAACTACAAGGACGGCTCCGCCTACACCCTCGCCGGCGTCTTCATGCTGGCCTGGCCGTACGGGTCCCCCGACGTGCACTCCGGGTACGAGTGGACCGACAAGGACGCCGGCCCGCCGAACGGCGGCACCGTGAACGCCTGTTACGCGGACGGGTGGAAGTGCCAGCACGCCTGGCGGGAGATCTCCTCCATGGTCGCCTTCCGCAACGCGGCCCGCGGCCAGGCCGTCACCAACTGGTGGGACAACGGCGGCGACCAGATCGCCTTCGGGCGCGGAGCCAAGGCGTACGTCGCCATCAACCACGAGGGCGCGTCCCTCACCCGTACCTTCCAGAGCTCGCTCCCGGCCGGCGACTACTGCGACGTGCAGAGCGGGCGTACGGTCAGCGTGAATCCGGCCGGGCAGTTCACCGCCACCCTCGGGGCCGGCACCGCCCTCGCCCTGCACGTGAACGCCCGTACCTGCAGCGGCGGGAGCACGCCGCCGCCGGCGACCGCGGGCGCCTCGTTCGCCGTCAACGCCACCACCGTCCCCGGGCAGAACATCTACGTCACCGGGGACCGCGCCGAGCTCGGCGGCTGGAACACCGGCAGCGCCTTCAAGCTCGACCCGGCGGCCTACCCCGTCTGGAAGCTCGACGTGTCGCTCCCCGCCGGGACCGCGTTCTCGTACAAGTACCTCCGCAAGGACGCCGCCGGCAACGTCACCTGGGAGAGCGGTGCCAACCGCACCGCCACCGTCCCGGCGAGCGGCAAGACCGTGCTGAACGACACCTGGCGCAACTGACCCGCACCCCACCCCACCGACCAGGGCCGCCCGGCATCCGCAGAACCCGCCATCCGCCGGGCGGCCCTCATCCACGCGACACGTAACCAAGGAGATCCGCCTTGATACGCCCCGCCGCAGGAGTCCTCGCCGCCGCCCTGGCCGTGACGCTCCTGCCCGCCCTCCCGGCCGTGGCCGCCGCGCCGCCCGCCCCGCCCTCGGACGCGAAACTCGCCGCCGAGCCCGCGCGGCACGATCTGACACGGGAGCAGTTCTACTTCGTCCTCCCGGACCGGTTCGCGAACGGCGACCCGCGCAACGACACCGGCGGCCTGACCGGCAGCCGGCTGGAAACCGGGCTGGACCCCACGGACAAGGGCTTCTACCAGGGCGGCGACCTCAAGGGGCTGACCGACCGGCTCGACTACATCAAGGGGCTCGGGACCACCGCCATCTGGATGGCGCCGATCTTCAAGAACCAGCCGGTGCAGGGGAAGGGAGCCGACGTCTCCGCCGGGTACCACGGGTACTGGATCACCGACTTCACGCAGGTCGACCCGCACTTCGGCACCAACGCCGACCTGGAACGGCTGATCGACAAGGCGCACGCGAAGGGGATGAAGGTCTTCTTCGACGTCATCACCAACCACACCGCCGACGTCGTCGACTACCGGGAGCAGTCCTACTCCTACCTGTCGAAGGGAGCCTTCCCCTACCTGACGAAGGACGGGGTGCCGTTCGAGGACTCCGACTACGCGGACGGGAAGCGGAAGTTCCCCGCCGTGGACGCCGAGTCCTTCCCGCGGACCCCCTTCGTGCCCGACGCGAAGAAGAACCTGAAGGCTCCCGCCTGGCTCAACGACCCGACGATGTACCACAACCGGGGCGATTCCACCTTCGCCGGGGAATCCTCCGACCAGGGCGACTTCTTCGGCCTCGACGACCTGTGGACCGAGCGTCCCGAGGTCGTCAGCGGGATGGAGAAGATCTACGAGAAGTGGGTCAAGGACTTCTCGATCGACGGCTTCCGCATCGACACGGTCAAGCACGTCAACACCGGGTTCTGGACGCAGTGGGCCACCGCCCTCGACAAGTACGCCGCCCAGCGCGGCCGCAAGAACTTCTTCATGTTCGGCGAGGTCTACTCCGCCGACACGGCCGTCACCTCCCCGTACGTGACGCGCGGGCGCCTCGACGCCACCCTCGACTTCCCGCTCCAGGACGCGATCCGCGCGTACGCCTCCCAGGGCGCGGCGGCCTCGCGGCTGGGCTCCGTACTGGCCGACGACTACCGGTACACCACGGACAAGGCCAACGCGTACGAGCAGGTCACCTTCCTCGGCAACCACGACATGGGCCGCTTCGGGAGCTTCCTGAAGCAGGACCGGCCGGGGGCGGGGGAGCAGGAGCTGCTGGACCGCTACCGGCTCGCCAACGAGCTGATGTTCTTCTCCCGGGGCAACCCGGTCGTCTACTCCGGCGACGAGCAGGGCTTCACGGGCGCGGGCGGCGACAAGGACGCCCGGCAGCCGCTGTTCGCCACGAAGGTCGCCGACTACCTGGACGACGACCAGCTCGGAACGGTGCGCACGCATGCGAGCGACGCCTACGATCCGGGACACCCGCTCTACAAGCAGATCAGTGCTCTCTCGAAGCTGACCAAGGACCACCCGGCGCTGCGCGACGGCGTCCAGACCGAGCGGCTCGCCCGCGACTCCGTCTATGCGTTCACGCGCACCGACGCCCGGTCCAAGGCGGAGTACGCGGTCGCGGTGAACAACGCTCCCGAGCCGGTCACCGTCGACATGCCGGTCGGCAGCGCGCCGGGTACCGAGTTCACTGCCCTGTACGGGGGTTCGGGCTCGTCACGGGCCACGCCCGCCGGCATCCGTGTGGTCGTCCCGGCCCTCGGATCCGTCGTGCTGCGCGCGGGCGCGCCCATCGCCAAGCCCGCCACGGCTCCCGCGATCGCCCTCAAAGCCCCGGCGGCAGCCACCGGCACCGTCGAGCTCTCCGCCGACGTCACCGGCGGCGGCCTGAACCGGGTCGTCTTCGCCGCCCAGACCGGCACCGGGAAGTGGCAGGTCCTCGGCTCCGCCGACCACGCCCCGTACAAGGTCACCCAGCACATCACCGCCCCGGCCGGCACCCCCCTGCGCTACAAGGCCGTCGCCGTGGACGCCGCCGGCCGCACCGCGAGCGCCCTCGCCGAGTCCGTCGCCGGCCAGGTCCCGCCCGTGCAGCCCCCGACCGCCACCCAGCGCGACTACGCGGTCGTCCACTACCGCCGCCCCGACGGCGACTACACGAACTGGCGGCTGTACGCCTGGGGCGACCTGGCGGACGGCGAGGCCACTCCCTGGCCGGCCGGGCACGACTTCACCGGCCGCGACGCGTACGGCGCCTTCGCCTACGTAAGGCTCAAGGCCGGCGCCTCCTCCGTCGGCTACCTCGTCATCGACAAGGACGGCAACAAGGACGTCGCCACCGACCGCACGCTCGACGTGACGAAGAGCGGTGAGGTCTGGCTGGAGCAGGGCAAGGAAGCGGCCACCACCGACCGCCCCGCGTACCCGCCCCAGGACCAGGCCAAGGCCGTCCTGCACCACCAGCGCGCCGACGGCGCCTACGACGGCTGGGGCCTGCACGTCTGGACCGGCGCCGCGAACCCGACCGACTGGTCAAAGCCGCTGATGCCGGCCCGCACCGACTCCTTCGGCGCCGTGTACGAGGTCCCGCTCGCCGCCGGCGCCACCAGCCTGAGCTACATCCTCCACAAGGGCGACGAGAAGGACCTCCCCACCGACCAGTCCCTCGACCTGAAGGCCACCGGCCACGAGGTCTGGATGCTGGGCGGCCGGGCCCCGTACCTCCTCCCGCAGCCCGCCGGCTCCTCCGCCGCCCTGGACCTCACCAAGGCCCAGGCCGTCTGGATCGACCGCGACACCCTCGCCTGGAACGCCCCCGCGGCCGCCGCCTCCGTCCAGCTCCTCGCCTCCCGCGACGGCACGGTCACCGCGGAGAACGGCATCCTGCACGCGGACGGCGCCCAGTGGCTGCGCCTGTCCAAGACCGAGCTCACCGCCGCCCAGAAGCAGAAGTTCCCGCACCTCGCGGCGTACGCCGCCTACTCCGTCGACCCCCGCGACCGGGACCGCGTACGGGAGGCCCTGCGCGGCCAGCTCGTCGCGAGCGCCCACGCCGCGAACGGCGCCGTCCTGGCCGCGACCGGAGTGCAGCTCGCCGGCGTGCTCGACGACCTGTACGCGAACACGGCCGCGCTCGGCCCCGTCTTCAAGGACGGCCGCCCCACCCTCTCCGTCTGGGCCCCCACCGCCCGGCAGGTCGCCCTCGAGCTCGACGGCCGCACCGTCGCCATGCACCGCGACGACACCACCGGCGTCTGGTCGGTGCGCGGCGAGCGCAACTGGACCGGCAAGCCGTACCGCTACGACGTGACCGTGTGGGCGCCGAGCACCCGCCAGATGGTCCGCAACCTGGTCACCGACCCGTACTCCACCGCCCTGACCACCGATTCCACCCACAGCCTGGCCGTCGACCTGGCCGACCCGAAGCTGGCCCCGCCCGGCTGGCGCGACCTGCGCAAGCCCGCGGCCGTCCCCTTCACCTCCGCGCAGATCCAGGAGCTCCACATCCGCGACTTCTCGGTCGCGGACCGCACCAGCACCCACCCCGGCCAGTACCTGGCCTTCACCGACACCGGCTCGGCGGGCATGGCGCACCTGCGCGCGCTGGCCGCGTCCGGCACCTCGTACGTCCACCTCCTGCCCGCCTTCGACATCGGGACCATCCCGGAGAAGGCCTCCGACCGCACCGAGCCCGCCTGCGACCTGAAGGTGTACGCGCCGGACTCGCCGGAGCAGCAGGCCTGCGTGGCCGCCGCGGCCGCGAAGGACGCCTACAACTGGGGCTACGACCCGCTGCACTACACCGTGCCGGAGGGTTCGTACGCGAGCGACCCCAACGGCACGGCCCGTACGGTCGAGTTCCGCAGGATGGTCCAGTCGCTGAACGGGGCCGGGCTGCGGACCGTCATGGACGTGGTCTACAACCACACCGTGGCGTCGGGCCAGTCCGACAAGTCGGTGCTGGACCGCATCGTGCCCGGCTACTACCAGCGGCTGCTGGCGGACGGCTCGGTCGCCAACTCCACCTGCTGCGCCAACACGGCCCCCGAGAACGCCATGATGGGCCGGCTCGTGGTGGACTCGATCGTCACCTGGGCCAAGGAGTACAAGGTCGACGGCTTCCGCTTCGACCTGATGGGCCACCACCCGAAGGCGAACATCCTGGCCGTACGGAAGGCCCTGGACGCGCTGACCCCCGCCAAGGACGGCGTCGACGGCAAGAAGATCATCCTGTACGGGGAGGGCTGGAACTTCGGCGAGGTCGCGGACGACGCCCGCTTCGTCCAGGCCACGCAGAAGAACATGGCCGGCACCGGCATCGCCACCTTCTCGGACCGCTCGCGCGACGCGGTCCGCGGCGGCGGCCCCTTCGACGAGGACCCGCGCGTCCAGGGCTTCGCCTCGGGCCTGTTCACGGCCCCGAACGCCTCGCCCGCGAACGGCACCGCCGAGCAGCAGCGGGCCCGGCTCCTGCACGCCCAGGACCTGATCAAGGTCGGGCTTTCCGGCAACCTCGCCTCGTACGCCTTCACGGACACCGCGGGCCGGCGCACCAAGGGCTCCGAGGTGGACTACAACGGCTCCCCGGCCGGCTACGCGGCGGCTCCGGGCGACGCCCTCGCCTACGCCGACGCCCACGACAACGAAACCCTGGCCGACGCCCTGGCGTACAAGCTCCCGGACGGCACCTCCACCGCCGACCAGGCCCGTATGCAGGTCCTGGCGATGGCCGTGGGCACCCTCTCCCAGGGCCCGTCGCTGTCCCAGGCGGGTACGGACCTGCTCCGCTCGAAGTCCCTGGACCGCAACTCGTACGACAGCGGCGACTGGTTCAACGCCGTCCACTGGGACTGCCGCGACGGCAACGGCTTCGGCCGCGGGCTGCCGCCGGCCGCCGACAACGGCTCCAAGTGGCTCTACGCGAAGCCCCTGCTGGCCGGCCGCCCGGCACCCGGCTGCGCCGACATCACCGGAGCCTCGGCGGCCTACCGCGACCTGCTGCGGATCCGTACGACGGAACCGGCCTTCGCCCTCACCACACCGGAGGCGGTCCAGGCCGCGCTGGCCTTCCCGCTCTCCGGCAAGGACGAGACCCCCGGGGTGATCACCATGACCCTCGGCGACCTGGTGGTGGTCTTCAACGCCACGCCCGCCGCCCAGCCCCAGCGCATCCCGGCCCTCGCGGGCACCGCCTACGCCCTGCACCCGGTCCAGGCGGCCGGATCCGACCCCGCGGTCAAGCAGGCGACGTACGACGCACGGACAGGAGAGT
The DNA here is from genome assembly GCF_042890265.1 of Streptomyces sp. NPDC002209. Classification (NCBI taxonomy): domain Bacteria; kingdom Bacillati; phylum Actinomycetota; class Actinomycetes; order Kitasatosporales; family Streptomycetaceae; genus Streptomyces; species Streptomyces sp. NPDC002209. Next base: position 447,805 of record NZ_JBIARX010000001.1, on the reverse strand, counting down.
TCACGACCCCGGCCCGCACGGTGTCGGTCTTCACACGACGGTGAGCTGATCGAGGCGCTTCTCGAGCAGGATCACCCCGTACACCCGGCCGTCCTTGCCCTCCTTGTGGGGGAACTCCCCGACCACCCGGTAGCCCGCACCCCGGTAGTACGCGAGCAGCCGGGGGTTGGTGGAGACGCAGTCCAGCCGCGCCCGCGGCAGTCCTGACCCGGCGATCCGGCGCTCGGCATGTTCGAGCAGCCGGCGCCCGGCTCCCGCGGGCGCGGTTTCGCGTTCCACCATCAGCCGGTGCAGGTAGCCGGCGACCGGCGGCTGCACGCCCCAGGCCTCCTCGTCGGACCACCACAGCTCGTACGCGCCGATGATCCGCCCGTCGCTGTCCCCGGCGAGCCACACCTCGCCCTCGCGCATCTTCGCCAGGAAGTGCGCGGCGTCCTTGTCCCCGGGCTTCCACTGGTCGATCCCGTGCTTGCGCATCCAGCGGGCGGCCTGGTCGTACAGGGCCACCAGCGTGGGGGCGTCCTTCTCCACGGCCCGCCGGAACAAGATCCCGTCATCAATGATCACGCGGGTATTATCACGCGGATGATCACCGGGGGCGGGTCGGGTCAGCGGGGGCCGGGCACCGCGTGCCCGGTGCCGGCGGGGACGAGTCCCCCGAGCCGCCCGACCAGCTCGCCGAAGGGCCCGTCGGCCGGCTCGTCGGCGAGGATCCGGCCGAGGACGGCGGCCATCTCCGCGTCGTACGCGGCCGATACGGCGGCCAGCGCGGCGAAGTCGTGCACGAGCTGCAGCTCCAGCTCGGCCCGCGGGATCTTCCGCCCCTCCAGCCAGATCAGCGCGGTGGACTCCGCCAGCGACACCCAGGACCGCACCACGAGCTCCAGCCGGGCCGGCGGCTTCTCGATCCCGATGTGCGTGAGGATCTGCTCGTAGGCGGCCTGCCGGACCTCGTCGATCATCGCGTTGGTCCGGTTGCTCCCGACCGCCGGTCCGCCGCGCATCAACGCCGAGAACCCGGGCCCGTGGTCGTCGACGAACGCGAAGAACCGGCCCATGACGCGCAGCAGCCGCGCCCCGAGCGGACCTTCCTGCGGCTCCACGAACCGCTGCGCGAGCTCGTCGGCGGCCCGCCGCAGCGCAGCCTCGTACAGGCTCAACTTGCCCGGAAAGTAGTGGTAGACGAGCGGCCGGGATATCCCCGCGGCCGCCGCGATCTCGTCGATCGACACGTCGTCGGGCGACCTGTGGCTGAACAGCTCCAGGGCCACCCCGATCAGCTGCTGCCGCCGCTCCTCGACACCCATCCTGCGCCGCGTCCCGGTAGTCATGCGGACACCCTACTGGGCCCGCAGCAGGGCTCAGAGATCCAGGACCAGCTGGTCGTCCTCGGCGCGGGAGACGCACAGGAGCATCGAGTCCTCGCGTTCCCGGTCCGTGAGGAGGGTGTCGCGGTGGTCGACCCGGCCTGCCAGGACGCGGTGTTGGCAGGTGCCGCAGAAGCCCTGTTCGCAGGAGTACGGGGTGTCGGGGAGTGCCCGGCGGACGGCGGTCAGGGTGGATTCGTCCGCCGCCACCTCGATCGTGCGGCCCGAGCGGTGCAGTTCCAGCGTGAAGGGGCGGGAGGTCCCGGCGGCGGGAGTCGCGGTGAAGCGTTCCAGGTGCACCGGGGTGGTGGGTGGGGCCGCTTCCCGGACCGCCTTCGTCAAGGGGGCCGGGCCGCAGCAGTAGATCAGGGTGTCCGGGCCCGCTTCGGTGAGCGGGGACAGGTCGGGGAGGCCCGCCTCGTCCTCAGGGGTGATGGTGACCCGGGAGCCGTGGGTCCCGAGTTCGCCGACGAACGGCATCGAGGATCGCGTGCGGCCGCCGTAGATCAGGGTCCAGTCCGCGCCCGCCGCCGTGGCCTCGCGCAGCATCGGGAGGATGGGCGTGATGCCGATGCCGCCCGCGACGAAGAGGTACGAGGAAGCCGGCTCCAGTTCGAAGCGGTTGCGGGGCGGGCGCACGGCCAGTTCCGCGCCTTCCGACAGCTCGGCGTGCGCCTCGCGCGAGCCCCCGCGGCCGTCCTCGATCAGGCGGATCGCGATCGTGTAGCGGCCCGCGTCGGCCGGGTCGCCGCAGAGGCTGTACTGGCGGACCAGGCCCGAGGGGAGCCGTACGTCCACGTGCGCGCCCGGGGTCCACGGCGGGAGCTCCGGGGATTCGAGGGTCAGCATCAGGACCCCGTCCGCGGGCTCCGTACGGGACACGACCCGGGTGGGCAGCCAACGCCGCGGGGAGTGGCCCGAGATCGGGGTCTCCAGCGCCGGGAGGGGCCACAGCGGGGAGCGGGCGATGCGCCCCCGCAGGGCGCGGCGGGTCAGCAGGGCCGCGCCCGCCAGCGCCGCCGCTTTCAGGGCGCGGCTCATGCGGCGGCACCGCCGTTCGCGCCGGGGGACGAGGCCAGGTAGGCCACGGCCTGGGCCGTCGACCCCTCCTGGGAGGGGTGGTACGTACGGGAGAGGTACGTCGGGATCGACTTCAGCATGGCGCCCGTCGAGGGGAGCGTCCCCTGCCGGCCCGCGCGGAAGAACTGGCCGAGGGAGGCCTTGGCGCCGGTCAGCTCCGGGTCGTTCTCCATGAAGAAGCGGGCGCCCCGCTGCCACAGGAAGACGAGGGCCGTGAACGCGGTGGCCCAGGTCCGGGCCCGCCGGCGGTAGCCGCCGTCCACGTGCATGAAGAGGTCGAAGGCCACCGAGCGGTGCTCCACCTCCTCCGCGCCGTGCCAGCGCAGCAGGTCCAGCATCGTCGGGTCCGCGCCCCGGCGGTCCAGTTCGTCCGCGTTGAGCACCCAGTTCCCGAGGAACGCCGTGTAGTGCTCGATCGCCGCGATCATCGCGACCCGCTCCATGAGCCACCAGTGCCGGGCCTTGCCCGGGGGCAGCGTCCGGTCGCCGAGCAGCTTCTCGAAGAGCCAGTCCACCTGCGCCGTGTACGGCGTCGGGTCGAGGCCCAGCCGCTTCAGGTGGGGGAGCACGTCGTCGTGCGCGGCGGCGTGCATGGCCTCCTGGCCGATGAACCCGACGACGTCCGCCCGCAGTTGCTCGTCCTTGATGTACGGGAGCACCTGCTTGTAGACGTGTACGAACCAGCGCTCGCCCGCGGGCAGCAGCAGGTGCAGCACGTTGATGGTGTGCGTGGCGAACGGGTCGCCGGGCAGCCAGTGGAGCGGGGTGTCCTCCCAGCCGAAGGACACGTTCCGCGCCTTGAGCTCCATGTGTTCCGACGCCACGGGGGCGGGCGCGAGCGGCGTATTAGACATGGCGTCAATGTACTGAGGGGTAGGAGAGAGGAAAACCCCTCTGCACCATCAACTTCGGCGGCCCCCGGGCGCGCCGCGCCCGGGGGCCGCCGACGCGCCGGCTACCGCTCCGCGTGTCCGCTCGCGAGGGCCCACTCGCGGTTCAGGGCGCCCAGCGGGATCTTGCGCTCGAAGATCGGCGTGCCGAACAGGGAGAGCTGCAGGTGCAGGTTCCCGCTCAGGTCGAAGCCGCCGTACAGCGCCCAGGAGCCGCTGAGGGAGGTCTTGCCGTCGCTGGACGCGCTCGCCTTGGCCTCGGCCTCGCCGCGCAGGTACGGGGCGAAGTCCGCGCTGACGCCGACGGCGCCGTACAGGCCGACGGAGGCCTCGGCGCCGAGCGCGCCCTTGACCTTGCCGGAGGCGGTGACGGTCGCCGTGACCGGCGTGCTCTTGACGTTGGACTGGCTGACCGGCGTCCAGCCCTTGCCCGTCGCGTAGCTGCCGCCGACCTTGAAGTCGCCCTTGACGTCCTGCTGGACGTCGAGGGTCACGCGGCCGTCGGCCTCCACCTGGACGTAGCAGGTCAGGTCGAGGTTGACGACGACCGGCACGGGGCCGACCTGGATGACCGGAGCGCTGTGCAGCTTGGCGAACGGGATCCGCTTGGCCGCCCCGGTGCTCGCGGCGGCGCGGCCCTGGAGCTTCCACTGCGAGGACCAGTCGCCGCTCATGCCGAGGAAGGCGGACCGCGGACCGCCGCCCGTGCTGCCGTCGTACTTGAACTCCACCTGGGGGGCGAGCTGGACGAACCCGGAGACCGAGGCTCCGGCCGAGGCGGGGGCGTCCGGGGCGGTGTCGACGGCGGCGTTCACGTCGAGCCGCAGGTTGCCCAGGGGCAGCTTGGCGCCCTCGGGGCCGAACTTGACGCCCCCGGTCTTGGCCCAGGAGAAGGTGACGCCCTTCATCAGGGGCTCGACGGTGACCGACGACGGGTCGACGGGAACCTTGCCGTCGGCCTTGTCGTCGTTCAGGACGGAGGCCAGCGTCGTGGAGGCGGTCTTGACCTCGGTGCCGCGGTCGGTCTTGCCGATGACCTCGGTGACCTTGGCGAGCAGGCCGTTGGGGGCGCCGGGCGCCGGTGCGCTGGCGATGACGTCGCCCACGGCCACGGGCTTGTCGGCCCCGGGGGGCGTGCCCGCGTCGGACGACGCGCCCGCGGCGGGGGACTTGCCCGCCTCCGGCTTCTTGCCCGGCGCGGGGGACTGGGCGGACCCCTGCGGGGCCTTGGCTATGACGGCCCGTCCGCTCGCCTGGTCGTAGGAGGCGACCTTCAGCGAGGACTTCTCGGTCTTGCCCTTCCCGTCGGCGCGGGCCACGGCCGCCGGTGTGGGGGTCCCCTGCGGCGCCGCGGCCACGTCGAGCTGCTGCGACGTGCCGTCGCCGGCGGGCGCGAGGGTGGCGGGGGCGGCCGCGTCGGCGGCGGTGGTGGTGTGCGGTGTCGAGGAGCAGCCGGTGGCGGTGAGCGCCAGGGTTGTGAGGCCGGGGAGGAGGAGCCGTCGGGCGAGCGTGCGCACGTGGGTGAACCTTCAGTACGTGAGGGGGGTGTTGGCGGGTTACCGCGTGGTAACCGGAATCCGATCATGCCATGTGCGCACCGCGGCAGTCATGTCCGGATCCCGCCAACTCCCCGACCGTTCTTGACGGTTGAAGATTCACCCACCCTGCTGTGCGGCTACCGGAGCACCCCCGCCTTCGTACCGTCCGTGAGCTTGCCCGCCAGCTCCACCTGCGCTCCCGCCGGCGCCTTCACCGCCAGCCGGTTGCCGTTCGCCGACCCGTTCACCCCGCCGCCCGACACCGACAGCGACGCGAACTGCGCACTGCCCGCCGCCAGCACGTACCACTGGCCCGCCTTCGACTTCCACAGCACGCCCGCCAGCACCCGCGGCTCCCGCGGCCCGCACGCCGGCGAGCCCTCCGCCTTCGCCGCCTGCGCCGCCAGCGGGGCGCCCGGGGTCAGGAACTGCGCCTGCACCCGGTCCTCCGTGCCCGCCCAGGTCTCCGCCCGGGTGCACAGCCACGTCGCCGTGCCGTCGGCCTCGGGCAGCGGCTGCTTCGCGTACGTCCAGGCGTTCACGCTGCGGACGCCGTGCGAGCGGACCGACGGCAGCAGGCACGCGATCCGCGACCAGTCGCCGAGCTCCGCGGCCTCCGCCACATCCCGCTCCGCGCCCGGTGCACCCGAGGTCAGCCGGGCCGGGGTCAGCTCGCCGAGGTCGGTGACCAGCCGGGTGGAGCCGTTGCCGGTCAGCGCCAGGGCGTTCCAGCCGGTGCAGTTGCCCGAAGGCGCGGGGCTCGCCACCGGCGGGGTGATCCCGTCCTGGCTCAGCTTCAGCGGCGCCGGGGCGTCACCGGGCTTCAGCAGGTCCCGCAGCCCCGCCCCGGTCACCCACGGCGCGGTCAGGTAGCGGACGTTGCCGTCGACCCGGCTCAGTACGAGCGCGGTCGAGTTCTCCGCCGAGGCCCCGTCGGTCCGGGCGAAGTCGAGGGCGGCGACCGAGGTCCCGGTGCGCGGTTCGGCGTACCGGACCACGCGCAGGCCGTCGTACAGCAGGACCACGACCGCCTGGTCGACGGTGCCCGCGAACAGCAGCTGCGGCGGTCCCATCGGCGGCCCGGGCTGCGTGTCGGGGGTGGCCGACGCGACGACCGCCCGGCCCGGCCGGGCCCAGACGGCCAGCGCCCGGCGCAGCAGTTCGGCGTCGTCGGCGCGGTCGCCGCGCGCGGGCCAGGTGGAGAAGCCCGTACGGGAGGACGTGCGCCACAGCGTGGGCGCGACCCGGACCAGCCTGCCCGGGTCCAGGGCCTGTTCCGCCGCCGCGTTGCGCGCGTACGGCGGGGCGGCGGCCCCGTCCGCACCCCATCCGCCGCCGGGCAGCGCCAGCAGCGCCCCGCACACGGCGAGGGCGGCCGCGGCGGCGAGCCCGGCCCGGACGAACCGGCGCCGGCGCAGCAGGTCGGTGGGCCGTGCCTGGAGTACGCACGGATCGAACTCGGGGGAGGCGAACAGGGCGTCGTTGGCCGGATCCCCCGATTCCGCGACCGCGGCGGCGGGGTTCGCGACCCCGGCCTCGGTGAGCACCCGGAGCACCTCGGGCTCCGGCAGCCCCTCGAGGGCGCGCAGGACGCAGGCCGCCCGGCCGGGCCCGTCGAGGGTGGCCAGCCACTGGTCCAGGGCCAGCTCCTCGGCCCCGCCCGAGCGCGGGAACAGCCGAAGCCCCCACACCTGGGGGAGCAGCGGAGGCAGCTGCGCCCGCCGGGGCAGCGCCCGGAAGGTCAGCGGAATCCCGGCCTCCAGGGCGGCGCGCAGCACCCTCAGCCGTACGTACGCGTACCCCGACTCGGCGCCCGGGGTCCCGCGCTGGCCCGGGACCCCGCCCTGTACGGCGGCTGCGGCGGCCTGCGCACCGGCGCCGCGCCGCCCGCGCGGGAGCGCCCGCTGGGCCAGCGAATGGGCGGTGAGCACCCGCCGGTTGCGGCCGAGGGCGGGCGGCAGCACCAGATAGGCGAGCCGCACCAGCCGCGGGTAGTGCTCGACGATGGCGGCCTCGGCCAGCTCGACGTCGGGCGGCACGGGAGACGGGGGGCGGGTGGCGGTATCCGGCGCAGTCACGTTCAGCAGAACGAGCGAATCGTCGGATGGTCACCCGTCCCCAGGTCACACGTTCGGGTCGAATGCCGGCCGGGGCGGGGGTCGGGCCGGGTGCGGATCAGGCCGTGAGGCGGGCGCGGAGCGCCTCGACCGTCTCGTCGGGGACGCCGAGGCCCTCGCGCACGTACTTCTCCATCGAGCCGTACCGCGTGCTCACCTCGTCGAGCGCGGCCTCCAGGTACGAGGGGAAGACTCCGATCAGGCCCAGCGCGATGTCCGGGTCGCCGCCGGCGACGGTGAAGCCCTCGATCAGCGGTGCGAAGGCCTGCTTGACCGCCGGATTGACGGAGAGGTACTCGGCCATCAGGGTCTCGTCGTCCGCGCCGAGCAGCGACAGGACGACGGTCGCGCCCCAGCCCGTACGGTCCTTGCCGGCCGTGCAGTGGAACAGCAGCGGGCCCGCCTCCGGGTCCGCGAGCTCGGTGAGCAGGGTCCGGTACGCGGCCTGCGCGGAGGGGGTGTTCACGAAGGACCGGTAGGTGTCGGCGAACAGCTTCTGCACCTTGCCGCCGCCCAGGTGCTCCTCCGCCATCGCCGGGTCGGACAGCAGGTCCTTGAGCTGCGTGGCGGCCGGCATCTTGCCGGAGCTCAGCTTGTCGGCGAGGACGTCGCCGATCAGGAGGCGGACGCCCGCCGGTATCCGGTCCGGGTGGTCGGCGCGCTCGGCGTCGGTCCGGAAGTCGATGACCGTGCGCAGGCCCAGCGCGGCCACGACCGGGTCGGCGTCGATGTCGAGCCGGTCGAGCTGGCCGGAGCGCAGGGCCAGCCCCGGGCGGACGGTGCGCCCGCCGGAGAGGGGGGTGCCGCCGAGGTCGCGCAGGTTGGCGACGGTGGTGGAGGGGGTGGTGGTGGTCATCGTGGCGGCTCCAGCGGTGTGCGGGCGGTGCGAGCGGTGCAGAGGGCGGTGCAGAGGGTCGTGCAGGTGATGCGGATGGTGCGTGTTCACCCGATTTTCGGATGTTTCGTCCCGGATAGGTAATCGAAGGCGAGCGAGAGTCCCACTCCGATTCCCAGGGCCGCGAGGTGTCCGGCGTCCGTGAAGGTCCGGTCCCGCCTGAGCACCGGCCCCGCGGCGAGCGCCAGCAGCCCCACCCGGGCGGCCGTACGGACCGGCCCGCGCGGCAGTGCGGAGGTCAGCGTGCCGAGCGCGGCGTTGAACCCGTAGCTGGTTCCCACGTCCAGGGCCCGCCGGGCCTGCGGATCGGCCGTCCGGCGCATGGCGCCGTAGACGAGGAGCGTGGCCGTGGCGTGCCCGAACGCGAACACCGCGGCCGTCCACCAGGCCCCGTACGCGTACTCCGCGTACCCGAGGACGGCGACCAGCAGCAGCGCGTACGGCAGCGGCATGGGCTCCTCGACGACGAAGGCACTGCTCAGCAGGGTCTCCCAGCGGCCGGCGGCGAGGTTGTCGACATTCGTCGAGCAGCTGCGCAGCACCCGGTCCCGCTCCGCCGCCCCCAGCCGGTCCAGTGCGTACGCGCCGAACTGGACCCCGCCCGCATACACCACACCGAGCGTCGGCGGCGGCCATGGCAGTGAATTCATCTGATCATGATCGGATACGGCCCCCGGACTGGCGGAACCGGGTCCCGTGCGAGCATGTTCCTGCCATGTCTGAAATCCCCCCGCCGATGCGCACCGCACGGGCCGCGATGTTCGCGGCGATGTGCACCGCATTGGGCGCTGTGGGGCATTCGTACATGTCTGGCACAGATATCCCGATGATGGGCCTTCTGGGTGCTTTCGTGGTGACCGGTGGGCTTGCCCGGCTCGCCGCCGGGCGCCGCCGCGGGCCCCTCGGGATCAGTGCGGCGCTGCTCGCCGTCCAGGGCGTACTGCACCTGGTCTTCTCCGGCAGCCAGGCAGGTCACGGCGGCCACGCCGGCCACGCCGGCCACACCGCGACGTCCGTGCCCACCCCCCTGCCCCTGCCCCTGTCCCTGCCCGAGCCGATGCCCGGGCACCACCACCTGGCGGGCACGGCGCTGCCGGAGGCGGCGGCCGGCGCCGCCGGTGCGGGCGGCACGGACGGCATGGCCGGGATGGCGGACATGAGCGGGATGGCTGGCATGGCCGACATGGCCGGGCACGGCGGCCTCGGCATGATCGCCGCGCACGTGCTCGCCGGGCTGTTCTGCGCCGCCTGGCTGGCGTGGGGCGAGGCCGCCGTGTTCCGGCTGGCCGCGGTCCTCGGCTCCGCCGCGCTGCTGGCGGCCCGGCCGCTCGCCCGCGCGGTGGCCCTGGTCCGGGCCCGTGTGGCCCCCGTACCGCCGCGGCCCGCGCCCCGCCCCGCGTACCTGCCCCCGCGCAGGCTGCGCGGGGCCCTGCCCGCGCACGCCCTGGTGCGCCGCGGCCCGCCCGGGTGGCGAGACATCCGCGCCACGGCCCCCGGCCGTCCTGCCTGCGCCTGACCGGCGCACCTCCTTCATCGGCGAGGTGGCGGGACCCGGGGCCGGTTCACCCGAGTCTTCGCCCACAGGGCCAACACCTAGGACCCACATGTCCCTTGAAGAGGTTCAGGACGTCCGCACGCCGGACGCCGACACATCCGCCGCATCCGCCGCACCCGACACATCGGCCGCACCAGCCGCACCCGGAACGCCCGACGCGGGCGCCCCGGCCGGGGCGGCCTCGAAGCCCGGCACCTGGGCCGCGCTGCGGCCGCTGCTCCTGCGCATGCACTTCTACGCCGGGATCCTCATAGCCCCGCTGCTGTTCCTCGCCGCCGCCACCGGCCTGCTCTACGCCGCCTCCTGGCAGGCCGAGAAGATCATCTACTCCGACGAACTGACCGTCACCCAGGTCCGCGACAGCACGGTGCCGCTCAGCGCCCAGGTCACGGCCGCCCGAGCCACCGTCCCCGAGGGCAAGGTCGTGGGCGTGTGGCCCGCGCCCGACGCCGAGGCGACCACCCGCGTGATCATGGAGGTCCCCGGGCTGGAGGAGGGCCAGACGCGGACCGTGTTCGTGGATCCGTATACGGCCCACGTCAACGGGCAGCTGACCACCGAGGGCGATGCACTGCCGCTGCGCGCCTGGCTCAGCGAGTTCCACTCCAGCCTCCAGCTGGGCGAGTTCGGCCGGAACTACAGCGAGCTCGCCGCGAGCTGGCTGTGGGTCGTCGCACTCGGCGGACTGGCCCTGTGGATCGGCCGCCGCCGGTCGCGCAAGGCCCTGCTCGTCCTGCCCGACCGCGCCGCCACCGGCCGCCGAAAGACCCTCTCCTGGCACGGGGCCGTCGGCCTGTGGGCCGTCGCCGGGCTCGTCGCGCTGTCCGCCACCGGCCTGACCTGGTCGAAGTACGCGGGCGAGAACATCGGGCAGCTCCAGGACGGCCTCGGCGGCGCCACCCCGTCCCTGTCCGCGGCCCTCGCGCCCGGTTCGGATTCCGGTGACGCCTCCGGCTCCGGCGAGCACGCCGGGCACGGGATGCCCGACGGCATGGAGATGCCCCACGCGGCCCCCGCCGCGGACATCGGCATCGACAGGGCCGTGGCCGCCGCCCGCGCCGCCGGGGTCACCGAGGAACTGCGCATCACCCTGCCCGCCAAGGGCAAGGGCTACATGATCAAGGAGCAGGACAAGCAGCTGCCGGTCCACCTGGACTCCGTGGCCGTGGACCCCGCCGACGGCCGGATCATCGACGAACTGCGCTTCGCCGACTACCCCGTCCTCGCGCAGCTGACGCGCTTCGGCATCGACCTGCACATGGGGAAGACCTTCGGGCTCGCCAACCAGATCGCGCTCGCCGCGCTCGCGGTCGCGCTGATGTTCCTGGTCTTCTGGGGCTACCGGATGTGGTGGCTGCGCCGGCCCACCAAGGACCGCACCCTCTCGGTCGGCCGCGCCCAGCCGCGCGGGGCCTGGCGCAAGGTGCCGCTGACGATGCTGCTCCCGCTGGCCGCCGTGATCGCCGTGGTCGGGTGGTTCGTACCGCTGCTCGGCATCAGCCTCGTCGCCTTCCTGACGGTCGACGTGCTGCTGGGGCTGATCGCTGCGCGCCGCACGAAGGCGGCCGCCGCGGTCTAGCCCGGACGGTCCGTCCCGACGCGCACGGTGGGCCCGTACTCCTCCGCGGAGTACGGGCCCACCGTCGTGCGCGGTGCAGCGCAGTGTGCCGTGGCGTGCCGAACCGGCACTCAGGGCGCGTACTTGTAGCCCACGCGGCGCACCGTCTGGATCGCGCCGCGGTGCGCCGCGCCCAGCTTGCGGCGCAGGCGGGCGACGTGGACGTCCACGGTCCGGCCGTCGCCGACGTGGCCGTAGCCCCAGACCGTGGTCACCAGCCGGTCCCGGCTGTGCACCCGGTGCGGGTGCGCCACCAGATGGGCCAGCAGCTCGAACTCCAGGTACGTCAGGTCGAGTACCCGGCCGTCGACCTCGGCGGTGCGCTGCGCCGCGTCGATGCGGACGAGCTCGTCCCCGGTGGTCGCCGGGGCGGGCCGGGGCGCGGCCGGGGCGGGAACGGATTGGGGGGCGAAGGCGATCGGCGGCTGCTGGTCCGCAGGTACGAGGACCAGGTAGCCGACCATCGGCGGCTGGCCCGGCAGCGCCGGCAGGGTGTGCTGCGGCGCGGGCAGCCAGGTGGCGCCGGGCGGCAGGAGGTCGACCACGCGGGCGACCTCGTCGCGGTCCACGGCACGCAGCCGGTGGCGCGGACTGGGCGGATAGGCGAAGGGCGAGGTCGCAGCGGTCGCGGTGGAGGCGGCGGACGTCAGGGAACGGGTGTGGGACATGAGTGGTCAGCTCTTTCACGCGCAGTGGTCGGCAGGAGACGTACGTACGTCATCGCGTTCCGCGCAGACCGAAGGCCTCGGGGAAGGTCCGGTGGGAGGTCCCGGGAGGCTTTAGAGGGTCGGCGCGTTCTTCACGCGGCGACACACCCGGTCGAAATCGTGGTCCTGACGGGAGGGCCAGAACGGCTCGAGGTCGCTGCGACCGTTCGAGGTGTGCGAGTGGCTGGCCATGAGCTCATTGAAGCAGACGCGGAGGGTGCGGGGCAGGTCATGTCTCAAGTGGTGGAGCGGAATCTCAAATTCCGCGATCATTCCTCGACTTGGGCTGGACAATGCCGGACAAAACCTCAGCGGAAGATGCCGGCCCGGATGTCCGTACCGGCGCCCCGTATCGCATGCTGGTCGGTTGTGTGGACACGCGACGCACGGCGCACGGTGCACGACGCACGACGCCCGCCGGGCCACGGGGGCTCGGCGGGCGTCGCGCGTCGTGTCGCAGTGTCGGCTGCGGGAGGTGGGACCGGAGGCCGGGTCTCAGACCAGGCCCTCCTTCTGCAGGCCCGTGCAGCAGGTGTCCGTGATCAGGCGGGTCACCACGTACGGGTCCACGTTCGCGTTCGGGCGGCGGTCCTCGATGTAGCCCTTGCCGTCCTTCTCCACCTGCCACGGGATGCGGACCGAGGCGCCGCGGTCGGAGACGCCGTAGCTGAACTCGTTCCACGGGGCGGTCTCATGCAGGCCCGTCAGGCGCTCGTCGATGCCGGCGCCGTAGTTCTTGACGTGGTCGAGCGGCTTCGAGCCCTCGCCCAGCGACTCGCACGCGGTGATGATGGCGCGGTAGTCCTCGCGCATCGCCTTCGTGGAGAAGTTGGTGTGCGCGCCCGCGCCGTTCCAGTCGCCCTTCACCGGCTTCGGGTTCAGCGTCGCGGAGACGTTGAAGTCCTCGGCGGTGCGGTAGAGCAGCCAGCGCGCGATCCACAGCTGGTCGGAGACCTCCAGCGGGCCGACGGGGCCGACCTGGAACTCCCACTGGCCGGGCATGACCTCGGCGTTGATGCCGGAGATGCTCAGGCCCGCCGCGAGGCAGTGGTCCAGGTGCTTCTCGACGATCTCGCGGCCGAAGATCTCGTCCGAGCCGACGCCGCAGTAGTAGCCGCCCTGAGCGGCCGGGAACCCGCCCACCGGGAAGCCGAGCGGCCGGATGCCGTCGAAGAAGGTGTACTCCTGCTCGATGCCGAAGATCGGCTCCTGGTCCGCGAACTGCTCGGCGATCGGACGCAGCAGCGCGCGGGTGTTCGACTCGTGCGGGGTCATGTCGATGTTCATGACCTCGCAGAGCACGAGGAGGTTGTCCCCGCCGCGGATCGGGTCCGGGCAGGAGAACACCGGCTGCAGCACGCGGTCGGAGGCGTGGCCCTCGGCCTGGTTGGTGCTCGATCCGTCGAAGCCCCAGATCGGCAGAGCGTCGCCGTCGGCCAGGATCTTCGTCTTGGAGCGCAGCTTCGCCGTCGGCTCGGTGCCGTCGATCCAGATGTACTCAGCCTTGTAGCTCACGGGCCCCATCCTTCGGTGCGTCGCTCCGGCGCAGACTCTGCGGGTGCTGCGGTCGTGGTGTTGCGATGTCGCTGCGGTGTAGACCGCAGCGTGCCCGCTCGCGATTTCTCTTCCGTTGCCCGGGTGTGAACCCCGTGTTACCGAGGTTTACTCCGCAGGTCGAGTGGGTTGTGCGGGTTGGTGGCAGCACACCCGTCCGAGTGGGGCAGACTGAGCAGGTGAGCATTTCGTACGATTTGACCTCGGCCGCCGCCCCCACGGACTCCCCCCGCCTGCCGGACCGCCCCAGGGTCGGCCTGCTGGGTACCGGCCCCTGGGCCCACCGCACCCATGCCCCCGCCCTTGCCGCGCACGCCGCCTCCGAATTCGCCGGCTCCGAGTTCGCCGGAGTGTGGGGCCGCCGCCCCGAAGCCGCCGCCGAGCTGGCCGACGCGTACGGCGTGAAGGTGTACGAAGACCCCGACGCGCTGTTCGCCGACTGTGACGTCGTGGCCTTCGCCCTGCCGCCCGACGTACAGGCCCCGCTCGCCGTGCGCGCCGCCGCGGCCGGCTGCCAGCTGCTGCTCGACAAGCCCGTCGCCACCACCGCCCGGGACGCCCGGGCCGTGGCCGACGCCGCCGCCCGGCACGGCGTCGCCTCCGTCGTCTTCCTCACCCTGCGCTTCGCCGAGCCCGCGGCCGGCTGGGTCGCCGAGCAGGCGGGCCGCTCCGGCTGGTTCACGGCGAGCGCCCACTGGCTCGGCGCGGTCTTCCCGCCCGACGGCGCGCCCAGCGCGTACGCCGCCTCGCCGTGGCGCAAGGCCAAGGGCGGGCTCTGGGACGTCGGCCCGCACGCCCTGTCCGTCCTGATCCCGGTCCTGGGCGACGTCACGTCCGTCACCGCCACCCGCGGGCCCTCCGACGTGGTCCAGCTCGCCCTGCGCCACGCCTCGGGCGCCGCCAGCACCGCCGTGCTCAGCCTCGGCGCGCCGACCGCGGCGGCCGGGGTGGGGCTGGAGCTGCGCGGGGCCGAAGGGGTCTTCTCGCTGCCCAACTGGACCGACGTACCCGGCGCGTACGGCCGCGCCCTGGACGCGCTGCTCACCGCGGCCCGGACGGGGGTCGCGGACCCGCGCGACGCGGAGTTCGCGGCCCGGCTGACGGAGATCCTGGCGGAGGCGGAGGCGCAGCTGCCGGGCTGAGGGGGCCGGGGCAGGGCTACTTGATGACGGCGTTGGCCACGATGATGGCCAGCCCGATGGTCGCGTCCGCGAGACCCATCAGCACCGCCGGACCGATCCGGTAGCCGACGCGGAGCGCCACGAAGGAGCCCCAGGCGAACAGCAGCGCGGTGTTCAGGCCGAGCCCGACGGCGGTCGCCCCGTACGCGTCCCAGTCGGTGAGCCCGGCGACGACCAGCAGCAGGACGGTGGGAAGGGTGGCCGCGATCATCGGCCACTCGTTCCACAGCGCCCGTGAGAGCACCCGCCAGTGGTGGGCGGCGGAGCCGGCCTGATGGCTGGTCATGTGGTGCGAGTAGCCGTGCGCGAGCCCGGCCGTGCAGGCGGTGACCAGCACCCAGCTGGCGTCGTAGAACGGGGTGAACGCGTCGCCCTCCTGGTTGAGCGCGGCCAGCAGCCCGGACGCGAGCACGGTCCCGTAGACCCCGCCGAACATCCAGTCGGCCCCCCGGCGCGGCGGGGGCAGCCGGGGCGCGGCGGCGGGTTGCTGCGACGGGGCATCGGACCGGGGATCGGACCGCGGGCCGGCCGGGAGGGGCCGCGTCTGCTGCCGGATCGCCTCGTGCTCTTCCTTCGGATCGTCCTGTCCGTGGTTCATCCCGGTCCTTTGGTCTGATACATCCCATTTGCCTGGGTTCCCACCCTAGGGGGTGAGCAGGTGAGGGCGAGATGAGTGCGAGCTCGGCCCCCGCGCCCACCGCTCGAGGCGCACGCGGCTAACGCCTCGTCGCGCCGGCGGGCCCGATCGCCTCCGCCAGCGCTTCCACCGCCCGGCCGAACGCCGCCTCCGGTGGGGCCGCGTACCCCACCACCAGCCCCTCCCTGCCCGTCCCGGCCGCGGCCGGGTGCCGGTATCCCGACAGGCCGTCCAGTGCCAGGCCTGCCGCGCGGGCCGCCTCCAGCGCCGCGGCCTCCCTCCCGGGCGGGAGCTCCAGGACCGCGTGCAGCCCCGCCGAGATGCCCGTCACCCGCAACTCCGGGGCGCGGGCGGCCAGTACGGAGACCAGCCGGTCGCGACGGCCGCGGTAGCGGTGGCGCATGCGGCGGATGTGGCGGTCGTACGCACCGCACGCGATGAAGTCGGCCAGTGCCAGCTGGTCCAGGGCGCTCGCCCAGGACTCCCGCAGCCCCTTCGCCGCCAGGATCCGGTCGACCAGGTGGTCCGGCAGCACGAGCCAGCCCAGGCGGATGGCGGGGGAGAGGGACTTGCTCAGCGAGCCCGCGTAGACGACGTGCTCGGGGTCCAGGCCCTGTACGGCGCCGACCGCCTTGCGGTCGTAGCGGAACTCCCCGTCGTAGTCGTCCTCCACGATCAGCCCGCCCGTCGTACGGGCCCACTCCACGGCGGCGGCCCGCCGCGCCGGAAGCAGCGCGGCGCCCGTCGGGAACTGGTGCGCCGGGGTCAGCAGCAGGGTGCGCGCCCGGGCCGGGATCTCGTCCGGGCGGGCGCCGTCCTCGTCGACGGGGACGGGGTGCGGGCGGACCCCGGCGGCCTCGAGGATGCCGCGGTGGAAGGGGAGTCCGTACTCCTCCACGGCCCAGTCGCGGGGCCGCAGCGACGCGAGGAGCCGCAGGCCGTTCGCGAAGCCGGAGCAGACGACGACGTTCTCCGGGCCGGTACGCACGCCGCGCGCCCGGGACAGGTATGCGGCCAGCGCCTGCCGCAGCTCCGGGCGGCCCCGGGGATCGCCCGGCCCGAAGGCCTCGGTGGGGGCCCCGGCCAGGGCCCGCCGGGCACTCGCGGACCAGGCGCCCCGCGGGAAGGAGGCGGGGTCGGGCTTGCCCTGGAGCAGGTCGTGGCGGGGGCCCTCGGGGGCGGCCGGGACCGGGGCGGCCGGCACGGCGGCGGTGGCCGCCCCCTCGGCGACCCGGGTGCCCGAGCCCTGCCGGGCGGTGAACCAGCCCTCGGCGACGAGCTCGGCGTAGGCGTCGGCGACGGCGTTGCGGGCCAGCCCGAGGTCGGCGGCCAGCGCACGGTAGGGCGGCAGCCGGGTCCCGCCGACGAGCCGCCCGCTGCGCACGGCTTCGCGGAGGGCCTGGGCGAGGGCGGTGCGCCGGGCGCCGTGCGGGGACAGCTCGAGATGCAGGTCGCTGCCGGTGCTTGCGCTGTCACCGGTGCCCGGGCCTGCGCCCCGGCCGGCGCCGGGTCCGGCGGTGGTGGCGCCGGCGCCCGTGCCGGATGCGGTGGCGGCGGGGGCCGCGTGGTCGGACGTCATACCGGGAGCGTAGGCGGGCACGCCGAACCGCCGACGCGGCCGCCCGGACCCCCCTAGCGGGACAGGGCCTCGCGGACGGCCTCCTCCGAGCGGGCGATGACCGCCGTGCCGTCCTGCGCCGTGATGATCGGGCGCTGGATGAGCTTCGGGTGCGCCGCCAGGTGGGCGATCCAGCGGCCCCGGGCCTCGTCCGTCTCCTCGCGCGGCAGGTCCCGTACGCCGGTCTCCTTCGCGAGCGGGTCCGAGGTGCGCGTGATGTCCCACGGCTCCAGGCCGAGCCGGCCCAGGACCTCGCGGATCTCGTCCTCGGACGGCACGTCCTCCAGGTAGCGGCGCACGGTGTACTCGGCGCCCTCCGCGTCCAGCAGGGTCAGCGCGCTGCGGCACTTCGAACAGGCGGGATTGATCCAGATCTCCATGGCCCACAGCCTAGCCAGAGCCTGTCTGGCCAGGGGCTTTTGTCAGTGGCCCCCGGTAAAATCGAGGGAGAACGACAGGAAGCCAACTACCGTTTGGGAGGCTGTAGATGGCCACTGCCACGACCATTGGGCCCGTCAAGAAGAAGCCGCTGCCTGCGGGGCTGCCCCGCGAGTGGTACGAGAGCCACAACCGCCGTCTGAAGGCGATGCGGCTGGCGATATCCCTGCTCGATTCGGGGACGTACGACGCCCGTCGCGCCACCAACCGGAAGATCCGCACGATGGCCGTCCGCACGGGCATCCACCGCCCGTCGAACGTCACGTGCAAGATGGTCCGCGCCTTCATCATCAGCAACGGAGCCTGAGCGGCCGACAGGGCCGAAGGTCGACCGCGTCGGGCCGGGCGTTCTCGGACGCCCGGCCCGACGCCGCGGAACTGCCCGGGACGGCGAGAGGGGGCTCAGTACGGCCGCCGTGTGGGGACGGGCCCGCGCCCGGGCCGTTCGGGGCGTCGGCCTCCGTCCCGGCCCCCGCCCCGGCCGCCGCTCTCGCGAGCGCCCGGTCATCCAGGGGCGCGCGCCCCGTCCGGGAGGGACAGCACCAGCAGGGCCACGTCGTCGCGCGGGCCGCCGTCGGTGAACGCCACCAGGTCCTGCCACACCGCCTCCACCAGCTCGGCCGGGTCTTTGGCCAGGGCCGGGATCCGGGTGGCCAGGGGGTAGAAGTCGCCCGCCGCGTCCCGGGCCTCCGTCACCCCGTCCGTGTGCACGAGCAGCCGGTCGCCCGGCAGCAGCGGTACGTCGGCCACCACCGCGAGGTCCGCTCCGGCGAGCCCGAGCCCCAGCGGAGGGCCGGGTTCCACGGCCACCTCCGACACCGTGGACGCCCGCAGCAGCAGCACCGGCGGATGCCCGCACGAAACGATCCGTACGAGGTCCAGCCCGGGCGGGAACTCCAGCAGCAGCGCCGTCGCGAACAGCTCCGGATGCTCGACGGCGGCGACGGCGTCGGCCGGGCCGGCCGAGCCGACCGATCCCGCCGCCTCCGTGACGGCCCCCGCCGCCCCCGCCGTGTCCGCCAGCAGCCTGCGGTCCAGCCGGGCGGCCACGTCCGCGAGCTCCGGATCGTCCAGCACCCCCTCCCGGAAGGCGCCGAGCAGCGCCGCCACCGTGCCGACCGCCGCCAGGCCGTGCCCCTGCACGTCCCCGACCAGCGCCCGCACCCCGTACGGCCCGACCCGTACGTCGTACAGGTCGCCGCCGACGAGCGTGCCGCGCTGGGCGGCCCGGTACAGCCCGGCGCAACGCACCGGACCGACCCGTTCCGGCACCGGCGGCAGCACGGCCAGTTGCGCGGCCTCCGCCACGGTCCGCACGCTGACCAGCTGCGCATCGCGGCGCCGCCGGACCCAGGCGATCACCACGCTGAGCAGCGCCACCACGGCCACGGTGGCCAGGTCGGCGCCCTGGGCGTGCCCGACCCCGAGCGAGGACACGCCGAGCAGCAGCAGCACGATCCCGGCGAAGACGGCGGTGCCGGCCGCCCCGTACGCGAAGGCCGCGACCGGGGGCAGGCCGGCCAGGAAGTAGCCCAGCTCGATGTCGCCCGGGGTGGCGCTCTGTGCGAGCACCAGCAACACCAGCGCCACGGGCGGAGCGAGCCGCGCCCAGCGTGGTGGCGGCTTCCCGTGCAGCCAGCCGGGCTCCTCGCGTCGGCGTCTCACCCCTCCACCCTGGTACCGGGGCCCGGGCGGCGCACGCCGGACCGGCCCGCCGGGTGGACCTGCGGGGTCCGGGCGCCGACAGTGGGTCCCGTGACGCACACGGACGGGGTGGAGCAGAGCGCGGCGATCAGCACGCGGCTGAACTGGCTGCGCGCGGGGGTGCTCGGCGCGAACGACGGGATCATCTCCACGGCCGGCCTGGTGGTGGGCGTGGCCGGGGCCACCACCTCGCGGGGCTCGATCCTGGCGGCGGGCGTGGCCGGGCTGCTGGCGGGGTCGCTGTCGATGGCGGCGGGGGAGTACGTCTCGGTGAGCTCCCAGCGGGACTCGGAGCGGGCCGCGCTGGAGACGGAGCGGCAGGAGCTGGCGCAGGAGCCGGAGGCGGAGCTGGCGGAACTCACGGAGCTGCTCGAGGCCAGGGGGCTGAGCCGGGAGCTGGCGAGGGAGGCGGCGGAGCAGCTGACGGAGCGGGACGCACTGAAGGCGCACGCGAGGGTGGAGCTCGGGATCGATCCCGACGTGCTGGTCAACCCCTGGCACGCGGCGTTCGCGAGCCTGGTCGCGTTCACGGTGGGGGCGCTGCTCCCGCTGCTGGCGATCGTGCTGCCGGGGCCGTCGCAGCGGGTGCCGGTGACGGTGGCGGCAGTGCTGGCGGCGCTGACGCTGTGCGGGGTGATCAGCGCCCGCCTCGGCGGGGCACCTCCCGTGCGGGCGGTCCTGCGCAACGTCGCCGGCGGCGCCCTGGCGATGACGGTCACCTACGCGGTGGGCACCTGGCTCGGCACGTCCTGACCCCCTGGGCCGTCTCTTCCGGATCTTGCCCGACCCGCGCCGCGACTTGACCGGCAAGATCCGAAAGAGACGACCTGGCGGTGCCGGTCGCACCGCGCCGCGGACCTGCATCATGGGCCCATGCGCATCGCCATCACCGGATCCACCGGCCTCATCGGCCAGGCCCTCGTCCGCTCCCTGCGCGCGGACGGCCACGACGTCGTCCGCTTCGTGCGCCGCAGGCCCGCCGCGCCCGACGAGGCGGCCTGGGACCCGCGGCGCGGATACGTCGACCCCGCCGGACTCGCCGGCTGCGGGGCCGTCGTCCACCTCGCCGGGGCCGGTGTCGGCGAACACCGGTGGACCGCCGCGTACAAGAAGGAGATCCGGGACAGCCGGGTGGCGGGGACCGGGGCGATGGCCCGGGCGATCGCCGCACTCGACGCGCCGCCCGCCGTCTTCGTCTGCGGCTCCGCCATCGGCTACTACGGCGACACCGGCGACCGCGCCGTCGACGAGCACGCCCCGGCCGGGCAGGGCTTCCTGCCCGAGGTGTGCATCGAGTGGGAGGCGGCCGCCGCCCCCGCCCAGGAGGCCGGAGTACGGACGGTCTTCGCCCGTACCGGACTGGTCGTCGCCGCCGAGGGCGGGGCCTGGGGCAAGCTGTTCCCGATCTTCCGCGCCGGGATCGGCGGCCGGCTCGGCAACGGCCGGCAGTACTGGTCCTTCATCTCCGTGCACGACGAGATCGCCGCCCTGCGGCACGCCATCGACACCCCGGAGCTGTCCGGCCCCGTCAACCTGACCGCCCCCGGGCCGCTGACCAACCGTGAGGTCACCGCCGCGATGGGCCGCGTACTGCACCGGCCGACGCTGTTCGCCGTACCGGCGCCCGCCCTGCGCGTGGTGCTGGGGGAGTTCGCCGGGGACGTGCTCGGCAGTCAGCGGGTGCGGCCCGCCCGGCTGTTGGAGACGGGGTTCACGTTCCGGTACCCGGGCATCGACGAGGCGATCCGCGCCGCGCTCGCCCGCTGACCCCGCCCCGCCGCGGCGGCCCCCGCCACCCCCCGAAACCCCACCGCGGCGCGCGGTTCGGCGGCGTGCGACCGGTTGTGACCCGGATGCGACCGGTGTGCGACCGGAGTTGGGCGTAATACGCCACCGAACTCGGGTTCCCCTGGAGCTCGTTGGGGGAAGGAGGATCCCCACACAGCCGCGCCGACCTCGGGGAGGGGCACGTGCTCAGCAGCTCACACCGCGCCGCACAGCATGCGGACGTCGTCATCGTAGGAGCCGGGGTCTCAGGACTCGCGGCCGCACACCACCTGATCGCGGCAGGCGTCACGGTCACCGTTCTGGAGGCCGCCGACGATCCCGGCGGCCGGATGGCCACCGAGCACGTCGACGGATTCCGGCTGGACCGGATCGGGCAGCTGCTCAACACCTCGTACACGGAGCTCGACCGGACCCCCGGCCTGGCCGGCCTGGTCCTGCGGTCCTTCGCTCCGGGGGTGCTCGTCCACACGGACGGCAGGCAGCTGCGCGCCGGGGCGCTGACCCCGGCCCGCGCGCTGGCCAGCGGCTCCTTCGACCAGGCCCGGCTCAGCGCCTACCTCGGCCGGCTCGCCGCCGTGCCCGTGGAACGCGTACTGGCCCGCCCCGAGCGCACGGCACTGGCCGCCCTGCGCTCCCGGGCCCACGGCACGACCCTGCGGCCCCTGCTCGCCGCCCTGCTGCGCGATCCGGAGCTCACCACCTCCAGCCGGGTCGCCGACCTCGCCCTGCGCACCTTCGCCCGCGGCCGGCTCGCCGTGCCCGAGGGCGGCGCCGCCACCCTGCCCGGGCTGCTCGCAGCCACCCTGCCGCCCGGCACGGTGCGCACCGGGGTCCGGGTCCGCTCGGTGGCGACCAACCTGGTCACCACCGAGGAGCACGGCGACTTCAGCTGCCGCTCCGCCGTCCTGGCCACCGGCGCGCGGGCCGCCGCCGAACTGCTGCCGGGGCTGCGGGTGCCGAAGTTCCACGAGGTCACCGTCATCCACCACGCCACCGCCGCCCCGCTCCCGTGGGACGGCTCGCTGCTGCTCGACGGCGATCCCCGGTGGCCCGTCGCCCACACCGCCGTGATGAGCGCGGTCGACCCGACGCGGGCCCCGGCCGGCCGGAGCCTGGTCACCACCACCGTGCTCGGCCCGCCGCCGCCCGCGCGCACGGTCGCCTCGCGCCTCGCCCGGCTGTACGAGACCGGCACCCGGGACTGGGAGCTGCTGGCCGTCCACCACGCCCCGGAGGCCGTCCCCGCGATGCCGCCGCCCTACGACCTGCGCCGTCCGGTCCGGGTCCTGGCCGGGCTGTACGTGTGCGGCGACCACCGCGACTCCAACACGGTCCAGGGGGCGCTGCACTCGGCCCGCCGCGCCGCCACGGCCGCCCTGCGCGACTTCGGCATCCGGCTCCCGGCGAGCGCGGAGCCGTCCCTTCCGGCGGTGGCCTGAGAACCACGGTGCCAGGGCCCGGTTCCGCCCCGCGGAACCGGGCCCACGCCTGACCCCCCGAGCCGCTGAGCCCGTATCAGCGGCTCACGACAGTGCCGCCACCCGGTCCCGGTACGTCCGCACCGCCGAGGCGTCCCGGTACGGCTCCAGCCGGCGCTCGAAGTCCCGTACGTACTCCACCGCGCGCACCGACCGCATCTCCATCGCCTGCTGCGCCGCCTCCGCACCCAGCGCGCACGCCTGGTCCAGCTCGCCCAGCCCCAGCCGCGCGGTGGCCAGCACCACCCGGCAGAACAGCCGCGAGCGCGCGAACCCGGGCGCCCGCAGCTGCAGGGACCGCTCCGCGTGCTGCGCCGAGGCCCGGTACTGCTGGAGGTCCCGGTGGCAGTGCCCGAACTCGTCCGCGAGCTGCGCCTCGTCGAACAGCCGCGCCCAGTGCGGTACGTCGTCCCCCGGCCGGGCCGCGCCCAGCGCGCGCTCGGCCCGCACCAGCGAGGCCGTCGCCGCCCGGACCTCGCCGAGCACCGCGTGCCCGCGCGCCTCCGCCGAGTGCAGCAGCGCCTGCACCACCGGCGGCGGCCCGGAGCCGACGCCCTGCTGCGCGACGCGGGCCAGCTGCACGGCCTCCCGGCCGTGGCCGAGGTACACCGCCTGCCGGCTCATGGTCACCAGCACGTACGAGCCGTACGGCCGGTCCCCGGCGGCCTGCGCGAGGCGCAGCGCCTGCACGAAGTAGCGCTGGGCGAGCCCGTGCGCGGCGATGTCGTACGAGGTCCAGCCCGCGAGCCGGGTCAGGTCGGCGGCGGCCGAGAACAGCCGCCGCCCGGTGGTCTCCCCGTACGTGCCGCGGAGCATGGGCTCGGCCTCGTGCTCGAGGTAGCGCACCAGGGCCTGCCGGGCGTGCCCGCCGCCGTAGGTCTGGTCCAGGGTCCGGAACAGCTCGCCCACCGACCGCAGCGCCGCGATGTCCCCGCTGGTCACCCGCTGGCCGGGACCCCGGTCGATCTGCCGCTGCCGGGGCACCGAGCTGCGCCCCTGCACCGGGACGCGGGCGGCGGCAGCGGCCGCGGCCGCCGGGTCCGCGCCGCGGCCCACGCGCTCGTCGGCCCGCCCGATGAGCCAGTCCCGGCTGGGCACGACCAGCCCGGCCGGGGTGAAGGCGATCTTCCGCAGCTCGGCGTGGGAGCCGGAGTCCTTGCGCCAGAGCCCGCTGGCGATGTCCACGGCCTCCTCCGGGGTGGCCGCGAACTCCAGACCGGCGTAGACGGGCGCGCAGGCGTCCAGGCCCAGGTCCTGGGCGGAGAGCCGCCGGCCCAGGCGCCGGGTGAAGACCTCGGCGATCAGGGCCGGGGTGGTGCCGCGCGGCTGCTGCCCGCGCAGCCACCGGGTCACGGAGGTCTTGTCGTACCGCAGATCGAGACCGTGCTCCAGGCCGAGCTGGTCGACGCGGCGGGCGAGACCGGCGTTGGAGAACCCGGCTTCCGCGATCAGCGCCGCGAGCTGCCGGTTGGGGACGCGCTGGGCAGGTCGTTCCGTCATCGGCTCCACGGTTTCCTGACGTGACGGACCGGAGTCCCGGCCCTGTGAACGGCGTGAATGTAGCGGCGAACTCCGCTCACGCCGCCCTCTCTGTCCCACATTCATCCGATCGTGTGCAGAATCGGTAGGGCCCTTTACGGACCGGCCCCTTCCGTCCGCGTACGCTGCGCGACATGACCCGCAGGCCCACCGCGGCGGAGCCCTCCGCCGAAGCCACCGCGCCACCGACCGCGCCCGAGCTGCCCGCGCCGCTGACCGCGCCCGAGCTGACCGAGGCCGAGTGCCGCCGGTGCGGCACGTACATCGCGGGTCTGGACGGCCGGTACGCGTGCGGGGTCTGCGGCTGGGTCAACGACCACTCGGAGGGCCACCGGCGGCTGCCGCGGGCGGACGAGGACCCGGACCGGCCGCCCCGGGGCCGCAGGCGGCCCAGGCCGCTGCCGCCGGGCCCCGAGGACGGGCCCCGGACGGGCGACTGAGGGGTCGGAAACCGGCCGCCGTACTCTTGGCCGGGTGCGATACGTGCACACGGCAGGTTCAACGAGGAGGCGCTGCGGTGGCTGAGCTTGGGTTTGTCCATCTGGGCTTCGGACCCGATTACGTCGAGTACACCCAGGCCTGGGAGGAGCAGCGGCGGGTTCACGCCGCACGCTTCGCGGACGAGATCGGCGACACCTGCCTCCTGCTGGAGCACGAGCCCGTCTACACCGCCGGCCGGCGCACCGCCGAAAACGAGCGGCCGCTGGACGGCACCCCCGTCGTGGACGTGGACCGCGGCGGCAAGATCACCTGGCACGGACCGGGCCAGCTGGTCGGCTACCCGATCATGAAGCTGCCCCGCCCGGTCGACGTCGTCGCGCACGTGCGCCGCCTGGAAGAGGCGCTGATCCGCACCGCCGCCGAGTTCGGCCTCGAGACCACCCGGGTCGAGGGCCGCTCCGGCGTGTGGGTGCTCGGCGACCCGATCGAGGAGCGTCCGAAGATCGGCGGCCTCTCCCTCGACTTCGACCCGCGGCTGACGGACGACGAGTTCGACCCGCGCCTGAACGGCCCCGAGTACGCCCCCTCCAACGCCGGCCAGCGCCGCGAGGACCGCAAGCTCGCCGCGATCGGCATCCGCGTCGCCAAGGGCGTCACCATGCACGGCTTCGCGATCAACGTGAACCCGGACAGCACCTGGTTCGACCGGATCATCCCGTGCGGGATCCGGGACGCCGGTGTGACCTCGCTCTCGTACGAACTGGGCCGGGAGATCACCATCGCCGAGGTGCTGCCGGTCGTGGAACGCCACCTGAAGGACGTACTGGAGCAGGCCGAGCTGCGGCCCCGGGAGATCGAGCCGGCCGCCGGCTGACAGCCGGGGGAATGCGTCCGACCGCCCCCAGGTTGGCGGACGTAAGAGCGTATGAAATTACGGGCGTACCCTGGTGGGCGCCGAAGAATCGAAGTCACAGGGAGCCGGTCGTGTCCGCAGTCGCACCCGACGGACGCAAGATGCTGCGCCTCGAGGTCCGTAACGCCCAGACGCCCATCGAGCGCAAGCCCGAGTGGATCAAGACCCGGGCGAAGATGGGTCCCGAGTACACGAAGATGCAGGCCCTGGTGAAGGGCGAAGGACTGCACACCGTGTGCCAGGAGGCCGGCTGTCCCAACATCTACGAATGCTGGGAGGACCGCGAGGCCACCTTCCTCATCGGTGGCGACCAGTGCACCCGGCGCTGTGACTTCTGCCAGATCGACACGGGCAAGCCCGAGGCCCTGGACCGGGACGAGCCGCGCCGCGTCGGCGAGTCGGTCGTCACGATGGACCTGAACTACGCCACCATCACCGGCGTCGCGCGCGACGACCTGGCCGACGGCGGCGCCTGGCTGTACGCGGAGACCGTGCGCCAGATCCACCAGCAGACGGCGGGCCGCGAGGCCGGCCACACCAAGGTGGAGCTGCTGGCCCCCGACTTCAACGCGGTCCCGGAGCTGCTGGAGGAGGTCTTCGCCTCCCGCCCCGAGGTGTTCGCGCACAACGTCGAGACGGTGCCGCGGATCTTCAAGCGGATCCGCCCCGGTTTCCGCTACGAGCGCTCGCTCGACGTGATCCGGCAGGCCCGCGCCTACGGCCTCGTCACCAAGTCCAACCTGATCCTGGGCATGGGCGAGGAGCGCGAGGAGGTCTCGGAGGCGCTGAAGGAGCTGCACGAGGCCGGCTGCGAGCTCATCACCATCACGCAGTACCTGCGGCCCTCGCCGCGCCACCACCCCGTGGAGCGCTGGGTGAAGCCGGCCGAGTTCGTGGAGCTGGCGAAGGAGGCCGAGGAGATCGGCTTCTCCGGTGTGATGTCCGGCCCGCTGGTCCGTTCCTCGTACCGTGCCGGTCGCCTGTACCAGCAGGCGATGGAGAAGCGCGCGACGGTGTGACGCGCGCTACCGCACGGACTGTGTGAACTCACGCACAAAGTCTTACCAACGGGTAACACCGCATCGACGCGGCCCCTAGGCTCTTTTGTAACGAAGAGCCCGGCGGGCCGCGTAAATGTTTCATCACCGTTTGACCGACCGGTCATGCCCTGGTAACACCAGTCAGTGACGATGGGTCCACGCACCGCGCACACCGTCGCACACCGCCGGCGCACGCCCCCCGCGCACCAGGACCGACTTGAGCACCGTGAAAGGGATCGACATCATGCAGGCCGCGCCCGTACGCGCCATTGCCATTCCGTCGTTCACCGACGCCTTCCGGGGCATCGAGTCGCTGCTCATGAGCGGCGCCCGCCGCAACGCCTGGACCGCCGTCCTCGAGGACCGCCGCAGAGCCAAGGACCGGGTCGAAACCGAGCACGTACTCGAGGCCGCGGCGACCCGGACCTCGCAGGCCACGTAAACTTCGCTGTATGGCGAGGAAGTCAAACGCAGAGACTGCTGCGAACCCCGGGCGACTGAAGCAGATCGCCCTGACGTACAAGATGACGCGCAAGGCCGACCCGAAGGTCGGTCTGATCGTCGCGGGCGTGGGAATCGTCACCTTCGGTGTCTTTCTTGCGATCGGCTTCCTGATCGACCACCCGGTCTACCTGGGCATCCTGGGCTTCCTGGTGGCGTTCCTCGCGATGGCGATCGTCTTCGGACGGCGGGCCGAGCGGGCTGCCTTCGGGCAGATGGAGGGACAGCCGGGCGCGGCCGCGGCCGTACTGGACAACGTGGGACGGGGCTGGACGACCACCCCGGCCGTCGCGATGAACCGGAGCCAGGACATCGTCCACCGGGCCGTCGGCAAGGCGGGCATCGTCCTGATCGCCGAGGGCAACGCGAACCGGCTGAAGCCGATGCTCGCGGCCGAGAAGAAGAAGCTGGCCCGGATCATGCCGGACATCCCGGTGTACGACTTCATCGTGGGCACCGGCGAGGGCGAGGTCCCGCTGAAGAAGCTGCGCACGACGCTGCTCAAGCTGCCGCGCACGCTGGCCGGCCCGCAGATCACCCAGGTCAACGACAAGCTGCGTGCCATGGGTGACCTCATGAGCAACATGCCGCTGCCGAAGGGTCCGATGCCGAAGGGCATGCGGATGCCGCGCGGCGGAAAGATGCGCTGACCCGCTCAGCTGATTTTCGTATACGAACGAGGGGCGGCCCCCCCCCCCGGGGGCGGGGGGGGCCCCCCGGGGGGGGGCGGGGGGGGGGGGTGGGGGCGGGGGCCGGGGCGGGGGGCGGGGGGGGGCCGGC
>NZ_JBIARX010000001.1:0-420416 GCF_042890265.1 Streptomyces sp. NPDC002209 | reverse complement strand
CGGCCCCGGCGGGGGCGGGGCGCGCGATCCGGCCGCGCCCCCCCCCTGGTTTTTTCCCCCCCCCCCGGGGGGCCCCCCCCGCCCCCGGGGGGGGGGGCCGCCCCTCGTTCTGCGTGCCTTTCGGTCAGATGCGGACCTGGACGGCGCGGGCGAGACGGTCGTGCAGGCCGCGCCCGTCGCGGTCCCAGACCAGCGCCGGGATGACGAGGGCGAGCAGCAGGGTGCGCAGTACGACCCGGCCGATGCCGAGGCGGCCGCCGCCCTCAGCGACGACACGCAGGCCCACGAGCCGCTTCCCGGGGGTGAATCCCACGGTGCCGACGGTGAGGATGCTCAGCACCACGAAGAGCGCCAGTGTCCAGTTGCCCGTGGCGGCCGCGTTGCCGCCCGTGATCAGCCCGTATGCGATCACCTGGCAGCCGACCCAGTCGATGGCGACCCCGCCGAGGCGGCGGCCGAACCGGGCCGCCGAGCCGGACCCCTGCTGGGGCAGGCCGAGCCGCTGGCCCGGGTAGCCGAAGTCGACGCCCATGTCCTCGGCGGCCGCGCGGGGGCCGGAGAGCCAGGATCCGATTGCCTGTCTGTTGTCCACCCGACCACGGTACCGGTGGTGTCCGACGGTGTTCCGACGGGACCCTGGTTAACTTGAGCGAAACAAATGGGTCATGCTTGAGAAATCCCGCCTGCTTATGGTCTGGTCAGCGTGCGGCACCGCACTGACGCACCACGAGCTATAAAGCCCGCCCTGCCCCGGGGCCGGGAGTAGGAGGAGTTGGATGTTCCAGAACGCCGACGAAGTGAAGCAGTACATCGAGGAGAACGACGTCAAGTTCGTCGACGTCCGCTTCTGCGACCTGCCTGGTGTGATGCAGCACTTCACCATCCCGGCTCGGGCATTCGACCCGGCGGAGGAGCTGGCCTTCGACGGCTCCTCGATCCGCGGCTTCCAGGCGATCCACGAGTCCGACATGGCGCTGCGCGCCGACATCACCACCGCGCGCCTGGACCCGTTCCGCAAGGACAAGACGCTCAACATCAACTTCTTCATCCACGACCCGATCACGGGTGAGGCCTACAGCCGCGACCCGCGCAACATCGCGAAGAAGGCCGAGGCGTACCTCGCCTCCACCGGCATCGCCGACACCGCGTACTTCGGCCCCGAGGCCGAGTTCTACGTGTTCGACAGCGTGCGCTTCGCGACCTCCGCGAACGAGGGCTTCTACCACATCGACTCCGAGGCCGGCGCCTGGAACACCGGCTCCGAGGAGAACAACCGCGGCTACAAGGTCCGCTACAAGGGTGGTTACTTCCCCGTAGCCCCGGTCGACCACTTCGCCGACCTGCGCGCCGAGATCTCCCTCGAGCTGGACGCCCAGGGCCTCCAGGTCGAGCGCCAGCACCACGAGGTCGGCACCGGCGGCCAGGCCGAGATCAACTACAAGTTCAACACGCTGCTGGCCGCGGCCGACGACCTGATGCTCTTCAAGTACATCGTGAAGAACGTCGCCTGGCGCAACGGCAAGACCGCGACCTTCATGCCGAAGCCGATCTTCGGTGACAACGGCTCGGGCATGCACGTCCACCAGTCGCTGTGGGCGAACGGCGACCCGCTGTTCTACGACGAGGCCGGCTACGCGGGCCTGTCGGACACCGCCCGCTACTACATCGGCGGCATCCTCAAGCACGCCCCGTCGCTGCTGGCCTTCACCAACCCGACGGTGAACTCGTACCACCGCCTGGTCCCGGGCTTCGAGGCGCCGGTCAACATGGTGTACTCGCAGCGCAACCGCTCCGCCGCGATGCGCATCCCGATCACGGGCTCGAACCCGAAGGCCAAGCGCGTCGAGTTCCGCGCGCCGGACCCGTCCTCGAACCCGTACCTGGCGTTCGCGGCCCTCCTGCTGGCCGGCCTCGACGGTGTGAAGAACAAGATCGAGCCGATGGAGCCGATCGACAAGGACCTCTACGAGCTCTCCCCCGACGAGCACGCGAGCGTCCCGCAGGTCCCGACCAGCCTCGAGGACGTCCTCAAGGCCCTGGAGGACGACCACGAGTACCTCCTGGCCGGCGGTGTCTTCACCCCGGACCTGATCGAGACCTGGATCGACTACAAGCGCACGCACGAGATCGCCCCGATCGCCCAGCGCCCGCACCCGCACGAGTTCGAGCTCTACTTCGACATCTAAGCCGCGGTGCCGATCGGTGATCGGCTGATGCTCCGGTTGTGCGAAGCCCCGTCCTTCTCCTTGGAGAGGGGCGGGGCTTCGCCGGTTTCCCGCTAGGTTCGGGGCATGGATGATCCGTGGAAGACCGTGGGTGAGCTGGCTGCGCGGTTCGACGTGCACGACCGGGAGCGGGGGATGGCGCACGAGGAGAGCGTGACGCTGCAGATCCTGAAGATCGGCGAGGAATTCGGGGAGGCCGCGCAGGCCGTCATCGGGGCCAAGGGGACCAACCCGCGCAAGGGGACCTCGCACACGTGGAGCGACGTGGAGGCCGAGGTCGCCGACGTCATCGTGACCGCGATGGTGGCCCTCGCCCGGATGCGGCCCGATGCCCCCGCCTACTTCGCCGAGCACCTCAGGGAGAAGTCCCGGCGCTTCCTCTGACCCCGCGCAGCAGGGGCATGCCGCCCGTCAGTTCGCGCAGGCAGCGGACCGCCAGTTCCGGCGGGGAGCCGGGGCCCGCGACCGGGGCTTCCGTGGTCGACCACAGCTCCAGGGCGATGCGGATGGCGTCCGTGGCGGCCGCTGCGAGGAGGCGGACGCCCAGGGGGTCGGCGTCCTCGCCGGCCAGCCGGGCGATCACCGGGACCAGGCGCTCCTCGGAGTCCTGGTTCACCCGGTACCAGACCGCGCGCAGCGCTTCGTCGGCCTGGGCCGCGCGGAGCAGGCCGCGGGTCACCTGGAGGCCCTCCTCGACCGTCCGGGAGTCGCTGAGCGAGCGGGTCACCGCGCGTTCCAGGGCCTCGTCGAGCGGGGTGCCGGGGTCCTCCTCGGCGAGCAGCGCGCGCCAGGCGTCGCCGCCGCCGGCGAGCAGCGGGGCCACGGCCTCCTGCTTGTTGCGGAAGTACCGGTAGAACGTGCGCAGTGCCACGCCGGCGCGGTGCGCGATGTCCTCGGCGGTGGTGCCGTCGGGGCCGTGCTCGGCGAAGAGTTCGCAGGCCGCGCGGGCGATGTCGAGCTGGGTGGCGGCCTTGCGGCGCTCGGTCAGCGACTGGGCTCCGGGGCCGGCCTGGGGAGAGTACGGACGAGGGGATCTCACGGGTGAAGCCTACCTCCCGGGGGTGAGACGGATTGCATGCTTTGACACTCTGGCAAAACGTGTCACCGGCTCGGTACGCTCGCCCCCATGAACCGTTACGAAGGACGTCGCGTCCTCATCACCGGCGGCGGCTCCGGCATCGGCCAGGCCACCGTCCACCGCATCCTCGCCGAGGGCGGCCGCGTCCACACCGTGGACGTCAACGAAGAGGGGCTGGGGCGCACTGCGGAGCAGGCCGCCGCCGACGGGCGGGCCGACCGGCTCACCACCGCCGCCCTCGACATATCCGACGAGGCCGCCGTGCAGGCCGGCATCGCCGCCGCCGTCCAGACGCTCGGCGGGCTCGACGTACTGGTCAACGCCGCGGGCATCCTGCGCTCCGCGCACACCCACCAGACCACGCTCGAGTTCTGGAACAAGGTCATCGCGGTCAACCTCACCGGTACCTTCCTGGTGATCCGCGAGGCGCTCCCGGCGCTGCTGGAGGGCGACCACCCGGTCGTCGTGAACTTCAGCTCCACCTCGGCGTCCTTCGCCCACCCCTACATGTCCGCGTACGCGGCCAGCAAGGGCGGCATCCAGTCCATGACCCACGCGCTGGCCGCCGAGTACAGCAAGCAGGGCCTGCGCTTCGTCGCCGTCGCGCCCGGCTCCATCGAGAGCGGCATGACCACGGGCAACGGCCCCGGCCTGCCCGAGGACACCGACTGGAGCCTGTTCACGAAGCTGGCCCCGGCCATCGGCCAGGGCTTCGCCGGCCCGCAGACCGTCGCCGGCGTCGTCGCCATGCTGGGCTCCGAGGACGGCGCCTTCATCACCGGCACGGAGATCCGCATCGACGGCGGTACCCACTACTAGGTCGCCGGGTCAGCTTCTGAAGCGGTCCCACAGCCGGGGGAAGCGCTCCGCGAGCACGGCTTCGTTCTCGAAGTCCAGCGGGGTGCCCTCCGGCTCGGCCGGTTGGAGCGGAATTCCCAAGTCCGGCGCCACCGCCCCGGTCAGCTGCTCGTACGCCTCGTCGGCCGCGTACCCGAGCTCCTCACCGTCCCCGTCGATGTCCTCGTCGAACTCCTCCATGAGCTCCGCGAGCGCGTCGGGGTCGTGCACCGCGCCCTCGAAGACCTCCCGGCCCTGGCCGATCAGCCAGCACCGGAAGTAGTCGAACGCGTCGTCGCTCGCCCCGTCGAGCAGCACCCAGGCCGCGCCCCACAGGTCCCACGTGTACGCCCGGTTGTACCGGGACTCGAAGTGCCGGGCGAAGTCCAGGACGGAGTCCGGATCGAGCTGCGCCAGCCGCTCCACGAGCAGCTCGGCGTGCTCCTCGGGGTCGCCCTCGGCGGCCTCGCGGGTACGGTCGACGATCTCCCAGAACTCCGTCTCGTCCATCACCGCTCCAGCATCACGGGTGCGCCCCCTCGCCGCCACCGCTCATACGGCCAAAGGCCGGTGTCCGACCCCCCGATCGCGGGGGCCGGACACCGGCCTTTGGCTCTTGCCGTGCCCGTGTCCTACAGGCCGTAGCGCTCGCGCGCCTCCTTGATGGCGGACGCCGGCACCTCGCCGCGGCGGGCGAGCTGGGCCAGCGCGGCCACCACGATCGACTGCGCGTCGACACCGAAGTGGCGGCGGGCGCCCTCGCGGGTGTCGGACAGGCCGAAGCCGTCCGTGCCGAGCGAGGTCCAGTCCTGCTCCACCCACTGGCTGATCTGGTCCGGGACCTGGCGCATCCAGTCGGACACCGCGAGGACCGGGCTGGTGACACCCTCGAGCGCGCGGGTGACGTACGGGGTGCGCACCTCGCCGCGCAGCAGCGCCTCGTCGCACTCCAGCGCGTCGCGCCGCAGCTCGCCCCAGGAGGTGGCGGACCAGACGTCGGCGGCCACGTTCCAGTCGGCGGCGAGCAGCTGCTGCGCCTCCAGCGCCCAGTGGATCGCCGTACCCGAGGCCATCAGCTGGATCTTCGGGGCGTCGGCGGCCGGGGCGGACTCCAGCGAGGAGGCCTCGTTGAAGCGGTAGAGGCCGCGCAGGATGCCTTCCTCCACGCCCGCCGGCATGGCCGGCTGCACCTTCGGCTCGTTGTAGACCGTGAGGTAGTAGAAGACGTCCTCGGGCTTCTCGCCGTACATGCGGCGCAGACCGTCCTTGACGATCACCGCGATCTCGTACGCGAAGGCCGGGTCGTAGTTGAGCGACGCCGGGTTCGTGGACGCGATCAGGTGCGAGTGGCCGTCCGCGTGCTGGAGGCCCTCACCGGTCAGCGTGGTGCGGCCGGCGGTGGCGCCGACGATGAAGCCCTTGCCGAGCTGGTCGGCGAGCTGCCACATCTGGTCGGCGGTGCGCTGCCAGCCGAACATCGAGTAGAAGATGTAGAACGGGATCATCGGCTCGCCGTGCGTGGCGTACGACGTGCAGGCGGCGATGAAGTCGGCCATGGCGCCGGCCTCGGTGATCCCCTCGTTGAGGATCTGGCCGTCCTTGGCTTCCTTGTAGTACATGAGCTGGTCGCGGTCGACCGGCTCGTACGTCTGGCCCAGCGGCGAGTAGATGCCGGCCGACGGGAAGAGGGACTCCATGCCGAAGGTACGGGCCTCGTCCGGGACGATCGGAACCCAGCGCTTGCCGGTCTCCTTGTCCCGCATCAGGTCCTTGACGAGCCGGACGAAGGCCATGGTGGTGGCCATCTCCTGCTTGCCGGAGCCCTTGAGCAGCGGGGCGAAGGAACGCTCGGCCGGAGCCGGCAGGGCCACGTGGTGGACCTTGCGGGCCGGGGCCGGGCCGCCGAGGGCCGCGCGGCGCTCGTTCAGGTACTGCACCTCGGGGCTGTTCGCGCCCGGGTGGCCGTACGGGACCTTGCCGTCGACGAAGGCGCTGTCCGGGATCGGGAGGCCAAGGAGGTCACGCATGTCCTTGAACTCGTCGGTCGTCAGCTTCTTCATCTGGTGGTTCGCGTTCTTCGACTCGAACCCGGCGCCCAGCGTGTAGCCCTTGACGGTCTGCGCGAGGATGACCGTCGGCGCGCCCTTGTGCTCCAGGGCGGCCTTGTACGCGGCGTAGACCTTGCGGGGCTCGTGGCCGCCGCGGGAGCTGTGGAAGCACTCGGCGATCTTCGCGTCGGAGAGCAGGCCGCCCAGGGCGACGAGCTCGGCGTTGGCGCCGAAGAAGTGCTGGCGGATGTAGGCCACGTCGCGGGTCGCGTACGTCTGGAACTGCGCGTCCGGTACCTCGCGCAGGCGGCGTACCAGGGCGCCCGTGGTGTCGAGCTGGAACAGCTCGTCCCAGGCGGAGCCCCACAGCGACTTGATGACGTTCCAGCCGGCGCCGCGGAACTGGGCCTCCAGCTCCTGGACCACGCGGAAGTTGGCGCGAACCGGACCGTCGAGGCGCTGCAGGTTGCAGTTGATGACGAAGGTCAGGTTGTCGAGCTGCTCGCGGGAGGCGAGGGCCAGGGCGGCGGTCGACTCGGGCTCGTCCATCTCGCCGTCGCCGAGGAAGGCCCAGACGTGCGAGTTGGCGGTGTCCTTGATGCTGCGGTTCTGCAGGTAGCGGTTGAAGCGCGCCTGGTAGATCGCGGAGAGCGGGCCGAGGCCCATGGACACCGTCGGGAACTCCCACAGCCACGGCAGGCGCCGCGGGTGCGGGTAGGACGGCAGGCCGTTGCCGCCGGACTCCTGGCGGAAGTTGTCGAGCTGCTGCTCGGAGATGCGCCCGTCGAGGAAGGCGCGGGCGTAGATGCCGGGGGAGGCGTGGCCCTGGATGTAGAGCTGGTCGCCCGATCCGTCGGCCTCCTTCCCGCGGAAGAAGTGCTGGAAGCCGGTCTCGTAGAGCCAGGCCGCCGAGGCGAAGGTGGCGATGTGGCCGCCGACGCCGTACTTGGAGCCGCGGGTCACCATGGCGGCCGCGTTCCAGCGGTTCCACGCGGTGATCTTGGCTTCCATCTCCTCGTCACCCGGGAACTCGGGCTCGGCGGAGGTGGGGATGGTGTTGACGTAGTCCGTCTCCAGCAGCTTCGGCAGGGCGAGGCCGGCGGCCTCGGCGTGCTGGAGGGTGCGGCGGAGCAGGTATTCGGCGCGGCGCGTACCGGCGGCCTTGGCGACGGCGTCGAGGGAGGCCGCCCATTCGGCGGTCTCCTCGGTGTCGCGGTCCGGGAGCTGGTCGAGCTCGCTCGGAAGCTTTCCTACGGGGTCGGACATCGGTGTGCGCCGCCTTCCGGACAAAGGAGAGGTGGTGAAGAAATCCCTGACGGGCAGGACAGGGTCGATGGGCCCGGGTGGGGTCCGTCGACGACTGTAAATCGCTGATCGATGATCGATCAAACGAATGTGACGTTGAAATGGCCATCCGGCCAAAAGTCGGCACCCGGTGCCATGAAATCAGGCACCCGGTGCCGGGCGAATCGGGACAGATCGACCCGTCAGGCGCGGGGTGCGCACCCCAGAACATGCCGCTTCACCAGCACACCGATGTCCGGATCCTGATTGCGGAACGCCTCCACGAGGGCCGCGTGCTCCTCGGCGTACGACTTCTGGACGGTTCCGAGCCAGCGGATGGACAGGGCCGTGAAGACCTCGATGCCCAGGCTCTCCCAGGTG
The DNA here is from genome assembly GCF_042890265.1 of Streptomyces sp. NPDC002209. Taxonomy (NCBI): domain Bacteria; kingdom Bacillati; phylum Actinomycetota; class Actinomycetes; order Kitasatosporales; family Streptomycetaceae; genus Streptomyces; species Streptomyces sp. NPDC002209. The sequence goes on along the minus strand of NZ_JBIARX010000001.1, from coordinate 412,563 downwards.
TGCAGCAGCACGCTGTTCCCGGCCGCCCGCACCAGCTCCCGGTGGAACCCGACGGTGTGGCGCACCTGCGCGGTCCCGTCCTCGGTCCGGTCGGCCTCCCACAGGGCCGCCACGTGCGGCTCCAGCGCCGAGCAGTCGGCCGCCAGCCGGGGCGCGGCCAGCTCGGCCGCGATCTGCTCCAGGCCGGCCCGGACCGGGTAGATCTCCTCCAGGTCGGCCGCCGACAGGTTCCGTACGCGCACGCCCTTGTTCGGCGCCGACTCGATCAGCCGCAGCGTCTCCAGCTCGCGCAGCGCCTCGCGCACGGGTGTCTGGCTGACCTCGAGCTCGACGGCGATCCGCCGCTCGACGATCCGCTCGCCGGGCTTCCAGCGCCCGCTGACGATCCCCTCCACGATGTGCTCGCGGATCTGCTCGCGCAGCGAGTGCACGACGGGTGGGGTGATCATCCGGGCTTCATCTCCTGTGGGGGCACGCATCACTTCGATGCGTAGACAATACGGCGCAGTAGCCCGCTGGGATGCGTTCCTGGTCAGGGCCGTTGGGTGAGGCTGGTAACAAGGACGACGCCCAAAGCCGTGACCCGGCCCACCGTCAGGCGGTACGCGCCCGGGTCCGGCGGCGGGAACGCGGCGGCGTAGCGGCCGTCGCCCAGAGGGTGCAGGGCGCGGGCCGTCGGCCGGCCGCCGTCCGCAGGGCGCAGTTCCGCCGTGAGCCGCAGCTGCGCTTCGGGGGCCGTGACCGTGACCTCGTACGGGTCTCCGGCCGCCAGCACGGCCGGTGCCCGCACGCCCAGGCGGGCCGCGGCGGGGTGCTCCGGCCGGGGGGCCGGGGGCGTGTGGCCCAGGAGGTCCCGCAGGGCGTCCCGGACGCCCCGGTTGTGGTGCAGGGAGCCGTGCTGCTCGTACGGGGTGAAGGACTCGGTCACCGGGCAGCCCTCGCCGGGCGCGTCCGCCGGGAGGGTCGCGAGGAGCGGGACCGTGCCGTCGCCGGACCCGGCGGCGCCCGGCTGCGGCCGGAGCGTCAGGCGGTCGTCCGCGTACGAGGCGATGGCCGGCGTGGGCTGGCCGATGCCGGCGATCGCGTGCAGTTCGGCCCGCGGCGGGGCGCTGCGCAGGTCCGCGTGGAAGCGGGCCGCGTCCGCCAGCAGGGCCGCGTCCACGCCCGGCAGGCCCGGCAGGTCGCGGGCGTACGCGAGGCCCTGCGGCCCCGTCACGCACGGGTAGTCGGGGGCCAGCTGGTGCAGGGACGGCAGGCTGCGGGCGAACGCGCCGAGGTCCGGGCCCGCCAGGCGGCTGCCGTTGACGAGGTCGGCCAGGGCTCGCACCGAGCCCTGGTGCGGGGTGCCCAGGGTGATCAGGCGGCGGGTGACCTCGTGGCCGCCGAGGCGCTCCACGTAGTGCCGGGCGACCAGCCCGCCCAGCGAGTGGCAGAGGAAGACCACCCGGGCGTCGCGGCGCTCGGGGGCCGAGGCCCGCCAGCGCTCCAGCTCCAGGTCGATGCGGCCCTTGAGCCGCTCCGCGTTGAAGCGGCAGGACAGCCGCCAGTCGTACGGGAACGTGAGGAGGTTGTCCGCCACGGACAGGGTGAAGTGCCGCTCCAGCCAGCGCAGCAGGTCCGTGTATCCGTCCACCGGGTGCCAGATGCCGGGGAGGGCGTGCAGATCGGGCATCAGCCCCACGGGGACGACGCCGTCGCCCGGGTCCCCGTCGCCGATGTCCTTCGGGAGGCGCAGGGCCGTCACGGAGCGGCCGAAGGTCTGCAGGCCGCGTAAGAGGGCGGCGCCCGACAGGTCCCAGACGGCCGTGCCGTCGGCGTCCGCCAGCCGACTGCCCATGATGCCCGGCAGCACCACGACAAGATCCGTCACCTGTGCCCGTGCCCGTGCCATACGACGCCCCCCGAGATGTCACACATGGACCCACCAGGGTATGACGACGGCGCCCCCGCCCGAAGTGGTTCCGGGCGGGGGCGCCGTGCGTGGCGTTTGCCGATGGGGCGTCAGCCTCAGAGGCCGAGCTCGACCTCGAACTCGCCGGCCTCGAGGATCGCCTTGACGGCCGAGAGGTACCGGGCCGCGTCCGCGCCGTCCACCAGGCGGTGGTCGTAGGACAGGGTCAGGTACGTCATGTCGCGGACGCCGATGACGGTGCCCTCGGGGGTCTCGATGACCATCGGGCGCTTGACCGTGGCACCGATGCCCAGGATGGCGACCTGGTTCGGGGGCACGATCACCGTGTCGAACAGCGCACCGCGCGAGCCGGTGTTGCTGATGGTGAAGGTCGCGCCCGACAGCTCGTCCGGCGTGATCTTGTTCCCGCGGACCTTGGCGGCCAGGTCGGCGGTCGCCTTGGAGATGCCCGCCAGGTTGAGGTCACCGGCACCCTTGATGACCGGGGTCATCAGGCCCTTCTCGGAGTCGACGGCGATGCCGATGTTCTCCGAGTCGAAGTAGGTGATGGTGCCCTCGTCGTCGTTGATCCGGGCGTTGACGACCGCGTGGGCCTTCAGCGCCTGGGCGGCGGCCTTGACGAAGAACGGCATCGGCGAGAGCTTGACGCCCTCGCGGGCCAGGAAGGACGCCTTGGCCTGCTCGCGCAGCTTCATGATCTTGGTGATGTCCACCTCGACCACGGAGCTGAGCTGAGCCTGCGAGTGCAGCGCCTTCATCATGTTGTCGCCGATGACCTTGCGCATGCGGGTCATCTTGACGGTCTGGCCGCGCAGCTCGGAGACCGCGGCGGCCGGGGCCTTGGCGGCGGGAGCGGCGGCCGGAGCCGGGGCGGCAGCGGCGGCCTTGGCGGCCTCGGCGGCGGCCAGGACGTCCTGCTTGCGGATACGGCCACCGACGCCGGTGCCCGAGACCGAGGCCAGGTTGACGCCGGACTCGGAGGCGAGCTTGCGCACCAGCGGGGTCACGTACGCGCCCTCGTCACCGGCGGAGACCGGAGCGGCGGGGGCGGCGGGGGCGACCGGAGCGGGAGCGGCGACCGGAGCCGGAGCGGCGACCGGAGCGGCAACGGGGGCCGGAGCGGCGGCGACCGGAGCCGGGGCGGCGGCGGCCGGGGCAGCGGCGACCGGGGCCGGAGCGGCGACCGGGGCAGCGGCGACCGGAGCCGGGGCGGCGGCGACCGGGGCCGGAGCGGCGGCCGGAGCGGCACCGGCGGCGCCGATGACGGCCAGGACGGTGCCGACCTCGGCGGTCTCGTCCTCGTTGATCCGGATCTCGAGCAGCGTGCCGGAGACCGGCGCGGGGATCTCGGTGTCGACCTTGTCCGTGGAGACCTCGAGCAGCGGCTCGTCGGCCTCGACGGACTCGCCGACCTGCTTCAGCCAGCGGGTGACGGTGCCCTCGGTGACGCTCTCGCCCAGGGCGGGGAGGACGACGTCCGTGCCGGAGGCGGCGGGGGCAGCGGCGGCCGGGGCCTCGGCGACCGGGGCCGGGGCCGCGGGGGCCTCGGCGACCGGAGCCGGAGCGGCCGCCGGAACCTCGGCGACGACCGTCTCGGCCTCGGCCGGGGCCGGCGCGCCGGAGCCGTCGTCGATGACGGCCAGCTCGGCGCCGACCTCGACGGTCTCGTCCTCGGCGACCTTGATGGACGCCAGGATGCCGGAGACGGGCGACGGGATCTCGGTGTCGACCTTGTCGGTCGAGACCTCGAGCAGCGGCTCGTCGGCCTCGACGCGCTCGCCCTCGGCCTTCAGCCAGCGGGTGACAGTTCCCTCGGTGACGCTCTCGCCGAGCGCCGGAAGGGTTACGGAAACCGACATGGTTTCAGTTGCTCCTTACGAAAGTGCGGAAGTGGTCGTCGCGCCCGTGACTGTGGATTAGTCGTGGGAGTGAAGCGGCTTGCCGGCCAGGGCCAGGTGGGCCTCGCCGAGCGCTTCGTTCTGGGTCGGGTGCGCGTGGATGAGCTGCGCGACCTCGGCCGGCAGGGCTTCCCAGTTGTAGATCAGCTGGGCCTCGCCGACCTGCTCGCCCATCCGGTCACCGACCATGTGGACGCCGACCACGGCACCGTCCTTGACCTGGACGAGCTTGATCTCGCCCGCGGTCTTCAGGATCTTGCTCTTGCCGTTGCCCGCCAGGTTGTACTTCAGGGCCACGACCTTGTCCGCACCGTAGATCTCCTTGGCCTTGGCCTCGGTGATGCCGACGGAAGCGACCTCGGGGTGGCAGTACGTGACGCGCGGAACGCCGTCGTAGTCGATCGGGACGGTCTTCAGACCGGCCAGACGCTCCGCGACCAGGATGCCCTCGGCGAAGCCGACGTGCGCGAGCTGCAGGGTCGGGACGAGGTCGCCCACGGCCGAGATCGTCGGCACGTTGGTCTGCATGTACTCGTCGACCAGGACGTAGCCGCGGTCCATCGCGACGCCCTGCTCCTCGTAGCCGAGGCCCTGCGAGACCGGGCCGCGGCCGACGGCGACCAGCAGCACCTCGGCCTCGAAGGTCTTGCCGTCGGCCAGCGTGACGCGCACGCCGGTCTCGGTGTACTCGGCCTTGTCGAAGAAGGTGCCGAGGTTGAACTTGATGCCGCGCTTGCGGAACGCGCGCTCCAGCAGCTTCGAGCTGTTCTCGTCCTCGACCGGGACGAGGTGCTTGAGGCCCTCGATCACGGTGATGTCGGAGCCGAAGGACTTCCACGCCGAGGCGAACTCGACGCCGATGACGCCGCCGCCCAGGACGATGGCCGACTCGGGGACGCGGTCCAGGACCAGCGCGTGGTCCGAGGAGATGATGCGGTTGCCGTCGATGTTCAGGCCCGGCAGCGACTTCGGCACGGAGCCGGTCGCCAGCAGGATGTGGCGGCCCTGGATGCGCTGGCCGTTCACGTCGACGGAGGTCGGCGAGGAAAGGCGGCCCTCACCCTCGATGTACGTCACCTTGCGGGAGGCGACCAGGCCCTGCAGGCCCTTGTACAGGCCCGAGATGACCTCGTCCTTGTACTTCTGCACACCCGCGATGTCGATGCCCTCGAAGGTGGCCTTCACGCCGAACTGGGCGGCTTCGCGCGCCTGGTCCGCGATCTCGCCCGCGTGGAGCAGGGCCTTCGTGGGGATGCAGCCGTTGTGCAGGCAGGTGCCGCCGAGCTTGTTCTTCTCGATCAGGGCAACGTCCAGACCCAGCTGGGATGCGCGCAGAGCCGCGGCGTAACCGCCACTGCCACCGCCGAGGATCACTAGGTCGAAAACGGTGCTGGCGTCGTTCGCCACGTCACGTCCTCCATGCATGTGCGCCGGGCACCGGTCCTCTGTGACCGGGCGGCGGCTGGTAATCGGCCGCTTGTTTCTTCGGCCCTGTGGTGGGGGCCCTGTCCTGCCGAGAACCCATCTTCGCATTTGTCGGGGGAACGCGGGACGCCGGGCCCGGACTGTGGCAGGTCGTTCTGTCCGAAGTAAGGGTTACCCGTGCGTAGAAACCTACGGATTGCTTCGGATTCCGTCGTGCACGGACCTCGCCCCGGGCCTCCTCCAAGGGCCCGGGGCGAGTCACGTCTCACACGGGGAGCGTCAGCCCAGGTCGCCCGTGGCCGTACGCTCGGCCAGCCGCACCAGGGTGCGCACGGCCGAGCCGGTGCCGCCCTTGGGGGTGTAGCCGTACGGGGCGCCCTCGTGGAAGGCCGGGCCCGCGATGTCGAGGTGCGCCCAGGTGATGCCCTCGCCGACGAACTCCTGGAGGAAGAGGCCGGCCACCAGGCCGCCGCCCATCCGGACACCCATGTTGGCGATGTCGGCGGTGGGGGAGTCCATGGTCTTGCGCAGCTCCTCGGGGAGCGGCATCGGCCAGGAGGCCTCGCCGACCTCCTCGGCGATCTCGTGGATCGAGGTGCGGAACGCGTCGTCGTTCGCCATGATCGCGAAGGTGCGGTCGCCCAGGGCCAGCACCATGGCGCCGGTCAGGGTGGCGACGTCGACGATCGCGTCCGGGTTGTCCTCGGAGGCCTTGGTCAGGGCGTCGCCCAGGACCAGGCGGCCCTCGGCGTCCGTGTTCAGGACCTCGACGGTCTTGCCGCTGTACATGCGCAGCACGTCGCCGGGCTTGGTGGCGGAACCGGAGGGCATGTTCTCGGCGAGCGCGAGCCAGCCGGTGACGTTGACCTGGAGGCCCAGCTTGGCGGCGGCGATGACGGCGGCGAAGACGGCGGCGGCGCCCGACATGTCGCACTTCATCGTCTCGTTGTGGCCGGCCGGCTTCAGGGAGATGCCGCCCGAGTCGTAGGTGATGCCCTTGCCGACGAAGGCGAGGGTCTTCTCCGCCTTGGCGTGGGTGTAGGAGAGCTTCACCAGGCGCGGCGGGTTCTCGGAGCCCTTGCCGACGCCCATGATGCCGCCGTAGCCGCCCTTGACGAGCGCCTTCTCGTCGAGGACCTGGACCTTGACGCCGTTCTCCTTGGCCGTCGCGGAGGCGACGGCGGCGAAGGCCTCGGGGGTGAGGTCGTTCGGCGGGGTGTTGATCAGGTCGCGGGCGACGTTGACCTCGGTCGCGACGACCGTGGCGCGCTCGGCGGCGGCCTTGTGCTCCTTGTCGCGCGGCTTGGCGCCCAGCAGGGCGACCTCGGCGAGCGGCTGCTTCGGGCCGCCGTTCTTGCCGGAGCCCTTCTTCTCGCCGCCCTGGTAGGCGGTGAAGGCGTACGCGCCCAGCAGTGCGCCCTCGGCGACGGCCGTGACGGCGGAGGCGTCGTCCAGGGGGAGGGCGAAGGCGGCCTTCTTGGTGCCGTGCAGCGCACGGGCGGCGGCGCCGGCGGCGCGGCGCAGGGCCTCCTCGTCGTACGACTCGTCCTTCTCGGGGACGGGGCCGAGCCCGACCGCCAGCACGACCGGGACCTTCAGGCCGTCCGGCGCCGGCAGCTTGGTGGTCTCGCCTTCGGCGCCCGAGGCGCCGAGTGCGTCGAGCACGGCGGCGAGCTTTCCGTCGTACGCCTTGTCCACGGCTTCGGCGCCGGCGGCGACGACCGGGCCCTTGGGGCCCTTCGCCACGCCGACCACGAGGGCGTCGGCGCGCAGCGTCGCCGCGCCGGCAGTGCTGAGAGTCAGAGCAGTCACGGTGGTGAAGTCTCGCTTCCGTTTGTGTTGTGGGCCGAGTGGGTGGACGGCCATCCGTAGCGATCGTATTCCGGCCCGACGGCCGCCAGAAATGAGCCTACGCGTACCGGCTGGTCCGTACGCCACTCGAAGGTTTGGCAAGTTGTTCGATCAAGACGGCGGCAGGTTCACCCATCCGTGGCTTCCGGACCAGGTTTGCCCGTTAGACCTGACGAGGTCCGAGAGACTCGAGCCACTCTCGCAAGGGGACGCGGGGTCCCTTTGCATGATTTCCACAGAGCCTCCTCGGCCCGGCCGACCGCCATAGGGCCGTCGTCGAGCGATGCCTGCGGGGGGAAAGGCCGAAATGGTCAACAAGAACCGGATGAACAGGGCTGCCGCCGCAATGGCGGTGGCAGCGCTGATGTCCGTGGCAATGCCCGCTGCGACCGCACAGGCGGCCGCGACACCGCGCATCGACCTGAAGGTACTCGTCGTCGACGACGGCGGCAGCTCGGTCGAGGCGATCACCGCGGAGCTCCGGGACACCGGAGTCCCCTACACGCGCGTCCTGCTGGGCGCCTCCGGCCGCCCGGTGATCAACGCCGCGTTCCTCAGCGACACGGTCGACGGCCGGCCGCGCGCCAAGTACCAGGGCGTCGTGCTGCCGAACGAGAACCCGTTCGGCGAGGGCTCGGCCGAGATGGCCGCGCTCACCGCGTACGAGACGGCGTACAGCGTCCGCCAGGTCGATGCGTACACCTGGGCCCACCCGGGCGTGGGCCTCGAGTACACCGACAACGGCGGCTTCAGCGGGCAGCTCGACGGCACCCAGGCCGCCGTCACCGCCGCCGGCAAGGCGGGCCCCTTCAATTACCTCGCCGGTCAAGTGACCTTCGAGGACAACTCCGCCCTGATTCCGGAGAGTTTCGGGTTCATGGGCAAGCCGCGGGCCGGCTACACCAGCTACCTCGACGCACCCGTCGCCGGCGGACGGGCCTCGCTCGTCGGCGAGTACGCGCACGACGGACGCAGCGAACTGGTCGTCACCTTCGGCTACAACCAGTACCAGCAGCAGTTCCGGCTGCTGGCCCGCGGCATCGTCGACTGGCTCACCCAGGGGGTCCACCTCGGCCAGAGCCGCAGCTACTTCGCGGTCCACGTCGACGACGTCTTCGCCCCGGACGCCCGCTGGAGCAAGGACCTCAACTGCACGCCCGGCGACTACGCCTGTGCGGGCGGCGAGGGCAAGGAGAGCACCATCCGCATGACCGCCGCCGACGCCCAGTACGCGGCGCAGTGGCAGACGAGCAAGAACTTCAAGCTCGACCTCCTCTTCAACGCCGGAGCCGGCGAGGAGTGGAAGGCCGAGAACGGCGGAACCGACGCCCTCACCGCGCAACTGGTCGCGGACCGGGCCAAGTACCGCTGGATGAACCACACCTACACGCACCCGTTCCTCGGCTGCGTCCAGAACACCACCACCGTCCCGTGGACCTGTACGAAGAACAGCGCGGGCGCGATCAACTGGATGAGCCGGGCCGACATCTCCGCCCAGATCCGCGACAACAACAACTGGGCCGCCGCCAAGGGCATCACCACCGACCGCACCGAGCTCGTCACCGGCGAGCACTCGGGCCTCAAGACCCTGCCGCAGCAGGGCCAGGACAACCCCAACCTGGCGGGCGCGCTCGCCGACAACGGGGTCAAGTGGGCGGGCAGCGACAACTCGCGCGAGCCCGTGCAGCGCGCGGTCGGCGCCGCCCTGACCGTCCCCCGCTACCCGATGAACGTGTACTACAACACGGGCACCAACGCGGAGATGGCCGACGAGTACAACTGGATCTACACCAGCCGCGCCAACGGCGGCAGCGGAGTCTGCGAGGACAACCCCGCGACCTCCACCTGCCTCCCGGCCCCGCTCAACACCACCACCGGCTACCTGGACTACATCGTCCCGGCCGAGGCGCGGACCGCCCTGCGCCACGTCCTGGCCAACGACCCGCGCCCGCACTACGTCCACCAGTCCAACCTCGCCGAGGACCGCACCCTGTACCCGGTGCTCAACCAGGTCCTCGACACCTACCGCGCGCTCTACGCGCCCAGCGCCCCGATCGTGAACCAGAGCATGAAGGACACCGGGGTCGAGCTGAGCCGCCGGGCCGCCTGGGACAAGGCGCTGGCCGACGGCAAGGTCACCGCCTACCGCATCGGGACCGACGTCACCGTCAAGGCGCCCTCCGGGGTCGTCGCCCCGATGACCGCGCCCACCGGCACCAAGAAGCAGCTCCTGCTGGGCACCGCGGACTTCGGCACCGCCTACGCGGGCAACCGCTCGGCGTGGACCGCGCCCGAGCTGCTGCAGAGCGCCGTCACGCTCAAGCTGCCCAGCTGACCGGAGCACGCACTTCCGTCCGGCCGAGCGGCCCCGACCGCCGCTCGGCCGCAACCCTGTGCGAGGGAGCCGAAGGGAGCAGACAACGCTCCCGGAGGCGGACCGAGCCTTGAAGAATCAGTCCTGGGGGGACACAGCGCATGAGCCATGGGCGTCATGTCACCATGCTCACCGAAGGCACCTATCCGCACGTTCACGGGGGAGTCAGCACCTGGTGCGACCAGCTGGTACGCGGGATGCCGGAGGTCGACTTCAACGTCATAGCCCTGACCGGCTCCGGGCGCGAGCCGGTCACCTGGGAGCTGCCGCGCAACGTCTACCGGCACACCGTCGTCCCGCTCTGGGGACCGGCTCCGGGACGCAGCCGCCGCTCCGCCCTGCGGGGCAAGGCGCAACGCCGCTTCACCGAGACGTACGAAACCTTCCTGCTCTCGCTCCTCGACCCCGACCGCGGCGGGTTCTCCGAGGCCCTGCACGAGCTCGCCGTCCTGGCCCGGGCCGGCCGCCTCGCCCCGGCCCTGCGTTCCGAAACGGTCCTGCGGCTGCTGATGACCGTCTGGACCCGCCCCGGCCTCGTGACCGCCGCGGCCGAGCCCACCGTCCACGACGCGCTCACCGCCACCGACCTGCTCGAGCACGCGCTGCGGCCGCTCTGCGTACGGATCCCGCCCGACAGCGTCGCGCACTCCGTCAGCAGCGGGCTCGCCACCCTCCCGGCCCTCGCCGCCAAGTACCTCGACCGGGTGCCCTTCCTGCTCACCGAGCACGGCATCTACCTGCGCGAGCGCTACCTCGGCTACCGCACCGCGCAGCAGCGCTGGCCGGTCAAGGCGTTGATGCTCGGCTTCTACCGGGAGCTCAACTCCGAGGGCTACCGGCAGGCCGACCTCATCACCCCGTGCAACCAGTACAACCGCCGCTGGGAGGAGCGCGGCGGCGCCGCCCCCGACCGCATCCGCACGGTCTACAACGGCGTCGACCCGTACGCCTTCCCCGACGCCGGACCCGAACCCGAGGTGCCCACCCTCAGCTGGTGCGGGCGCATCGACCCGATCAAGGACCTGGAAACCCTCATCCGGGCCTACGCGTTCATGCGCGGGGAACTGCCCGCCCTGCGGCTGCGCCTGTTCGGCCCGGTCCCGGCCGGCTGCGAGGAGTACAAGCTCCGCCTGGAGAAACTCGCCGCCGAACTCGGGGTGAGCGACGGCATCTCGTACGAGGGCCGCATCGCGGAGGTCGCGCAGGCCTACGCGGCAGGCAGCGTCGTGATGCTCTCCAGCATCAGCGAGGGCTTCCCCTTCAGCATCATCGAGGCCATGTCCTGCGGGCGCACCACCGTCTCCACCGACGTCGGCGGAGTGCGGGAGGCCGTCGGCGACACCGGGCTCGTGGTCCCGCCGCGCGAACCGGAGACCATGGCCCGCGCCACCCTCGCCCTGCTCCGCGACGACGAACGCCGCGCCGAACTGGGCCGGCGCTCCCGCAGGCGGGTCATCGAGAAGTTCACCCTCCACCAGTCCGTGGACGGCTTCCGGCACATCTACCGCGGCCTCGCCCAAGCCGGACAGCCCGTCCCGCCCGTCCGCGCGGGCGACGACTGGACGCAGCGCGTCGCCGACCCCTGGTACCGCGAACTCGCCGCCGACGGGAGCCTGTGGTGAGCGGATCCCTCTGGCTGCGCGTCCCCGGCGGCGACACCCTGCCCGCCATCCCCCGGCCCCGGCACACCGATCCGGGGGACGACGGCCCGGCCGGCGACCCGATGGACGAACTCGCCGAACGCCTCGGCCCGTTCATCGCGGCCGCCGTCCACCCCGACGAGATCGCCGCCATCCTCGAATCCGACGGGATGACCGACGAGCACATCCGGCTCACCTACGGGCGCCACGACTCCTTCGGCCTCGCCGAGGAGCTCTACGACCGGGTGCCCCGCGCCTTCCCCGAGCCGGAGCACGTCCCCGACCCCTGGAAGGTCTCCCTCACCGCCTGCCTGCTCCGCGGGGTGATCTTCGCGCTGCCCGGTCTGGCGTACGTCCTGGGCGCCCCGCTGCTGGAGGGCCCGCAGGACCGGCTCGGGCTGCCCGCCGGGACGCTGACCCTGCTCGCCGGGGCGCTCATCGGCTGGGTGTGGGACCAGACCCTGTCCCACCGCGCCTACACCTGGCTGGGCCTCGGCGACCGGGCCGCCGCCGGGCGGACCCTGCTCGTCGGGGCCCCCGTCGGCGCCCTGCTCGGCATGGCCGCCGCGCTGACCGTGCCCGGCGGGCCGCCGTTCAGTTACGCGTTCGCCGCCGGGCAGGCCCTGTACGTCGGGGCCGCCACCGTGCTGCTGGTCCTCGGCCGGGAGCGGGTGCTGCTCGCCGCGCTCGCCCCGATGGCCGCGGGGTCGCTGCTCGCACTGTTCACCGACCCGCCCGTGCCGGTGCGGGTGGGCCTGCTGCTGGTGTCCCTGCTGGCCGCCTGCACCCTCGCCGTACGGGAGCTGCCGCTGGCCGAGGGCGTACGGGCCGGCGTGCGCCGGATCCGCGGCTGGGCCGCACACCGGCCCGGCGAGGGCCCGGTGCGCTGGCGGATGCTGCGGGGCGCCGAGGAGGAGCACGGCCCGCGCGGACCCCGCATCGGGGACTCCGTGCCGTACGGGATGTTCGGGCTCGGGACCGGCCTGCTCGTGCTGTACGCCGCACTGGGCGAGGTACTCGCCGGGGGGCCCGCCGAGGCCGTCGCCGCGCCCTCGGCGGTGGCGCTCACCCTCAGCATGGGCCCCGCCGAATGGCTGCTCCACCGGTTCCGCAGCGAGAGCCTCGCCGGGCTGCGGGCGGCCCGCTCACCCCGGAAGTTCTGGCTGCGGATGCTCGGCACGCTGGGCCGCTGCCTCGCCGCGTACCTGGCGGTGCTGCTGCTCCTCGGGCTGGTCGGCACCCTGCTCTGGCCGGGAGCCCCGGGCCTGACCGGCATCCGGGTCGCGACCCTGCTGCTGCTCGGCGCCGTCATGTGGACCGGGCTGCTGCTCCAGTCCTTCGGGGCGGTCCGGCCCGCGGCCGTGGTCTGCGCCTCGGCGGCCGTCGCCCAGAGCCTGGCGCTGCTGCTGGGGCTGGGGCAGCCGCGGCTGGTCCAGCTCGTCGTGGCCGGTGCGGCCGCGGCCGCGCTGGGCACGCTGGTCTGCCTGCTCCTCGGCCGCGCGACGGCCCACCGCTGATTCCGGACCGGTACAACGTGACCCTCCACGACGCGACCCCGAACGACGCGACCCCGCACGAGAAGAAGGCCCTCATGCTGCTGGTGCCCCTCTACGAGCACCCCGCCGACCGGCCCGAGGACTGGGAGCTGCTGATCCGCTCCGCCGGCCGGCTGCACTCGGTGGTCCTCAACCCCGCCAGCGGGCCGGGCGAGGCCCCCGACGAGCGGTTCGCCGCCGTCGCCCAGCGGCTGCGCGACGCGGGGGTGCCCGTCCTCGGCTACACCGACACCGACTACGGGCGGCGCCCGCACGCCGCCGTGGTGGCGGACCTGCTGCGCCACCGCGACTGGTACGGCGCCGACGGAGCCTTCTTCGACCAGGCCTCCGCCGATCCGGCACTGCTGTCGCACTACGGGCGGCTCGCCGTCGCCGCCCGGGCCGCCGGCGCGCGGACCCTCGTCCTCAACCACGGGGTCCACCCGCATCCCGGCTACGCCGGACTCGCCGATCTGCTGGTCACCTTCGAGGGACCCTGGGACGCCTACCGGGACGCGTCGGTGCCGCCCTGGACGGCCGACCACCCCGCCCAGCGGTTCTGCCACCTCGTGTACGCGGTCCCGCCGGGCGCGCCCGCCGCCGAGCTCGCCCGGCAGCGGGGGGCCGCCGTGCACTGCGCGGTGCCCGGGACCGGTGCGCACCCCTGGGGGACCCTCCCGTACGCCCTGGAGGCCGCCGGATGACGCGCTCGCTCCGGCGCGGCCGCGTACTGCCGCTGCTCCTGCTGCTCCTGCTCGCCGCGTGCACCACCGAGCGGCCGGACGAGCCGGAAGACCTGGCTCCCGCCCCGGCACCGGGGGAGCGCTGGCAGCCGAAGCCCCCGGTCAGCTGGCAGTGGCAGCTGACCGGGAAGCTGGACACCTCGGTGAAGGCCGCGGTGTACGACGTCGACGGGTTCACCACCACCAAGGAGCAGATCGCCGAGCTGAACAAGGCGGGCCGGCGGACCATCTGCTACCTCTCCACCGGCGCCTGGGAGGACTTCCGCCCCGACGCCGACGCCTTCCCGAAGACGATGCTCGGCGAGGGCAACGGCTGGGAGGGCGAGCGCTGGCTGGACATCCGGCGGCTGGCCGAGCTGGAGCCGCTGATCGCGAAGCGGTTCGACATGTGCCGGGACAAGGGCTTCGACGCGGTGGAACCGGACAACATGGACGGCTACCGCAACACGTCCGGCTTCCCGCTCACCGCCGACGACCAGCTGGCGTACAACCGGCTGATCGCGAAGCTGGCCCACGACCGGGGACTCGCGGTCGGGCTGAAGAACGACCTGGACCAGATCCCGCAGCTGGTGGGGGACTTCGACTTCGCGGTCAACGAGCAGTGCGCCGAGTACGACGAGTGCGAGCGGCTCACCCCGTTCATCGCGGCGGGCAAGGCCGTCTTCCACGTGGAGTACGAGGGCCGGATCGGCCAGTGGTGCGAGCGCTCGCAGGAGCTGCGGCTCAGCTCACTGCAGAAGAAGTACGAACTGGGCGTCTGGCGGCAGTTCTGCCCGCCCAAGGGCCAGGGCTAGGCCACCGGGAGGATCGCGTGCACCCGGTAGCCGCCGCCGAACCGGGGCCCGGCGAAGCAGGAGCCGCCGAGCGCCGTGGCCCGCTCGCGCATGCCGAGCAGCCCGTGGCCGCCGCCCCCGTCGTCGTCCGCGGGGAGCTCGGCGGTGCCCCCGTCGTCCAGCACGGTCACCTCCACCGAGGCGCCGACCCGGACCACGCTGACCTCGGCCCGGACCTCCGGCCCGGCGTGCTTGCGCACGTTGGTCAGGGCCTCCTGGATCACCCGGTACGCCGCCAGGTCCACGGCGGCCGGCAGCGGGTCCCGCTCCCGGCCCAGCTCGACCATCACCTTCACCGGCAGCCCGGCGTGGCGGAAGGTGCCCACCAGCTCGTCCAGGACGGCCAGCCCCGGCGCCGGTTCGGTCGGCGCCTCCGGATCGCCGGACTGCCGCAGCAGCCCGACCGTGGCCCGCAGCTCGTTCAGCGCCGAACGGCTCGCGTCCCGTACGTGGGCCAGGGCCTCCTTGGCCTGGTCGGGGCGCTTGTCCATGACGTGCGCGGCCACCCCCGCCTGGACGTTGACCAGGGCGATGTGGTGGGCCACCACGTCGTGCAGGTCGCGGGCGATCCGCAGCCGCTCCTCGGCGACCCGCCGCCGGGCCTCCTCCTCGCGGGTCCGCTCGGCCCGTTCGGCCCGCTCCCGTATCGCGTCGACGAACGCCCGCCGGCTGCGCACCGCGTCACCGGCGGCCGCGGCCATCCCCGTCCAGGCGAAGATGCCGATGTTCTCCTGCGCGTACCAGGGAAGCGGGCCGGCCAGCATGGCCACACCCGTCAGCCCCGCCATCGTGAGCACGGCGATCCGCCAGGTGGTGGGCCGGTCGGTGCGGGAGGCCAGCGTGTACAAGGCGATCACCGTGGACATGGCGACGGGGGCCCGGGGCTCGCCGGTGGTCAGCTCCAGCAGGCAGAGCCCGATGGTCACGGCGAGCACGGTGCGCGTGTGCCGCCGCCGGAACACCAGCGCGGCCGCGCCCAGCACCATCAGCAGCAGGGAGAACGGCTCTGGGGTCCGGGTCCCGAACGTGGGCCCGTGCGGGCCGTGCGGATCGGCGAACGAGCCGACGACCATGGAGACGAGCGCCCCGAGCGCGAGAACGGCATCGGTGGCGAGCGGATGGGTCCGCATCCAGTGCCGGGTGGGGGCGAACGGCCCGAGGTCTGACGTCACCCCGATACGGTACGGCCTGCTTCCGGCGGGGCGGACGGCGTCAGAAGCCGGGACGCTGCGGGGGCAGCGGGGCGGCCGGGGGCGGGCGCCGGCCGAGGGGGGCGCGGGAGCGTTCCGGGCCCCATTTCGCGCGGACCACGCACACCGCCATGACGGCGGCGATGGCCGCGAGGTGCTCCTTGCCCGCCAGGTTGTCCTTGACCAGCACCTCGCCGATCATCACCACGATCACTGCGGCGCCGGTCAGGTACGCCCGGTACCGCCAGCAGACGTAGATCGCGAGGCCGACCACCGCCGCCGACGGCCCGGTGTCGTTGACGATGCGGTCGGACACCGGCAGGCCGAAGGGGTGGTCGGGTCCCAGCGAGAGCCCGATCCGCGCGTACGTGGTCCCGGCGAGGGTGGCGACGTAGCCGATCAGCAGCGTGCGCCACCAGCCGATGCAGATCTCCGAGATCCCGAAGACCAGCAGGATCTGGGCGAGGGCCCCCCACACGGGCAGGTCGAGGGCGGGGACGAACAGGGACAGCGGGGTGCGCAGCACCGCCAGCCACAGCGGGTCGACGGCCTTGACCGACCCGAGGTTCTGGACCGGCTGGAACCCCCAGGACGTGTTCTGGACGATCTGGAAGACCGACGTCAGACAGACGGCCCCCAGCGTCATCGGGGCGGCCCGCCACTTGTCGCGGACGAGCGCGTCCCGGACGGTCCAGAACAGGGGCCCCCACTCGCGGCGGGCGAACCGCCGGAGGGGGGTGGTCGTCCACGCCGTCAACGATTGGTCTCCAGATGTCTGCGGTTCAGCCACTTCGGCAGCCCGGGAGCCTCCAGGAAGCCCTCGGCCCGGCCCGCCGCGATACCGATCCGCAGCAGGTCGGAGCTCTTCTCGAAGAGCATGAACCGCGGTTCCCAGATCGGCCGGTATTTGGCGTTGGCCCGGTAGAGGGACTCGATCTGCCACCAGCGGGAGAAGAAGCTCAGCAGCGAGCGCCACATGCGCAGCACCGGACCCGCGCCGAGCTTGGACCCCCGCTCGAAGACCGAACGGAACATCGCGAAGTTGAGCGAGACCTGTGTGACGCCGATCTCCTTGGAGCGTTCCAGGAGTTCGATGACCATGAACTCCATCAGACCGTTCTCGGAATCGCGGTCACGGCGCATCAGGTCCAGCGACAGGCCCTTGGGGCCCCACGGCACGAAGGACAGCACGGCGCGCAGGTCGCCGTTGCCGTCGGTGCACTCGAGCATCACGCACTGGCCGTCGCCGGGATCGCCCAGTCGGCCCAGTGCCATGGAGAACCCGCGCTCGGTCGCGCCGTCGCGCCAGTCGTCGGCCCGGGTGAGGAGGACGTCCATCTCCTCGGCCGGGATGTCGGCGTGGCGGCGGATGCGGACCGTGTACCCGGCGCGCTTGACGCGGTTGTATGCCTGCCGGACGGTCCGCATGGCGCGGCCCTCCAGGGTGAACTCGTCGGTCTCGACGATGGCCTCGTCGCCCAGCTCCAGCGCGTCCAGGCCGTGCCGCGCGTAGATCTGCCCGGCCTCCTCGCTCGCGCCCATCACGGCCGGCACCCAGCCGTGCTCGCGGGCCTCGGCCAGCCACGGGTCGATGGCGCCGGGCCAGGCCTCCGGGTCGCCGATCGGGTCGCCGGAGGCCAGCGAGACCCCGCCGACGACGCGGTAGGTCACGGCGGCCTTGCCGGTGGGGGACCAGATGACGGACTTCTCGCGGCGCAGCGCGAAGTAGCCGAGCGAGTCGCGGTCGCCCTGCCTGGCGAGCAGCGCGCGCAGCTTCTCCTCGTCCTCCTCGGTCAGCGGGTCGACGGCGCGGCGCGAGCGGAAGGCGGCGAGCAGCACGGCGATCAGCAGCAGCGTCGACATGACGTTGATGACGATGTCCACCCAGCCGGGCGTGGTGATCGCCGCGTAGTCGCGGGCGTTGGGCTCCAGGGTGATGAGCCGCATCACGCCGTACCGCCAGCGGGCCAGGAACGTGGCGTCGGCGGCGTCCGGGTCGGTGTTGGCGGCGCCGACGATCAGCGCGGCGAGCAGCGAGGTGACCAGCAGGCCGACGGCGGCGACGATGGTGGCCAGCTTGGGGTTGGAGCGGTCGCCCTTGGCGTAGAACTCCCGGCGGCCGAGCAGCAGGGCGCCGACGAAGCCCGCGGTCAGCGCGAGGGAGACCCAGTTCTGGGTGTGGTCCCGGAACTCCGGGTAGCAGAGGTTGAAGTCGCCGCTGGTGCACGGGGCGAAGGCCGCGGTGGCGAAGGCCAGCAGCAGCATGCCGCTGAGCACCAGGTTCAGGATCCACGCGGCCCGCTTGCGCCGGCCCATGGTGACGGCGAGCAGCAGCGAGAACAGGCCGGACGCGAAGCCCGCCGTGAGCAGGTACGGGGTGTAGAAATCGGCGGTGTTGTGCCGGCGCAGGTCCTGCCCGAGCGAAAGCCACACCGCGCTGAGGAAGTTGACGAAGGTGACGGCGCGCAGGTACCAGACCGCGAACGCGGCGCTGCGCCGCGACCGGGCGGACCCCCGGCCGCCCCCCTCTTCCTTCTTCTCGTCTTTCCTCTCGTCTTTCCTGCTGTTCGTGTCCTTGCCGGAGCTCTGTGCCGCCTTGGCGGTCTGTACTGCCTGTGCGGCGGTCCGGTCACTATCTGCGCTGGTCAAGCGGGCCTCTC
Organism: Streptomyces sp. NPDC002209; assembly: GCF_042890265.1. Lineage (NCBI taxonomy): Bacteria > Bacillati > Actinomycetota > Actinomycetes > Kitasatosporales > Streptomycetaceae > Streptomyces > Streptomyces sp. NPDC002209. The sequence goes on along the minus strand of NZ_JBIARX010000001.1, from coordinate 394,502 downwards.
CCATGAAACGCGATGATATGGGGCGCCGCCGTCCAGCGGTGGCCCGGTCCGGGGGCGCGCGGCCGGTCGAGCCGCAGCCCCGGAGCGGGCGCTCGGGGGATGTCCCCCGAGGGGTGTCCGGCGGATCACGGCCGGACACCCCTTACTCCTTCGGCTCCTGCACCGCCTGCTCCGGGAGTTCCGCCGCGAGTGCGGCGGCCGCCTGGACCAGGGGGAGAGCCAGCAATGCCCCGGTTCCTTCTCCCACAGTGACGCCGTGGTCGAGCACCGGGTTGAGCGCCATCCGGTCCAGGGCCTTCGTCTGGCCCGGCTCGCCGCTGGCCTGCCCGGCCAGCCACCAGTCGGGCGCCCGGAACGCGGCGCGCTGGGCCACCAGTCCGCAGGCAGCCGAGACGATGCCGTCGAGGATGACCGGCGTACGGCGGACCGCGCACTGGAGCAGGAACCCGGTGATCGCGGCCACGTCGGCGCCGCCGACCGCCGCGAGCATGGCCACCTGGTCGCCCAGGACCGGGCGGGCCCGGCGCAGCGCGTCGCGGATCGCCGCGCACTTGCGCATCCACGTCAGGTCGTCGATGGGCAGCCCGCCGCGTCCGGTGACCACAGAAGCATCGGTTCCGCACAGGGCGGCGACGAGCGTCGCCGCGACCGTGGTCCCCCCGACGCTCACGTCCCCCAGGACCACGAGGTCGGTGCCGGAGTCGGCCTCCTCGTCGGCGATCCGCATCCCGAGCCGCAGGGCCGCGTCGGCCTCCTCGAGGGTGAGCGCGTCCTCGATGTCGATCCGCCCGCTGCCGCGGCGTACGCGGTGGCGGACCACGTCCTCGGGCAGCAGCCCGGGCTCGCAGTCCAGGCCGGCGTCCACGATCCGTACGGTGGCGCCGAGGCGCCCGGCGAGGATCGAGACGGGGCTGTTCCCGTCGAGCACGGAGCGCACCAGCTCGTGCGCACTGCCGGCGGCGCGGGCGGAGACCCCCTCGGCGGCGATCCCGTGGTCGGCGGCGAACAGCACGACGCGGGGCCGCTCGATCGGCCGGACGGGCACCCGTCCCTGCGCGGCGGCCAGCCACTCGGCGAGCTCGTCGAGCCGCCCCAGCGCCCCGGCCGGCACGGCCAGCCGCTCACGGCGTTCCTCGGCGTCACGCCGGACGCCCCCGTCGGGGCGTTCGATCAGATCGGAGAAGTCGTCGAGATTCAGCGTGGTCATCTGCCAGAGCGTACAGCGGGTAAGGCCCTCCCCAAGCCCCGTCCGCGCCGCCCGCCGGGCGGGGTGCGGGGTCAGTCCTTCAGGACCACCGCCTGCCCCGCGACCACCATCAGGACGTGCTCGCACTCGGCGGCCACCAGGTTGTTCAGACGCCCCAGTTCGTCGCGGAAGCGCCGGCCGGACGCGGTCGCGGGAACGATGCCCGAGCCCACCTCGTTGCTGACGGCCACCACCGTGCGGCGGGTCGCCCGCACGGCCGCCACCAGCTCCGCCACCCGCTCCCGGAGCTCCTTCTGCCCCTGCGCCGCCCAGACGGCGTCGTCCCAGGCCCCCGCCCGGTCCATCGCGTCGGTCAGCCACAGCGCCAGACAGTCGATCAGCAGCGGCGGCCCTCCCTCCACCAGCAGGGGCGCCAGCTCGCACGTCTCCACCGTGCGCCAGCTGCCCGGCCGCCGCTCCCGGTGCAGGCCGATCCGCGCCGCCCATTCCGCGTCGCCGTCCCGGGAGCCGCCGGTGGCCACGTAGACCACCTCCGGGAAGCTCCCCAGCCGTCGCTCCGCCTCGAAGGACTTCCCCGAACGGGCCCCGCCGAGCACCAGCGTCCGGCGCGGCAGGTCCGGCACCGCGTGGTACTCGCCCACCGTCACCGTCGTCCCGTCCGGCACCGCCCGCGCACCGGCCGCCGCGCACCGGCGCTCCAGCTCCCGGCCCGGCGGGGTGTCGTGGTCCAGGTGCACGGCGATCACGTCGGTGGTCGGCCCGGCGGCGCCGCTCGCCCGCAGCCGCGCCAGCGCCTCCGGCCGGCCCAGCACGTCCGCGAGGACCATGTCGTACGGGCGCTGCCCGGCGGCGCCGTTCGCTCCGGCCGGCGCCCCGCCGGGCGGGAGGTACAGCAGCCGGCTCCCGTCCGGCCCGGTCACCTCGTACCCGGTGCCCGGCGCGTCCATCGGCACCGCCCGCACCCGGTGCCCGCTGATCACCGCGAGCTCCCGCCCGTCCGGCACCCGCCCGGCGGCCGGCAGCCCCGGCGGCAGCTCGACCGGCGGCCCGTCGTGCGGATGGGTGAGCAGGACCTGCCGTACGCCGGCCAGCGAATGCCCCGCGCGTGCGCCGGCCAGCACCGCCCCGGGGGTCAGGTCGAGCAGCAGCGCCCCGTCGACGAGGAGGGACGTCGCGGCGCGCGACCGGGGGCCGACGGAGACCGCGCAGGCCGCGCAGGGACAGCCGGGGCGGGGCAGTCCTTCGGGTGTGCCGGTGCCGAGCAGAGTGAGTTCCACGAGAAGATCCTCCCGCGTCGCCGGGACTGGTGCGCGCCCGGCTACTCTGCGGGCAGACTCAAGACGCACAGCGTGCGAGCAGCGGACGAGCAACGGAGGCGGACATGGCGTGGACGTGGCGGTTCGAGAAGGCCGACGGCACCGAGACGAGCCCGGCGGTCGAGCCGGAGGAGTTCACCACGCAGGGCGACGCGGAGTCGTGGATCGGCGAGGTCTGGAAGGAGCTGCTGGAAGGCGGCACCGAGCAGGTGAAGCTGTCCGACGACAACGGCACCGAGCTGTACACGATGAGCCTGCGTGAGGCTCTGAACGCCTGAGCGGCGGCTGCCGATGCAGGAAGCCCGGACCCCGTACGGGGTCCGGGCTTCTCCGGTCGAGGTGCCGGGGGCGGGTCAGCCCCGTACGCCGCACAGGTGCAGCAGCGCCGCGACCCCGCGGTACGGATCGGTCCGCCCGGCGCGTTCCTCGGCGGACAGCAGCCGCTCCAGCTCCTCGTCCGGGGGAAGTTTCTCCCCGGCCTCGGTCCCGTCGGTGAAGACGCGCACCCCGTACCAGGCCTGCAGCGGTGCGCCGATCCCGGACAGGGTGGCCGTGAGCCCGGCCAGCCGGTCGGCCCGTACGTCCAGGCCCAGCCGGTTCGTGTAGTCGATGCTGTCGAAGGCGGCCAGAGCGGCCTGCCAGTCGGCGTCCAGTCCGGGCCGCATCGCGAGGGCGTCGCCGTTGCGCACCAGCAGGGACAGCAGTCCGCCGGGCGCCAGCATCCGGGCCAGCCCGGCGAGCATGGCGTCCGGCTCGGGCACGTACATCAGCACGCCGTGGCACAGCACCACGTCGAAGCTGCCCGGCAGGAAGTGCGCGCCGGTCTCGCGGCCGTCGCCCTCCATGAGCCGGACCCGGTCCCGGATCCCGGCCGGCTCGGCCGCCAGCGCCTCCTGGGCGACGGCGAGCATCTCCGGGTCCTGCTCCAGTCCGGTGACCTTGTGCCCGGCGCGGGCGAGACGCAGCGCCTGGGTGCCCTGGCCCATGCCTACGTCCAGGACGCGCAGCCGCTGCCCGACCGGGAAGCGGTGCGCGATCTGTTCGTCGACCTGCCGGCCCACGAGTTCCTGGCGGACGGCGTTGCGCAGTCCGCCCAAGCCCTCGAGCCACAGCCTGGCGCCCCCCGCGAAGCCGTCTCCCGACGCTCCGGGCTTCCCTCCGCTCAGGGTCGCTCCCCGCGCTTGACCTGCGGCTTCGGCAGGCGCAGCCGGCGCATCTGGAGGGTGCGCATCAGGCCGTACGCGATGGCGCCGCGGCGCGGCTCGTCGGGGAAGCGCTCGGCGAGGGCCTTGCGCATGCGGAAGCCCATGCCGATCGAGTCGACGATGATCAGCGCGATCACGGCCAGCCACAGGAGCAGCGCGATGTTCTGGATCGAGGGCACCCGCACCATGCTCAGCACCAGGATGATCACTGCCAGCGGCAGGAACATTTCGGCGACGGAGAAGCGGGAGTCCACGAAGTCGCGGACGAACCGGCGGACGGGGCCCTTGTCGCGGGCGGGCAGATAGCGCTCGTCGCCACTGGCCAGCGCCTCGCGCTGCTTGGCCATCTCCACCCGGCGGCGCTCACGGGCACGCTTGGCGTCCTCCTTGCGGTTGCCGGTCGAGGCCACCACGGCCTTGCGCTGCGACTGGGCCACAGCACGCTTCGGCGTCGGGCGGCCCTTCGGGGCCTGCGGGTCACGGGGCTGCGAGAGGTCGGCGGTCACCTTGTCGGTGGCTGCGGCCTTCTCTTCCTTGGAGGAACGGCTACCAAACACAAAACCCAAGCGTACGTGGTTGAGGGCGGGTACCCCACCCCGGCGGGGAACGATCCGGCAACGGCGGGCGTCTTCCCTGTGCAGGGTTCATGCAGCGGGTCGGGCCTTCCCGGACCCCCCGGCGCCCGTCGGGGGAGCACCTACTCCCTACGTCCGACAAGGGCGGGGGCGGAGTCGTCCTGGAGGAGGAGCGCATCCGTACAGGAACAGTGCGGTAATGGAGACAGGGCCCGTACTGTGGGTTCTGATGGTGGTCGGCCCGGCAGGCCGGGGTGACCGCCATGGCTGGTGACCTGGAGCGAAGTCCGTCAGAAGGGGGCGCGCGAAGCCCATGAGCGGTGTCATGAAGCGTATGGGGATGATCTTCCGCGCGAAGGCGAACAAGGCCCTGGACCGGGCCGAGGACCCGCGCGAGACCCTCGACTACTCGTACCAGAAGCAGTTGGAGCTGCTTCAGAAGGTGCGCCGCGGCGTCGCCGACGTGGCGACCTCCCGCAAGCGCCTGGAGCTGCAGCTGAACCAGCTCCAGGGCCAGTCCGCCAAGCTGGAGGACCAGGGCCGCAAGGCCCTCGCCCTGGGCCGCGAGGACCTGGCCCGCGAGGCGCTGTCCCGGCGTGCCTCGCTGCAGCAGCAGGTCAGCGACCTGGAGGTGCAGCACCAGACCCTGCAGGGCGAGGAGGAGAAGCTGACCCTCGCCGCGCAGCGCCTCCAGGCCAAGGTGGACGCCTTCCGTACGAAGAAGGAGACCATCAAGGCCACGTACACGGCGGCGCAGGCGCAGACCCGGATCGCGGAGTCCTTCTCCGGCATCTCCGAGGAGATGAGCGACGTCGGCCTGGCCATCCAGCGGGCCGAGGACAAGACCGCCCAGCTGCAGGCCCGCGCCGGCGCGATCGACGAGCTGCTGGCCTCCGGCGCCCTCGACGACCAGAGCGGCCTCGGCTCCAAGGACGACATCCAGGCCGAACTGGACCGCCTCTCCGGCGGTACGGACGTGGAGCTGGAGCTCCAGCGGATGAAGGCTGAACTGGCGGGCGGCCCGTCGGCCCAGCAGCAGGCCATCGAGGGCGGCGCCCCCGGCAGCGCCCAGCAGCCGCAGACCCAGCACCGGTTCGACAAGCAGTAGGACGGGGCCCGTCATGATTGTCCGCATCATGGGGGAGGGCCAGGTGCGGGTGGCCGACAGCCACTTCGCCGAGCTCAACAAGCTGGACGACGACCTGCTCGCGGAGATGGAGAGCGGTGACGAGGAGGGCTTCCGGCGCACGCTGGGCGCGCTGCTCGAGGCCGTACGGCGGCTCGGCGAGCCCCTGCCGGACGATGCGCTGGAGCCGTCCGAGCTGATCCTGCCCGCGCAGGACGCCTCGCTCGACGAGGTCAGGGAGATGCTCAGCGACGACGGCCTGATCCCGGGCTGAGCCGCCCGGCGGCAGGACACGGATGTGCCGGCGCCCGGCCGGCCCCCTCGCGGGGGCGGGCCGGGCGCCGCTGCGTGGCGGGCCGTACGGGGGCGTCCGTCAGTGCTTCGTGGGCTTCGTGGGCTTGGAGACCGCCGCCCGCTCCGGATCCGGGGTCCCGCCGATGAAGTTCTCGAACCTGCGGCGCGGGGCCGCCCAGCGCCGGTCGTGGTGGAACGCGCGCAGATTGGCCTTGGCGCGGGCCCGCGGGCGTTTCGCGTAGAACCTCTTCGCGTACGGGGAGCCGGGCCGGGCCAGCCGGATCGCCCCGATCAGCGCCACGAAGGGGATGACCGTGCCGAAGAACGCGGTGCGCGCCTTGCCCTTCCACAGGGCGATCAGGGCCAGGAAGAAGTTGGTGGCGGTATTCATGATGATGAGCCCGCGGCTCTGGCGCTCCTCCGCGGTCAGGTCGTTCACGCCGAACGGCAGGAACCCGCCCAGCACCAGCGCCACCAGCGCGGCCGTCAGGACCACGATCTCGACGCTCTTGCGGCCCTGTTCGCTCCAGTAGACGTCGTCGAGGTGCAGGATCAGCGCGAACTCGTCCAGCACCAGGCCGGCGCCCAGCCCGAAGATGACGGCGGAGAGCAGCGCGCCGAAGCCGTAGCGGCCGCTGCCGACGGCCCCGAACCCGCCGATGATCACGAGGACGACCCCCGGCACCACGTGGTGGATGTGCACGCCGCCCGGGGTGATGTTCTTGAACGGTCCCCGCCCGGCCCGGATCAGCCGGGTGATCACGCGGGTGATCAGGAACGACAGGACGAACGAGAGCAGGGCGAGGAGCAGCGGGAGTTTGCCCGGCTCGACGATGTTCCGGTACCACCAGTGACCCATACCGCCGGCTCCCCTGTCGTGGCAGCTCCCCATTTTTCCCGTATGGGGCAATTTACAGCTCACGGTGAGCAGGTAGCGTTCGCGCCGATGAAAGATTCGTTCGACGACCAGCCCCCCGAGCCGCCCCCGACGCCGCCCGACGAGCGAGCCTCGCTGCGCGACGGCGTGCGCTTCGCTTTCGGCACGCTCACCGTGCTGCCCGCCCGCATCACCCGCTGGGACCGGCCCGCGGCCCGCACCGGCATGGCCTGCGCGCCGCTCGCCGGGCTCGTCGTGGGCGTCCTCGCGGCCGTGCCGGGCGTGCTGCTGCTGGTCCTGGGCGGCGGACCGCTGCTCGCGGCGGCCGTCACCGTCGCCGTACCGGCCGCCCTGACGCGGGCCCTGCACCTCGACGGTCTCGCCGACACCGCCGACGGGCTGGGCAGCGCGAAGCCGGCCGCGGCGGCGCTGCGGATCATGAAGCAGTCCGACATCGGCCCCTTCGGGGTGGTGGCGCTGCTGCTGGTCCTGCTCGTCCAGGCCGGGGCGCTGGCGGACCTCTACGCCGAGAGCTGGGTCCACGGGGCCCTGGCGACGGTCATCGCGGCCGTCACCGCCCGGCTGGCCATGACGCTGGCCTCCCGCGACGGCGTACCGCCGGCCCGCCCCGAGGGGCTGGGGGCAGCCGTCGCCGGGGTGCTCCCCAAGGCCTCGGCCGCCTGGCTCGCCGCACTGGTGGCCGCCTCGGCCGGGGTCGCCGCCCTGCCGGTGGGGCCGGGCGCCGCCGTCCAGTGCGCGGGCGCGGTCCTGATCGCCCTGGCGACGGCGGAGCTGCTGCTCCGCCGGTGCGTACGCCGCTTCGACGGGGTCACGGGCGACGTCTTCGGCGCCCTCGCGGAGATCGCGGGGACCACCGCCCTCGTCGTCCTGGCCCTGGGCTGACCGCCCTTCCCCCGGGAGGGAACACGTAGGGTTCGGGGCGTGGAAGAGACGCCGACGACCATCAGGGTGCTGCTCGCCGACGACCAGGCCCTGCTCCGCAGCGCCTTCAAGGTGCTGGTCGACTCCGAACCCGACATGGAGGTCGTCGGCGAGGCCTCCGACGGCGCCCAGGCCTGCGCGCTCGCCCGGCAGACCCGGCCCGACGTGGTGCTCATGGACATCCGGATGCCCGGCACCGACGGTCTCGCCGCCACCCGCATGATCAGCGCGGACCCCGAACTCGCCGCCGTCCGCGTGGTCATGCTGACGACCTTCGAGGTGGACGAGTACGTCGTGCAGTCCCTGCGGGCCGGCGCCTCCGGGTTCCTCGGCAAGGGCGCCGAGCCCGAGGAGTTGCTCAACGCCATCCGCGTCGCCGCCGCCGGGGAGGCGCTGCTGTCCCCGGCCGCCACCAAAGGGCTCATCGCCACCTTCCTCGCCCAGGGCGGCGGCGCCGACCCCGGCCCCGCCGCCGTGCACGCCGAACGGCTCGCCGCGCTGACCGTCCGGGAGCGCGAGGTCCTCGTCCACGTCGCCGCGGGCCTGTCCAACGACGAGATCGCAGGCAGGCTCGAGGTCAGCCCGCTCACCGTCAAGACCCACGTGAACCGGGCCATGGCCAAACTCGGCGCCCGCGACCGGGCCCAACTGGTGGTCATCGCCTACGAATCGGGACTCGTCCGGCCCCGGGCCGACTGAGCGCCCCCGCGACGTGGAGTACGGCCGCGTACTGCGGACGCGGTATGCGGCGCATAAAGACGCGGCACCTTGGGGCGACGCAGCACCGCCCCTGCGTGCGGAAGGCTGAAGGCCCGCGGCCTTCAGGCCCAGCCCCGCGCACGCCACTGAAGAGAGATCCCACACCCATGTCCTGGCTGTCCCGCTTCAGCCTGGCCCAAAGAGCGCTGATCGGCCTCGTGTCGATCACCGCACTGCTCTTCGGCGCCATAGCCATCCCGCAGCTCAAGCAGCAGCTGCTGCCGTCCATCGAACTGCCGATGGTGTCCGTGCTCGCGCCGTACCAGGGCGCCTCGCCCGACGTGGTGGAGAAGCAGGTCATCGAGCCGATCGAGGCCACCCTCAAGGGCGTCGACGGCATCACCGGCATCACGTCCACCGCCAGCGAGGGCAACGCCCTCATCATGGCCAAGTTCGACTACGGCGACAGCGGCACCAAGCAGCTCGTCGCCGACGTCCAGCAGGCCGTGAACCGGGCCCGAGTACGGCTGCCCGCCGAGGTGGACCCGCAGGTCGTGGCCGGCTCCACCGACGACATCCCGACCGTCGTCCTCGCCGTCACCTCGGACAAGGACCAGCAGGCCCTCGCCGACCAGCTCAGCCGCTCCGTCGTCCCCGTCCTCGAGGACATCGAGGGCGTCGGCCAGGTCACCGTCGACGGGGTCCGGGACCTCCAGATCGCCGTCACCCCCGACAACGCCAAGCTCGCGGCGGCCGGCCTCGACGGCGCCGCCCTCGCACAGGGCCTCCAGGCGGGCGGCGCGACCGTCCCCGCCGGCTCCTTCGACGAGGCGGGCAAGAACCGGACCGTCCGCGTCGGCGGCGGCTACACCTCCCTCGCCCAGCTCGAGGACCTGCGCCTGAGCGCCGGCCCCGGCAAGCCGGCCGTGCGCCTGGCCGACGTCGCCACCGTCAAGCAGGAGCCCGCCAACGCCGTCTCCCTCACCCGCACCAACGGCAAGCCCAGCCTCGCCCTCGTCCTCACCATGGACAAGGACGGCAGCGCCGTCGCGATCTCCGACGCCGTCCGGGACAAGCTGCCCGAGCTGCGCACCGCACTCGGCGCCGGCGCCGAGCTGACCGTCGTCAGCGACCAGGGCCCGCCCGTCGCCAAGTCCATCTCCAGCCTCACCACCGAGGGCCTGCTCGGCCTGCTCTTCGCGGTGATCGTGATCCTGGTCTTCCTGGCCTCGCTGCGCTCGACGCTGGTCACCGCGGTCTCCATCCCGCTGTCCGTGGTCCTCGCGCTGATCGTGCTGTGGACCCGAGACCTGTCGCTCAACATGCTGACCCTCGGCGCGCTCACCATCGCCATCGGCCGGGTCGTCGACGACTCGATCGTGGTCCTGGAGAACATCAAGCGCCACCTCGGCTACGGCGAGGAGCGCGAGGCCGCGATCATCGCCGCGGTCAAGGAGGTCGCCGGCGCGGTCACCTCCTCCACGCTCACCACCGTCGCCGTCTTCCTGCCGATCGCCTTCGTCGGCGGCATGGTCGGCGAGTTCTTCGGCCCGTTCTCCCTCACCGTCGCCGCGGCCCTGCTGGCCTCGCTCATCGTCTCCCTGACGGTCGTGCCGGTGCTGTCGTACTGGTTCCTGCGCGCGCCCGAGGGCGTCGACCCGGCGAACGCCGAGAGCGCGACGAAGGCGCGGCGCGAAGCCGAGGAGAAGGAGGCGAAGAGCCGCCTCCAGCGGTTCTACGTGCGGGCCCTGGGCCTGGTCACCCGCCGCCGGATCGCCACCCTCGCCGTCGCGGTCGTGGTGCTCGTCGCCACCTTCGCCATGACCCCGCTGCTGAAGACCAACTTCTTCGACCAGGGCGAGCAGAGCGTCCTGACGGTCAAGCAGCAACTGCCCCCGGGCACCTCGCTGGCCGCCTCCGACGCCGCCAGCCGGCGGGTCGAGAAGGCCCTGACCGAGGTCAAGGGCGTCAAGGACTACCAGGTCACCGTCGGCTCCTCCGGCTTCCTGGCCGCCTTCGGCGGCGGCACGGGCTCCAACCAGGCCTCGTACCAGGTCACCCTGGAGGACTCCGGCGACTCCGAGGGCGTCAAGAAGCGCATCGAGGACGCCCTCGGCAAGCTCGACGGCATCGGCGACACCAGCATCTCGGCCGGCGGCGGCTTCGGCAGCCAGAACCTCAGCGTGGTCGTCAAGGCGGGGGACGCGGCCGTCCTCGCCAAGGCCGCCGAGCAGGTCCGGGCCGAGGTGGCCACGCTCGACGACGTCACCGACGTACAGAGCGACCTGTCCCAGTCCGTGCCCCGGATCTCGGTCACCGCCACCCCGAAGGCCGCCGAGGCGGGCCTGAACCAGGCCGCGCTCGGCGCGATCGTGGCCCAGGCCGTACGGGGCAACCCGGCGGGCAAGGCCGTACTGGACAACACCGAGCGGGACATCGTCATCAAGTCCGCGCAGCCGGCCACCACCCTGGCCGAACTGCAGGCGCTCCCCGTCGGCCCGGTCAGGCTCGGCGACATCGCCGAGGTCAAGGAGGTCCCCGGCCCGGTCTCGATGACCCGGATCGACGGCGCCCGCGCCGCCACCGTCACCGCGAAGCCGGTGGGCGACAACACCGGCGCGATCGGCGCCGCGCTCCAGACGAAGATCAGCGCACTGGACCTGCCCGAGGGGGCCACGGCCACCATCGGCGGCGTCTCCGAGGACCAGGGCGAGGCCTTCGCCTCGCTGGGTCTGGCCATGCTCGCGGCCATCGCGATCGTGTTCATGCTGCTCGTGGCCACGTTCCGGTCGCTGATCCAGCCGCTGATCCTGCTGGTCTCGATCCCGTTCGCGGCGACCGGCGCGCTCGGCCTGCTGCTCGTGACCGGCACCCCGCTGGGCGTCCCGGCGATGATCGGCATGCTGATGCTGATCGGCATCGTCGTGACCAACGCGATCGTCCTGATCGACCTCGTCAACCAGTACCGGGCCCAGGGCCTCGGCGTCGTCGAAGCCGTCGTCGAGGGCGGCCGGCACCGCCTGCGCCCGATCCTCATGACGGCCCTGGCGACGATCTTCGCGCTGCTCCCGATGGCGCTCGGCGTCACCGGCGAGGGCGGGTTCATCTCGCAGCCGCTCGCGGTGGTGGTGATCGGCGGCCTGGTCAGCTCGACCCTGCTGACGCTGCTCCTGGTGCCGACGCTGTACACGATGATCGAGCTCCGCAAGGAGCGCCGCCGCGCGAAGCACGAGGCCAGGCGCACGGCCCGGCTGACGGTGGTCCCGACCCCGCAGCCCGCGGACGAGGAGTCCCCGGCCACGGTCTGACGCACGGTCCGGCGGACGCCGAAGGGCCGCCCCCTCGATCGAGGGGGCGGCCCTTCGGGCGTACGGGAGGGGTTACGGGAGCGCGAGCATGCGTTCCAGGGCGAGCTTCGCGAAGCTCTCCGTCTCCTTGTCGACCTGGATCTGGTTGACGAGGTTGCCCTCGGCCAGGGACTCCAGGGTCCACACCAGGTGGGGGAGGTCGATGCGGTTCATCGTCGAGCAGAAGCAGACCGTCTTGTCGAGGAAGACGACCTCCTTGTCCTGCGCGGCAAATCGATTCGCCAGGCGGCGGACGAGGTTCAGCTCGGTGCCGATGGCCCACTTGGAGCCGGCCGGGGCCGCCTCCAGCGCCTTGATGATGTACTCCGTCGAGCCTACGTAGTCCGCGGCCGCCACGACCTCGTGCTTGCACTCGGGGTGGACGAGGACGTTCACCCCGGGGATGCGGGCGCGCACGTCGTTGACCGAGTCGACCGAGAACCGGCCGTGCACCGAGCAGTGCCCGCGCCACAGGATCATCTTGGCGTCCCGCAGCTGCTCGGCGGTCAGGCCGCCGTTCGGCTTGTGCGGGTTGTAGAGCACGCAGTCGTCCAGGGACATGCCCATGTCGCGGACGGCGGTGTTGCGGCCCAGGTGCTGGTCCGGCAGGAAGAGCACCTTCTCGCCCTGCTCGAAGGCCCACTCGAGGGCCTTCTTCGCATTGGACGACGTACAGATCGTGCCGCCGTGCTTGCCGGTGAACGCCTTGATGTCGGCCGAGGAGTTCATGTACGAGACGGGGACGGTCACGCCCGCTATGCCCGCATCGGTGAGCACGTCCCAGCACTCGGCGACCTGCTCGGCGGTGGCCATGTCGGCCATCGAGCAGCCGGCCGCGAGGTCGGGCAGGACGACCTTCTGGTCGTCCGAGGTCAGGATGTCCGCGGACTCCGCCATGAAGTGCACGCCGCAGAAGACGATGTACTCGGCCTCCGGCTTGGCGGCCGCGTCCTTGGCCAGCTTGAAGGAGTCACCGGTGACGTCGGCGAACTCGATCACCTCGTCACGCTGGTAGTGGTGGCCGAGGATGAAGACCTTGTCCCCGAGCTTCTCCTTGGCCGCGCGGGCGCGCGCGACCAGGTCCGGGTCCGACGGCGAGGGCAGGTCGCCGGGGCACTCCACCCCGCGCTCGCTCTTGGGGTCGGCCTCACGGCCGAGCAGCAGCAGGGCAAGGGGCGTCGGCTGGACGTCCAAAGGCTGGGCGGTGGTCACGACACGCACCCTTTCTGTTCTGCGACAAGGGGAACTTCTGAAGCAGAGCTTCGACTTCTCGTCTATTTGACGCTATCTATGATAGCTGCTTCACGTCACTTTGACGATGCCGATAGTGTCGATGTGACGAATTCCCCTGAGACGAAGCACTCGGTCCGTCGGGGCCGGCCGCCCACGACGGTGTGCGAGCATGAATATCTAAGACATGCGTCGGGTCCGGAATGAATCCGCGACCCCGCTCGTTGCCATCGACGGCAAGAGTCCGACGTTTCCCTGCCTCCGGCGGGGAGCCGCCCACTTCGGGAGTGAATGCAGATGTCCGTACAGGACGACAAGACCACTGTGAGCGACGGCATCCTCCTGTCCGACGCCGCCGCCGAGAAGGTCAGGACCCTGCTGGAGCAGGAAGGCCGCGATGACCTGGCGCTTCGCGTCGCCGTCCAGCCCGGCGGCTGCTCCGGCCTGCGCTACCAGCTCTTCTTCGACGAGCGCTCCCTCGACGGTGACGTCGTCAAGGACTTCGACGGCGTGAAGGTCGTCACGGACCGGATGAGCTCCCCGTACCTGCACGGCGCCTCGATCGACTTCGTCGACACCATCGAGAAGCAGGGCTTCACGATCGACAACCCCAACGCCACCGGCTCCTGCGCCTGCGGCGACTCGTTCAGCTAAGCCCGTCGTCCGGCCGAGCCCGGAGCGAGACGTACGGCGAAGGGCCCCCGGCACCGAGAGGTGCCGGGGGCCCTTCGCCGTACGGGGCTACTGCCGGGGGAGCGGCTTGCCCGAGGTCACGTCGACCACCTTCCGCTCGCCGAGCGGCTGCTGGAGGGTCGTCGACACCGTCATGTCCTGGGCGAGCATGATGCAGGCCCGGCCCGGCTCGTTCGGGGTGTCTGTGATCTTCACCATGACCGACCCGGCCTCCTCCCGCGCCTCCAGGGCGTAGGTGCTGCACACCCCGCCCCAGAAGTTCACGGTCAGCTTCTTGTCGGCCTCCTTGTACGAGAACCCGGGCACCGTCCGCCCGCCCTTGGGGGCCGAAGGCGCGGTGGAGCCGTTCTCACCGGCCGGCTGGACCACGGTGCGCCCGGGCCCGCCGTTGCTGCCCGCCACCTCGAACAGCCAGGCCGGCACCAGGCCGCGGGCGCCGTCCACCGTCCCCGGGGCCAGCCCGAGCACGGCCCCCTTCACCGTCTCGGTCCGCGGCGGCTTCATCGGGCGCGGCTCCGGGTTGCACGGCAGCGTGTCCGAGGGCCCGACCGGGGTGTCCGGGGTCAGCGGGACCGAGGTCGCGCAGCCGCTCGGCCCCGGGTCCGTGCCGCCGGTCCCGGCCGAGGACCGGTTCAGCCGGGCCAGCGCCTCGACGGCCCCGACCACCGGCTGCTCGGCGGCGCGGACGGGCGCCTTCAGCTCGCCGCTGCCCGCCACCACCTGGGAGTCCGCGCCCACGCTGACCTTCGTGGACCAGCCCTGCGTGGGCAGCCCGTCGATCACCGGGTCGGCGCTCACCACGCGGACGGCGCCCTGGACGAGCCCGGCGTCCAGCTTGGCCCCGCTTTGACCGAGGGCCGCGAGCACCGGGGCGGCGGCGGCCTTGGCGGCCTCCTCGCTCACCGGCGTGCCGCCCTTGGCGCCCGCGCCGTCCGCCTCCTGGGCGCCCTGGGGGAGGGTGGCCGGACCGCAGGTGTCCTTGCCGCGCTTGCAGTCGTCACCGGCGCCGCCCGTCCCCTGGAAGCGGGAGAAGTTCCAGGTGCCGGGCGCCTTGCGGTTCACCGTGAGCCGGGGTCCGGCGCCGTCCGCGCTCTCCCCGGCCTGCCAGACGTCGCCGGTCTGCCGCGGGGTGCCCGGGATGCCGAGGGCCGTCGCGAGCCGGGCCACCTCCTCCGAGGTGACCTCGCCCGTCGCGGCGTAGGCGGGCGCGGTCGCCGGGGCCTCGGGAAGGGCGACGTCCGCCCGGTACGTCACCCCGCCGCCGTGCGGATCCGGCTCGCCGGGGGCGATGCCCGGCCCCGAGGGGCCCGGCGCGACGCGGGGCGCCGAGGCCGCGCGCTCACCCGTACGGCCGCCCGGCGTACCGTCGCCGTAGGCCGTCGACGCCCAGTACGCCGTACCGCCGCCGGCGAGCAGCACGGCGGCCGCGATCGAGCCGATGGCCCAGGCCGGCCGCCGCCGTGTGCCGCGTGATGTGTCGGGTTGTTCGCTGGTCACCGCTTGCTCCTTCGCCCGTACCGCAGTGGCTGATGCGGCTGTGACGGAACAGACGGCGAACCGGTTCCGCAGCTCCGCGAGGAAGCTCGCGGAAGACGCGGCCGGAGGACCGGCCCTACTCGCCGTACTCGGCCGTGGAGGCGATCAGGCGGGCCGAGGCCGGCGGAACGCTGATCCCGTGGATCTGGGAGGGCGCCACCCGGTCCGGCCGGGGGTCCGCCGGGACCGTCCAGTGCGGGGCCATCCTGGCGCAGTCACCCAGCAGCCGGGCGAATCCGGGCTGCGTGTCGGCCGTCTTCTCGGCGTGTGAGCCGTTCGCGGCGCACCCGAAACCATCGGTAGAGGTCATGGGGCACGGTAGGCACGGCGCAGCGGGCGAAGAAAGACCTACTACGGGGTAGTTTCGTGCGGTCGGCCGCGGGGCAGCGACCGGGTAGTTTTGAATGTCCCCCTCGCCGTCCCTCGCAGGAGCGTCCACGCCGTGCGTATCGCCATCACCGGCTCCATCGCCACCGACCACCTCATGACCTTCCCCGGCCGCTTCGCCGACCAGCTCGTCGCGGACCAGCTGCACACGGTCTCCCTCTCCTTCCTCGTCGACAACCTCGACGTACGGCGGGGCGGTGTCGGCCCGAACATCTGCTTCGGCATGGGCCAGCTCGGCATCCGCCCGATCCTGGTCGGTGCGGCCGGGTACGACTTCGACGAGTACCGCGCGTGGCTGGACCGGCACGGCGTCGACACCGACTCCGTGCGGATCTCCGAGGTCCTGCACACCGCGCGCTTCGTGTGCACCACGGACGCCGACCACAACCAGATCGGCTCCTTCTACACGGGCGCGATGAGCGAGGCCCGCCTGATCGAGCTGAAGGCGGTCGCGGACCGGGTGGGCGGGCTCGACCTGGTCCTCATCGGCGCCGACGACCCCGAGGCGATGCTGCGCCACACGGAGGAGTGCCGTACGCGGGGCATCCCGTTCGCGGCGGACTTCTCGCAGCAGATCGCCCGGATGGACGGCGACAACATCCGCACCCTGATGGAGGGCGCGACGTACCTCTTCTCGAACGAGTACGAGAAGGGCCTCATCGAGTCGAAGTCCGGCTGGTCGGACGAGGAGATCCTCGCCAAGGTCGGCACCCGGGTGACGACGCTGGGCTCGCGGGGCGTGCGGATCGAGCGCGTCGGCGAGGAGCCGATCGTGGTCGGCTGCCCCGAGGAGACGGCGAAGATCGACCCGACGGGCGTCGGCGACGCGTTCCGCGCCGGGTTCCTGACCGGTCTGGGCTGGGGCGTGGGGCTGGAGCGGGCCGCACAGATCGGCTGCATGCTGGCCACGCTCGTGATCGAGACGCTGGGCACGCAGGAGTACACGCTGGCGCGTGCGCACTTCATGGAGCGCTTCACGAAGGCCTACGGCGAGGCGGCCGCCTCGGAGGTCCGCGCCCACCTGACCGCGTAGCGGCCGGGGCCCGGGTGGGCCGGCGGGGCCGCATCGGCCCCGCCGGCGTCACACCTGCCGGCGGACCGTGTACGCCACACCCACCGGGCGGGGGGCCTCGCCCAGGTAGGCGTGGCCGCGCATCGTGCACCAGGCCGGGATGTCCAGGCGGGCCACCTCGTCGTCCGACAGGACGGTCACGGTCCCGCCGACCGGGACCGCGGCGATGACCCGGGCGAGCTCGATCACCGGCTGCGGGCAGCGCAGGCCCAGCGCGTCGATCTCCAGTGCGTCCGACACCGGCGCCACGGGCACCGGTTCGGCCACGCCGAGCGTGGCGCGGACCCCCGCCACCACCCCGGGCAGGACGTCCAGGAAGCCGTTGACCTCCTGCGCCGTCGTCCCCGGCGGCAGGGAGACCCGTACGTTCCCCTCCGACAGCACGCCCATCGCCCGGAGCACATGACTCGGGGTCAGCGTGGAGCTGGTGCAGGACGAGCCGGAGGAGACGGAGTAGCCGGCCCGGTCCAACTCGTGCAGCAGCGTCTCGCCGTCGACGTACAGGCAGGAGAACGTGACCAGGTGCGGCAGGCGCCGCTCCGGGTCACCGACCACCTCCACGTCCGGCACCAGCCGCGCCACGCGCCGCCGGATGCGGTCCACCAGGATCCGCAGCCGGGCCGCCTCCGCGTCGGCCTCGGCCCGTACCGCCCGCAGCGAGGCCGCCGCCGCCACGATCGCCGGGAGGTTGGTGAAGCCGGGGGAGCGGCCCGACTCCCTTTCGTCCGCGGGGAATTGGGGCGCGAAGCGGACGCCCTTGCGGACGGCCAGCAGTCCGACTCCCGCCGGGCCGCCCCATTTGTGCGCGCTCGCGGTGAGCACCGACCAGCCGCCCTCGACCGGGCCCCAGCCCAGCGACTGCGCCGCGTCCACCAGCAGCGGCACCCCCGCCGCCGCGCAGACCTCGGCCACTTCCGCCACCGGCTGGACCGTGCCCACCTCGTGGTTGGCCGACTGGAGGCAGGCCAGGGCCGTCGTCGCCTCCAGCGCGGAGGCGTATCCGGCCGGGGACACCGCCCCCGTGCGGTCCACCGGGACCTGCGTCACCGTCCCGCCGGCGGCCTCGTGCGACTCCGCCGCATGGAGGACCGAACTGTGCTCGACCGCTGATACGACCAGATGACCGCCGACGCGCCGGCGCCCGGCGAGGGCCCCCGCGACCCCGGTGTGAACCGCGTGCGTCCCCGAAGGAGTGAACACGAGCTCGTCGGGGCGACAGCCGACCGTCTCCGCCGCCGCCTCGCGCGCCGCGTCCAGCAGCAGCCTCGCGCGCCGGCCCTCCCGGTAGAGCCGGGCGGGGTCCGCCCACCCCTCGTCCAGGGCGGCCTGCAACGCCTGCCGGGCCACGGGGTGCAGCGGAGCGGCGGACGCGGTGTCGAAGTAGGGCATCCGGCCACGCTAACCGGCGGCCGGGAGCGTTCGAGGTCAGGGGCCGTCAGATGCCCTCCGGAGGCCGCCATTCAGGGGGTGTTGGGCCGTCCCCCGTACGGCGGATCCATCCCTTCGGGGGCAGTAGCGGCGCGTTGGGCACCCTCCCCGCGCGACCCCAAATAGCGTCCAGTAGGGTTTGGTCCGCATAAACATCCAAACCCCTGCCTGCGTCAGGGCCGGCGACCGACCCGAATACGGCCGCGGCCGGCCGCGCGGGCCGAGACTCTCGGGAAGGCGCTACGTGAGTCCCTACGGCTCCGACCGCTCGCCGCGGCGCCCGATGCGGCGGAAGCTGCTGCAGGCGCTGACTGCGGGCGCGGTCCTGGCGACCGCCACTGGTTGCTCGTACAACTGGCAAGACTTCCCCCGGCTCGGAATGCCCTATCCGGTCACGGAGGAGGCGCCTCGCATCCTGTCCCTGTGGCAGGGGTCGTGGGCAGCTGCCCTCATCACGGGCATCCTGGTCTGGGGCCTGATCATCTGGAGCGTCATCTTCCACCGGCGCAGCCGGACGAAGGTGGAGGTCCCCCCGCAGACCCGGTACAACATGCCCATCGAGGCGCTGTACACCGTGGTCCCGCTCATCATCGTCTCGGTGCTCTTCTACTTCACCGCGCGTGACGAGTCGAAGCTGCTCGCGCTCACCCCGAAGCCTGCGCACACGATCAACGTGGTCGGCTTCCAGTGGAGCTGGGGCTTCAACTACGTCGAGAACGTCGACGGCGATGCGGCGACCCCGAAGGCGGGCGAGGTCCCCAAGGAGCTCGCCAACATCCCGGACCGCTTCACCAAGGAATTCCCCGCGGGCGCCGAGGGCGTCTACGAGAAGGGCGTTCCCGGCGACCGCAACCTGGAGACCGGCAACCCCGGCCCCACGCTGTGGCTGCCCAAGGGTGAGAAGGTCCGCTTCATCCTGTCGTCGAACGACGTCATCCACTCCTTCTGGGTGGTCCCCTTCCTGTTCAAGCAGGACGTGATCCCGGGCCACACCAACGTCTTTGAGGTCGTCCCCTCCCAGGAGGGCACGTTCATGGGCAAGTGCGCCGAGCTCTGCGGCGTCGACCACTCCCGGATGCTCTTCAACGTCAAGGTCGTCTCGCCCGAGGCCTACCGGGCGCACCTCAAGGAACTGGCCGAGAAGGGGCAGACCGGCTTCCTCCCGGCCGGCATCAAGCAGACTGACCCGGCCCGGAATGCGGAGACGAACAAACTGTGAGCATCCTCAACGAATCTCAGGGTGCCGCCGCCGACTCGTATGAAAACGAGCTGCCGGTGCGGCGCAAGCAGCCGGGCAATGTCGTCGTGAAGTGGATGACCACTACCGACCACAAGACCATCGGCACGATGTACCTGGTCACGTCGTTCGTGTTCTTCATCATCGGCGGCCTGCTGGCGCTCCTCATGCGCGCCGAGCTGGCCCGTCCGGGTACGCAGATCATGTCGAACGAGCAGTTCAACCAGGCGTTCACCATGCATGGCACGATCATGCTGCTGATGTTCGCCACCCCGCTCTTCGCGGGCTTCGCGAACTGGATCATGCCGCTGCAGATCGGCGCGCCCGACGTGGCGTTCCCGCGGCTGAACATGTTCGCGTACTGGCTGTACCTCTTCGGCTCGACCATCGCGGTGGCCGGCTTCGTGACGCCGAACGGCGCCGCCGACTTCGGCTGGTTCGCCTACTCCCCGCTGTCGGACGCGGTCCGCTCGCCGGGCATCGGCGCCGACATGTGGATCATGGGTCTGGCCTTCTCGGGCTTCGGCACGATCCTCGGCTCGGTCAACTTCATCACCACGATCATCTGCATGCGCGCTCCCGGCATGACGATGTTCCGCATGCCGATCTTCACCTGGAACGTGCTGCTGACCGGTGTCCTGGTCCTGCTCGCCTTCCCGGTGCTGGCCGCCGCGCTGTTCGCGCTGGAGGCCGACCGCAAGTTCGGTGCGCACGTATTCGACGCCTCGAACGGCGGGGCATTGCTCTGGCAACACCTCTTCTGGTTCTTCGGACACCCAGAGGTGTACATCATCGCGCTACCGTTCTTCGGAATCGTCTCCGAGATCATCCCGGTCTTCTCCCGCAAGCCGATGTTCGGTTACATCGGTCTGATCGGTGCGACGATCGCGATCGCCGGCCTCTCGGTGACCGTGTGGGCCCACCACATGTACGTCACCGGCGGTGTGCTGCTGCCGTTCTTCTCCTTCATGACCTTCCTGATCGCGGTACCGACCGGTGTGAAGTTCTTCAACTGGATCGGCACCATGTGGAAGGGCTCGCTGTCCTTCGAGACCCCGATGCTCTGGACGATCGGCTTCCTGGTCACCTTCACCTTCGGTGGTCTGACCGGCGTCATCCTGGCCTCGCCCCCGATGGACTTCCACGTCTCCGACTCGTACTTCGTCGTCGCGCACTTCCACTACGTCGTCTTCGGCACCGTGGTGTTCGCGATGTTCGCCGGCTTCCACTTCTGGTGGCCGAAGTTCACGGGCAAGATGCTGGACGAGCGCCTCGGCAAGATCACCTTCTGGACGCTGTTCATCGGCTTCCACGGCACGTTCCTGGTGCAGCACTGGCTGGGTGCCGAGGGCATGCCGCGCCGTTACGCGGACTACCTCGCGGCCGACGGCTTCACCACCCTGAACACGATCTCGACGATCAGCTCGTTCCTGCTGGGCATGTCGATGCTGCCGTTCATGTACAACGTCTGGAAGACGGCGAAGTACGGCAAGAAGATCGAGGTCGACGACCCGTGGGGCTACGGCCGTTCGCTCGAGTGGGCGACGTCCTGCCCGCCGCCGCGGCACAACTTCCTCACCCTGCCGCGGATCCGTTCCGAATCCCCGGCGTTCGACCTGCACCACCCTGAGATCGCGGCCCTCGACCACCTCGAGGACCACAGCGTCGCCGCCAAGGCCGTCACCGGTGGCAAGGAGGCCGGCAAGTGAAGATCCAGGGCAAGATGTTCCTCTGGCTCTCCCTCTTCATCCTGATCATGGCCGTCGTGTACGGCGTGTGGTCGAAGGAGCCCGTCGGAACCACCGCGCTCTTCCTGGCCTTCGGCCTGAGCGTCATGATCGGCTACTACCTGGCCTTCACGGCCAAGCGCGTGGACGAGATGGCCCAGGACAACCTGGAGGCCGACGTCGCCGACGAGGCGGGCGAGCTGGGGTTCTTCTCCCCGCACAGCTGGCAGCCGCTCTCGCTGGGCATCGGCGGTGCGCTCGCGTTCATGGGCGTCATCTTCGGCTGGTGGCTCATGTACTTCTCGGCCCCGATCATCATGATCGGCCTGTGGGGCTGGGTGTACGAGTACTACCGCGGTGAGAACCAGAACCAGTAGTACCGCAAGCAGAACGAAGACCAGGGGCCCGGACACCTCCAACGGAGGAGTCCGGGCCCCTCGTTTGCAGTCACCCCGCGCGCAGTAATGGTCATACCTTCATAGCGTTGGCTCCATGAAGCACTCACCGCGTCTTTGGACGGTACTCAGCTGCTCCGTGCTGGTCGCGTCCCTGGGGGCCGGCGCCACCGCCTGCGGGCCCGGAGACAACCCGCTGTCAGCCCGCCCGTACGACGCGGGCGACCAGGTCGTCTTCAACCAGCCCCCGGGCGGTCGGCCCCTCGACCCCGAGAAGCCCCTGGAGATCACCGCCAAGGGGACCGGTGGCAACCGGATCACCGACGTGTCCGCCGTGGACGCCCAGGGCCGCCGGCTCGCGGGCGAGCTGAGCGCCAAGGGCGATCGCTGGCACAGCACCGCCCCGATGGCCGCCGGCGCCCATTACACGGTCCTGGTGAACACCGAGGACGAGCGCGGGGCTCCGGGGCAGCGCAGGCTGACGTTCAAGACCACTCCGGCCAAGCAGGTCCTGAAGGTCGAATTCGGGCCGGACGAGGGCAAGTACGGCGTCGGGCAGCCCATCACGGCCGTCCTGAACGAGCCCATCACGGACAAGGCCGCCCGCGCGATCGTGGAGCGGGGCCTGGTCGTCGACACCCCGCCGGGCGTCGAGGGCGCCTGGCACTGGGTGGACGACAAGAACCTGCACTTCCGCCCGAAGGATTACTGGCCCGCCCACTCCACCGTCTCCGTACGGAGCAATCTGGAGGGCATCAAGATCTCCGACGAGTTCCACGGGGCCGCCAGCAAGCCGCTGAAGCTGGAGATCGGGGACCGGGTCGAGGTCACCACCGACGCGTCCTCGCACTACCTCACGTTCGAGCGCAACGGAGAAGTGATCAACACCATTCCGGTGACCACCGGAAAGCCCGGCTTCTCCACCCGCAACGGGGTCAAGGTGGTGCTCGGCAAGCAGTACTTCGTCCAGATGCGCGGCGACACCGTCGGCATCGGCGGCAGCGAGTACTACAACCTGCCCGTCTACTACGCGACCCGCGTCACCTGGAGTGGTGAATACGTGCACGCCGCGCCGTGGTCCGTGGGCTCGCAGGGCTACGAGAACGTCAGCCACGGCTGCACCGGCATGAGCACGGGCAACGCCGCCTGGTTCTACGAGAACATCACCGAGGGCGACATCGTCCGGGTGATCAACAGTATCGGCGACGAGATGGAGCCGTTCGGCAACGGCTTCGGCGACTGGAACCTGGACTGGAAGGAGTGGCGCGACGGCAGCGCCCTCCTCAAGGGCACCCAGGAAGGCCGCAGCCCGATCGACAAGGCCCGCCTGCGGCCGACTGTCTGAATGGGGTCGGCTTCGCCTCCGGGGCCGCTGGTGTCGGCTCCAGGCGGGCGTGCGTCCTCGAAAACCGCTCGTGCCCCACGGTTTTCTCCGGGCGCTCGCCCGCCTTCGCCGGCGCGGCCCCTTCGGCTCGGCCGACCCGTACAGCCTTCCGCCGGGCACGAGCGGTGGTGTCCCCCGGCGGGAGCCGAGGGGTGCGGTCAGGCCGAGTTGGCGGCGAGGCGGGGGCGCAGCAGGCCCGCCAGGGCGTCCGCGAACTCCACCGGGTCGACCGGCAGGGTCACCGCCGCGTCCGCGCGGCTCCAGGTGGCCAGCCAGGCGTCCTGCGGACGCCCCATCAGCAGCAGTACCGGCGGGCACCGGAAGATCTCGTCCTTGATCTGCCGGCACACGCCCATGCCCCCGGCCGGAACCGCCTCGCCGTCCAGCACGCACGCGTCGATCCCGCCCGCGTCCAGCTCGCTCAGGACGGCCGGGAGGGTGGCGCATTCCACGAACTCGACCGGCGGCAGGTCCGCGGCCGGCCTGCGCCCGGCCGCCAGCCGCACCTGCTCCCGGGTGCTCGCATCGTCGCTGTAGACCAGAACCCGTGCAGTCGACCGCATTTCGTTCCTCCACGGTGCCGTGAATAACGTTGATGTTGCGCGGGATGCTACTCCGTCCGACCCGCTGTCAACATCGGTTCGAACAGCCTCGCCGATGAACGCTCCGGGCCGATCTGATGGGCCGTTCGGGCCTTGCACACGCCCCGGACACTCCGAACGGCACCCCCCGGGGTGAGGGCGGGATAAGCGACCGACATAATGTCGGTCGTGGCGACAGCAACGACAGTAGATACCGGGCACGCGCACCCGACGGTCAACCGGCCGAACCTCGTCAGCGTCGGAACCATCATCTGGTTGAGTTCCGAGCTGATGTTCTTCGCGGCCCTCTTCGCGATGTACTTCACCCTGCGATCCGTGACAGGCGCCGAGTACTGGACAGAGCAGGCTTCGGCCTTGAATCTGCCCTTCTCGGCGACGAACACGACGATCCTGGTGCTCTCCTCCCTCACCTGCCAGCTCGGCGTATTCGCCGCGGAGCGCGGTGACGTGAAGAAGCTCCGGTCGTGGTTCATGATCACGTTCGTCATGGGTGCGATCTTCATTGGCGGCCAGGTGTTCGAGTACACCGAGCTGGTCAAGCACGAGGGCATGAGCCTCTCGTCCGGTCCGTACGGCTCCGTGTTCTACCTGACCACCGGGTTCCACGGTCTGCACGTGACGGGCGGTCTCATCGCCTTCCTGCTGGTCCTCGGCCGGACGTACGCGGCCAAGAGGTTCACCCACGAACAGGCCACGTCGGCCATCGTCGTGTCCTACTACTGGCACTTCGTCGATGTCGTCTGGATCGGCCTCTTCGCGACGATCTACCTGATCAAGTAGCGAACACGTCACCGGGCCAGACCCGGCACTCCATCCAGAAACACCGACGCAGAAGATCCTGACACCGGGGTAATCCGTGAAAAAGCTCTCCGCACGACGACGCCATCCGCTGGCGGCGGTCGTCGTTCTACTCCTCGCGCTGGCGGCCACTGGGGGGCTGTACGCCGCCTTCGCCCCCGCGGGCAAGGCGCAGGCCGATGAAACCGCCCAGTCCCTCGCCATCGAGGAGGGCAAGAAGCTCTACGCCGTGGGCTGCGCAAGCTGCCACGGAACCGGCGGTCAGGGTTCCACTGACGGCCCCAGCCTGGTCGGCGTCGGCTCCGCGGCCGTCGACTTCCAGGTGAGCACGGGCCGCATGCCCGCCCAGCAGCCCGGCGCGCAGGTGCCGAAGAAGCCGGTCATCTACGACCAGGCCCAGATCGACCAGCTCGCCGCCTACATCGCCTCCCTCGGCGCCGGCCCGATCGTGCCGACCGAGAAGCAGTACGACCCGGCGGGCGCCGACATCGCCAGGGGTGGTGAGCTCTTCCGCAACAACTGCGCGCAGTGCCACAACTTCACCGGCGAAGGCGGCGCGCTGACGAACGGCAAGTACGCCCCCAACCTCGAGGGCGTCGAGCCGAAGCACATCTACGAGGCCATGCTCACCGGCCCGCAGAACATGCCCTCCTTCCCGGACAGCACGATGCCGACGAAGGAGAAGAAGGACATCATCGCGTACATCCAGCACGTGAACGGCGAGCAGTCGGTCAGCCCTGGCGGCCTGAAGCTCGGTGGCCTCGGCCCCGTTTCCGAGGGTCTGTTCGGCTGGATCTTCGGTCTGGGTGCGCTGATCGCTGTCGCCGTCTGGGTCGCGGCCCACACCGCTAAGGCCAAGAAGTCATGAGTAGCCAAGACATTCCCGAAGAGAAGCACCTGCCGAGTGAGCAGGGCGACGCGCACCACGGTGGCGTAGCAGTCGCGGACGACCCGTTCGCCGACCCGGGCCTTCCGGTCCACAAGCCCCGTATCCAGGACATCGACGAGCGGGCCGCGAGGCGCTCCGAGCGCACCGTGGCGATGCTGTTCACGCTGTCGATGCTGGCCACGATCGGCTTCATCGCCTCGTACGTGACCATCCCGGTCGACAAGATCGTGTACATCTTCCCCGTCGGGAAGGTGAGCGCGCTCAACTTCGCCCTGGGTCTGACCCTGGGCACCGCCCTCTTCTGCATCGGCGCGGGCGCGGTCCACTGGGCCCGCACCCTGATGTCCGACGTGGAGGTCGCCGACGAGCGCCACGAGATCGCGGCGCCGCCGGAGGTCAAGGCGAAGGTCCTGTCGGACTTCGCCGACGGTGCGAACGAGTCGGGCATCGCCCGCCGCCCGCTGATCCGCAACACGATGCTGGGCGCGCTGGCCATGCTGCCGCTGTCCGCGCTCATGATCATGCGCGACCTGGGCCCGCTGCCCGAGGAGAAGCTGCGCAAGACCGTGTGGGCCAAGGGCAAGCTGCTCATCAACCAGAACACGATGGAGCCGCTGCGTCCCGAGGACGTCCAGGTCGGTTCGCTGACCTTCGTCGTGCCCGAGGGCCTGGAGGAGGAGCAGCACGACTTCCAGACGCAGATCGCCAAGGCTGCCGTGATGATCGTCCGGATCAAGCCGGAGGACATCAAGGACAAGCAGGAACTGGAGTGGTCCCACGAGGGCATCGTGGCCTACTCGAAGATCTGCACCCACGTCGGCTGCCCGATCAGCCTGTACGAGCAGCAGACGCACCACGTGCTCTGCCCGTGCCACCAGTCCACTTTCGACCTCTCCGACGGCGCCCGTGTCATCTTCGGCCCGGCCGGCCACGCGCTTCCGCAGCTGCGGATCGGCGTGAACGGCGAAGGCTTCCTCGAGGCGCTCGGCGACTTCGAAGAGCCCGTCGGTCCTGCATTCTGGGAGCGCGGATGAGCACTGCCACCGATTCGAAGCGCAAAGCGCCGGCCGGCGAGCGGGTAGCCGACTGGGCGGACGGCCGCCTGGGCATCTACAGCCTGGCCAAGTCCAACATGCGCAAGATCTTCCCGGACCACTGGTCCTTCATGCTGGGCGAGATCTGCCTCTACAGCTTCATCATCATCATCCTCACGGGTGTGTACCTGACGCTGTTCTTCCACCCGAGCATGAACGAGGTCGTGTACCACGGCTCGTACGTGCCGATGCAGGGCGTCACGATGTCCGAGGCCTTCGCCTCGACGCTGGACATCAGCTTCGACGTCCGCGGTGGTCTGCTCATCCGGCAGATCCACCACTGGGCGGCCCTGATCTTCGTCGCGGGCATGGTCGTGCACATGATGCGCGTCTTCTTCACCGGCGCGTTCCGCAAGCCGCGCGAGGTCAACTGGATCTTCGGCTTCCTGCTGCTGGTCCTCGGCATGTTCACCGGTTTCACCGGTTACTCCCTGCCGGACGACCTGCTCTCGGGCACCGGTGTCCGCTTCATGGAGGGCGCGATCCTGTCCGTGCCGATCGTCGGCACGTACATCTCGTTCTTCCTCTTCGGCGGCGAGTTCCCCGGCGGCGACTTCGTCGCCCGGTTCTACTCGATCCACATCCTGCTGCTGCCCGGCATCATGATGGGCCTGCTGGTGGCCCACCTGATCCTGGTCTTCTACCACAAGCACACCCAGTTCGCGGGTCCCGGCAAGACGAACAACAACGTCGTCGGCATGCCGCTGCTGCCGGTCTACATGGCCAAGGCCGGAGGCTTCTTCTTCCTGGTCTTCGGTGTCATCGCGGCCATCGCGGCGATCGCCTCGATCAACCCGATCTGGGCGCTCGGCCCGTACCGTCCGGACCACGTGTCCACCGGTGCGCAGCCCGACTGGTACATGGGTATGCCGGAAGGCCTGATCCGTGCCATGCCGGGCTGGGAGATCAACCTGTGGGGCCACACGCTCGTCCTGGGCGTGTTCATCCCGCTGGTGATCTTCCCGGTGGTGCTGGGCGCGATCGCCGTCTGGCCGTTCATCGAGTCCTGGGTCACCGGGGACAAGCGCGAGCACCACATCCTGGACCGCCCGCGCAACGTCCCGACCCGTACGGCCTTCGGCGTCGCCTGGATCGCGGAGTACATCGTGCTGCTGATCGGCGGTGGAAACGACATGTTCGCGCAGTACTTCCACCTCTCGATCAACAACATCACGTGGTTCGTCCGGATCGGCTTCTTCGTCGTCCCGGTCCTCGCGTTCATCGTCACCAAGCGCATCTGCCTCGGCCTGCAGCGCCGGGACCACGACAAGGTGCTGCACGGTCGCGAGACCGGCATCATCAAGCGCCTGCCGCACGGTGAGTTCGTCGAGGTCCACGAGCCGCTCTCGCAGGGCAAGCTGCACACGCTCACCGCGCACGAGCAGTACAAGCCGATCGAGATCGGCCCGACGGTCGACGAGAACGGTGTCGAGCGCAAGGTCGGCCGCATGGAGAAGCTCCGCGCGAAGCTGAGCAAGGGCTTCTACGCCGAGAACAACCAGATTCCGAAGCCCACGGTGGAGGAGTACAAGGAGATCCAGAGCGGCCACGGCCACCACTGATCCCGCTTGAGGGACTGATTTCGGTCAGTCCTGGTGTCGCCACGGCGAGAGCCCCGTCCAGTGTCCGGACGGGGCTCTTTGCCGTCCCCGGGGCTGGATAGGCTGGAGCCCTGCCCATTCGACCTGGACCCCGACACCGGGTGGCCGACCAACAGCAGGAGCGGACCATGAACGTTGTGACCCCGGCAGGCGGCGACAGCGTGGCGGCTCGTGGCTGGCCGGGCGTCCTCGACGCCCTGCTGACCGGCCAGGACCTGCGCGCCGAGGAAACCGCCTGGGCCATGGACCGGATCATGCGCGGGGAGGCCACCGACGCCCAGATCGCCGGCTTCGTGGTGGCGCTGCGGGCCAAGGGGGAGACCGTCGCGGAGATCAACGGCCTCGTACGGTCCATGTACGGGCACGCCAACCTGATCGAGGTGCCGGGCCGGACGGTGGACATCGTCGGCACCGGCGGCGACGGGGCCAAGACGGTGAACATCTCGACGATGTCCTCGATCGTGGTGGCCGGTACGGGCGCCAAGGTGGTCAAGCACGGCAACCGGGCCGCGTCGAGCGCGAGCGGTTCCTCGGACGTGCTGGAGAAGCTGGGGGTCAACCTGGACCTCAGTCCGGCGCGGGTCGTCGAGGTCGCGGAGGAGGCCGGGATCACCTTCTGCTTCGCGGTCAAGTTCCACCCCGCGCTGCGGCACGTGGCCGCGGCCCGCAGGGAGCTGGGCATCCGGACCACCTTCAACTTCCTGGGCCCGCTGACCAATCCGGCGCGGGTACGGGCGCAGGCCACGGGCGTCGCGGATGCGCGGGTGGCGCCCATCGTGGCGGGCGTGCTGGCGGAGCGCGGCTCCTCGGCGCTGGTGTTCCGCGGCGACGACGGCCTGGACGAGCTGACGACCACCGCCACCTCCCGGGTGTGGTGGGTCCGCGACGGCCGGGTGGACGAGCAGTCCTTCGACCCGCGCGACGTGGGCATCGGGCTGGTCGACGTCTCCGCGCTGTCGGGCGGGGACCCCTCGTACAACGCGGACGTCGCCCGCCGCCTGCTGGCCGGCGAGACCGGCCCGGTCCGCGACGCGGTGCTGCTGAACTCGGCGGCGGCCCTGGTGGCCCTGGACCCCGGCACGGGCTCCCTGGAGGAGCAGATCCGCGCCGGCATCGCCCGGGCGGCACAAGCCGTCGACTCGGGCGCCGCCCGCGCGGCCCTGGACCGCTGGGTGGCGGCCAGCAACGCGTAGCGGCCGGCAACGCGCAGCGGTGAACAGAACGGCGTGAAAGAGATGGCCCCGGTCCAGCATGCGGACCGGGGTCTTGCGCGTGAGGGATCTTGTGGCAGGATGCTGACCAGGTCACGAGTGACAGCGTTTAGGCCCCGGCTTGCTGTCCGGCAACCCTCCTTCCGTGGCGGGGTGCCCCGGGTGATGACCAGGTCGTAGGCAGAAAGGCCTACGGCAAGCGCGGATCCCTCGACACCAGGGGTCCTGGTCTCTCGAGGAGCTCTTTCCGTGAGCAAGCGAATGCGATAGGGCGGCTCCGCCCCTTCTTCACCCTCCGCACGGCCCCCAGCCGTCCGTGCGTCGAGGCAACTCCCGTACCCCTGTGCCGCATGCGCGTCCGCGCATCCGCGTACCCGCGTACGGGCCGTCCGAAGCCATTCAGCCTGTCCTGCCGGGAGATACCGCCATGTCCACGTACCCGAACGCCGTCGCCACCGCCGCCGTGCCCGCCCCCGCAGCCCCCCTCGACCCCGCCTGTGCCGAGCCGCTGCCGGTCCTCGGCCGGGACGTCACCGTCCCGCTCGTCACCGGCGGCGAGGTCACCTATGCCGCCCTCGACTACGCGGCCAGCGCACC
Source organism: Streptomyces sp. NPDC002209 (assembly GCF_042890265.1). Taxonomy (NCBI): domain Bacteria; kingdom Bacillati; phylum Actinomycetota; class Actinomycetes; order Kitasatosporales; family Streptomycetaceae; genus Streptomyces; species Streptomyces sp. NPDC002209. Next base: position 365,033 of record NZ_JBIARX010000001.1, on the reverse strand, counting down.
CGCCCTGCAGCGGGTCTGGGACGACGTCGCCGCGTACGCCCCCTACTACGGCAGCGTGCACCGCGGCGCCGGCTACCTCTCCCAGCTCTCCACCGACCTCTTCGAGCAGAGCCGCGCCACGGTCGCCGGGTTCCTCGACTGCCGCCCCGGCGACCAGGTCGTCTTCACCCGGTCCACCACCGACTCCCTGAACCTGCTCGCCGCCGTACTCCCCGCCGACTGCCAGGTGTTCGTCTTCGAGACCGAGCACCACGCCTCGCTGCTGCCCTGGACGGACGCGCAGGTCACGTACCTCAACGCCCCGCGCACCCCGGACGAGGCCGTCGCCACCCTGGAGCGGGCCCTCGCCGACCGGGAGCTCGGGGAAGGCCCGGCCCTGGTCTGCGTCACCGGGGCGTCCAACGTCACCGGTGAGCTGTGGCCGGTGAAGGAGCTCGCCGCGGCCGCGCACGCCCACGGCGCGCGGATCGTCCTGGACGCCGCCCAGTTGGCCCCGCACCACCCCGTCTCCGTGCAGGAGCTGGACGTGGACTGGGTGGCCTTCTCCGGGCACAAGCTGTACGCGCCGTTCGGCTCGGGCGTGCTGGCCGGCCGCGCGGACTGGCTGCAGCAGGCGGAGCCGTACCTGGCCGGCGGCGGCGCCTCCCGGAAGGTCGCCCGCCGCGCGGACGGCGGCGTCGACGTCGAGTGGCACACCACGGCCGCCCGCCACGAGGCCGGCTCCCCGAACGTCATCGGCGTGTACGCGATCGCCTCCGCCTGCAAGGCCCTGACCGAGGAGGGCTTCGACGGCCTCGTCGCCCGGGAGCGCCATCTGATCGCCAAGGTCCGGGGCGGCCTGGCGGAGGTCCCGGCCGTCCGGATCCTCTCCCTCTTCGGGGACGACGCCCCGCGGGTCGGCGTCATCTCCTTCGTCGTGGACGGCTGGAACAGTTCGCACTTCGCGGCCGCGCTGTCGGCGGAGTACGGGATCGGCGTCCGAGACGGCCTGTTCTGCGCGCACCCGCTGGTCCGCACGCTGCTGGGCAGCGAGCCGCAGACCCAGGGCGAGTGCGGAGCCCCCGAGGCGGCCCCGGGCGAGCGCTCGCTGAACGCGATCCGCGTCAGCTTCGGTGCGGGTACCCCCGACGAGCACGTGGACCGCTTCGTGCGGGCCGTCCGGGAACTGGTGGCGAACGGCGCCAAGTGGCAGTACCGCACGGAGGAAGGCCGCTGCGTCCCGGCCGTGTGAGACGGTACGGATCATGACCTACTGGGACCCGGTACCGACCGCCCGCGCGATGGCGGGCGAGCCGCATCCGCCGTGGCGGGGCGACCGGGTGGGCCGCGACTGGTCCGGGCCGGCGCCCGACGGGTGGGAGCAGCGGGACTGGCGCAGCGTGCCCGGACCCTTCTGCGCGGCCGACTCCGACACCTGCCTCACCGGGCGGCAGTGCGCGCCCGACCACGTCATGTACGAGGACGAGTACGGCAGTGAGTTCGTGTACCGCCGGCCCCGGACGCCCGCGGAGGTCCACGCCCTGGTCTGCGCCGCCGAATGCGAACCCTTCAGCGCGTACGGCGGCGACGGCGACGCCCGCTGGACCCCGGAGCTGGTCCGGGACTGGTGGCGGGACCGGGCCCGGGTACGGGAGTGGGCCGTGGGGGCGGGACCGGGTCCCCGGGCGACCGCCCGGAGCGACTGGATGAACGACGCCGCGGCCGGGGAGAGCCTGCCCGGGCTCTGAGGGGTGGGAGCGCGCAGGTGCTACGCGTCGAGGCCGATGGCGAACGCCGCTTCCAGGTCGTGCTGGGAGTACGTGCGGAACGCCACGTGGGTGTCCGTCGCCTCCACGCCAGGGATCTTGCTGATGCGGCCCGGGATGATGTCCGCCAGGTTCTCGTGGCGGGCCACGCGGACCAGCGCGATCAGGTCGTACGTTCCCGTGACGGAGTAGACCTCGCTGACGTTGTCCAGCGCGGCGATCGACTCGGCGATCTCGGGGATGCGGTCCACGCTGGTCTTGATGAGCACGATCGCGGTGATCACGGCTGGCTGTCTCCCTCGGTGGCCGTCGCTGGTCTCCTCACTCTAGTCGTACGCCGATACCGCACCCACGCGTAGACGAAGCCGAGCGAGAAGCCCACCACATGGGCCAGGTACGCCACCCCCGGGCCGCTGCCCGCGCGGTGCGCCGCCAGCCACTGGAGGCCGAACCAGAACAGCAGGACGATCCAGGCCGGGAAGCGCAGGGGGAGGAACAGGAGGAAGGGGAACAGGCTGGTGACCCGCGCGCGGGGGAACAGGCACAGGAAGGCCCCGAGCACCGCCGAGATCGCACCCGACGCACCGACCAGGGTCTGGGCCGAGGAGGCGTTGGCCGCCGCGTACGCCGCCAGGGCCAGGTAACCCGTACAGACGTAGAACGACAGGAATTCGGGTCGGCCCATCCGCTCCTGCGTCATCACGCCGAAGACGTAGAGGAAGAGCATGTTGCCGAGCAGGTGCAGCCAGCTGCCGTGCACGAACAACGCGGTGAGCGGGGTCAGCAGCGCCCGCGCCGACCCGGTGAAGAGCTCGTCCGGGACCACCCCCCAGCGCCGGAAGTACGCGGTCCCCGTCTCCAGTAACCGCTCGCCCGTGCCGTACGAGGGGTTCAGCCCCGAGGCCGGACCGAGCAGGAACACCACGCAGCAGCCTGCGATCAGCGCGTGGACGACCACCGGGCCCCGCACGGCCTCCCGAAGGGCCTGCCACCTTACGATCATGCGATCGAGCATGACCCAAGCGGACCCACCCGGAGCACCGGCAGGCCGTAGGGTTACGTGCTGCGGTCCGCCGATTGACGCAGACGGCGGCTTTAATTGAAACAGCTACGAAGGAGAGAGCGGCCTGATGACGGTTCCCCTGCCGACCGACACCACCCGGTGGCGCTGCACGCTGTGCGGCAACCTCACGCGTTTCGACGTCACCCGTTCGTCGAAGGTCGTGGAGTACGTCCACCTGGATCTCGCCGGGGAGCCCAAGGTCGAGGAGCGCGAGGTGGTCAATGAGACCATCGAGTCGGTCCGCTGCCGGTGGTGCAACGCGGTGGACCAGATCGAGCTCGTGGACAGGCCGGGCACGGACTCCTGAGGGAGCCGGGCCCACAGGTAGATCACGGTAGGGGTGACGGATTGTGGAGCCAGCAAGCGGCGCTGAGCCGGCCGATGCGGCCGGCGACGCCGCGGAGGTGCTCGACCGCCCGCTGCCGGAAGGCGTGCGGCGCCGGGTCGTCGCGCTCGTCTCGGACGCCTTCGGCGGACTGACGGTCGCGGACCTCCCGGCGCAGCTGCGCCAGTACGCCCGGTTCACCCCGACCCGGCGCGCCAAGTTCGCGGGCAACGCCATGGCCGCGGCCGTGGAGGCGGACGCCGTCTTCCGGGGCCGCGTCGCCGAGAAGCTGCGCGAGGCGCAGGCCGAACTGGCCGGTGCGCTGGAGTCCGGTGCGCCCCCCGCCGCCGCGGACCCGCTGGACGTGGCGGCCGCCGCGTACGTGCTGCGGCCGGTCGGCTGGGTCAAGCTGGTGGCCGCCGCGGGCGAGGAGGCGCAGCGCGCCGACGCCGAGCGGGTGGGGGAGGAGACCCGGCGTGAACTGGACCGGCTCCGCGAGGAACTGGCCCACGCACGGGACCTGCAGCGCCTCGGCGGCGAGCAGGTGCGGGCCGAGCTCGACGCGGCGCGCAAGGAAGCGGAATCGCTTCACCGCAAGCTGCGCAGCGCCCAGAGCGATGTGAAGCGCGGCGAGGCGGCCCTGCGCAAGGTCACCGCCGAGATCGACGGCATCCGGGGCGAGGCGGCCGCACACGTGGCCGCCGCCGAGAGCGAGACCCGGCGGCTCAAGTCCCGCCTCGCAGAGGTCGAGGCGGCGCTGGAGACCTCCCGCCGGGCCACCCGCGAGGGCCGCAGCGTCGAGGACATGCGGTTGCGGCTGCTGCTGGACACCGTGCTGGACGCGGCCCAGGGGCTGCGCCGCGAGCTGGCGCTGCCTCCGGTGTCGACGAGGCCGGCCGACACCGTGGACGCGGTGGAGCCGGGCCGGATGACCCCGAAGGACATCGCGGCGAGGGCCCTGTCGGAGACCGACCCGGCGCTGCTGGACCAGTTGCTGGCGCTGCCCCAGGCCCATCTGGTGGTCGACGGCTACAACGTGACCAAGACCGGCTATCCGACGATGCCGCTGGAGAAGCAGCGGCTGCGGCTGCTGGGCGGGCTGTCGATGCTGGCCGCGCAGACCGGCGCGGAGATGACCTGTGTCTTCGACGGCGCGGAACTGGCCGCCCCGGTGCTGCTCGCACCGCCGCGCGGGGTGCGCGTGCTGTTCTCCAAGCCCGGCGTGACGGCGGACGAGCTGATCCGCCAGCTGGTGCGCGCGGAGCCCCCCGGCCGGCCCGTGGTCGTGGTCTCCACGGACCGCGAGGTGGCCGACGGCGTGGCGAAGGCCGGCGCCCGGCCGGTGACGTCCGCTTTGTTGCTGAAGCGGCTTTCGCGCGTTTCGTAACTCGTCGACGGAATGCCCGATTTGGCATGGCCAACAGGGAACGTACCGTCAAGTGCCCTGCACAGAGCGTGGGCTGTAGGTAAAGAACCTGGTCGGCAAGCGATTTTTTTCTCGACAGGATTTGAACTGATCACAGCCGGGTCACTAGGGTCTGCTCAAACCTTCGTGCGGTAGGTCACTCATTCGGAGTGACGGCGAAGGTGTCGCCGAGTTGCGTTCCTTCGGCGGCTCTAGGAAGAAGGAGCTCGCCTTCGTGGCGTCCCACCGTCGACCCAAGCAGCCGACCCGCACTCGTGTGACCGTGCTCACCGCCACGGCCGCCGCGGCCGTCGCCCTCTCCGCACACGGCGCCTCCGCCGCTCCGGCCCAGCCGAGCAAGGACGAGGTCAAGGCCAAGGTCGACGCCCTCTACGAAGAGGCGGAGCAGGCCACCGAGAAGTTCAACGGGGCCAAGGAGCACCAGGAGAAGCTCGAGAAGGAGATAGGGCAGCTCCAGGACCAGGTCGCCCGCGGCCAGGACGAGCTCAACCAGCTGCGCACCACGCTGGGTTCGATGGCCAGCGCCCAGTACCGCACCGGCGGCATGGACCAGTCCGTGGCCCTCTTCCTCTCCGGTGACCCCGAGACCTACCTCGACAAGGCCTCCACCCTCGAGCAGTTGAGCGGCAAGCAGGTCGAAGCGGTCCAGAAGATCCAGGCCAAGCAGCGCTCGCTCGCGCAGCAGCGCCAGGAGGCCTCCGGCAAGCTCGCGGACCTCGACGCCACCCGCAAGGAGCTCGGCGAGAAGAAGAAGGCCTCGCAGGACAAGCTCGCCGAGGCCCAGGCCCTCCTCAACACCCTGACGGCGCAGGAGCGCGCCTCCCTCAAGGACGAGGACACCCGCGCCAGCCGCGGCGCCAGCGACCGCGCCGACCTCGGCAACGTCAAGGCCTCGGGCCGCGCCGGCGCCGCCCTGGCGGCCGCCAAGACCAAGCTGGGCAGCGCGTACGTCTCCGGCGCCACCGGCCCGAGCGCGTACGACTGCTCGGGGCTGACCCAGTGGGCCTACAAGCAGGCCGGCGTCAGCATCACGCGCACCACCTACACCCAGGCCAACGACGGCACGCGCATCGGCCAGAGCCAGCTGCAGCCCGGCGACCTGGTGTTCTTCTACTCGGACCTGCACCACGTCGCCCTGTACGCGGGCAACGGGATGGTCCTGCACGCCTCGAACCCGCGCGGCGGCGTCAAGTACGAGGCCATCGGCAACATGCCGTTCCAGTTCGGTGTCCGCGTCGGCTGACGCTCCCGGACCTCCTCCCGGATCCCCTACGGGGGACTCCCGCACAGGACGCGCCGCACACCGCCCATCCGGGCGAATTCCGCGGCCCCGCTGTGACCACACGCCCCGCCGGTGACCTGCGTCTGAGGCGGGGCGTCACTGTGTGTGCCCTTCGGCGGTCGTTGGCCGGTGTGTGGCCGCGCGGCTACTGTCTGCCAGCGCGGAACCCGGCACACGGCCGTCCACGGGGGGCGGACCCGGTCCCGCGCAGCGGAAGGGAGCGGTTCCTCGTGGCGTCCCATCGCCGGCCCGGGCTCGGCAGTCTCGACCGGAGCACCAAGGTCACCGTCCTCACCGCCGCCGCGGCCGTGGCAGCCATGGCGGGCGGGGCGGCCGTCGCGGCCCCGGCCCGGCCGCAGGAGCCCCCGGCCGGCGCCCGCGCCCAGGTCGACCGGCTCTTCGAGGAGGCCGAACAGGCCACCGAGCGCTACAACCGGGCGGGCGAGCGGGCCGACCGGCTGCGCACCGAGATCGACCGGGCCCAGGACGCACTGGCCCGCGGCCAGGACCGCATCAACACCATGCGCGGCGTCCTCGGCACGTTCGCCGGAGCCCAGTACCGCTCCGGCGGCATCGACCCCGCCGTCGAGCTGATGCTCTCCGAGGACCCGGACGAGTACCTCGACAAGGCCTCCCAACTGGGCCGGCTGACCGACCGGCAGGCCCGCCGGCTCGACGAACTGCGCAAGGAGCAGCGCCGGCTGGGCCAGCAGCGCCACGAGGCCTCGCAGAAGCTCGCCGAACTCGACGCCGTACGCGCCGACGTGGCCCGCCAGAAGCGCGCCGTCACCGCCAAGCTCGCCGCGGCCCGCCGGCTCCTGGGCGCCATGCCCGCGCAGGAGCGGGCCGACTTCGAGCGGGCCTCGCGCTCGGGCGGGCGCCCCGAAGGCCTGCCCGAACCCAACGCGCTCGGCCCCTCCTCGGGGCGCGCCGCGACCGCCGTGATGGCGGCCCGGGCCGCGGTCGGCCGCCCGTACATCTGGGGCTCCACCGGGCCCTCGGGGTTCGACTGCTCCGGGCTGATGGTGTGGTCGTACCGGCAGGCGGGCGTCTCCCTGCCGCGCACCTCGCAGGCGCAGCGGTACGCGGGCCGCCAGGTCCCGCTCTCGCAGGCACAGCCCGGAGACCTCGTCACGTACCGCTCGGACGCCAGCCACGTCGGCATGTACGTCGGGAACGGGCAGGTGGTGCACGCCCCGTACCCGGGGGCCCGGGTGCGCTACGACCCGGTCGGGATGATGCCGGTGTCCTCGGTGACACGCCCTTGACCCGGCCCCCGGTGCGGCCCGTGCGTACGATCGTCGGATGTCCCCGGTCCGTCGGCTCCTCGTACGCGTCCTGCCGCTCCTGCTGAGCGTGCTGCTCGCGGGCTGCGGGGCGCCCGCGGCGCGCGACGCCGCCGAGCGGGACGTCCGGGAGGCCGTCGCCGCCTGGTCGCGGACGCCGCCCGCGCAGCTCGCCGGGATCCCGCTGGAGGGATGGGCGTACGAGGTCTCGGCGGTCCGGCGGGACGGCGCCGGGGCCACGGCCCGGGCGGAACTGCACTACCGGCTCACCGGCTACGACAAGGCCCCGGCCGGGTCCGCGCGCGAGGTGCGGCTGAGCCGGGACGGCGGACGGTGGCGGGTCACCGGGGACCGTCCCGCACCGGGCGCCCCGCCGCAGCTGTGGGACCAGGGCCCGGTGGAGGTGGTCCGGGGCGCGCACGCGCTGGTGCTCGGCGCCGGCCAGTCCCCGCAGACCCTGTCCGCGATCGCGGCGGAGGCGGACCGGGCGGTGCCCGCGGCGGGCGCCGCCTGGCCGGGTCCGTGGGCGGGCCGGGTGGTGGTGCTGGTGCCCGGCTCCCTGGAGCGGATGGCGGAGCTGCTGGGCCGGCCGGCCGCCGAGTACCGGGGCATGGGGGCCGTCACGACGGGCCGCGTGGGCGCCGCCGCGGCCCCTGCCGACCGGGTCGTCGTCAACCCGGAGGGCTGGGCGGAGCTCAGCGCGGCGGGCCGCGGCGTCGTCCTGACCCACGAGGTCACCCACGTGGCCACCCGCGCCGCGACCTCCGCCCGGACCCCGCTGTGGCTGTCGGAGGGCTTCGCGGACTGGGCGGCGTACCGCGGCGGCGCCACCACCCCGCAGCAGGCCGCGCCCGCACTGGCCCGCGCGGTCCGCCGCGGCGAGCTGCCGGCCGAGCTCCCCGCCGACCGGGCCTTCGCCTTCGGCGGCGACCCGGAGGCACTGGCCCGCGCGTACGAAGGCGCATGGCTGGCCTGCCGGCTGATCGCGGCCAGGTGGGGCGAGGCCACGCTGGTGCGCCTCTACGAGCTGGCAGGCCGCACACCCCTGGCGACGGCCCTGGAGGAAACCATCGGCGGCGATGTGCCCGGCCTGACGCTGGCCTGGCAGGCGAGCCTCCGCGAGGAGCTGGGCGCGCCCCGGGGAGGGTAGGGGTGTCCGGCGGATCAGGGCCGCGCGGGGGCGTCCGGTACTGTCGGCTGGCGATGTACAAGACGCTGATCGTGACCAATGACTTCCCGCCGCGGCCCGGCGGTATCCAGGCCTTCCTGCACAACATGGCGCTGCGGCTGGATCCCGACCGGATCGTCGTCTACGCCTCCACCTGGAAGCACGGGCCCGAGGGCCGCGAGGCCACTGCGGCCTTCGACGCCGAGCAGCCGTTCCAGGTCGTGCGCGACCGTACGACGATGCTGCTGCCGACCCCGCGGGTGACCCGGCGGGCGGTCGGGCTGCTGCGCGAACACGGCTGCGAGTCGGTGTGGTTCGGGGCGGCGGCCCCGCTCGGGCTGATGGGACCGGCGCTGCGCCGCGCCGGGGCGAAGCGGATCGTGGCGACCACCCACGGGCACGAGGCGGGCTGGGCGCAGCTGCCGGCGGCGCGGCAGCTGCTGCGCCGCATCGGCGAGGGCACGGACACGCTGACGTACCTGGGCGAGTACACGCGCTCGCGGATCGCCCCGGCGCTGACGGACCGGGCGGCGGCACGGATGGTGCAACTCCCGCCGGGGGTGGACGAGAAGACCTTCCACCCCGGGTCGGGCGGCGACGAGATCCGGGCCCGGCTGGGGCTGGCGGACCGGCCCGTGGTGGTGTGCGTCTCGCGGCTGGTGCCCCGCAAGGGGCAGGACACGCTGATCGAGGCGATGCCGCGGATCCTGGCCGCGGTGCCGGACGCCGTGCTGCTGGTGGTCGGCGGGGGCCCGTACGAGGCGGACCTGCGGGCGCTGGCCGTCTCCACCGGGGTCGCGGACTCGGTGGTCTTCACGGGCGCGGTCCCGTGGGCCGAGCTGCCCGCCCACTACGGCGCCGGGGACGTCTTCGCGATGCCGTGCCGGACCCGGCGGGGCGGACTGGACGTGGAGGGCCTCGGCATCGTCTACCTCGAGGCCTCGGCGACGGGCCTGCCGGTGGTCGCGGGCGACTCGGGCGGGGCGCCGGACGCGGTGCTGGAGGGCGAGACGGGCTGGGTGGTCCGGGGCGGCGTCCCCGAGGACGCGGCGGACCGTGTGATCGCCCTGCTGCAGGACCCCGAGCTGCGCCGCCGCATGGGCGAGCGGGGCCGGGCCTGGGTCGAGGAGAAGTGGCGCTGGGACCTCCTGGCCGACCGCCTGCGCGAGCTGCTCTGACCGTCCCGGCGGCCCTGCCGGCCACCACCGGCGCGCGGTCCCGTCGGCCGCCCCCGGCGCGCGATTAGGCCGACCAGGGCGGGTCGGGGCCCCGGCCGTGCATGTCCCGCCGGACACGGAAGGCATGTCTGCGGACGTGCACGACCGTGGCGCGCCGGCGAGGAGTGGTGAGGACGATGGACGACGTGCTGCGCGGCACCGTGGCCCTGGTGACCGGCGCTTCGAGCGGGATCGGCCGGGCGGCCGCCCTGGCGCTCGCCGGGCGGGGAGCCACCGTCGCGCTCACCGCACGGCGCGGGGACCGGCTCACGGAACTGGCCGCCCAGATCGAGGCCGGCGGCGGCGCGGCGCTCGTCCTGCCCGCCGACATCGCCGACGAGGCCGAGGCCGCGCGCGTGGTGGAGCGTACGGTCAAGGAGCTCGGACGGCTGGACACCCTCGTGAACAACGCGGGCCTGATGATCCTCGGCTACGCCACCGAGTCGGCCACCGCCGACTGGAAGCGGATGGTGGACGTCAACCTGACCGGCCTGATGCACACCACCCACGCGGCCGTGCCGCACCTCGTGAACGCCGCGGCGGACGGCCCCCGGCAGGTCTGCGACATCGTCAACGTGTCCTCCGTGGCGGGCCGCCAGTCCGGGGCCATGGCCGCGGGGTACTGCGCCACGAAGTTCGGCGTCTTCGCGTTCAGCGAGGCACTGCGCCAGGAGCTGGCGCGGCAGCACGTACGGGTCTCCCTCGTCGAGCCCGGCGCCGTGGACACCGAGTTGCGCGGGCACAACTCCCCGAAGGTGCAGGAGGTGCTGACGCGGATGTTCGGGGGCATCGAGCGGCTGGAGGCGCAGGACATCGCGGACGCGATCGTGTACATCGTCACGCGGCCGCGGCGGGTCGCGGTGGCGGAGATGCTCGTCCGGCCGACCGAGCAGGTCTGAGGCCGGTTCCGGCCCGGCCCGGAGCGGTGCGGTGATCCTCCGCCACATCTGACTGTTCCTCAGAAGTCTGTCAACACCGCCTCTGGGTGGACGGCCGGATTCCGCCCATGATGCGGCCATGACATCTCAGCTGACGCGCCGTCATTTCCTGGGCATCGGCGCCCTCCAGACCGCCGCCGCCCTCGGCTTCACCCGTATAGGCCTGCAATCGGCCGCGGCCGCCGAGCCCGCCGCCGCGCAGTACGCCCCCGCCATCGTCGTGGGATCCGGCTACGGTTCGGCCGTAGCCGCCCTCCGGCTCGGGCAGGCCGGCGTACGGACCGTCGTCCTCGAGATGGGCCGGCTCTGGAACACCCCCGGCCCGGACGGCAAGGTCTTCCCCTCCACCTCCGCCCCCGACCAGCGGTCCATGTGGTTCCGCACCCGCACCGAGGCCCCGCTTGCCCAGTTCCTGTGGCTCGACGTCGTCAACCGCGACATCAGCCCCTACCCCGGAGTCCTCGACCGCGTGAACCACGGCGACATGTCCGTGTACGTCGGCCGCGGCGTCGGCGGCGGATCCCTCGTCAACGGCGGCATGGCCCCGACGCCCCGGCGCTCGTACTTCTCCGAGGTGCTGCCCCAGGTCGACGCCGACGAGATGTACGGCACGTACTACCCCCGGGCCCGCGCCATGCTCGGCGTCAACGACATCGACCCCGGCTGGTTCGAGTCCACGGAGTGGTACCGGTTCGCCCGGATCTCCCGCAAGCACGCCCAGAACACCGGCCTGCGGACCACGTTCGTGCCCAACGTGTACGACTTCTCGTACATGCAGCGCGAGGCCGCCGGCACCGCCACCCGCTCCGCCCTCGCGGGCGAAGTGATCTACGGCAACAACTTCGGCAAGAAGAGCGTCGACAAGACCTATCTCGCTGCCGCGATCGGCACCGGCAACGTCACCATCGAGACCATGCAGCGCGTCGTCGGCGTCCGCCAGGACCCGGCCGGGGGCTACGTACTCACCGTCCACACCAGCGATCTGACGGGAAGGGTCACCCAGGTCAGGGAACTCGGCTGCGCACAGCTCTTCCTCGGCGCCGGCAGCCTCGGCACCACCGAGATCCTGCTGCGCGCCCGCGAGAGGGGCACCCTGCCCGCGCTCAGCGAGAAGGTCGGGCTCGGCTGGGGCCACAACGGCAACATCATGACCGCGCGCGCCAACCACCTGTGGGACACCGTCGGCTGCAACCAGGCCACCATGCCCGCCCTGGGGATCGACGACTGGGACAACGCCGCCAACCCGGTGTTCGCGGAGATCGCCCCGCTGCCCATGGGCTTCGAGCACTGGATCTCGATGTACCTGGCCATCACCAAGAACCCGGAGCGCGGGCACTTCACGTACGACGCGGCCACGGACTCGGCGCGGCTCAACTGGCGCCGCGACCAGAACACCCCGTCGGTCCAGGCGGCCAAGAACCTCTTCGACCGCATCAACCGGGCCAATTTCACGATCTACCGCTACGACCTGTTCGGCGACAACAGGAACTTCGCCGACAACTTCACGTACCACCCGCTCGGCGGCTGCGTCCTCGGCGACGCGACCGACAACCACGGCCGCGCCAAGGGCTACCGGGGGCTGTACGTCGTCGACAGCTCCCTGATCCCGGGCTCGCTCGGGGTGAACCCGTTCGTCACCGTCACCGCGCTCGCCGAGCGGAACATGGCGCGGATCCTGGCAGAGGACCCGCGCTGACCGCGGGCTGCCTCAGCCGCGGTACAGGGCCTCGATCTCGTCCGCGAAGTCCTTCGCCACCACATTCCGCTTCAGCTTCAGCGAAGGCGTGATGTGACCCGACTCCTCCGTGAACTGGGAGGGCAGAATGCGGAATTTCCGCACCGATTCCGCCTTGGAAACCGCCGCGTTGCCGTCGTCCACGGCCTTCTGGACGGCGGCGATGAGGTCCGCGTCCTCGCGCAGCTCCGCCGCCGTGACCCCGGCCGGCTTGCCGTTCTCCGCGGCCCAGCGGCCGAGGAACTCCTCGTCGATGGTGACCAGCGCGGCCACGAACGGCCTCGCGTCGCCGACCACCATGCACTCCGCGACCAGCGCGTGCGCGCGGATCCGGTCCTCGATCACCGCGGGCGCGACGTTCTTGCCGCCCGCCGTGACGATGAGCTCCTTCTTGCGCCCGGTGATCGCGAGGTAGCCGTCCTCGTCGAGGGTGCCGACGTCGCCGGTGTGGAACCAGCCGTCGGTCAGCGCCTCGGCGGTCGCCGCCTCGTTCTTCCAGTACCCGTTGAACACGTGCTCGCCGTGCAGCAGCACCTCGCCGTCGTCGGCGATCCGCACCACGGAGCCCGGCAGCGGCTGGCCGACCGTACCGATCTTCGTACGGTCCCACGGGTTGAAGGCCGTGGCCGCACACGACTCGGTCAGGCCGTAGCCCTCCAGGACCGTGAAGCCGATGCCGCGGAAGAAGTGGCCGAGCCGCTCGCCCAGCGGGGCCCCGCCGGAGATCGCGTACTCGCCGCGCCCGCCGAGGACCGTGTGGAGCTTGCTGTAGACCAGCTTGGAGAACAGCTTGTGCTTCAGCTTCAGGCCGAAGGACGGGCCGCCCGGGGCGTCCAGCGCCCGGCTGTACGCGATCGCCGTCTCGGCGGCCGCGTCGAAGATCTTGCCCTTGCCGTCGGCCTGGGCCTTGGCGCGCGCCGAGTTGAAGACCTTCTCGAAGACGCGCGGCACACCGAGGATCAGCGTGGGCCGGAAGGACTGCAGCTCGTCGGTGAGGTTCTTGATGTCCGGTACGCAGCCCAGGCGGATCGGCGCCAGGACGGCCGCCACCTCCACCAGGCGCCCGAAGACGTGCGCGGCCGGCAGGAAGAGCAGCACGGAACACTCGCCGGTGCGGAACAGCGGGCTCAGGCGCTCCACCACGTTGCCGCACTCGGCGAAGAAGTTGCGGTGGGTCAGCACACAGCCCTTGGGGCGGCCGGTGGTGCCCGAGGTGTAGACGATGGTGGCCGGGTCGTCGGCGTTCGCCAGCGAGCTGCGCCGGTCGACCTCCTCGTCCGCCACGCCCGCGCCGGCGGCCTGCAGCGCCTGGAGCGCGCCCTGCTCGATCTCCCAGACCTCGCGCAGCTCCGGCAGCCGGTCGCGCAGCGAGGCCACGGCCGCGCTGTGCCCCGGGCTCTCCACGACCACCGCGGCCGCGCCGGAGTCGCCGAGGATCCACTGGATCTGCTCGGGCGAGCTGGTCTCGTACACGGGGACGGTGACGGCGCCCGCGCTCCAGATCGCGAAGTCGAAGAGCACCCACTCGTAGCGGGTGCGGGAGATCAGCGCCACGCGGTCGCCGGGCTGGATGCCGGCCGCGATCAGGCCCTTGGCGGCGGCGCGCACCTCGGCGAGGAACTCGGTCGCGGTCACGTCCTGCCACCGGCCGTCGACCTTGCGGGCCATGACGGCGGTGTCGGGATGCTGCGCGGCATTGCGGCGGATGAGATCCGTCAGGTTCCCGTCCGACGGGACCTCGTACAGGGCCGGAAGGCTGAACTCGCGCAAGACTGCTGCTCCTCTGGGCGCCATCGCCACCATGTGGACCGACCGGACGTTACCCATGGGTAGTGGGTTCCGGATAGAGGGAACCGGCCAGATGTTCCGTGCGTCACATGCCACGGCCGTGCCATGCCGACAGTAGTCGACCCCGTTTGCGACTCGGAAGTAACCGCAGGTAGGCCGCCTGTGCCACCCCCTCTACCCGCGGCCCCCGGACCCCCCTAGGGTTAAGCGCATGGGTGGCAGGAAAAGCAGCACGCGGGTCCATGTCGTCAGCGACGTCCACGGCAACGCCGATGCGCTCGCCCGCGCCGGTGAGGGCGCCGACGCCCTGATCTGCCTCGGCGACCTCGTGCTCTTCCTCGACTACGCCGACCACTCGCGCGGCATCTTCCCCGACCTGTTCGGCGTCGAGAACGCCGACCGGATCGTGGAGCTGCGCACCGCGGGCCGCTTCGACGAGGCCCGCGACTTCGGGCGGCGGCTGTGGGCCGGGCTCGACCGGGAACAGCTGATCGAGGGCGCAGTGCGCCGCCAGTACGCCGAGATGTTCGCCGCGTTCCCGCAGCCCACGTACGCCACCTACGGCAATGTCGACATCCCGGGTCTGTGGCCCGAGTACGCCGGACCCGGCACCACCGTCCTCGACGGGCAGCGGGTGGAGATCGGCGGCCTCGTCTTCGGCTTCGTCGGAGGCGGACTGCCCTCCCCGATGCGCACCCCGTACGAGGTCGACGAGGAGGAGTACGCCGCCAAGGTCGAGGCGCTCGGCGAGGTGGACGTGCTCTGCTCGCACATCCCGCCGGAGGTTCCCGAACTCTGCTACGACACGGTCGCGCGCCGGTTCGAACGCGGCAGCGAGGCCCTGCTCGCGGCGATCCGGCGGACCCGCCCGCGGTACGCGCTGTTCGGGCACGTGCACCAGCCGCTGGCCCGGCGCATGCGGATCGGCGGCACGGAATGCGTGAACGTCGGGCATTTCGCCGCCACCGGAAGGCCCTGGGCACTGGAGTGGTGACCGCCGGGCCCCGGAGCGGTGAGCCCCGGGCCATGGAGTGGTGACCTCCGCACGCACGGTAGCCTGCACGCGGCGGCCGCAGGCCGCACACTTCCTCGAACAATCCCTGGAGGGGCGACCGCCATGGCCGAACACACCAGCTCGAGCATCACGATCGAGGCGGCGCCGGCCGACGTGATGGCCGTGATCGCCGACTTCGCCCGCTACCCCGAGTGGACCGGCGAGGTGAAGGAGGCCGAGGTACTGGCCACCGACGCCGAGGGCCGCGCCGAAAAGGTCCGGCTGCTGCTGGACGCGGGCGCGATCAAGGACGACCACACCCTCGCCTACACCTGGAAGGGTACGGACGAGGTCAGCTGGACCCTGGACAAGTCGCAGATGCTGCGCCAGCTCGACGGCTCGTACCGGCTCGCCCCGCTGGAGGGCGGCAAGCGCACCGAGGTCACCTACCAGCTGACCGTGGACGTCAAGATCCCGATGCTCGGCATGATCAAGCGCAAGGCCGAGAAGGTCATCATCGACCGCGCCCTGGCCGGCCTGAAGAAGCGCGTCGAATCGGCCTGACCCATGCGCATCCTGCTGATCACCGGCCCCGGCGGGGCCGGCCGCACCACCGTGGCCGCGGCCACCGCCGTCGCCGCCGCGCGGGCCGGGCAGCGGGTGCTGCTGCTCTCCGGTGACCCCGCGGACCCCCTGCCCGCACTGCTCGGGGAGCCCACGGGGAACCCCGTCGAAGCCGCGCCCGGGCTGACGGCCGTACCCGCCGGCGGAGTCCTCGCGGCCCGCGTGGACTCCGGCGAGGAGTTCCGCGCGGAGCTCGTCGCCCTCCAGGAGCGCGGATCCGCCCTGCTCGGCATGGTCGGGGCCCGCCCGCTCGGGGCCGAGGAGCTCACCGAGCTGCCCGGCGCCGAGCAGTTCGCCCTGCTGCGCGCCCTGCGCGGGGCCGCCGCCGCACCCGGCACCGACCTCGTCGTCGTCGACATGCCCCCGCTCCACCAGACCGTGGCCGCCCTCGCCCTCCCCGCCCAGCTGCGCCGCTACCTGGCCCGGCTGCTCCCGGCCGAGCGGCAGGCGGCCCGCGCCCTGCGGCCCGTACTGGCCCAGCTGGCCGGCGTACCCATGCCCGCGCAGTGGCTGTACGAGGCCGCCGCGCGCTGGGACGAGGAGCTCGCGGCCGTCCAGGCCGTCGTGGAGGCCGCCGCCACCTCGCTGCGGGTGGTCGCCGAGCCGGGACCGGGCGCCGACGCCGCGCTGCGGACCGGGCTGCTCGGCCTCGCCCTCGAGCAGCTGCCGGTCGCCGGGATCGTCGCCAACCGGATGGTGCCGCAGGACTCGCCCGACCCCTGGCTGGCCGGACTCGCCGCCCAGCAGGAGAAGTACGCCGCCCAGTGGGCCGGGGCCGGGTCGCCGAAGGACACGCCCGTGCTGCCGCTGGGGCACCTGGGGCGGGACCCCCAGGGGCCGGAGGACCTGGCACGGCTCACCGGGGCGCAGGCGCTCGTTCCGGCGGCCTCCGGGGAGGCCGCCGACACGGCCCGGGAGCGTACGGCCTGGGTGGTCGAGGACCGCCTCGCCGAGGACGGGGTACTCGTCTGGGTGGTGCCGCTGCCCGGCGCCCACAAGCGCGACCTCGACCTGGTCCGGCGCGGCGACGAGCTGCTGCTCGCGGCCGGCCCGTACCGCAGGATCGTTCCGCTGCCCTCGGCGCTGCGCCGCTGCACGGTCTCCGGCGCCGCCCTCGCCGACGGGGAGCTCCGCATCCGCTTCACGCCGGACCCGGGGCTCTGGCCCCGCAGGCCCTGAACCGGGTACCCCCGTTCGGGTAACGTCGGAGGTAGTACGTACCGCACGCCCAGCAGCTGCCGCAGGAGAGTCCGCCATGAGCGAGGCCACCGACCGTCCCACCGACGACGACGCCTGGGCCAAGGCCTGCGCCGAGGACCTCGCCGCCGAGCAGGAGCGCCGCCGGGCCCGGCAGGGCGGCACCGACGCCGGCACCGGGACCGCCGCCGAGGAGCTCTTCAAGCTGTTCGAGGCCGTCGCCGACAAGGTCTCCGGGCTCAACAACCCGCTGCTCGGCGCCGCGGCCCAGGGCGCGGTACGCCAGTTCGTCAACCAGGCGAAGGCCGCCGCCAAGCCCGTCGTCGAGCGCAACCCCGAGGTCTTCGACCACCTCGCGGCCGCCGGCTCCGAGCTGCTCGCCGCGTACCGCTCGGCCGTCGAGGGCCACGAGCGCCGCTGGACCCGCGACGAGCCCGCCCCCGGCGCTCCCGCGGACCGTCCCTCCGGTGACGGTTCCGACCCGCGCGACGAGGGCGGGAGCGGTCCGACGCAGCGGATCGATCTCGACTGACACGCGGCCGCGCTCGGGTACGGTTGGCCGTGGCGGGGTTTGACCGGAAACCGAGGGACTAATGGGACTCACCATCGGCGTCGACATCGGCGGCACGAAGATCGCGGCCGGCGTGGTCGACGAAGAGGGCACCATCCTTGAGACGTACAAGGTGCCCACCCCGCCGACCGCGGACGGGGTGACGGACGCGATCTGCGCCGCAGTGTCCGAAGTCAGCAGCAACCACACCATCGAGGCCGTCGGCATCGGCGCCGCCGGATACGTGGACGACAAGCGCGCGACCGTACTCTTCGCGCCGAACATCAACTGGCGGCACGAGCCGCTCAAGGACAAGGTCGAGCAGCGCATCGGCCTGCCGGTCGTCGTCGAGAACGACGCGAACTGCGCCGCCTGGGGCGAGTACCGCTTCGGCGCCGGCCAGGGCCACGACGACGTCATCTGCATCACGCTCGGCACGGGCCTGGGCGGCGGCATCATCATCGGCAACAAGCTGCGCCGCGGACGCTTCGGTGTGGCGGCCGAGTTCGGGCACATCCGGGTGGTCCCGGACGGCCTGCTGTGCGGGTGCGGGAGCCAGGGCTGCTGGGAGCAGTACGCCTCCGGGCGCGCGCTCGTCCGGTACGCGAAGCAGCGCGCCAACGCCACCCCCGAGAACGCGGTGGCCCTGCTCGCGCTCGGCGACGGCACCGCCGACGGCATCGAGGGCAAGCACATCAGCGAGGCCGCGCGGGCCGGTGACCTGGTGGCCATCGACGCGTTCCGCGAGCTGGCCCGCTGGGCGGGCGCAGGTCTGGCGGACCTGGCGTCCCTGTTCGACCCGTCGGCGTTCATCGTCGGCGGCGGTGTCTCCGACGAGGGCGACCTCGTCCTCGACCCGATCCGCAAGTCCTTCAAGCGCTGGCTGGTCGGCGGCGCGTGGCGCCCCCACGCGCAGGTGCTGGCCGCGCAGCTGGGCGGCAAGGCCGGTCTCGTCGGCGCGGCGGACCTGGCCCGCCAGGGCTGACCCCGTCCGTTGTCCGAACTGCCCGCCGCGCCCTCTGTGGCACGGCGGGCAGTCTGGCTATGTTGCCGTCCATGCTGCCGAACTCTGTGACGGAACCCGACGGTTCCGCGGTGATCCGCGCCCTCAGCTACAACATCCGCTCGATGCGGGACGACGAGGAGGCACTGGCCAGGGTGATCCGCGCGTGCGCCCCCGACCTGGTGTTCGTCCAGGAGGCGCCGAGGTTCTTCCGCTGGCGCAAGCACGCGGCGCGGCTGGCCGCGAAGACGGACCTGGTGGTGCTGAGCGGCGGCGCCACGGCCGCGGGCCCGCTCCTCCTGTGCTCGCTGCGCGCCTTCGTGGAGCGGACGCAGGACGTACTCCTGCCCCTCACACCGGGCCTGCACCGGCGGGGCTTCGCCACCGCGGTGGTCCGGTTCGGGGCCGCGCGGGTGGCGGTGCTGAGCGCGCACCTGTCGCTGGACGGGGCGGAACGCCGGGCGCAGGCCGAGCTCCTCCTGGACCGTCTCGCCTCCACCGATGCCCCGTACGCCATCGCGGCGGGCGACATCAACGAGACGCCGTCGGGCCCGGCGTTCCGCCGCCTCTCCACCGCCCTCCAGGACTGCTGGACGGTGTCCCCCTGGGGCGGCGAGCACACCTTCGTCCGCTCCGGTCCGCCGAGGCGGATCGACGCGATCTTCGCGACGCCGGGCGTGGAGGTCCTGACCTGCGGCGTCCCCACCGCTCTGCCGGGTATCACGAACGACGACCTCCAGGCGGCCACGGACCACCTCCCGGTCCTGGCCACCCTCCGCCTCCCGGCCGGGAAACCCGGCCCCGCCGGCGGCTGAGGCGTGGGGGTACCCCCGGACGGAGTCTGGGGGAGGGCCCGGGCCGAGCCCTACACCACCGCGCCGCGGCCCGGGTCGTCGTCCTCGTCGTCGCCCTGCGACATCCGGGCCACCAGCGTGGCGAAGCCGCCGAGGAAGCCGCCGATGCCCAGTGTCGTGAGCCACCAGGTCATGTCCCACTGCAGCAGCACGGCGACCAGCAGCAGCACCGGCCCGCCCACCACCGCCAGCCACGCGAACTTCGCCGTCGTGTCCGCGGGCGGGAGCTCCGGCTCCGGCGGGACGAAGTGGCCCTCGTCCTTCTCGTCCGGCTCCGCCGGAGTGTGGTCCCGGGGCCCGGTCCCGGGCCCGGTGCCGCTCACGCCCACCCCCACGCCCGGGGCGAACACCACGGAGCTGCCCAGCGCCGGGGCCGGGGGTTCCTTGTCCGCAGGAGGCTCCGGAGCCGGCTCCACGTCGTCCTCCGGGAGCATCAGGTTCTCGATCGGCCGGAACGGCCTCGACCCCGGCGGGTCCGGCGGCTCCTGCCCGTACCCGGCGACGATCGCCGCCCAGGCCGCCTCCTCGTCCAGCGGGGGGACACCCCCCGGGGACTCCTCGTGCTCAGCCACCGCTGGCCGCCCCCTCCCTGCCGACGCTCTCCGCGAGCCGCCCGACGAACGCATAACTGTCCGCGAAGATCTGCTCCGCGTCGTAGTCCAACGTCGCAACGTGGTAGCTCTGTTCCAGCAGCGTCTCGGTGACGTCCGTCGAGGAGATCCGCGCGAGGATCCGCGCCGAGTCGACCGGCGGTACGACATGGTCCTGCGGGCTGTGCAGCAGCAGCACCGGCTGCGTCACCTGCGGCAGTTCGGTGTCCAGCATCTGCAGGAACTTCCGCAGCGAGTGCGCGGCCCGGGTCGGGACCCGGTCGTACCCGACCTCGTCCGAGCCCGGCTTCGCGATGTCGCTCGCGATGCCCGGGGTCGAGCGGATGAAGTGCTTGGCCACCGGGAGGGCGACGGCCAGCGGGTCGTGCACCTTGTTGGCCGGGTTGACGAGCACCAGCCCCCGGATCGCGTCACCGTGCTTCGCCGCCAGCCGCAGGCTCAGCGCCCCGCCCATGGACAGGCCGAAGACGAACACCTGCGTGCACCGGTCCAGCAGCTCCCGCAGCGCGCGGTCGACCTCCGCGTACCAGTCCTGCCAGCCCGTGAGCTGCATGTCCTGCCACCGCGTCCCGTGCCCGGGCAGCAGCGGCAGCGACACCGTCAGGCCCTGCCCGGCGAGGTACTCGGCCCACGGGCGCAGCGACTGCGGGGAACCGGTGAAGCCGTGGCAGAGGAGGACGCCGACCTCTCCGCCCTCGTGGCGGAAGGGCTCAGCTCCAGGGAGGACGGGCACCAGGGTCTCCTTCGACGGGTGGGGGGTGCGTAGCGCTGTGTGACTTCACCGTACGCGACGGGGATGACACCGACCAGGGTCGTCGACCGCTCACGCACGAGCCAGGGGATATGGTCTGTTCGACAGACACAGGAAGGCTTTCGAGTTGATCTACGGCGCAATGAAGTTCTCCATCGGGGGTTCCCTGAAGCTCGCCTTCAGGCCGTGGGTGGAGGGCCTCGAGAACATTCCCGCCGAGGGGCCGGCGATCCTCGCGAGCAACCACCTGTCGTTCTCCGACTCCTTCTTCCTGCCGGCCGTGCTGGACCGGAAGGTCACCTTCATCGCGAAGGCGGAGTACTTCACCTCCCCGGGCGTCAAGGGCAAGCTGACGGCCGCCTTCTTCAAGGGCGTCGGCCAGCTCCCGGTGGACCGCTCCGGTGCGCGCGGTGCGGGCGAGGCCGCGATCAAGAGCGGCATCGAGGTCATCGAGCGCGGGGAGCTGTTCGGTATCTACCCCGAGGGGACGCGTTCACCCGACGGCCGCCTCTACCGCGGCAAGCCCGGCGGGCTCGCCCGGGTGGCCCTGGCCACCGGTGCGCCGGTGATCCCCGTGGCGATGATCGACACGGAGAAGATCCAGCCGCCCGGCAAGGTCGTCCCGAAGCTGATGCGCCCGGGCATCCGGATCGGCAAGCCGCTGGACTTCAGCCGCTACCAGGGCATGGACAGCGACCGCTTCATCCTGCGCTCGGTGACCGACGAGGTCATGTACGAGATCATGAAGCTGTCCGGCCAGGAGTACGTCGACATCTACGCGACGGCCGCCAAGCGCCAGATCGCGGACGCCGAGAAGGCCGAGAAGGCCGCCAGGGCCGCCGCCGAGAAGAACGCCGGCAAGAGCGCCGAGTAGCGGGGCAGGGCGGGCAGAACGGGCGGCACCGCCCGCACGGGGGTGGGGGAGATGGCGAAACGCGAACGTGTCGTGCGCATGTCGGTCGAGCAGCCGCTGTGGCGCGCCCTGACCGCGTACCGGCTGCTCACCATGGTCTACGCGGCCCTGCTGTTCGCCTCGGCGTACAAGGACTTCGACCGTCCCTGGGTCGCGGCCGGCTACCTCGCCGTGCTCGCCGTCTGGACCGTGGCCACCCACCGCAAGGTGGCGAACGCCGTCAGCTGCACCAAGCGGTTCCTCGGGGCCGACCTCACCGTCGCCCTCGTCGGGATCCTGCTCACCCCGGTCGCGGACACGTACGAGCGCATCGCCGGGGGCGGCCCCACCCTCCCCAGCATCTGGACGGCGGGCTCCGTCCTCGCCTTCGCGATCAAGGGCGGCTGGCGCTGGGCGGGATTCGCCTCCACCTTCGTGGCCGCGGCCAACGTCCTGGTCCACGGCGGCAATCCCACCCGCGACACCCTGCACAACGTGCTGCTGGTCTGGGTCGCCTCCATCGCCATCGGGTACGTCGTCGAGGTCGCCCGGGCCAGTGAGGCCACCCTCGCCCGCGCCCTGGAGATCGAGGCCGCCACCCGCGAACGCGAGCGCCTCGCCCGCGACATCCACGACGGGGTCCTCCAGGTCCTCGCCATGGTCCAGCGGCGCGGCACCGAGCTGGGCGGCGAGGCCGCCGAGCTCGGCCGGATGGCCGGGGAGCAGGAGGTGGCGCTGCGCACCCTGGTCTCCAGCGGGCTGGTGCCCGCCTCCCGGATCAGCCGCGACGAGTCGCTCGGCGCGCTGGTGGACGCGTACGAGGTGGACGAGCCCGGCGCCGACGAGGGCGAGCTGGATCTGCGGACCCTCCTCGCCCCGCACGCCGGATCCCGGGTCAGCTTCGCCGAGCCGGGGACCCCGGTGCTGCTGCCGGTGCCCGCGGCGAAGGAGCTGGCCGCCGCGGTCGGCGCCGCCCTCGACAACGTGCGCAAGCACGCCGGGGACGGGGCCAGGGCCTGGATCCTGGTCGAGGACTGGGGCGACGAGGTGATCGTGACCGTCCGCGACGACGGCCCGGGCATCCCGGCGGGCCGGCTCGACCAGGCCGAGGGCGAGGGCCGGATGGGCGTGGCCCTGTCCATCCGCGGCCGGCTGCGGGACCTCGGCGGCAGCGCCGAGCTGGTGTCCGTCCCGGGGCAGGGCACCGAAGTGGAACTGAAAGTACCGAGGGGGAGAACCCAGTGAGCCAGACCGAAGCGTCCAGGGAGCCGCACGAGCCCGACGGACTCGGCGCGATCAAGGTGATGGTCGTGGACGACCATCCGATGTGGCGGGACGCGGTCGCCCGCGACCTGGCCGCCGCGGGCTTCGACGTGGTCGCCACGGCCGGAGACGGCCCCGAGGCGGTCCGCCGGGCCGTGCCCGCCGCCCCGCACGTCCTGGTCCTCGACCTCAACCTGCCGGGCATGCCCGGGGTGCAGGTCTGCAAGGAGCTCGTCGGCGCCAACCCCGCGCTGCGCGTCCTGGTCCTGTCCGCCAGCGGTGAGCACGCCGATGTCCTGGAGGCCGTGAAGTCCGGCGCCACCGGCTACCTGCTCAAGTCCGCGGGCGCCCAGGAGCTGATCGACGCGGTCCGCCGCACCGCGGCCGGCGACCCTGTGTTCACCCCGGGCCTGGCCGGCCTGGTGCTCGGCGAGTACCGGCGCCTGGCCACCGACCCGGCGCCCGCCGCCCCCGACGAGCCCAAGGCCCCGCAACTGACCGACCGGGAGACCGAGGTGCTGCGGCTGGTGGCCAAGGGGCTCTCGTACAAGCAGATCGCGGAGCGCCTCGTCATCTCGCACCGCACGGTGCAGAACCACGTGCAGAACACGCTGGGCAAGCTCCAGCTGCACAACCGGGTGGAGCTCGTCCGGTACGCGATAGAGCGCGGCCTCGACGACGCGTAACGGGGGACGCGCACGGTGTCGTACGTCGTACTTACGTCCTCGTACGAGTGAACGGGGGGACGCAACGCCTCGTAATTCCACCGGAATTGACCCTTCACGGGCCCTTGCTGTGACCTGAGTCACCACTAGCGTGGCCGTCATGCGGGCTCAGTGGGCCCTGTGGCGAAGGGAAGTTCCATGAAGGTCGGAGTGCTGACGGGCGGCGGAGACTGCCCCGGGCTCAACGCGGTCATCCGCGCCGTCGTCCGCAAGGGCGTCCAGGAGTACGCGTGCGAGTTCATCGGCTTCAAGGACGGCTGGCGCGGCGCGGTCGAGGGGGACACCGTCCCGCTCGGCATCTCCGCCGTCCGCGGCATCCTGCCGCGCGGCGGCACCATCCTCGGCTCCTCGCGGACCAACCCGTTCAAGCAGGAGAACGGGGTCCGGCAGATCAAGGAGAACCTCGCGAAGTACGAGGTCGAGGCCCTCGTCGCGATCGGCGGCGAGGACACCCTGGGGGTGGCCGCCAAGCTGTACGGGGAGTACGGCATCCCGTGCGTCGGCGTCCCGAAGACCATCGACAACGACCTGTCGGCCACGGACTACACCTTCGGCTTCGACACGGCGGTGGGCATCGCCACGGAGGCCATCGACCGGCTGCACACCACGGCCGAGTCGCACATGCGGGTGCTGGTCGTCGAGGTGATGGGCCGGCACGCCGGCTGGATCGCCCTGCACTCGGGGCTGGCGGGCGGCGCCAACGTCATCCTCATCCCGGAGCAGCGCTTCGACGTGGACCAGGTGTGCGCATGGGTGACCTCCCGGTTCAAGGCGAGCTACGCGCCGATCGTGGTGGTCGCGGAGGGCGCCATGCCCAAGGACGGGGAGATGGTGCTGAAGGACGCCACCACCGACTCGTTCGGGCACGTCCGGCTGTCGGGCGTGGGGGAGTGGCTGGCCAAGGAGATCGAGGCGCGGACGGGCAAGGAGGCCCGGACCACGGTGCTCGGGCACATCCAGCGCGGGGGCACGCCGAGCGCGTTCGACCGGTGGCTGGCGACGCGGTTCGGGCTGCACGCGATCGACGCCGTGCACGACGGTGACTTCGGGAAGATGGTCGCGCTGAAGGGGACGGACATCGTGCGGGTGCCGATCGCGGACGCGACGGCGAAGCTGAAGACGGTGGACCCGGCGCTGTACGAGGAGGTCGGGGTGTTCTTCGGCTGAGCCGGAGTGGGTGGACGGACCATGGCCGTTGTCGGACGTAAGGTGCCGAAACGACCATGGTCCGTTTGGTTTTGCACAGCACGGGAGCGAACGTGGAAATCCTGGCATTCGGCGTGCAGGGGGACGAGCAGCCGCTGATCGAGAAGGCGTTCGCGGCCGCGGGGCACCACGAGGTGCGCTGCCTGGACGTGTTCCTCACCGAGGACACCGCCCCCATCGCGGCCGGGTACGAGATCGTCTCGTCGAGCGTGAACGCGGACCTGGGCGGGCGGGTGCTGCGCACCCTGGCCGGGGGCGGGACGAAGATGATCGCCCAGCGTTCCACCGGTTTCAACAACATCGACCTGGGCGTCGCCCGGCAGCTCGGGATGACCGTGAGCCGGGTCTCGTACTACTCCCCCTACTCCGTCGCCGAGTTCGCCTGGACCCTGGCGATGGCGGTGAACCGGCGGATCGTCCGGGCGTCGAACCGGACGCGGGATTTCGACTTCCGGCTGAACGGGCTGATGGGCCGCGACATGCGGGGCCGCACCGTGGGCGTGCTCGGCACCGGCAAGATCGGCGAGGCGTTCACCCGGATCGCCCACGGCTTCGGCATGAACCTGCTGGGCTGGGACGTCGTGCAGAACCCGGCGTGCGTGGAACTCGGCATGAAGTACGTGGACAAGGAGGAACTGCTCACGTCCGCGGACCTGGTCAGCCTGCACGTGCCGCTGCTGGAGGCGACGCACCACATCATCGACGCGGCGGCGCTGCGGATGATGAAGGACGACGCGATCCTGGTGAACTCCAGCCGGGGCGGGCTGATCGACTCGGAGGCGCTGGTGTCCCAGCTGCGGGCGGGGCGGTTCGAGGGGGTCGGGCTGGACGTGTACGAGGCGGAGGCCGGGCTGTTCTTCCTGGACAAGTCCCTGGAAGCCGTCGAGGACGACACCCTGGCCCGCCTGATCACGTTCCCGAACGTGGTGGTCACCTCGCACCAGGCGTACTACACGCACGACGCGGTGGGCCAGATCATCGAGACGACGGTGCGGAACGTGGCGGACTACCTGGCGGGGCGGAGGTCGCAGAACACGCTGGTCCCCGAGTGACGCGAGTTCGCCCCGAGTTCAGACCGCGATCATGCGCGCGGCGCGGTCACAGGACCTAGATTCGCCCCTGTGGACATACCTTCCGCGGCCCGCTGGCTCTTGCTGGCCGCCGCCGCTGCACAGTTCGTGTACGCCGTACGGGCCCTGCGGCCCGCGCTCCGCTCCCGGCCGGGGGAGCGGGTGGACCCGTGGCTGGCCTTCGCGGACCCGGCGGTGGGCGTCCCGGTGTCGCTGGCGCTGGCCTTCGGGAACCTCCCGGCGCTCCTCACCGGCCTGGCGGTGCTGGGCCCGATCCTGACCTGGCAGCTGGTCCGGAGCGTCACGGCCCGCCGCGGCAAACCCGGCAAGCCGACCCCGGCGTAACGACCCCGCCGCGCGGAGCCGCCACGCCGGGCGGCCGGGACGACACACCTAGACCGCGGCCGGTGCCATGCCGAGCAGGAGGTCGCGGAGCAGGGCCGGGCCGTTCAGGGTCAGGACGGACTCCGGGTGGAACTGGACCCCGGCGAAGGCGGGGGCCCGCAGGGCGTGGACCTCGCCCGTCGCCGGGTCGCGGGAGACCTCCACGCCCCGCTCCGCCAGGCGGGCGGCGTGCTCGTCGGGGCAGTGCGCCGTGTACGTGTTGTAGAAGCCCACCACCTCCTCCCTCCCGAAGAAGTCGATCCGCGTCTGCGCCCCCTGCGCCGGCTCCGCCTTGCGGATCAGCGGCAGGCCCAGTTCCGCCGCCAGCAGTTCGTGCCCCAGGCAGACCCCGAGCAGGCCGTGGCGGTGCCCGGCCAGCAGTTCGCCGGCCAGCCCGCGCAGCATCCGCATCTTCGGGTCGGCCGCGTCCGCCGGGTTCCCCGGCCCCGGGCCGAGGACGACCGGGCCGGTCCAGGACAGGGCCGTCTCCCGCAGCCGGGGTTCGTCGTAGCGGCGTACCGTCACCTCCAGCCCCGTCACCCGCAGCACATGGGCCAGCATCGCCGTGAAGGTGTCCTCGCCGTCCACCACCAGGGCGTGGCCGACCCGGGCCGGGGGCTGGTCCTGCATCCGGAGCCAGAACGGCGCCAGGTCCTGGCGGCGTTCTGCCAGGGCCGCCTGGACCCGGGGGTCGGCCGCGAGGCCGCTCGCCCCGAACGCCGGCCGCGGGGCCGCCGGGCGGACCCCGAGCGCCGCCAGCACCCCGGCCGCCTTCGCGTGCGTCTCCGCCACCTCGCCCGCCGGGTCCGAGTGCCGCACCAGCGTGGCGCCCACCGGCACCCGCAGCGTGCCGTCCGCCGCGATGTCCGCGGTCCGGATCAGGATCGGGGAGTCCAGCGTCTGGGACCCGGACGCGTCCACGCCCAGCAGGGCCAGGGCGCCGGCGTAGTAGCCGCGCCCGCCGGCCTCGTACCGCTCGATCACCCGGCAGGCGTTCTGCACCGGAGACCCGGTCACCGTCGCCGCGAACATCGTCTCGCGCAGCACCTCCCGTACGTCCAGCGAGGACCGGCCGCGCAGCTCGTACTCGGTGTGCGCGAGGTGCGCCATCTCCTTCAGCCGCGGGCCGACGACGACCCCGCCCCGGTCGCCGACCGTGCACATCATCTTCAGCTCCTCGTCCACGACCATGGAGAGCTCCTCGGTCTCCTTGCGGTCGCCGAGGAAGGCGAGGAGGGACTCGGCCGTCGGGCCCCCGGCCGGATAGCGGTAGGTGCCGCTGATCGGATTCATCACGACCGTGCCGCCGGACATCCGCACGTGCACCTCGGGGCTGGCCCCGACCAGCGTCCGGTCCCCCGTGTGCACGACGTACGTCCAGTACGCACCCCGCTCGCCCAGCAGCAGCCGCCGGAACAGTGCGAGCGCGTCGGCCCGCCCGAAGCCGTCGATCCGGCCCTCGTACGTGCGCCGGATGACGAAGTTCGCGCCCTCACCCCGGCCGATCTCGTCCCGGATCACCCGTTCGACGGTCGCCGCGTACTCCTCGTCGGGCACGTCGAAGCCGCCGCCCCCGACCCGCACCGGGTGGTCCGGCAGCGCGGCCAGCGCCTCCGCGAGGGGGACCTCGTAGGCCTCCTCGGCGGCCAGCACGCTCAGCGGCGTGCCGTCGTCGCGCACGTCGAACCCGCGCTCGCGGATCTGCCGGAACGGGACGAGGGCGAGGGTGGGCAGCTCCCGTACGGGCAGCTCGGCGAGGCGCCCGGCCTCGTGGACCGGGCCGATCAGCACCTCGACGGTGTCGTGGTCGCGGCCGGGGGTCCGCCGGCGCAGCAGGGCGAACGGGGGGCAGGAGCCGTCGAGCAGCTCGAGCAGGCGGCTGGGTTC
The DNA here is from genome assembly GCF_042890265.1 of Streptomyces sp. NPDC002209. Taxonomy (NCBI): domain Bacteria; kingdom Bacillati; phylum Actinomycetota; class Actinomycetes; order Kitasatosporales; family Streptomycetaceae; genus Streptomyces; species Streptomyces sp. NPDC002209. Next base: position 337,049 of record NZ_JBIARX010000001.1, on the reverse strand, counting down.
AAGGCGGCTGGTGTCCATGGGCGGGCGTCCTTCTCCATCGGCGGGGTGAAGAGGAGCGGCCGGGCCCGGAAAGCACCGAAGGCCGCCCCTCGGGCGGCCTTCGCGTCGTGCGTGTCAGTGGGTACGCGCGAGTGGTGGGCCGCCGGAAGCGGGCCACCACCAGTTCTGGTTCGAGAGCGCGTACATGCCGCCGACGATAGCCCACCCGCACCCGCAGAGACACCCGTCTCACCCAGTGGGCAGCGGGCTGGACGTGACGCAAGACGCCGTAATGTGTACGAGGTGACCGTGAACGCTGAAACCCAAGCCCCCGCCGCCAAGGCGACCTGGCGAGACCTTCCCGCGGCGCAGCAGCCTTCGTACCCCGATGCCGAGGCACTGCGCGCTGTCGTCGCGGACCTCGAGTCGTATCCTCCGCTCGTTTTCGCGGGCGAGTGCGACCAGCTGCGCGCCCGTCTGGGAGCCGTCGCCAAGGGCGAGGCGTTCCTGCTGCAGGGCGGCGACTGCGCCGAGGCCTTCGACGCCGTGTCCGCCGACCACATCCGCGCCAAGCTGAAGACGCTGCTGCAGATGAGCGCCGTCCTGACGTACGCGGCCTCCGTGCCCGTCGTCAAGGTCGGCCGCATCGCGGGCCAGTACTCCAAGCCGCGCTCCAAGGACACCGAGACCCGCGACGGCGTCACCCTGCCGACCTACCGCGGCGACTCCGTCAACGGCTTCGCCTTCACCGAAGAGGCCCGGATCCCGGACCCCGAGCGGCTGAAGCGCATGTACCACGCGTCCGCGTCGACGCTGAACCTGGTGCGCGCCTTCACCACCGGTGGTTACGCCGACCTGCGCCAGGTGCACGCCTGGAACCAGGACTTCGTGAAGTCCTCCCCGTCCGGGCAGCGCTACGAGCAGCTCGCGCGGGAGATCGACAACGCGCTGAACTTCATGAAGGCGTGCGGCACCGACCCGGCCGAGTTCAAGGCCGTCGAGTTCTACGCCTCCCACGAGGCGCTGCTGCTCGACTACGAGGGCGCACTGACCCGCACCGACTCGCGTACCGGCAAGCTGTACGACACCTCCGGCCACATGGTCTGGATCGGTGAGCGCACGCGCCAGCTGGACCACGCGCACATCGAGTTCTGCTCGCAGATCGCCAACCCGATCGGCATCAAGCTCGGCCCGACCACCACGGTGGACGAGGCGCTGACGTACATCGACCGCCTGGACCCCGACCGCGAGCCGGGCCGGCTGACCTTCGTCGTCCGCATGGGCGCCGACAAGGTCCGCGACAAGCTCCCCGAGCTGGTCGAGAAGGTCACGGCCTCGGGCGCGACGGTCGCCTGGGTCACCGACCCGATGCACGGCAACACCTTCGAGGCGGCCTCCGGCCACAAGACGCGCCGCTTCGACGACGTGCTCGACGAGGTCAAGGGCTTCTTCGAGGTCCACAAGGGCCTGGGCACGCACCCGGGCGGCATCCACGTCGAGCTCACCGGTGACGACGTCACCGAGTGCGTGGGCGGCGGCGACGAGATCTTCGTCGACGACCTGCACCAGCGCTACGAGACGGCCTGTGACCCGCGGCTCAACCGCAGCCAGTCCCTGGACCTGGCCTTCCTGGTCGCCGAGATGTACCGCGACCAGTGAGCGCGATCAGTAAGTAGAAACGCACGACTGTGGGGCACGGATCGATGTGATCCGTGCCCCACAGTCGTCGCCAGGGCTTTTGGGTGAGCCTCACTTTGGGTACGGTTAGGTAAGCCTCACCGAATAGGGGATGGCTGCAGAAACCATTCCTGTCAGGGAGGTGAACCGCGTGTACGTCTGCTCTTGCTTCGGGGTCACCGACAAGCAGGTCAAGGAGCACGCGGCCGCCGGGGCCTGCACCCCCCGCCAGATAGCCTCGGTCACCAAGGCCGGCACCGACTGCGGATCCTGCGTCCGCACCATCCAGGGCATCCTGGGCCGCGGGGCCTGCCCGCGCCGGGAGCTGCTGGAGAAGGGCAACGCGGCAGCCGTGCTCGCCGCCGACCCGGAGCTCGTCGAAGCCGCGTAAGGCGTGGGCCCGCAGGGTCTCGCTGCGGCTCAGCTCTCCGGCTGCTCGATCAGCTGCGCGATGTAGAGCGGCTCCCCGATGCTCTCGATGAGCTCCAGCTGGGTGTCGAGGTAGTCGATGTGGTGCTCCTCGTCTCCCAGGATCTCCTCGAAGAGGCGCGCCGAGGTCACGTCGCCCTTGCCGCGCATCACCTCGATCCCGCGCTTGAGGCGGTCGATGGCCTCGACCTCGACCTGCCGGTCCGCCTGGAACATCTCCGTCAGCGTCTGGCCGACCCGCACGTGGAAGAGCCGCTGGTAGTTCGGCAGTCCGTCCAGCATGAGGATGCGCTCGGTGAGCTTGTCCGCGTGCTTCATCTCGTCGATGGACTCGGCGCGGGTGTAGTTCGCGAGCTTGGTCCAACCCTTGTTGTCCTGGATCCGGTAGTGGAGCCAGTACTGGTTGATCGCCGTGAGCTCGCCGGTCAACTGCTCGTTCAGAAACTCGAGGACCTCGGGGTCGCCCTGCATCGCAGAGGCTCCTTCCAGGCAATGTCAGCTGCGTGACGGGTCTGGGGGTACCTCCCAGCCGTGACTGGGGGAGTGCGCGCATCCTTGCACCGCCGCAGGGGGCCGTCCAGTAAGTGCCTCCTTAGTGTGAGTTGCCATGACTTGCCCGCATAGGGCATACCTGGTCGTGACCACCCCACCACGTCTGTCACCATGGAGGCATGGGTCAGCCGGAAAGCCGGGAATCTCCGGGAGTAGAGCAGCTGGAGCTTCCACCGGGGCAGCGGTTGCAGCGCGGCTGGCCGGTCACCCACTACGGCCCGGTCCCCAAGTTCAAGCCGGACCGCTGGGAGTTCCGCGTCTTCGGAGCCACCGCCGACGGTGAGAAGCACTGCTGGAACCACGAGGAATTCACGGCCCTGCCGTTCCGGTCGGTCGTGGCGGACCTGCACTGCGTGACGAAGTTCAGCATGCAGGGTGCCGAATGGGGCGGGGTCCTCGCTCGCGACATCCTCGCCCTGGCGCCACCGTCGCCGCAGGTCACGCACGTGATGGTGTGGGCCGAGTACGGCTTCAGCTCCAATCTGCGACTGGCCGACTTCGCCTCCGACCGGACCGTCTTCGCCACCCACGAGGGCGGTGAACTGCTCACCGCCGAGCACGGTTTCCCGGTGCGGCTCGTGGTCCCGCACCTGTACGCCTGGAAGGGCCCGAAGTGGGTCCGAGGCGTCGAGTACATGACCGCCGACCGCCGCGGCTTCTGGGAGGAGCGCGGCTACCACAACATCGGCGACGCCTGGCGCGAGCAGCGCTACTCGTACCAGGAGGAGCCGGGGGACGGCCCCGAGCTGTAGGCCGTGGCATGCCCGGCCGGGGAGCCCGCCCTCAGTGGTGGTACCGGTGCACGACAGCGTGGCCCTTGCCGCGGCCGATCAGCCACTTGTTGACCGGGGTCGTGACGACGAACGCGAGCGCGAGCGAGATCGCCAGCACGATCCAGAACAGCGCGTCCGCGAGGTGCGCGTCCATCGCTCCCGGCCACAGCACGATCACGCCGTTGTCGATCAGCTCCATGACGGCGATCGAAAGAGTGTCCGCCGCCAACGCCACCCGGATGGCCGTACGCAGTTCGACGCCGGCGGCGAGGATCCCGCGCAGGGTGAGCGCGTAGCCGAAGAAGAACGCCAGGACGATCGCCACGATCATCGTCGGGACGTTTCCCCAGCCCAGTGCCGTGCCGATGACCATGCCGAGTACTTCGCCGATGGCGCAGCCGGTGAGGCAGTGGAGGGTGGCCCTGGCAGCCGCGGCCCAGCTCGCCCCGCCGTGGCCGGTGCCGTGGCCGCCGTGGCCGCCGTGGCCGCCGTGGCCGCTGTCGGGGTGCTGCTGGTGGTGCTGGTGGTGCGCGTCGTGCTCGTGGTGTGCGTGCGCGTGCTCCATCGGAACCCCCTGGGAACGCCGGATTACGGTCCTGCGGATAGCAGAACCGTATACCCCCCAGGGGTATTCCTCAACGGATCAGTGGAGCTCGCGGAGCTCCTTCAGCAGCGCCACGTCCGCCGCGTGCCCTTCCTTGCCGCCCGGGGTCTCGATGATCAGCGGGACACCCTCCGTCGCGGGGTGCGTGAACAGATCGGCGAAGGCGTCCCGGCCGATGTGGCCCTGCCCGATGTTGGCGTGGCGGTCCTTGTGGGCGCCGACGCCCTCCTTGGAGTCGTTGGCGTGGATCAGCTTCAGCCGCCCCTCGCCCACCGTGTCCACCAGCAGGTCCAGCGTCTGCTTGGCACCGCCCGGCTCCGCCAGATCGTGCCCCGCGGCGAAGACGTGGCAGGTGTCCAGGCAGATCCCGAGCTTCGGGTGGTGCTCCAGAGCCTCGAAGTACGGCCCGAAGTCCCAGGTCCGCGAGCACAGCGAGGAACCCTGCCCGGCCGTGGACTCCAGCAGCAGGAACGGGTCGTCGTCGTGCACCAGCTCGTCCAGCAGCGGCAGCATGTACTCCCTGACCTGCGCGTACGCCGCCTCGCGCGGGCGCCCTCCGGTCGCCGAGCCGGTGTGGACGACCACCCCGAGCGCACCGATCTCCCGGCCGCGGCGCAGCGAGTGCCGCAGCGACTCCACCGACCTCTCCACGGTCGCCGCGGTGTGCGAGCCGAAGTTGATCAGGTACGGCGCGTGCACGTACGCCGGGATCGAGCCGGCCGCGCACCCGGCCCGGAACAGCTCGTCCTGCGCCGGGTTCCCGACCGGGGTGGCCCAGCCGCGGGGATTGGCCACGAAGACCTGGACGGCCTCCGCACCCATCTCCCGCGCGTACGCCAGCCCCACCGAGGCGAGCCCGCCGGCGACGGGGACGTGCCCGCCCACGGGATTGCGCACGGCCCCGTCCATACCCCTTCGATCCACTGCTGCTACAGCCCCTTGGTCCGCAGGACGATCGTGCTGCCCTCGGGGGCGTTCTGGCCGCCCGGCACCGACTGGGCGTCCACCGTGTTGCTGAAGGAGATGAGCGGACGCTCCACCTTCACCTTGAAACCGGCCGCCTCCAGCGTCCTGCGGGCCACGTCCGCCTCCTGGCCGGTCACGTTCGGCACCGGGATCTGCCGGGGGCCCTTGGAGACGGTGAGCGTCACCGTGTCACCGCTCGAGGCCTGTGCTCCGGCGCCGACCGACTGGTTGGCGACCGTACCGGCCGGGAACGGCGAGTTGACCTGCTCGGCGGCCGTCTCGACCTTGAGGCCGGCGTCCTGGAGGGTGGCCCGCGCCTGGTCGAGGGGCCGCCCGGCCACGTTCGGCACCTGCACCGGCCGGCCCTTGCTGACCAGGATCGCGACCGCCGTGTCCGGAGAGCGCTTCTGCCCGCCCGTCGGGTCGGTGGAGATCACCGAACCCTGCGCGACGTCCTGGCTGAACGCCTGCGTGACCAGACCCGGCGCCAGACCGCTCTTGGTCAGCTCGGCCTTCGCGTCCTCCAGCGGCCTGCCCTTCACATCGGGTACGACGACGACCTCCGGGCCGCGCGAGATCGTGAGCACCACCACGCCGTTGCCGCGGATGCGCTTGCCGCTCGCCGGGTCGGAGTTCATCACCGTCCCGCGGTCGAAGGCGTCGCTGAACTTCCGGTCGATCCGCTTCACGCCGAGGCCGGCCGCGGACAGTTCGGACTTGGCCTGCGCCTCGGTCTTCCCGAGCAGGTTGGGGACCTTCGTGAACTGGCCGGCGTTGATGTACCAGACCCCGGTGCCCAGGCCGAGCGCGAGCAGCACTCCGGCGATCACGAGCAGCGTGCCGCGCCGTGGCCGCCGCCGCCGCGGCGGCGCCGCCGCCCGGACCGGTGCCGGCTCCGGACGGTCCGGGCTCTCCAGCCGGGACGTGAGGTTCACGGGCGGCTGCGCCGCGACGGGCCGGGGGATCACGCTGGTGCGGTCCTCGGTGGCGCTGCGCGCCTCGGCCCGCGCCTGCGGCGGCACGGCGTCCAGCTCGGCGTCGCTGAGCAGCGCGCGGGCGTCGAGGGCCAGCCCGAGCAGGGCGGCGGCGTCGGAGGGCCGCAGCTCCGGATCGCGGGCCGCGGCGTAAGAGACGAGCTGGTCCAGGATGGCGGGCAGCCCCGGGACGGCGGCCGACGGGGGCGGCACGTCCTCGTGGAGGTGCTGGTAGAGCACCTGGGCGGCGGTGGCGCCGGAGTGCGGCTTGGAACCGGTGAGCATCTCGTACAGGACGACACCGCAGGCGTAGACGTCCACGCGGGTGTCGCCGCTGCCGCTCTCTATCTGCTCGGGGGCGAGGTAGGAGACGGTGCCGAGGACGGAGCCGGTGGTGCTGGTGACCGAGTCGACGGACCGGACCAGCCCGAAGTCCGCCACCTTGACCCGGCCGTCGTCGCCGATCAGGACGTTCTCGGGCTTCATGTCGCGGTGCACGAAACCGGCCCGGTGGGCGGCGCCGAGCGCGGCCAGGACGGGCTCGAGGATGTCGAGGGCGGCGCGGGGCTGGAGCGCGCCGCGCTCGCGCAGCACGTCGCGCAGGGTGCAGCCCGAGACGTACTCCATGGCGAGGTACGTGTACGGCCCGTCGGTGCCCTGGTCGAAGACGGCGACGACGTTGGGGTGCGCGAGGCGGGCCACGGACTTGGCCTCACGGATGAACCGGTCGACGAAGCCGCCGTCGGCGGCGAGCGCCGGGTGCATCACCTTCAGCGCGAGCACGCGGTCGAGGCGGGTGTCGACGGCCCGGTAGACCGTGGCCATGCCGCCGGCCGCGATGCGGGAGTCGACGCGGTAGCGGCCGTCGAGTGTCTGCCCGACTAGGGGGTCGTCCAGGGTCGTATCCACCCGGCGATTCTACGAGCCGGTGCGTTTGGGCGGTCCGGGGTGTCCACGCTTGCAGCGTAGCCGTGACATGGAGGGGATGTACGGGGCTCATGGCGCGGGCCCGCCATCTCCCCCTCGCCCCCCCGGGGCGGGTCGGCGGCTGCCCACCCGCCCCCTTGTCTGCGGACCGGCGGGCCGGTGAGCCGCACCCTCCTGGACCGGATCAGAGAGGGTTCGGGGGCTTCCCGTCAGTCCCATCGTCCTTCCGTGTCGTGCCGGCCCGTCAAGGGCGCTCCTTCGTCGCGTCGCTGCGCGATGGCCTCCGGCCACCCTTGACAGACCGTCCCGCCCCGGAAAGACAAGGACTGCCGGGAAACCCCCAAAGGACGGTCAGGGGGGCAGGACCCACAGAAGCGGGCACCTCAGGGCTGTGCGCGCGGTCTCCGCTCAGCCCGGCCTGACATTCGGCCTATTCCGGTCGCATTCCGGGCCAAGGGGAGGCCACACCGCACGAAACCGTGACCAGGGCACCGGCCAGAGCCCCGGGCGCGGCAGATCGCTACGCGCTTCGCCCGGCCAAGCGGCCATGGGCCGTCGCGGGTCGGGCACAAGCCGCTCCTGGCGCCGTCAGCGGGGGAGAGTCGACCGATGGCTGAGCAGTACGCATACGTGCGGCATCGGCTCCTTGGCTCTGTCCACGAGAAGGAGCAGCAATTCGACGTCGGTTGGGGAGGCGCACTCGGCCAGGGAGTGCCTTGCAGTGTTCACGAGAACTGCCAGCACCGGACCTTCCTGCCCGCATGGCCGTCAGTGAAGCGTGACGGGCTCCCTGATCTTGATCTTCGCGCGGCGCCCCGTTCATGATCGCCCTATGAGTCAGCACTCGGTAACCTTGGACAAGATCGTTTTGGAGGACTGGCCGGCCGTTCACTCGTGGGCGTGCCTCCCGGAGGTGTGCCGCTATCAGTCCTGGGGGCCGAACACAGAGGTCCAGACGCAGGACTTCGTGGACTCTGCGGTCAAGGCCTGGTCGGGTACCCCTCAGCGCCGGTTCCCCTACGTCGCCCGCGTCGGGCGGGACGTGGTGGGCATGGGTGAGCTGCATGTCCGCAGCCATAAGCAGCGCCAGGGCGAGATCTCATACATCGTGCATCCCCGGGTATGGGGGCAGGGCATCGGCACGGAAATAGGCCGGCAGCTGCTCGCGCACGGGTTCGGCGAGCTGGGGCTCCATCGGATCCACGCCACCTGCGACCCGAGGAATCTCGGCTCCTCCCGCGTGCTGTCCAAGATCGGTATGACGCATGAGGGACGCCTGCGAGACACGGCGCTGCTCCGCGACGGTTGGCGAGACTCCATGATCTTCAGCAGCCTCGAAGGGGAATGGCGCTCCACTGCGTAGCCCCGCCTGCGGGGTGCTGTCGTTTCTCGGGCTCTGGCACAACTTCTGTGGACCCGTGGCAGCGGTTGCTGGTGTCCCGGATGTGCCGAGTCAGCTCACGCGTATCCGAGGAGGCACTGGCTATCGACCCCGGACGGCCTGCGGACGCTGAGAGATGAGGAGCGCGTAGCGATCTGTTGCGCTTCGGTGCTCCGCAGGACGATCTGGTCGCCGTTTCATGCGGGTGCCGTCGCCCTCGGCCTGTATTGCAGGCGCAGCGACCCAGATGCATGGTCAGCCGGCCCGCAGACAGGTCGTCGCTTCCCTGGGGTGCCCGCTTCTGTGGGTCCTGCCCCCCTGACCGTCCTTTGGGGGTTTCCCGGCAGTCCTTGTCTTTCCGGGGCGGGACGGTCTGTCAAGGGTGGCCGGAGGCCATCGCGCAGCGACGCGACGAAGGAGCGCCCTTGACGGGCCGGCACGACACGGAAGGACGATGGGACTGACGGGAAGCCCCCGAACCCTCTCTGATCCGGTCCAGGAGGGTGCGGCTCACCGGCCCGCCGGTCCGCAGACAAGGGGGCGGGTGGGCAGCCGCCGACCCGCCCCGGGGGGGCGAGGGGGAGATGGCGGGCCCGCGCCATGAGCCCCGTACCCCCGCCCCCCTCAGAACGCCGGGCGCTCCGGGTCGAGGGCGGCGCGGCCCTCGGCCGGGGAGGAGGCCTCCGCGAAGCGGCGCTGGGGGATGCGGCCCGCGCGATGGGCCAGCCGGCCCGCCGAAACCGCGTCGCGCATGGCCGCCGCCATCAGGACCGGAGCCTGCGCCCGGGTCACCGCCGAGGCCAGCATCACCGCCGAGCAGCCCAGCTCCATCGCCAGGGCCACGTCCGACGCCGTGCCGGCCCCCGCGTCCAGGATCACCGGAACCCCCGCCCGCTCCGCGATCAGCTCGAAGTTGTGCGGGTTCCGGATGCCCATCCCCGAGCCGATCGGCGACCCCAGCGGCATGATCGCCGCACAGCCCACGTCCTCCAGCTTGCGCGCCAGCACCGGGTCGTCGTTCGTGTACGGGAGGACCGTGAAGCCCTCGTCCACCAGGGTCTCCGCCGCGTCCAGCAGCTCCACGCCGTCCGGCAGCAGGGTCCGCTCGTCGGCCACGACCTCGAGCTTGATCCAGTCGGTGCCCAGCGCCTCCCGCGCGAGGCGGGCCGTCAGCACCGCCTCGCCCGCCGTGAAGCACCCCGCCGTGTTGGGGAGCACGGAGATGCCCAGCTTCGTCAGCACCGACAGGACCGAGCCCTGGACCGTCGGGTCCAGCCGGCGCATCGCCACCGTCGTGAGCTCCGTACCGGACGCGATCAGCGCCCGTTCCAGGACGTCCAGGCTCGGTGCCCCGCCCGTCCCCATGATCAGGCGGGACGAGAAGGTCCGGCCGCCCAGGACGAAAGCGTCGTCCGCCATCGCGCTCAGCCTCCCTGCACGGCGGTGAGGATCTCGACCCGGTCGCCCTCGCCCACCGGCGTGAGCGGCCACTGTCCGCGCGGGACCACCGTCTCGTTGAGTGCGGCCGCGACGCCGGACGGGGCCGCGGTCAGGATGGCGACCACCGCGTCGAGGGTGGTGCCGGCCGCGACCTCGCGCGGCTCGCCGTTGACGGAGATGGTCATGCGTACGACTCCTGACGTGCGGCGCTGAAGCGGCGCGGGGTGAACGGGCGGGCGATCTGCGGGAGCGCGCCGGTGGTGAGCAGCTCCGCCATCACGTCGCCGGTGAGCGGGGTCAGCAGCACCCCGTTGCGGTAGTGCCCGGTGGCCAGGTGCAGGCCGGGCAGTTCGGTCGGGCCGAGCAGCGGGGCGTTGTCCGGGGAGCCGGGCCGCAGTCCCGCCCGGGTCTCGGTCAACGGCAGTTCGGTGATGCCGGGCACCAACTCGTGCGCGTCCCGCAGGAGTTCGTACACACCGCCCGCGGTGACCGTGGTGTCCCAGCCGAGTTCCTCGCTGGTGGCTCCGATGACGAGCTCGCCGTTCTCGCGCGGCACCAGGTACACGTGGCTGCCGCGGACGACCGCCCGTACCGTCCGCGACAGGAACGGCGCGTACGCCTCGGGCACCGCGAGCCGCAGCACCTGCCCCTTGACCGGCCGTACGGGAGGCAGCACGTCCGCCGGTACGCCGGCCAGCCGGCCGCTGAGCGAGCCCGCGGCCAGCACCACCTGGTCGGCGCGCAGCTCCGTACCGTCGTCGAGCAGTGCGCCGACGGCCCGGTCGGCGGTGGTGAGCAGCCGCTCCGCGTTCGCCCGGCGGATCTCCACGCCGGCGCCCTCGCAGGCGGCCAGCAGGGCGGCCGCCAGCCGGCGCGGGTCGACCTGGTGGTCGCCGTCCACGCGCAGGCCGCCGCGTACGCCCGGGGCCAGCATCGGCTCCAGGCGGCGGCACTCGCGGCCGGTGAGCCACTCGGACTCCAGGCCGCAGCGCCGCTGCAGGGCGTGCAGCTCGCGCAGGTGGAGCCGGTCGTCGGCGTCGAGGGCCACGGAGAGCGTGCCGCAGGCGCGGTAGCCGATGTCCATCCCGCCGCTGGCCTCGGCCAGCTCCGCGGTGAACTCCGGGTAGCGGCCGGCGGAGGCGAGATTGAGACCCAGCAGGGTCTCCTCGCCGTAGTGCAGCTCGGTGACGGCGGCGAGCATGCCGGCCGCGACCTGCGCGGCGCCGCCGCCGGGCTGCGGATCGGCGAGCGCGGTCCGCAGCCCGCGCCGGGCCGCCCGCCAGGCGGTGACCAGGCCGATGATCCCGCCCCCGATGACGAGGACGTCGGATCCTCCGGCGGATCCCTTCCGAGATGAGTGCATGGGCGTCCAGCCCCTCCCTTCGCCGGCATGACCCGGATCAGGTTCGTACGGTCGGAGGCCGTCCAGCCTCCCTCTCAGCCCGGTGCGCCCGGACTCCCGCGATAGGTACGACGGCCAGACTAACCCCGGCGCCGGGGCCGGGTAAGGCTGCCTCCCCGGCCGCTTCCCGGGCGCCGCCCCTGACGAAGCGTCAGATCGCTAGGCTGGGCGGTGTGAGCGAGCAGACGGAACAGACACAGAGCGGCGTCGTCATCGTCGGCGCCGGAATGGCCGGGGTGCAGACCGCGGTCGCGCTGCGGGAGCAGGGCTGGAGCGGCCCCGTGACCCTGCTGGGCGCCGAGCCCCACCAGCCCTACGACCGGCCACCGCTGTCCAAGGCGGTGCTGCTCGGCAAGGCCGAGGACTCCGCCTTCGACGTGGACTTCGAGGGGCTGGGCATCGAGCTCCGGCTCGGGGTGGAGGTCACCGGGCTGCGGGCCGCCGAGCGCGAGCTGGACACCGAGGCGGGACCGGTCCCGTACGAGGTGCTCGTACTGGCGACCGGCGCCGAACCGCTGACCCTGCCCGGGTCCGAGGGCGTCCCGGGCGTGCACCTGCTGCGCACCCTGGACGACGCGGCGCGGCTGCGCCCGGTGCTGGCCCGGGCGCCGGCGACCGTGGTCGTCGGGGCGGGCTGGATCGGCGCCGAGTTCGCCACCGCGGCGCGCGAGGCGGGCTGCGCGGTGACCGTCGTCGAGGCGGCGGACCGGGTGCTGGCCGGGGCGCTGCCGCCGGATGTCGCGGCCCCCATGGCTCGCTGGTACGAGGAGGCCGGGGCCGCCCTGCTGACCGGCGCCAAGGTGGCCTCGGTGGAGTCCGGGCGGGTCCTGCTGGCGGACGGCCGGGAGCTGCCGGCCGGCGCGGTGGTCGTGGGCATCGGGGCCCGGCCGGCGACCCGGTGGCTGGCGGACTCGGGGGTCGGGCTCGGCCCGGACGGCTCGGTCACGGCCGACGCGTACCTGCGGACCTCCCTGCCCGGGGTGTACGCGGTCGGCGACTGCGCGTCGTTCCCGTCGGCGCGCTACGGGGCGCGGCTGCTGGTGCACCACTGGGACAACGCCCTGCAAGGGCCGCGCGTCGTCGCGGCGAACATCGTGGCGGGGGCCCCGGTGCAGGTCTACGACCCGGTGCCGTACTTCTGGTCGGAGCAGTTCGGGCGCTTCGTGCAGTACGCGGGGCACCACGCGGAGGCGGACGAGGTGATGTGGCGCGGGGATCCCGCCGAGGCGGCGTGGTCGGTGTGCTGGCTCCGGGCCGGAGCGCTGGTCGCGGTCCTGGCGGTGGGCCGGCCGAGGGATCTGGCCCAGGGCCGGAAACTGATCGAGACGGGCGCCCCCGTGGACCCCGCCAAGGTCCGCGACCCCGCGACCCCGCTGAAATCGGCCCTGGTCTAGGACACTCCTGGCAGGGCCCGCAGACCCGGACGGGTCGGCTCGGGTACCGGGTGTCGGTCCGAGGTGGCAGGCTTGTGCTCGTGACCGAGATTGACGCAAAGATCGATGCCCTTGTCCCCGCCTGGCTGTACCTCCCCGACATCGCGGAGATGCTCGACATCGAAGTGACCCGGGTCCGCCAGCTGGTCAAGGAAGGTCAGCTGATCGCCGTACGCCGCGGTGAGAACCGCGCGCTGCAGGTGCCCGCCGCCTTCATCGACGGCGACAAGACCGTCAAGGGCCTCGCGGGCCTGCTGACCGTGCTCCGCGACGACGGCTTCTCCGACGAGGAGATGCTGGAGTGGCTGTTCACCGCCGACCCGACCCTGCCCGGCACCCCCGTCCAGGCGCTGAGCGAGAATCGCGGCACGGAGGTGAAGCGCCGCGCTCAGGCGCTCGCCCTCTGAACCGAGCGACCCGAGCCGCCTGATCCATCCGCGGTGGGCGGGGCCCGGGCGGGCCCGGCCCCCCCCCCCCCCCCGGGGGCCCCCGCGCCCCCCGCCCCCCCCCCCCCCCCCCCCCCCGGGGCCCCCCCCCGCGGGGCCGCCCCCCCCCCCCGCTTCCACCCCGGGGGGTACCCATGTCCGCGAACGCCCAGCTGTCCGACGCCCGGCTCTACCTGTGCACGGACGCCCGCAAGCGGCAGGGGGACCTCCCCGAGTTCCTCGACGCGGTCCTGGCCGGGGGCGTGGACATCGTCCAGCTCCGCGACAAGGGCATGGAGGCCGGCGAGGAGCTCGAGCACCTCCAGGTGTTCGCCGAGGCCGCCCGCCGGCACGGCAGGCTCCTCGCGGTGAACGACCGCGCCGACGTCGCCCACGCCATCGGCTCCGACGTCCTGCACCTGGGCCAGGGCGACATCCCCGTGCCCGCCGCCCGTGCGATCCTCGGCGGCGGCGTGCTCATCGGCCGGTCCTGCCACGCCGAGTCCGAGGTCGACGCCGCCGTCGCCGAGCCGGGCGTGGACTACTTCTGCACCGGCCCCTGCTGGCCCACCCCCACCAAGCCCGGCCGGTACGCCCCCGGCCTCGGGCTGGTCCGCTACACGGCCTCGCTGGCGCAGACCCGGCCCTGGTTCGCCATCGGCGGCATCGACGCCGGCAACCTCGACGAGGTCCTCGACGCCGGAGCCACCCGCATCGTGGTCGTCCGCGCCCTGACCGAGGCCTCCGACCCGGGTGCGGCCGCCGCGGATCTGGCCAAGCGGGTCCGGGAGCGCGTCCCCGCGTAGCCGTCGGCGCGCAGGCGGATGCCGTACGTGTCGACGAACGCGTCCGTAGAGGTGTCCAAAAACGTGTCCAAAAGGCGGACACGGCTTCGGTGACCGCGAAGCCGCGTCTAACCTGCCCGTATGGCTCTTGGTACCGCTTCCACCCGTACGGACCGTGCACGCACGGTCCGTGACCTGCTGGCGTCCGGGAGCCCGTCGTACTCCTTCGAGTTCTGGGCCCCCAAGACGGAGAAGGGCGAGCGCAACCTCTGGAACGCGCTGCGCCGGATCGAGGCGGTGGGCCCGAGCTTCGTCTCGGTGACCTACGGGGCCGGCGGCTCCACCCGTGGCGGCACCGTCAAGGCCACCCAGCAGATCGCCGCCGACACCACCCTGACCCCCGTCGCGCACCTCACCGCGGTCGACCACTCCATCGCCGAGCTGCGCCACGTGATCGGCCAGTTCGCCGACGCCGGCATCCGCAACATGCTCGCCCTGCGCGGCGACCCGCCGGGCGACCCCATGGGTCCCTGGGTCGCGCACCCCGAGGGCGTCCACTACGCCGCCGACCTGGTCCGGCTGCTCAAGGAGTCCGGCGACTTCTGCGTGGGCGTCGCGGCCTTCCCCGACATGCACCCGCGCTCGGAGGACTGGGACACGGACATCCGTCACTTCGTGGACAAGTGCCGCGCGGGCGCCGACTATGCGATCACCCAGATGTTCTTCGATCCGGAGAATTATCTGCGGCTGCGCGACAGCGCCGAAAAGGCGGGCTGCGAGACCCCGATCATCCCCGAGGTCATGCCTGTTGTGGGCATCAAGCAGCTCGACCGGTTGCCACAACTCAGCAACGCAGTCTTCCCCGCAGCCGTGAAAGAGCGCATGCTCGCCGTCAAGGACGATCCGGCCGCTGTACGCTCCATGGGGATCGAGTTCGCCACGGAGTTCTGCGCGCGGCTGCTGTCCGAGGGTGTCCCGGGGCTGCACTTCATCACGCTGAACAATTCCACGGCGACTCTCGAGATCTACGAGAACCTGGGCCTGCACCAGCGGGCCTGATCGGCCGGCCCCCCTTTCCCGGGCGGTGGGCCGTACCGAGAGGTGCCACGCATGGGAATGACGGTCCTCTACATCGCGTTCGGTTTCGTCGCGCTGTGGCTGCTTGCCGAGGTCCTGATGCAGTACAAGGCCCGGCTGCGCTGGCGCCTGCTCGCGTTCGCCGGTTTCCTCGGAGTGGTCGCCGGAGTCGTGCTGCCGTCGGTGCTCGTCATCGGCATCGGCGCGGCCGCGTTCGCCGTGGGCCAGACCTTGGTGACGCTCTCCTTCCGCAAGGGCTTCGAGGCCGGCTGGGCGCTGCGCCGGGGCGGCGAGCCCGTACGGCAGAACCGGCGGCGCCGGGCGGGCGGTCCGCGTCCCGAGCCCGCGCTCCAGGTGACCGCGCTGGAGTACGGGTCCGACGCGGAGGCCGTGGACGCCGACGGCGCCGATGCGTCCGACGTGTCTCGCAAGGAGCGGCCGGAGCCGCAGTTCCAGGCCGCGACCGAGGAGTTCTACAGCCCGGAGCCGCTGCCCGAGGACACCGGGTCGTACGGGATACAGAGCTTCGCTCCCACCGCCGACGCGGGGCAGACGGCGGCGTTCGCCTCACCGTTCTCCACGGCCGAGCAGGACGCCCACCAGTACGCGCCCTACTACGACGCGCAGGCCTACGAGCCGCAGCCCCAGGGCGGCTACGACTACTCCGCGGGCTACCCGGCGGGCGGCGAACAGCAGGTGTACGCCGCCTACTCGGACCCGTACATCGGCACCGGCGGGGCCGTCATCCCGCAACAGCCGTACGACTACACCCCGTACGCCGGCTACTCCGCCGACCCGTACGCGAGCGCGGGCGGGCAGCAGCAGTACTCCATGGACACCCCGCCGGGCGGGGTGTGGGTGCCGCAGCAGCGGTCCACCGACGGGGCCGCCGCCGGCTACCCGGGGGACGAACAGCAGCCGTACCCGCAGCAACAGCCGCAGGAGTACCCGTACCAGGGCTCCGGCGAGTACGAGCAGTACCGCTACTGAGCCGTGAAGCAGGGCGAGCGCCCCCGGGGTCCGTTCCCCGGGGGCGTCCGTGTCACTGGGAGCCGCGGAACTCCGCGCCCTCCACGATGAGTCCGGCCACCAGGGCCCCGGTCATCCCCGCGTGCGCCAGCCCGCCGCCGGGATGCGCCCAGCCGCCCGCGAGGAACAGCCCCGGCAGGGCCGTGGTGTTGGCGGGGTAGAGCATCCGGCCGCCCGCTCCGGCGAGGGCGGGCGGCGGCACCGCGCCGCCCAGCGCGCCGGTGTCCGCCTCGATGTCCGCGGGCGTACGCGTCTGCGTCCACAGCAGCCGCTCGCGCAGCCGGGGCACGGCCCGGGCGGCCAGGTCCAGCAGCTCCTCCACGCGCGGCGCAGAGGCGCCCTCAGGGCCGCAGACGGCGCTCACGGTGACGGCCTCGTGGTCCGCGTCGGGCCGGACGGCCGGGTCGTCGGGGCGCAGCACCGTCAGCTGGGCGGCGGGGGAGTGGACCAGGGTGCGGTGGACGGCGTCCGCGGGGCGGGCCCCGCGCAGCGCGAGCAGCACGGTCAGCCGCCCGGCCACCCCCGGCCCGCGGGCCGGGGCGCCGCCGGCCGGCAGCGGGGCCCCCAGCTGCCGCGGGTCGACCCCGCAGACCACGAGGTCGGCGGCGGCCTCGGCGCCGTCGGCCAGCAGCAGTCCGGCCGCCCGGCCGTCCCGCTCCAGGACCTCCCGCACCGGCGCATCGAAGACGAAGGCGACCTTCCGCTCGCGGCAGCGCTCGTACACGGCGGCTGCCAGCTCCCGCATCCCGCCGCGCACGTACCAGCTGCCGAAGGTCTGCTCCATGTACGGGAGCACGGCCGCCGAGGCGGGCGCGGTGGCGGGGTCGATCCCGTACGCCCGCACCCGGGCGGCCAGCAGCTCGCCGAGTTCCCCGCCCAGCTCGCGCCCGGCCACCTCGGCGAGGGTCGGCGGGCGGCGCCGCAGCAGGCCGCTGCCCCGCAGCGCGGGGTACGGATCGCGGCCCAGCACCTGCCAGTCGGGGCGCAGGGGCTCTTCCAGCAGGGGGCGGCGGGTGGCGTTCCAGGCGTCCCGGGCCCGGCCCAGGACCCCGTTCCAGCGCTCGCCCGCGCCCGCGCCGAAGGCCTGGTCGAGGACGGCGGCGGCGCCGCCGCGCGAGCCGCCCGGGAGGGTGACGGCCGTCCCGTCGGCCAGGACATGGCGGACGGCCGGGTCGACCTGGACGAGCTCGACGCAGTCCTCCAGGGGCCGCTTGCCGGTCTTGACGAACAGGTCGCGGTAGACGGCGGGCAGGTGCAGCAGCCCGGGCCCGGTGTCGAAGACGAAACCGTCGCGCTCGCAGCGGCCGACGGAGCCGCCGTACGTGGACCCGCGCTCGTACACCGTCACCTGGTGCCCTGCCACGGCCAGCCGGGCCGCCGTAGCCATCGCGCCCATGCCGGCGCCGATCACCGCAATTCGTGCCATGCCGATGACCTTATCGAGCGGGATCGCGGGAGGTCAGCGGGGTGGCACCGCGGCCCGCACGGCCGCCTCGCGCTCCTCGGCGGCGAGCCGCTTCTCCTCGCGGCGCTGGGCCCGGCGGCGCAGGAAACGGCGGATGCGGGTCCACAGGAACACGAGTATGGCCAGACCGGCGGCCAGCAGGACGGCCGCGATGATCGCGGCGGCCTCGGGGTTGAATATGGCGAACGTGACGATGCCCGCCACGCCCAGGTCCTCGGCGGTGCTCAGCGCGATGTTGCTGAACGGCTCCGGCGAGGTGTTGACGGCCATGCGGGTGCCGGCCTTGACGAAATGGCTGGCCAGCGCGGTGGAACCGCCGATCGCGCCGGCGGCGATGTCGGAGAGCGAGCCGCTCTGGCCGGCCAGCAGAGCGCCGACCACCGCCCCGGCCACCGGGCGGATCACGGTGTGCACCGTGTCCCAGACCGAGTCCACGTACGGGATCTTGTCCGCGACGGCCTCGCAGAGGAACAGCACACCGGCGACGATGAGCACGTCGGTGCGCTGGAGGGACTCGGGGACCTCGTCGGTCAGTCCCGTCGCGCCGAAGATGCCGAGCAGGAGGACCACGGCGTAGGCGTTGATCCCGCTGGCCCAGCCGCTGGTGAAGACCAGGGGGAGCACACTCACCGGGTCATCATGCCGCAGGATCGCGCCGAGGCAAGGGGCGATCGGGAACTCAGGCCGATCGCGCGGACCTGCGGGACAGAGCGGTGAGGGGACGGCCGCCGTGCGGCGGCCGTCCCCTCACCCGTGTCTGCGGGGGGCCTACTGCCCCTGCTCGTCGCGGCGGCGCTGCCACCGCTCCTCGATGCGGGTCATCATCGACCGACGCTGTCGGTTGCGGCCGTGGGCCGAACCGCCTGCACTGCCGGAGACGGGCTGCTCGCCAGGCTTGGGTGCCTTGCGCCAACCGGTGACCACGAGGACCGTACAGCCGAGCATGACGAGGAATCCCACCACGCTGACCCAGAGTACGTTCGGAATGATCACACCGGTCATGAGGAGCGCGATACCCACCACAATGCCTGCGACTGCCTGGTAGACCCGTCGCCGGGTGTACGTACGCAGTCCGCTTCCCTCAAGCGCTGTCGCGAACTTGGGATCTTCGGCGTACAGCGCTCGCTCCATCTGCTCGAGCATTCGCTGCTCGTGCTCCGAGAGCGGCACGGGAGTCCTCCTCATCCGTCGGTCGCGGGGGGTAGCGACCAGGGGTCCCCTTCAGGATAGGCGGGGAATCGCCCCCGTGATACCCGCCCTTTGCGCAAGGTGCCAAAATCACGGCCCGGAGAAGGCGCCGCCCGAATGGGCGTTGCCCGAGCTGAACCTGCGCGAAACCGTACCGCCGGGTGGGCGGTCACTGAGGCGCTTATTCCCCATCGGCCCGTCCACCATGCCGGTCACTGCCCACGATCATACGGCGCCGATCGCCGGATCGGAGGGTGTCCGGCGTACTCCGTGAGCGGAAGCTCCGCAGATCAGGCGTGCTTCTCGCCAAGCACGTGCAGCTGCGTCGCGACCGCGTGGAAGGCCGGCAGCTCGGCGGCCGCCTCCTCCAGGCGCAGCAGCGCCTCGACCGCGCCCGGCTCGGTGTCCACCAGGACGCCGGGGACGAGGTCGGCGAAGACGCGGACCCCGTGGACCGAGCCGACCTCCAGGCCGGCCCCGCCGACCAGCTCGGTGAGCTGCTCGGCGGTGAAGCGGCGCGGTACCGGGTCGCCCGCGCCCCAGCGGCCGGCCGGGTCGGTGAGCGCCGTGCGGGCCTCGGTGAAGTGGCCGGCGAGGGCGCGGGCCAGCACGGCCCCGCCGAGGCCGGCGCCCAGCAGGCTGAGCGTGCCGCCGGAGCGCAGGGCGGCGACCGCGTTGGCCACGCCCTCGGCCGGGTCGTCCACGTACTCGAGCACGCCGTGGCAGAGCACCACGTCGTACGCGTCGCGCTCGACGACGTCCAGCAGGCCCTGGGCATCGCCCTGCACCCCGCGCACCAGGTCGGCGACACCGGCCTCGGCGACGCGGCGCTCCAGCCCGAACAGCGCGTTCGGGCTGGGGTCGACCACGGTCACCCGGTGGCCCAGCCGGGCCACCGGCACGGCGAACTTGCCGGTGCCGCCGCCGGTGTCCAGCACGTCCAGCACATCCCGCCCGGTCGCCTTCACCCGGCGGTCGAGCGCCTCCTTGAGGACCTCCCACACCACGGCGGTGCGGAGAGAGGCACGGGGGCGGGAAGTGTCCGACACGGCTGATGGCTCCTCGGCGCGACAAGGGTGAGAGATGCGAACCCCACCCTATTGCCTGGAGCATGCCCCGCCGGTCACCCCGGCCAGCTCAGCCCGCGTCCGCAGGCTCCGGACGCCCGGGGCGGGGCTGGGGCAGTGTCGGGGCCACCGGCTGGAGGGCGAGCATCCGCTCCACCAGCCGCAGGAACATCGCCACGGCACGCACCAGATCGTCCGCGTCGCGGACCGACGCCGCATCCCGTATCCCCGCCTCGGCCCGCGCCCGGCGCTCGGCGCCGGAGGCGAACAGCGCGCTCCACTCCGTCAGCTCCGGTGCTATCTCCGGCAGTACCTCCCACGCGCTGCGGATCCGGGGCCGGCGCCGCGCGCCGACCGGCTCGGGCCGCCCGCGCGCGGCGAGCACGGCCGCGGCGGTGCGCAGCGCTGCGAGGTGGGCGGTGGCGTACCGCTCGTTGGGCCGGGTCAGCCGGGCGGCCTCGGCCAGGCCGGCGCGGGCCTTGGCGAGCAGATCGAGCGCGGCCGGCGGCGCTGCCGACCTGCGCGGGACGGGGTGGACAGGGGACGGGGACGGTGTGGCCATGACGAACCTCCTGTCGTTGCGTACTGCTGTGTCTGTGTTTGTGCCTGCATCCATCGTGACGGCCGCCACTGACAATCGCGCTGACCTGCTGTTTTGCCCCCTCTGTCCGGTCAACTGCCCCCCTGTGCGCATGTGGTGCACCCAAAGGTGCTAGTTTTTGAACTGACCGGTCAGTTCAAAAGAAGGGGGGACGGCGTGGACAGCCCGCACGGTGCGGCCGTCAAAGCCGAGAACTTCGGACTCAAGGGCCCGCGCGGCTGGGTGTTCCGGGGGGTGGGCCTCGACGCGGAGCCCGGCTCGCTCATCGCGGTCGAAGGCCCCTCCGGCAGTGGCCGGACCTGCCTCCTCCTCGCCCTCACCGGACGCATGAAGGCCACCGAGGGCCACGCCGAGATCGCCGGCCACCGACTGCCGAAGCACCTGACCGCGGTCCGCCGGATCGCCGCCCTCGGCCCGGTCACCGGGGTCAACGAGCTCGACCAGTCCCTCACCGTCGCCGAGCAGCTGCGCGAGGGCGCACTGCTCCAGCGCCGCTACGAGGGTCCCGTGCGCGCCCTGCTCCGCCCGCGCGGCGAGCGCCGCGCCGGGACGCAGGCCCGCATCGACGCCGCCCTGGCCGCCGCCGGGCTGGACCTCGCCATGCTGCCCAAGGGCCCGCGCACCTGCGTACGGGACCTGGAGCGCCTGGAGGCGGTCCGGCTGTCCGTGGCCATCGCCCTGCTGGGCTCGCCGCGGCTGCTGGCCCTCGACGACCTGGACCTCAAGCTCTCGGACGCCGAACGCGCCGCGGCCTGGACCCTGCTCCGCTCGATCGCCGCCCGCGGGACCACCGTCCTCGCGGTGTGCAGCGACGCGCCGGACGGCGTGACGGTCCTGCGCACGGCAGCCGCGCAGGCCGGCCCCGCGGCTGGACCCGGGGCGAGGCCGACGGCCAAGGCCGAGGCCGAGACCGACAAGACCGAGACGACCGACGTCACCGACGACGACACGAAGGGGGCGGACGATGCGCTCGCCGAAGCTCGCCGCGCTTGAGCTGAAACGGTTCGGGCGGGGGAAGCTGCCCGTGGCCGCTCTCATCGCGCTGCTCCTGCTGCCGCTGCTGTACGGCGCGCTGTACCTGTGCTCCTTCTGGGACCCGTACAAGAACCTCGACAAGGTGCCCGTCGCCCTCGTCAACGCCGACAAGGGCGCCACCGTCGACGGCAAGCACCTCGACGCCGGCGGTGAGATCGCCAGGAAGCTCCACGACAGCAAGACCTTCGACTGGCGCGAGGTCAGCGCCGAAGAGGCGGCCGAGGGAGTGGAGAAGGGGACGTACTACCTCTCCCTCACCATGCCCGCCGACTTCAGCACGAAGATCACCTCCAGCGCGGGCGACGACCCCACCACCGGCGCCCTGCAGGTCCGTACGAACGACGCGAACAACTACATCGTCGGGTCGATCTCGCGCACCGTCTTCTCCGAGGTCCGCTCCGCCGCGTCCACCAACGCCTCCCGCGGCTTCCTCGACAAGATCTTCGTCTCCTTCTCCGACCTCCACGACAAGACCGCCGAGGCCGCCGACGGCGCCGACAAGCTCAAGGACGGCGCGAACAAGGCCCAGCAGGGCGCCAAGGAGATCGCCGACGGCCTCGACACGGTCGCGGAGAAGAACGGCGAGCTGACCGGCGGGCTGACGAAGCTCAACACGGCCGCCGGCAAGCTGGAGACCGGCACGAAGGACATCGCCGCCGGAACCCAGCAGGTCGCGGACAAGATCAACGGCACCGCCTCCCAGGTCCGCCCCTACCTGGACAACCCCAAGCAGCTCGCCGACACCGCGCTGCTCGTCGCGGACACCGCCCGGGTCGTCAACAACCACCTCGAAACCTTCAGCAAGAAGGCCCCCGCCGCGGCCAAGGTCAGCAAGCAGGCCGCCGCCCTGGCCGCCGACACCTACACCCGCACCTGCACGGGCGCTGCCGCCAAGCCCCTGCCGGTCACCTGCGCCGACATGAAGAAGCTGAAGGACGCCACCGCCGAGGCCGCCCAGCTCACCGGCGACGTCGACACCCTGGTCAAGGACTCGGGCGGCGATCTGGCCGACCTGCGCCAGCAGCTCACCGACCTGGAGAAGCAGGCCCGCAAGCTCGCCGCGGGCGCCCCCGGCCTGGCCGGCAAGCTCGACCAGGCCGTCGCCGACGTCGGGGCCCTCAACACCGGCGCCCACAAGGTCGCCACCGGCATGGCCCAGCTGCACACCGGCCTCGGCACCGCCGCCGACGGCTCCGGCGCCCTCGGCGAGGGCGTCGGCAAGCTCGGCGACGGAGCCCACCGCCTCGACGGCGGCATGTACAAGCTCGTCGACGGCACCGGCGAACTCGCCGGCGGCCTGCACGAAGGCGTCGGCAAGATCCCGGACTACGACCAGCAGCAGCGCGACGCCCGCACCCAGGTGATGGCCGACCCGGTGAAGCTCGCCAACCAGTCCCTGCACAAGGCGCCCAACTACGGCACCGGCTTCGCGCCGTACTTCATCCCGCTCTCCCTCTGGGTCGGCGCGATGGTCGCCTACATGCTCATCGCACCGCTGAACCGGCGCGCCCTGGCCGCCGGTGCCTCGCCCTGGCGGATCGCGTTCGCCGGCTGGCTGCCCGTGGTGGGCATCGGCGTCGTGCAGGTCCTCGCGCTGATGTCCGTACTGCACTGGGGGCTCGGCCTGGAGCTGGCACACCCCGCGCTCGCGATCGGCTTCCTGGCGCTGGCCACCGCCTGCTTCGCGGCGATGGTCCAGTGGCTCAACGCGAAGTTCGGGGCGGCCGGGCGGATCCTGGTCCTCGTCGTGCTGATGCTGCAGCTGACCTCGGCGGGCGGTACCTACCCCGTCGAGACCAGCCCCGCCTTCTTCAACTGGATCCACCCGTACCTGCCGATGACGTACATCGTCGAGGGGCTGCGCCGCCTCATCTCCGGGGGCGACCTCACCCGCGTCTGGGTGGGCTGCGCCGTCCTGGTGGCCTTCACGGCGGGCTCCCTGCTCCTCACCTCGCTCGCCGCCCGCGGCAAGCAGGTGTGGACGATGGACCGGCTGCACCCGGAACTGAGCCTGTAGAGATCGGTTGACCTGTGAGAATCAGCGCCATGGACACCAGCAGCACCGGTACCGGCGGCGGCGGCCGCCGACAGGCGACGCGCCAGAAGCTCTACGAGGCGGCCGTCACGCTCATCGCCGAGCAGGGATTCTCCGCGACCACGGTCGACGAGATCGCCGAGCGGGCGGGAGTCGCGAAGGGCACCGTCTACTACAACTTCGCGAGCAAGAACGAACTCTTCGAGGAGCTGCTGCGCCACGGCGTCGGCCTGCTGACGGCCTCGCTGCGCACCGCGGCGGAGGAGACGGAACAGCGGGGCGGCAGCCGGGTCGAGGCGCTCGACGCGATGATCCGGGCCGGCCTCGTCTTCATCGACCGCTACCCGGCCTTCACCCAGCTGTACGTCGCCGAACTGTGGCGGACGAACCGGGCGTGGCAGTCCACGCTGATGGTGGTCCGGCAGGAGGCGGTGGCCGTCGTGGAGACGGTGCTGCGGGAGGGCGTGGAGCGGGGGGAGCTCAGCGCGGAGATCGACGTGCCGCTGACGGCCGCCGCGATGGTGGGCATGGTGCTGGTGGCCGCGCTGGACTGGCAGTCGTTCCAGAGCGAGCGGTCCCTGGACGACGTGCACTCGGCGCTGTCGCTGCTGCTGCGGGGCCGGGTCAGCGGGAACCGCTGAGAGGCTGCGTCATGACCCCCGATCGGCGGTGCCGCGGGTCGGCGGGACGGCGTAGAACTGGTGGCGCCACCGCCGTCTGAGTACGTGTACCTAGGTGCGGAAATGAGTACGCGGGCGGATGGGCCCCCACCTGCGCGGACGCCAGACTGGGGACAACGGACGGGGACCCGGTCCGGACCGCCGACACGGGGCGGCCGGTGCGGGCCGGGTACCTTCGCCGTCAGCGGGGGCGCAACGCAGCGCGGCGGGGCTCGGGGGGATCGAGCCTCGCCGCGCTGTCGCCGTTGCGGGCCACCGCCTCAGCTTCGCCCGCGCAGGGGCAGGCGGGAGAGGAGGGCCGAGGCCCGGGTCAGCGGGGGAGCGACGCGCGCCTTCAACGACGACCAGCGGGCCGACGCCGACCAGCGCAGGCGCACCGCCGAGCGGGGCAGGAGCAGCGCGCGCAGGCGTGACCCGCGGCTCACCGAGCCGAGGAGGGCCGCCCGGGCGAGCAGGACGTCCGCCGCCAGGGTCTCGTACGAGACCTCCGCGCCGGGCGGGGCGTACAGCGCCCGCTCCACCGCTCCCGCAACCCGGTGCACCGCATCCGCGGCGTCCTGCTCCAGCCGCCCCAGCACCACCACACGGCCTGCCGCCCGCCGCGGCGACAGGGCCTCGTCCGGGGCGATGCCCACGTCCCACGCCGCGTCACCCAGCTCCTCCCAGGCCGCCAGGACCGCCCCGCCCGACAGGCGGCGTGCGCGGACCCGCCTGCGCCACAGCAGGGGGAGCAGGGGGAGGGCCAGTACGGCCAGCAGGGACAGGGTCCACGTCAGAACGGTGGCCGGCGACGGACCGCCGCCGCCCGAACCCGCGTCGTGCTGCGCCGCCGCAGCCCCGCACTCGCCCAGCTTCTTCAGCTCCGGCGGGCAGTCCTCGGCCTTCGACGGCGCCGCCGACGGCTGCGTCGCGCCCTGCGAGGGCAGCGGCGCCGGCGCGGACGGCCGGGCCGCCGGGACATCGGCCCGGGAGTAGTCCGGGATCGTGATGCCCTGGCGCGGCGTCGGCTCGAACCGGGTCCAGCCCACGCCCTCGAAGTACAGCTCGGGCCACGCGTGCGCGTCCCGCATCGACACGTTCACGCTGCCGTCCGACTGCTTCTCGCCGGGCGTGAAGCCCACCGCGACCCGCGCCGGGATCCCGAGCGAGCGCGACATCGCCGCCATCGAGAACGCGAAGTGGATGCAGAACCCCTCCTTGTCCGCGAGGAACCGGGCGATGGCCTGCGGCCCCGTACCCGAGGCCACCTTCGTGTCGTAGCGGAAGCCACCGTTCACGGCGAAGTAGTCCTGCAGCTTCACCGCCCGCGTGTAGTCGTCCTTCGAACCCTTCGTGACCTGGCGGGCCGTGTCGGCGACCACGGCGGGCAGATTGTCCGGAAGCTTCGTGTACTCGGCCTTGACCGCCGGATTCGCCTCCGGCGCCGCCTGGAGTTCCACCGCCGTCGGCCGCAGCAGCAGGCTGCGCACCGTGTACATGGCGCCCTGGACGTTCTGGAACTTGTCCTTGCCCAGCTGGTCACCGACCAGGGTCCGGCCGGCCGGCTCGAACCGCCACTTGCCGGGGATGTCCACGCCCGTCGCCGGGTACGGCATCGGCAGGTAGCGCTGCGCGTACGTGTCCGCCGCCGAGATGCTCGTCCGCACCTCGGTCCCGGTCGCCCGGACCTGCTCGCTCAGCCCCGGCGGGGCCGGCAGCCGCTCCGGTACGTCGGTCAGGGCGCGCGCGGAGGCCTCCCACTTGACGCCGTTGAACTCGTCCAGCGCCAGGATCCGCAGGTACTGCTCGCCGAGCTGCGGGCTGTCCGTGCGGTACTTCAGCACGACCCGGTTGTCCTGCGCGTTCAGGCTGCCCTGCAGGGAGACCAGCGGGTTGACCGCCGAGATCGTCCCGCCGACGCCGGTGCCGCCGCCCTCGGCCTCGCCCTGCGCGCCCAGCAGCCCGCCGCCGAGCGCCGGCAGCGCCGCCGGCACCGCCAGCGCGATCCCCAGCGCCACCGCGCCGATCCGCCGCCCCGTGCGCACGGGGGCCAGCGCCTGGCCGGCGCCCGCGCCGCCGTACCCGGAGGCCGCCGACACCCGCCCGCTCGGGGCCGCGCCGAAGACCCGGCCCCACTGGGCGAGCCGGTCGCGGCCCTCGGACAGCAGCAGCAACAGGTAGCCGCCGCCGGCCAGCAGGAACGAGACCGCGGAGGCCCCGCCGCCGCCGGAGAGACCCGCGGCGACCGAGTACAGCGCCAGCAGCGGCAGCCCGGCCGCGGCAGCGGTCCGCAGGGTCACCGCCAGCAGGTCCACCAGCAGCCCGATCAGCAGCACCCCGGCCAGCAGGAGCAGCCGGATGCCGTCCGTCAGCGGCGCCGGGATCGCGAACTCGCCGACGTCCTGCACGCCCCGGCGGAACAGGGCGCCGAAGTCGGTCACCAGGTAGGCCATCGGCCCGGTCCCGGTGGATTCGCCCTTGCCCGCGAACAGGAACATGAGCACCAGCAGCGACACCAGGGCCTGCGAGGCCACGGTCAGCGTGCGCCCCAGCGGCACCCGCCGGACCCCGGCCCCCACCCCGCTCTGCACGGCCAGCAGCACCGCTGCCTGCAGCAGCCAGCCCGCCGAGTCCACCAGCGAGGCCAGCGACCACGAGGTGAGCAGGGTCGCCAGCATCGCGAAGAGCGTCACGCGCGCCCGCCCGCTCATCCCCAACCTCCGGAAGTTCCCGTGCCGAGCGGAGCGTTCCCGGCCTGCCGCCACAGCTCCCCGAACGCCACCCCGGGCGGTGCGGCGAGCGCCGTCCAGCCCGCGTCGCGCAGCCTGCCCACCCGCGCCTCCACGCGCGAGGGCCGCCCCGACCAGAGCGCGGAGTCCAGTACGAAGGCCACCGCGCCGCCGCAGCGCACGCGCATCTTGGCCGCCAGTTCCGTCTGTACGTCGTCCAGGTCGCCGAAGAAGGCGATGAGCAGCCCGTCACCGCCGGCTCCGGCGAAGCCGCCGCCCCCACCGCCGTTGCCGCCGCTGCGCACCGCGTCGTACGCGCGCGAGAGGCCGGCGCCGTCGGAGTGCCCGACGACCGCGAGGGTGTCCATCATCAGCCCGGCGGCCTCCGCGGACTCCTGCCCGCCGGAGGAGAAGCCGCTGCCGTCGCCGGGCACCGAGGTCCCGGTGTCCGTCAGCAGCCGTACCGAGAACCCCTGCTCGAGCAGGTGCACCAGGGACGAGGCCGCCCCGGACACCGCCCACTCGAACGCGGAGTCCGGTCCGGCGCCCTCGAATGCGATGCCGCGGGTGTCCAGCAGGACCGTGGCCCTGCTGCGCTGCGGCTGCTCCTCGCGGCGCACCATCAGCTCGCCGTAGCGGGCGGTGGAGCGCCAGTGCACCCGGCGCAGGTCGTCGCCGCGCCGGTAGCCGCGCGGGATCACGTCGTCGTCGCCGGCCAGCGCCAGGGAGCGGCGGCTGCCGTCGCCGTAGCCGGACGTCTCGCCGGTCAGCCGGACCGGGGGCAGCACCTCGGTGCGGGGGATGACGGTGAGCGTGTCGTACGTGCTGAACGAGCGGGTCAGCTCGACCAGGCCGAAGGGGTCGGTCAGCCGCAGCTGGAGCGGGCCCAGCGGATAGCGGCCGCGCAGGTCGGAGCGGACCCGGTAGGACACCTCGCGGCGCCCGCCGGGCTCGACCCGGTCCAGGACGAAGCGGGGCCGGGGGCCGAGTACGTACGGCACCCGGTCCTGGAGCATGAGCAGCCCGGTGGGCAGCCGGGAGACGTTCTCCATGCGCAGCTGGACCCGCGCCTCGGAACCCGCGGGCACCCGCATCGGGGTCAGCCGGCGGCTGCCGGAGACCCGGTGGCGGGTGCGGTGCAGGGCGAGGACGCAGACCAGCGGCAGCACGGCGAGCAGCAGCCCGACCCGGAGCAGTTCGCCCTGGCCGAGTACGTACGCGCACAGGGCGGCGGCGACTCCGGCGGCCAGGAACGACCGGCCGCGGGTGGTCAGCCCCGCCAGCGAGGCGCGCAGCCCGCCGGCGCCCCGGCCTTCGCCGCCGGCGCCGCGCGGGGCACCGGCGCTCATCAGAAGCCCCGGATGCCCGCGCCGGGCGGCATCTCGCCGCGGGCGTGCGCGGCGGGGACGGGGGTGCGCTGGAGGATGTCGTGGACGACCTGCTCGGCGGTGCGCCGGTTGAGCTGGGCCTGCGCGGTGGGCAGCAGCCGGTGCGCGAGGACGGGGGCGGCCAGCGCCTGCACGTCGTCGGGCAGCACGTACTCCCGGCCGGACAGGGCGGCCGAGGCCTTGACGGCGCGCAGCAGGTGGAGCGTGGCACGGGGCGAGGCGCCCAGGCGCAGGTCCGGGTGGCTGCGCGTGGCGGAGACCAGGTCGACGACGTAGCGCCGGACGGGCTCGGCGACGTACACCTCGCGCACGGCCTCTATGAGCTTGACGATGTCGTGGGCGTGCGCGACGGACTGGAGGTCGTCGAGCGGGGAGATCCCGCCGTGCACGTCGAGCATCTGGAGCTCGGCCTCGGCGCTCGGGTAGCCGACGGAGACGCGGGCCATGAAGCGGTCGCGCTGTGCCTCGGGGAGGGGGTAGGTGCCCTCCATCTCCACCGGGTTCTGGGTGGCGACCACCATGAACGGGCTCGGCAGCGTGTACGTCGTGCCGTCGATGGTGACCTGGCGTTCTTCCATCGACTCCAGCAGCGCGGACTGCGTCTTCGGCGAGGCGCGGTTGATCTCGTCGCCGATGACGATCTGCGCGAAGATCGCGCCCGGCTTGAACTCGAACTCGCGGCGCTGCTGGTCGTAGATGCTGACACCGGTGATGTCGGAGGGCAGCAGGTCCGGAGTGAACTGGATGCGCTGCACCGAGCAGTCGATGGACTTCGCGAGCGTCTTGGCGAGCATGGTCTTGCCCACGCCCGGGACGTCCTCGATCAGCAGGTGCCCCTCGGCGAGCAGCACGGTCAGTGCGATGCGTACGACCTCGGGCTTGCCCTCGATCACGCTCTCGACCGAGCGGCGCACCCGCTCCGCGGTGCTCGTCAGATCCGCGAGGCTCGCTCGGTCGTCATACGTCGTCACCTGGTTCTCCTCGGCCCTTTCTGCAGGGCCGACGCCCTCGGCGCACTCCGGCCCACCCCGACACGGACGCCGACCCGGACGGTTTTCCGGGTGGCGTCTTCCCGCATTCTTGACGGCGTTGTGGCCTTGTGTCACTCACGAGGCGGGATCGATCTCCCTCAGGAGTCCGGTGTGCACGTCGAAGACGAAGCCTCGCACATCGTCGCGGTGGGGCAGGAACGGGTTCGTCCGGACCCGCTGCATGGACTGGCGGACGTCCTGGTCCACGTCGCGGAAGGCCTCGACGGCCCAGGCGGGGCGCTGGCCGACCTCGTCCTCGAGCTCGTGCCGGAAGTCCTCGGTCAGGCTTTCGAGACCGCAGCCGGTGTGGTGGATGAGTATCACCGTGCGGGTGCCGAGGGCGCGCTGGCTGATGGTGAGGGACCGGATGGTGTCGTCGGTGACCACGCCGCCCGCGTTGCGGATGGTGTGGCAGTCGCCGAGCTCGAGGCCGAGGGCCTTGTGCAGGTCGAGGCGGGCGTCCATGCAGGCCACGACGGCCACGTGCAGGACGGGGCGGGCGTCCATGCCGGGATCGGTGAATTCCGCGGCGTACTCCCGGTTCGCCGCGACCAGCCGGTCCGTGACGGAGCCGCCGCTGGATGCCTGGGGGGTGGTCTCTGCGGGCAGGGATGCGGAAGTCGTCATGCATACGACGTTAGTGGTCACGGCGGGTAAAGGCATGGAGTGAGGGTGGACAAAGAAGGTCAACCGACCTTGTTGTGAGCTAACCCACAGGAGTGAGGTGAGGGGGGCTATTCGGGTGGTTCGCGGCATTTGCGGGTTCCGTGCGAGAGGGGTGCACGGCGCGCGGGGCGGTTCGTTGACCGCGGCGACCGTTGCACTAAAGTGACGCGAACCGGCCGGAGCCCGGCCCTGACCGGCCGCCCGGCCCCCTGGTAACACTCCGCGTGCGCGGCGCGGCGTATGCCTGCCGCGCCGTTATCTGAGAGGGCGCTTTGACTAGCGAGTCCCGACATGTCCCGGTGATGCTCCAGCGGTGCCTGGACCTGTTGGCCCCGGCGCTGGAGAGGCCCGGGGCCGTCGTCGTCGACTGCACCCTCGGCCTCGGCGGCCACAGCGAGGCCCTGCTGACCCGGTTCCCCGAGGCGCACCTGATCGGCCTCGACCGCGACAAGGAGGCCCTGCGGCTCTCCGGCGAACGCCTCGCGCCCTTCGGCGACCGGGCCACCCTGGTCCACGCGATCTACGCCGACCTCGCGGAGGTGCTCGACGGCCTGGGCATCCCGGCCGTCCAGGGCATCCTCTTCGACCTGGGCGTCTCCTCCATGCAGCTGGACGAGGCCGACCGAGGGTTCGCGTACGCGCAGGACGCGCCGCTGGACATGCGGATGGACCAGACGACCGGCATCAGCGCGGCGGAGGTCCTCAACACCTACGCGCCCGGCGAGCTGGTGCGGATCCTGCGCCAGTACGGCGAGGAGAAGCAGGCCAAGCGGATCGTGTCGGCGATCGTGCGCGAGCGGGAGAAGGAGCCCTTCGCCAACAGCGCGCGGCTGGTCGAGCTGATCCGGGACGCGCTGCCGCAGGCGGCGAAGCGGACGGGCGGCAACCCGGCCAAGCGGACCTTCCAGGCGCTGCGGATCGAGGTCAACGGCGAGCTGTCGGGTCTGGAGCGGGCGATCCCGGCCGCGGTGGACCGGATCGCGGTGGGCGGCCGGATCGCGGTGCTGTCGTACCACTCGCTGGAGGACCGGCTCGTCAAGCAGGTCTTCGCGGCGGGCGCCGCCTCGACGGCCCCGCCCGGGCTGCCGGTGGTCCCGGAGAAGTACCAGCCCAAGCTGAAGCTGCTCACCCGTGGCGCGGAGCTGCCCACGGAGGAGGAGATCGCCGAGAACCGGCGGGCCGCTCCGGCCCGCTTCCGCGGAGTCGAGCGCATCCGGGAGGCGAGGCTGTGAGCAGAGCCGGGGGACTGGGGCGGCTGCGCGGCGGCTCCCCGGGGCAGGCGGCGCGGACGCCGTTCGTCCTGCTGGTGGTGGCGCTGCTCGCGGGCGGGCTGATCAGCCTGCTGCTCTTGAACTCGGCGCTCAACCAGGGCTCCTTCCAGCTGAGCAAGCTGAAGAAGGAGACCACCGCGCTCACGGACGAGGAACAGGCGCTGCAGCGGGACGTGGACGGGTACTCGGCGCCGGACGCGTTGCAGCGGCGGGCGCACGAGCTGGGCCTGGTCCCCGGCGGCAGCCCGGTCTTCATCGGCCCGGACGGCAAGGTCACGGGGACGGCGGCGGCCGCGGAGGCCCCGGCCCCGACCCAGTCCGCCGCCCCGGGTTCCACCCCCGCCGCGGCTCCGGGCGGCGCCCCCGGCTCCGCCCAGCCCACCGCCCCGGGCGCCGCCGCAGGCTCCGCTCCGGGTGGTGCCCCGGCCGGCGCTCCGCCCGGCGGCGCAGGCTCCGCCCAGGCCGGCGCGCAGGGCTCTGCCCCGGGCGGCGCGCAGGGCTCTGCCCCGGGCGGCGCCCCGGGTTCCGCCCAGCCGGGCGGCCCGGCGGGCGCACCGGGCTCCGCCCCGGGCGGCGGCCCGGCGGGCGCACCGCAGACCGGCCAGTCCGTGCCGGGCGGAGCCCCTCAGTCCAACCCGACCCCCGGAAGGTGACGTCGTGACGCGGACCCTCCCCCAGCTCCCGCCGGGGGTACCCCCGGCGGGACCGTCCCCCCGCGCCGGATCGCCGGCCCCCGCCGGGCCCGGCGGGCCGCCGGCGCTGCGCGGCGCCGCCGCGCACCCGCCCTTCCCCCGCTCCCGGACCCCGCACGGGTCCGCCGCCGTGCGCGGGGACCGGCCCCCGCACCCCCGCGCCACGATCGCCGGCGGGGCCGAAGCCGCCCCGGCAGCGGTACGGCCCCGCGGGGTGGTGGCGTGAGGGGGCAGGAGGGGCGGCGGCGGGTGCCCGGGCCGGGGCGGGCGCGGCCCGGCACCGGCGAGCGGGCGCGGGCCAGTTCGCGGCCCGCGACCCGGCGGCCCGCCCCCACGAGGCAGTCGCACACCATCCGCCTCGGCAGCCCCAAGCCCCGCCTGCGCCTCGTCAGCGTCGGGCTGACCCTCGTCATGCTCGCCTTCGTCGTGCGGCTGCTCCAGGTGCAGGCCGTCGACGCCTCTGCGTACTCCGCCAAGGCCTCCGAGAACCGCTTCGCCAGCTACACCCTGGCCGCGGAGCGCGGCGAGATCACCGACCGCAAGGGCGTCGCGCTCGCGACCAGCGTCGACGCGTACGACATCACCGCCGACCCGAAGATGTTCACCCCGCAGGAGAGCAAGGCCCCGGACGCCCCCGAGCAGGCCGCCGCCCTCCTCGCGCCCATCCTCGGCAAGGACGCCAAGGAGCTCGCCGCCCGCCTGAAGACGAAGAACACCCGCTACGTCGTCCTGGCCCGCCGCCAGACCCCCCAGGTCTGGAACCAGATCAAGGACCTCAAGCGGGTCTTCGCCGACAAGGCCGCCGCCGACAAGAAGAACAACGGCCCCGGCGCGAACGTCCTCGCCGGCGTGTTCAACGAGGACAGCAGCAAGCGCGTGTACCCGGGCGGGGACCTGGCCGCCGGGATACTGGGCTACGTCAACGCCGAGGGCAAGGGCGCCGGCGGGCTCGAGTCCTCCCTCGACAAGAAGCTGGCCGGCAAGGACGGCGCGATCACGTACGCCCAGTCCGGCGGCCGCCGCGTGCCCACCGCCGGGTCCAGCGAGAAGCCCGCCGTACCCGGCGAGGACATCGAGCTGACCATCGACCGCGACATCCAGTGGGCGGCGCAGAGCGCCATCACCGAGCAGGTCGCCAAGTCCGAGGCCGACCGCGGCTACGTCATCGTCCAGGACACCCGCACCGGAGAGGTGCTGGCCATGGCCAACGCCCCCGGCTTCGACCCCAACGACCTGTCGAAGGCCAGCTCCGCCGCCATGGGCAACGCGGCCCTCCAGGACGTCTACGAGCCCGGCTCCACCGCCAAGGTGATGTCGATGGCCGCCGTACTGGAGGAGAAGAAGGCCACCCCCGAGACCCACGTCGAGGTGCCCAACCGGCTGCACCGCGGCGACCGGCTGTTCAAGGACGACATCGACCACCCGACCTGGTACCTGACCCTCAACGGGGTCCTCGCCAAGTCCTCCAACATCGGCACCATCCTGGCCACCGGCCAGCTCGGCGCCACCCAGCCCGAGTCCAACCGGATCCTCTACTCGTACCTGAACAAGTTCGGCATCGGGCAGCCCACCGGCCTGAACTACCCGGGCGAGTCCCGCGGCATCCTCGCCCGGCCCGAGGCCTGGTCCACCTCCCAGCAGTACACGATCCCTTTCGGCCAGGGCCTCTCCCTCAACGCCATGCAGGCGGCCTCCGTGTACTCGACGATCGCCAATGGCGGAGTCCGGATCACGCCCACCCTGGTCCGCGGCACCAAGGGCCCCGACGGCCGCTTCACCCCGGCCCCGGCTCCCGAGCAGACCCGCGTGATCAGCCCGGAGACCGCCAAGACGCTCTCCGAGATG
This sequence comes from Streptomyces sp. NPDC002209, assembly GCF_042890265.1. NCBI lineage: Bacteria > Bacillati > Actinomycetota > Actinomycetes > Kitasatosporales > Streptomycetaceae > Streptomyces > Streptomyces sp. NPDC002209. The sequence goes on along the minus strand of NZ_JBIARX010000001.1, from coordinate 303,524 downwards.
CTCGAGTCGGTCGTCGACGACCAGGAGGGAACCGGCACCAAGGCCCGCATCCCCGGCTACCGGGTCGGCGGCAAGACCGGCACCTCCAACCGGGTGGATCCGGCCACCGGCCGCTACAAGGGCTACACCGCCTCCTTCGCCGGCTTCGCGCCGGCCGACAGCCCGCGGATCACCGTCTACTGCGCCATCCAGAACCCCACCAAGGGCAGCTACTTCGGCGGTCAGATCTGCGGTCCGATCTACAAGAAGGTCATGGAGTTCGCCCTCAAGACCCTCCAGGTCGCCCCGACCGGAGGCGCCCCCGCCGGGCTCCCGGTCACCTTCGACGCCGGCCCCCAGCCCGCCCCCCAGCCCACCCCGCAGCCCGGCCAGTGACCCGGGCCGCCCCACCGGCCCGCCAGAAATCCGTGAGGCACCATCAGTGACAACGATCACCCCGAAACCCGGGAACCCGACGGCCGACGGTGGCGCGGCCGGGCCCTCACTTCGCGAGCGGCCCGCCGAGCCCGGTACGCTCACCGCCGTGCCCCACGCTGATCAGCCCAGAACCGCCCAGAAAGACGCCCCGGCAACGCCGCCGGGCGCGCCCCGGCCCCAGGCCGCCCGCCCGACACCCCTGGGCGAGCTGGCCACCCTGCTGGGCATCGAAGCCCCCGGCGCAGCCGCCGCGCAGCAGCCGCAGCCGCAGATCACCGGGATCACGCACGACTCCCGTGCCGTGCGTCCCGGCGACCTGTACGCGGCCCTGCCCGGCGCCAAGCTGCACGGCGCCGACTTCGCGGCCCAGGCGGCCGCACTGGGCGCCGCGGCCGTGCTGACCGACCCCGCGGGCGCCGAGCGCGCGGCCGCGACCGGCCTGCCGGTCCTCGCCGTCGACGGCCCCCGCGGCCGGATGGGCGAGCTCGCCGCCGCGATCTACGGCCGTCCCGGCGAGGACCTGCTCCAGATCGGCATCACCGGCACCTCCGGCAAGACCACCACGGCGTACCTCGTCGAGGGCGGTCTGCGCGGGGCCGGACGCAGCACCGGACTGGTCGGCACCGTCGAGATGCGCATCGGCGACGAGCGCATCAAGTCGGAGCGCACCACCCCCGAGGCCACCGACCTCCAGGCCCTGTTCGCGGTCATGCGCGAACGCGGGGTCGAGGCCGTCGCCATGGAGGTCTCCAGCCACGCCCTGGTGCTCGGCCGGGTCGACGGATGCGTCTTCGACGTCGCCGTCTTCAACAACCTGAGCCCGGAGCACATGGAGTTCCACGCGGACATGGAGGACTACTTCCAGGCCAAGGCGCAGCTCTTCACCGAGCGCCGCGCCCGGCTCGGGGTGGTCAACATCGACGACGAGTACGGCCGCCGCCTCGCCAAGGAGGCCTCGATCCCGGTGGTCACCTTCTCCGCCGAGGGCGACGCGGCCGCCGACTGGCGCGCCGAGGACGTGGTGTTCGGGCACATGGACTCCACGCTGACCGTGGTCGGACCGGAGGGACAGCGCGTACGGGCCACGGCCCCGCTGCCCGGCCCGTTCAACGTCGCCAACACCGTCGCCGCGATCGTCACGCTCGCCGCCGCCGGCCTCGACCCGCAGACCGCCGCCGACGGCGTCGCGGCGGTCCCCGGGGTCCCCGGCCGCCTCGAGCGCGTGGACGCGGGCCAGCCGTACCTCGCGGTCGTCGACTACGCGCACAAGACGGACGCCGTCGAATCGGTGCTGCGCGCCCTGCGCGAGGTCACCACCGGCAAGCTGCACATCGTGCTCGGCTGCGGCGGCGACCGCGACACCACCAAGCGCGCCCCGATGGGCGCCGCGGCCGCCCGGTTCGCCGACACCGCCGTGCTGACCTCCGACAACCCGCGCTCCGAGGACCCCCTCGCGATCCTCGCCGCTATGTTCGAGGGCGCCGTGTCCGTACCCGCCGAAGAGCGCGGCACGGTCCTCGTCGACGCCGACCGGGCCGCGGCCGTCGCGGCCGCCGTCGCCCGCGCCGAGCCCGGCGACACGGTGCTGGTGGCCGGCAAGGGCCACGAGCAGGGCCAGGAAACCGCTGGCGTCGTACGGCCCTTCGACGACCGTGCGGTGCTCCGCGCCGCGATCGAACGCCAGCAAGGCAGCAACGTCCGACAGGCCGAGGTGAACCAGTGATCGCCCTTTCCCTCGCCGAGATCGCCGACATCACCGGCGGGCGGCCCCACGACATACCGGATGCGTCCGTGCGGATCACCGGGCCCGTCGTCATCGACTCCCGCCAGGTGGAGGCCGGCAGCCTGTTCGCCGCGTTCGCCGGCGAGCACGTCGACGGCCACGACTACGCCGAGCGCGCGGTCGCCTCCGGAGCCGCGGCCGTCCTCGCCGCCCGGCCCGTCGGCGTCCCCGCGATCGTCGTCGCCGATGTCGAGAAGGCCCTCGGGGCCCTCGCCCGCGCGGTCGTCGAGCGGCTCGGCACCGACGTGGTGGCCCTGACCGGCTCCGCCGGCAAGACCTCCACCAAGGACCTCATCGCACAGGTGCTCCAGGCCCACGCACCGACCGTGTGGACCCCGGGCTCCCTCAACAACGAGATCGGCCTGCCGCTCACCGCGCTGCGCGCCACGGAGGAAACCCGGCACCTGGTGCTGGAGATGGGCGCCCGCGGCATCGGGCACATCGACTACCTCACCGGCCTGACCCCGCCGCGCATCGGACTCGTCCTCAACGTCGGGACCGCCCACATCGGCGAGTTCGGCGGCCGCGAGCAGATCGCCCAGGCCAAGGGCGAGCTGGTCGAGGCCCTGCCGTCCGAGGCCGAGGGCGGAGTCGCCGTCCTCAACGCCGACGACCCGCTGGTGCGCGCGATGTCCGCCCGGACGAAGGCCCGTACGGTGCTCTTCGGCGAGGCCGACGACGCCGACGTACGGGCCACGGAAGTCCGGATGACACCGGCAGGACAACCCTCCTTCACACTCCACACACCCACCGGGTGCGGCGAAGTGACCTTGCGCCTGTACGGTGAGCACCACGTGTCGAACGCGCTCGCCGCGGCCGCCGTCGCCCATGTACTGGGCATGTCCGTGGAGGAGATCGCCACCGCGCTCTCCGAGGCGGGCACCTTGTCCCGGTGGCGGATGGAGGTCACCGAGCGGGCGGACGGCGTGACGATCGTCAACGACGCCTACAACGCGAATCCCGAGTCCATGCGGGCCGCTCTGCGCGCGCTTGCCGCGATGGGCGGCGCCGCCAGGGCCGACGGGGGACGTACGTGGGCGGTGCTCGGTCCCATGGCCGAGCTCGGGGACGCATCGTTGGCCGAGCACGATGCGGTGGGACGGCTTGCCGTCCGGCTCAACGTGAGCAAGCTCGTCGCAGTCGGGGGCAGGGAAGCGTCCTGGCTGCAACTGGGCGCATATAACGAGGGTTCGTGGGGTGAGGAGTCGGTGGTCGTGTCCGACGCGCAGGCGGCGATCGACCTGTTGCGCAGTGAACTGCGCCCGGGTGACGTCGTGCTGGTGAAGGCTTCCAGGTCGGTCGGCCTGGAGCGGGTCGCTCTGGCGCTGCTGGCCGGCGGGGGCGAGGTCGCCGACCGATGAGGCAGATCCTCTTCGCCGGTGTCATCGGCATGTTCCTGACCGTGATCGGCACCCCGCTGCTGATCAAGCTGCTGGCCCGCAAGGGCTACGGCCAGTTCATCCGCGACGACGGCCCGCGCGGCCACGCCGGGAAGAAGGGCACGCCCACCATGGGCGGCATCTCCTTCATCCTGGCGACGATCATCGCGTACGCCCTGACGAAGGTGATCACGGGCAGTCAGCCCACGTTCTCCGGCGTGCTGGTGCTCTTCCTGATGGCCGGCATGGGCCTCGTCGGCTACCTCGACGACTACATCAAGATCGTCAAGCGCCGCTCGCTCGGTCTGCGGGCCAAGGCCAAGATGGCCGGCCAGCTGATCGTCGGCATCGCCTTCGCGGTGCTCGCGCTGCAGTTCAAGGACGCCCGGGGCAACGCCCCGGCCTCCACCAAGCTGTCGTTCGTCACGGACTTCGGCTGGTCGATCGGCCCGGTGCTGTTCGTGGTCTGGGCGCTGTTCATGATCCTGGCCATGTCCAACGGCGTGAACCTGACCGACGGTCTGGACGGCCTGGCCACCGGCGCCGCGGTGATGGTCTTCGGCGCCTACACCTTCATCGGCGTCTGGCAGTTCCAGGAGTCGTGCGCCAACGCGCAGACCCTGACGAACCCCAACGCGTGCTTCGAGGTACGAGATCCGCTGGACCTCGCGATCGTCGCCTCCGCGCTGATGGGCGCCTGCTTCGGCTTCCTGTGGTGGAACACCTCGCCCGCCAAGATCTTCATGGGTGACACCGGCTCGCTGGCCCTCGGCGGCGCCCTCGCCGGTCTCGCGATCTGCTCCCGCACGGAGTTCCTGATCGCCCTCCTCGGCGGCCTCTTCGTCCTCATCACCATGTCGGTCGTCATCCAGGTCGGCTCCTTCAAGCTCACCGGGAAGCGCGTCTTCCGGATGGCCCCGCTGCAGCACCACTTCGAACTGAAGGGGTGGTCCGAGGTCCTGGTGGTGGTCCGGTTCTGGATCATCCAGGGCATGTGCGTGATCGTGGGTCTCGGACTCTTCTACGCGGGATGGGCAGCGGACAAGTGACCTCCTGGCAGGGCAAGAACATCACCGTCGCCGGTCTCGGCGTGAGCGGCATCAGTGCCGCCCGCGCCCTGGCCGGCCTCGGCGCTTCGGTGACCGTGGTGGACGGCGGCGACAGCGAGGGCCACCGCGCCCGGGCCGCCGAACTCGGCGAGCTGGGCATCTCCGTACGGCTCGCCGATGCCGAGACGCTGCCGAAGGGCACCGACCTGGTCGTCACCTCGCCCGGCTGGAAGCCCGACAGCCCGCTGTTCGCCGCGGCCGCCGAGGCCGGCGTGGAGGTCGTGGGCGACGTCGAGATCGCCTGGCAGCTGCGCGGCCCGGACGCGGCGCCGTGGCTGGCGATCACCGGTACCAACGGCAAGACGACCACGACCCAGATGCTCGCGTCGATCCTGAAGGCCGCGGGGCTGAAGACCGCGGCCGTCGGCAACATCGGCACCCCGATCATCGACGTGGTGCTCGGCGAGGAGAAGTACGACGTGCTCGCCGTCGAACTCTCCAGCTACCAGCTGCACTGGGCGCCCTCGCTGCGCGCCCACTCGGCGGCCGTGCTCAACCTGGCCCCCGACCACCTCGACTGGCACGGCTCGATGGAGGCGTACGCCGCCGACAAGGGCCGCATCTACGAGGGCAACACGGTGGCCTGCGTCTACAACGTCGCCGACCCGGCCACCGAGGCCCTGGTCGCCCTGGCGGACGTGGAGGAGGGCTGCCGGGCGATCGGCTTCACCCTCGGCGCCCCCGGCCCCTCCATGCTCGGCGTCGTCGACGGCATCCTCGTCGACCGCGCGTTCGTCGAGAACCGGCAGAAGAACGCCCAGGAGCTCGCCGAGGTCAAGGACGTCAACCCGCCGGCCCCGCACAACATCGCCAACGCGCTCGCCGCGGCGGCCCTGGCCCGCGCCTTCGGCGTCGCGCCGCGCGCGGTCCGCGACGGGCTGCGCGACTTCCGCCCCGACGCGCACCGCGTCGCGTACGTGGACGAGGTCGCGGGGGTCACGTACATCGACGACTCCAAGGCCACCAACACGCACGCCGCCGAGGCCTCCCTGGCCGCCTTCGAGCCCGTCGTGTGGATCGCCGGCGGCCTCGCCAAGGGCGCGACCTTCGACGAGCTCGTCCAGAAGTCGGCGAAGCGGCTGCGGGGCGCGGTGCTGATCGGCGCCGACCGGGCGCTGATCGCCGAGGCGCTGGCGCGACACGCCCCCGAGGTCCCGGTCGTCGACCTCGAGCGGACCGACACTGGGGCGATGCTCGCAGCGGTCCGGGAAGCGGCCCGGCTCGCGGAGCCCGGCGACACGGTTCTGCTGGCACCGGCCTGTGCCTCGATGGACATGTTCGCGAACTACAACAAGCGCGGGGACGCATTCGCGGACGCGGTGCGCGAACTGGCCGCCGAGGGCGCGTAGGTCCGGCCGGTCGGTTCTCAGGCCGGCGAGTCCTCCCCGACCGGCTGCTCGCCTCGTACGAGTGGAGGGGAAGGTCACACATGCCGGCCAAGCAAGTGCTGCCCGGGCGGCGGCCGTCCGCCGTGAAGGCCGTCAAGTCCGTCAAGAACGCGAAACCCGCCAAGTCCGCCAGGACGGTCAAGGCGCAGGGCCGCAGGCGTCCGGCGATGGGTGTGCGGCGGCCCGCCGGGCGCGGGCCGCTGGAGCGCATCCGGCGTACGCAGCGGCAGTTGCGCAAGGCCTGGGACCGGCCCCTCACCGCGTATTACCTGATTTTCGGCAGCTCGCTGCTCATCACCGTGCTCGGCCTGGTGATGGTCTACTCGGCATCGATGATCAAAGCGCTCCAGCTGGGCCTGGGAGACGCGTACTTCTTCAAGAAGCAGTTCCTGGCAGCCCTGATCGGCACCGGGCTGCTGCTGGTCGCCTCGCGGATGCCGGTCAAACTGCACCGGGCGCTGTCCTATCCCGTGCTCGCGGGAACCTTGTTCCTCATGGTCCTGGTCCAGGTCCCCGGGATAGGGGTGGCGATCAACGGCAACCAGAATTGGATCTCCCTTGGTGGTCCGTTCATGCTCCAGCCCAGTGAGTTCGGCAAGCTGGCACTGATCCTCTGGGGCGCCGACCTGCTGGCCCGCAAGGGCGACAAGGAGCTGCTGAGCCAGTGGAAGCACCTGCTGGTGCCGCTGGTCCCGGTGGCCTTCCTGCTGCTCGGGCTGATCATGCTGGGCGGGGACATGGGCACCGCGATGATCCTCGGGGCCATCCTGTTCGGCCTGCTGTGGCTGGCGGGGGCCCCGACGCGGATGTTCGTCGCGGTGCTGGCGTTCGCGGGTGTGATCGTCGCACTGCTGATCAAGACCAGTCCGCACCGGATGGACCGGCTCGCCTGCATCGGCGCGACGGATCCCGGTCGGGGCGACCTGTGCTGGCAGGCCGTGCACGGGATCTACGCCCTCGCATCCGGCGGATGGTTCGGTTCCGGTTTGGGTGCCAGTGTGGAAAAATGGGGGCAACTGCCCGAAGCCCATACCGACTTCATCTTCGCCATCACCGGGGAGGAACTGGGTCTGGCAGGGACGCTGTCGGTACTCGCCCTGTTCGCGGCTCTAGGCTATGCGGGTATCCGCGTGGCCGGACGCACGGAGGACTCCTTCGTACGGTATGCCGCGGGAGGCGTGACCACCTGGATCACGGCCCAGGCCGTGATCAACATCGGTGCGGTGCTCGGTCTGCTGCCGATCGCCGGAGTCCCGCTCCCGCTGTTCTCGTACGGCGGGTCCGCGCTGCTGCCGACGATGTTCGCGGTCGGACTGCTCATCGCCTTCGCGCGGGAGGAGCCGGCGGCGCGCGCGGCGCTCGCGATGCGCCAGCCGAAGACCGGCTGGAAGCGGACCGGGCAGAGATGGAAGTCGATGAGACGGAGCGTCAAGAGGCGTCCGTCCGGAGAGCGGTGAATTTCGGTGCATGTCGTACTCGCCGGTGGGGGGACCGCCGGCCACATCGAGCCGGCGCTCGCCCTCGCGGACGCCCTGCGCAGGCAGGACCCTTCCGTGGGCATCACCGCCCTCGGCACGGAGCGCGGGCTCGAAACCCGCCTCGTGCCCGAGCGCGGCTATGAGCTGGGGCTGATCCCGGCCGTCCCGCTGCCCCGCAAGCCCACCCCCGAGCTGATCACCGTCCCCGGACGGCTGCGCGGCACGATCAAGGCCGCCGAGGAGATCCTGGAGCGCACCAAGGCCGACTGCGTCGTCGGCTTCGGGGGCTACGTGGCCCTGCCCGGCTACCTCGCCGCCAAGCGGCTCGGGGTGCCGATCATCGTCCACGAGGCCAACGCCCGGCCGGGACTGGCCAACAAGATCGGCTCCCGCTACGCGCACGCCGTCGCGGTCTCCACCCCCGACAGCAAGCTGCGCGGCGCCCGCTACGTGGGCATCCCGCTGCGCCGCAGCATCTCCACCCTGGACCGGGCCGCGGTCCGCCCGGAGGCGCGCGCCGCCTTCGGCCTGGACCCCAACCTGCCGACCCTGCTGGTCTCCGGCGGCTCGCAGGGCGCCCGCCGCCTCAACGAGACCATCCAGCAGGTCGCTCCGACCCTCCAGCGCTCCGGGATCCAGATCCTGCACGCGGTCGGCCCGAAGAACGAACTGCCGCGTGTCGACAACATGCCCGGGATGCCGCCGTATGTGCCGGTACCGTACGTGGACCGGATGGATCTCGCGTACGCCGCCGCCGACATGATGCTGTGCCGTGCGGGCGCGATGACCGTCGCCGAACTGTCCGCCGTCGGGCTGCCCGCCGCGTACGTCCCGCTGCCGATCGGCAACGGCGAACAGCGGCTCAACGCCCAGCCGGTGGTCAAGGCCGGCGGCGGCCTGCTCGTCGACGACGCGGAGCTGACGCCCGAGTGGGTGCTCAGCCAGGTCCTCCCGGTGCTCGCCGACCCGCACCGCCTGTACGAGATGTCCCGCGCCGCCGCCGAGTTCGGCCGCCGGGACGCCGACGAGCTGCTGGTCGCGATGGTGTACGAGGCGATCGCCGCCCACAGGAACCGCTAGCGCAGGAGGCACAGGAGTGGCCGGAGCGACCACCGCACAGCGCGGCAATTCCGGGTCCGCCCGGAAGGGCAAGGGCTCCGGCTCTCCCAAACCGCCCAAGCCGCCCAGGTCGTCGGGCCCGTTGAAGGGTTCCGGCCCGCGAGGCCCCGGTCTGCAGCGCCTCGTCCGGCGCATGCGGCACCGGGGCCCCGTGCTGCTCTGCCTCCTCGCCGCGGTCTTCCTCGTCGGCGGCGGCAGCTGGGTGCTCTACGGCTCCTCCTGGCTCCGGGTCGAGAAGGTGACCGCAAGCGGAACCGGGGTGCTGACCCCCGAGCAGGTGCTGGCCGCCGCTGCCGTACCGGTCGGGGCGCCGCTGGTGACCGTGGACACCGACGAGATCGCGGCCCGGGTCCGCAGCCGGCTGCCCCGCGTCGATTCGGTCGATGTGGTGCGCGCCTGGCCGCACGGGATCGGGCTGAAAGTGACGGAGCGCAAACCGGTCCTCCTCATCAAAAAGGACGCCAACTTCGTGGAAGTGGACGCTTCGGGTGTGCGATTCGACACGGTTCCGAAAGCACCCGCGGGCGTTCCGGTCCTCGAATTGTCCGCGGCGCAGTCGCCGAGCGGCCGCCGCTTCGACGAGGAGCGGCTGTTGCGCGAGGCGGTGGGCGTCGCCGGAGACCTCCCCGAGGCGGTCGCCAAGGAGACCGTGCAGGTCAAGGTGGGGTCCTACGACTCGGTCGTACTGGAGTTGGCCCGGGGGCGGACCGTCGTGTGGGGGAGCGGCGAACAGGGCGAGGCGAAGGGCCGTGCGCTGACGGCCCTGCTGAAAGCGGCGCCCAAGGCTGACCGCTTTGACGTGAGCGTCCCCACCGCCCCTGCGGTGTCCGGGAGTTGACGTCGGGTCCAACAGCGACGCACCCTGGTTGGCCACCGATACGGGTGATCACATAGGGTGAAAAGAAAAACGGGAGGTTCGGCGTGTTCGTTGAACACGCGCTACTTGTCGACTTAGTGTCCTGTTCGGAAGAGTCCAGGGAACAGACACACTCTTAACCCTAAACTTCAGGGTTAGGGTTCGGGTCGGCGCGTTCGGACCGTCCCACATTTCGGCATCAGTCGTCGCAACGCAGGCCCGCGAGGCGGCGACACGTAACTCGAGGCGAGAGGCCTTCGACGTGGCAGCACCGCAGAACTACCTCGCAGTCATCAAGGTCATCGGTGTCGGCGGCGGTGGTGTCAATGCCATCAACCGAATGATCGAGGTCGGTCTCAAGGGCGTCGAGTTCATCGCCATCAACACGGACGCCCAGGCGCTGTTGATGAGCGACGCCGACGTCAAGCTCGACGTCGGCCGTGAACTCACCCGGGGCCTCGGCGCCGGCGCCAACCCGGCAGTCGGTCGCAAGGCGGCAGAGGACCACCGCGAGGAGATCGAGGAGGTCCTCAAGGGGGCCGACATGGTCTTCGTCACCGCCGGCGAAGGCGGCGGCACCGGCACCGGCGGCGCACCCGTCGTCGCCAACATCGCGCGCTCGCTCGGCGCCCTGACCATCGGTGTGGTCACCCGGCCGTTCACCTTCGAGGGCCGGCGCCGCGCGAACCAGGCGGAGGACGGCATCGCCGAGCTCCGCGAAGAGGTCGACACCCTCATCGTCATCCCCAACGACCGGCTGCTGTCCATCTCGGACCGCCAGGTCTCGGTCCTGGACGCCTTCAAGTCGGCCGACCAGGTCCTGCTCTCGGGTGTCCAGGGCATCACCGACCTCATCACCACCCCGGGTCTGATCAACCTCGACTTCGCCGACGTCAAGTCCGTGATGTCCGAGGCCGGCTCGGCCCTCATGGGCATCGGCTCCGCCCGCGGCGACGACCGCGCCGTGGCCGCCGCCGAGATGGCCATCTCCTCGCCGCTGCTGGAGGCGTCCATCGACGGCGCCCGCGGCGTGCTGCTCTCCATCTCCGGCGGCTCGGACCTCGGCCTCTTCGAGATCAACGAGGCCGCGCAGCTGGTCAGCGAGGCCGCCCACCCCGAGGCGAACATCATCTTCGGCGCCGTCATCGACGACGCGCTCGGCGACGAGGTACGGGTCACCGTCATCGCCGCCGGCTTCGACGGCGGACAGCCCCCGGCCCGCAGGGACAACGTCATCGGTGCCGCGTCCACCAAGCGCGAGGAGCCGGCCCCGGCGCCGGTCCGCGCGGCCGAGCCGGTGCGCCCGGCGTTCGGCGGACTGGGCACGGTCACCCCGCGCGAAGAGCCGGCCCCGGTCGAGGCGGTTCCGGCCGAGGCCGCGGCCCCCGCGCCGCAGGTCCCGACGGCCCGGCCGTACCAGGACAGCCCGGCCGAGGAACTGGACGTTCCGGACTTCTTGAAGTGACGCTGGACCAGCACATCGAGAACGGCGCCCACTTCGCCTTCACCGACCGGTGGGGCGGGGTGAGCGCCGTTCCGTACGAGGAGCTCAATCTCGGCGGCGCGGTCGGAGACGACCCCACCGCCGTTCTCGCGAACCGGGCGGCCGCGGCCGGAGCCCTGGGCATCGAGCCGGACCACGTGGTCTGGATGAACCAGGTGCACGGCAAGGACGTGGCGGTGGTCCCCGGACCCTGGGGCCCCGCCGCCGACGTCCCGGCGGTGGACGCGGTGGTGACCGCGCGTCGGGGGGTCGCCCTCGCGGTGCTCACCGCGGACTGCACCCCGGTCCTGCTGGCCGACCCCGTCGCCGGGGTCGCGGGAGCGGCCCACGCGGGCCGGCCCGGACTGGTCGCCGGGGTCGTTCCGGCCGCGGTGGAGGCGATGGTCTCCCTGGGGGCCGAGCCGGGGCGGATCATCGCCCGTACCGGCCCCGCGATCTGCGGCCGCTGCTACGAGGTGCCGGCCGAGATGCGGGACGCGGTCGCCGAGGCGGTACCGGCCGCCTACGGCGAGACGAGTTGGGGGACGCCGTCCGTCGACGTGGTCGCCGGGGTGCACGCCCAGCTCGCGGAGGCGGGGGTGGTGAACCTGCACCGCTCGCCGGTCTGCACACTGGAGTCGCGGGACCACTTCTCGTACCGCCGCGACCGGGTGACCGGGCGGCTTGCCGGATATGTCTGGTTGACAGAGCTTTCCCGGGGGGAAACCCCCGGACCCCCGGGGGAAAAGAAGAATGACGGATCGTAAGTCGGAGCTCGCGGAGAACCTCGCGCGGGTGGAGGAACGCATCTCGTCCGCCTGCGCGGCCGCGGGACGCGGACGGGACGAGGTCACCCTCATCGTCGTCACCAAGACCTACCCCGCGAGCGACGTACGACTGCTGGCGGACCTGGGGGTCCGTCATGTGGCCGAGAATCGCGACCAGGATGCCGCCCCCAAGGCCGTGGCCTGCGCGGATCTGCCGCTCAGCTGGCATTTCGTGGGCCAGTTGCAGACGAACAAAGTCCGTTCCGTGGCGGGATACGCGCATGTGGTGCAGTCGGTCGACCGGCCGAAGCTCGTCACGGCGCTCTCGGCGGCCGCGGAGGCGGCCGGACGCGAACTCGGCTGCCTCGTACAGATCGCCCTCGACGCCGAGTCGGGGGAGCGCGGCACCCGGGGCGGCGCCGCTCCGGAGCAGCTCGCCGAACTCGCGGACCTCGTGGCCGGGGCGCCCGGACTGCGGATCGACGGTCTGATGACCGTGGCTCCGCTGGCCGGGCCCTACGCGGGACGCGAACAGGCCGCTTTCGAGCGGCTGGTGGAATTGTCATCCCGCCTGCGCGCGGACCATCCGACTGCCACGATGGTGTCGGCCGGGATGAGTGCAGACCTGGAACAGGCCGTTGCGGCCGGTGCGACACATGTACGCGTCGGCACTGCGGTACTCGGCGCGAGACCCCGGCTCGGGTAACGTCGCGAAGAAAGTCGGACCACAGCAGAAAATATGGTCATTACCGCTGATGGGCGGACGGACCACGTGGATCGCGGGCAGTTGGTGACTTTGGTGACACAGCGACACACCTGCGACAGGGCGATCCACCACAGAGCGGAGGACTCAGAGAATGGCCGGCGCGATGCGCAAGATGGCGGTCTACCTCGGCCTCGTGGAGGACGACCGGTACGACAACCCGGGGTACGACCCCGACGACGAGTTCGAGCCCGAGCCGGAACCGGAGCGGGATCGCCGGCGCCAGCAACCCGTGCACCAACCGCCCGTAACGGACGAACCGGTACGAGTTACCCAGCCTCCGGCGCAACGGGAACCCATCCCATTGCCGCTGGAAAACGGACGTCCTGCGCGAATTGCCCCCGTGGCATCCATCACACCTGAACGCTCGAACCTGGAGAAGAACGCCCCCGTGATCATGCCCAAGGTCGTCTCCGAGCGGGAGCCGTACCGCATCACGACGCTGCACCCCCGGACCTACAACGAGGCCCGTACCATCGGGGAACACTTCCGTGAGGGCACTCCGGTGATCATGAACCTCACGGAGATGGACGACACGGACGCGAAGCGACTTGTCGACTTCGCCGCCGGCCTCGTCTTCGGCCTGCACGGCAGCATTGAACGCGTGACACAGAAGGTGTTCCTGCTGTCGCCTGCTAACGTCGATGTCACGGCGGAGGACAAGGCCCGCATCGCGGAGGGCGGGTTCTTCAACCAAAGCTAGACCGATCCGTCAGACACGGGGCCGGGGACAGAGCGAGAGCAGGGGAGAGGGAAGCGCGGGATGGGCGTCGCACTGCAGGTGGTCTATATCGCGCTGATGTGCTTCCTTATCGTGCTGATCTTCCGACTGGTGATGGACTACGTCTTCCAGTTCGCACGTTCATGGACACCCGGCAAGGCGATGGTGGTCGTCCTTGAGGCCACCTACACTGTCACCGATCCACCGCTCAAGCTTCTCCGGCGATTCATTCCGCCGTTGCGTCTCGGGGGCGTGGCACTCGACCTGTCCTTCTTCGTTCTGATGATCATCGTTTACATCCTCATCAGTTTCGTGAGCACCGCTGCGAGAAGCGTGTGAACGATGAGCTTCCCCGCAGGCGCGGGGACAGTCCCGATACGGTCCTGCCGACTGCCGACGACTACGTAGAGGTGAAGAAGACATGCCGCTGACTCCCGAGGACGTGCGGAACAAGCAGTTCACGACCGTCCGCCTCCGAGAAGGCTATGACGAGGACGAGGTCGATGCCTTCCTCGACGAGGTCGAGTCCGAACTGACGCGCCTGCTGCGCGAGAACGAGGACCTGCGCGCCAAGCTGGCCGCCGCCACGCGTGCCGCCGCGCAGAACCAGCAGCAGCAGGGCATGCGCAAGCCGGAACCCCAGGACCAGCGCGGCCCCGGCGGCCCCGGTGCCCCCGTGCCCGCGGCCATATCCGGCCCGCCGGCGCAGCAGGGCCCGCCGCAGATGGGCCCGCCGCAGCTTCCGGGCGGCCAGCCGCAGCTTCCGGCCGGCCCCGGTGGACACGGACCGCAGGGTCCGGGCGGTCCGGGCCCGATGGGCGGCCCCATGCACACCATGGGTGGCCAGCAGCAGATGGGCCAGCAGTCCATGGGCGGCCAGAACCCGCTCGGCCAGCAGATGCAGCCCATGGGCCAGCAGATGCAGCCGATGGGCCAGCAGATGCAGCCCATGGGGCAGCAGATGCAGCAGATGCAGCAGCCGCAGCAGCTTCCGCAGCAGGGCCCCGGTGGCGACAGCGCCGCCCGCGTCCTGTCGCTGGCGCAGCAGACCGCCGACCAGGCGATCGCGGAGGCCCGCTCCGAGGCCAACAAGATCGTCGGCGAGGCTCGCAGCCGTGCCGAAGGCCTGGAGCGGGACGCCCGAGCCAAGGCCGACGCGCTGGAGCGGGACGCGCAGGAGAAGCACCGCGTCGCGATGGGCTCCCTGGAGTCCGCCCGCGCCACGCTGGAGCGCAAGGTCGAGGACCTGCGGGGCTTCGAGCGTGAGTACCGTACGCGTCTGAAGTCCTACCTGGAGTCGCAGCTGCGCCAGCTCGAGACCCAGGCCGACGACTCCCTGGCTCCGCCGCGCAACCCGGCCGGTCCGGCGCTGCCGCCGTCGCCCACGCCGTCGATGGCTCCGGCCGGAGCGATGGGCCACTCGATGGGTGCCCCGTCGCCCATGGGCGGTCCCTCGCCGATGGGTGGCCCGTCCCCGATGGGCGGCCCCTCGTACGGTGGTCAGCAGCAGATGTCTCCCGCGATGACGCAGCCGATGGCTCCGGTGCGGCCGACCGGTCCGCAGCCGATGCAGCAGGCGCCGTCGCCGATGCGGGGCTTCCTGATCGACGAGGACGACAACTAGGCGGTTCGCCCTGCGGGCGGCGTCAGCAGTCACGGGCCGGGCCCGGGTTCCCCACGGAACCCGGGCCCGGCCCGTTGGCGTACCCGTACGCGTACCCCTACGCGGAGCGGTGGCGGAGTGCCGGTGCGATGCCGTTCCGGGGGCGCTGCCCCCGGGGCCCCGCGCCTCGAACGCCGGCGGGGCTGAAATGGCGCTGCGCGGGGAAAACGAAGCGGCCCGCACCCCCCGGCAGGGGGGCGCGGGCCGCTCGGGCCGGGAGGCTACGCCTTGCGGAGGCGGAACGTCAGGCCGAGGGACTCGTCCGTGAACGGCTCCCCGTACGCGGCGTCCGCCTCGCCGGTCGCGTAGTCCGTCGACAGGACCTCGTCCGCGATCAGGGCCGCGTGGTCGGTCAGGGCCGTGACGACCTCCGGGTCCGACGAGGACCACCGCAGGGCGATCCGGTCCGCGACGTCCAGGCCGGAGTTCTTGCGGGCCTCCTGGATCAGGCGGATCGCGTCACGGGCCAGGCCCGCCAGCCGCAGCTCGGGGGTGATCTCCAGGTCCAGGGCCACCGTGGCACCGGAGTCGGACGCCACCGACCAGCCCTCGCGGGGGGTCTCGGTGATGATGACCTCCTCCGGGGTGAGGGCGACCTCCTCCCCGTTCACCGTCACGGCCGCGGAGCCCGCGCGCAGGGCCAGGGACAGCGCCGCCGCGTCGGCCGCGGCCACCGCCTTCGCGACGTCCTGGACGCCCTTGCCGAAGCGCTTGCCCAGCGCCCGGAAGTTCGCCTTGGCCGTCGTGTCGACGAGTGAGCCGCCGACCTCGGAGAGCGAGGCCAGGGAGGAGACGTTCAGCTCCTCCGTGATCTGCGACCGCAGCTCCGGCGACAGGCCGTCGAAGCCCACCGCGCCCACCAGGGCCCGCGACAGCGGCTGGCGCGTCTTGACGCCCGACTCGGCGCGCGTGGCGCGTCCCAGCTCCACCAGGCGCCGTACGAGCTGCATCTGCTGGGACAGGGCCGGGTCGATCGCCTGGGTGTCCGCGACCGGCCAGGTGGAGAGGTGCACCGACTCCGGGGCGTCGGGGGTGACCGGGACGATCATGTCCTGCCAGACCCGCTCCGTGATGAAGGGGGTCAGGGGGGCCATCAGGCGGGTGACCGTCTCCACGACGTCGTGGAGGGTGCGCAGTGCGGCCTTGTCGCCCTGCCAGAAGCGGCGGCGCGAGCGGCGCACGTACCAGTTCGAGAGGTCGTCCACGAAGGCGGACAGCAGCTTGCCGGCGCGCTGGGTGTCGTAGGACTCCATCGCCTCGGTGACCTCGGCCACCAGGCTGTTCAGCTCGGAGATCAGCCAGCGGTCCAGGACCGTGCGCTCCGCCGGGGCCGGGTCGGCCGCCGAGGGGGCCCAGCCGGAGGTGCGGGCGTACAGGGCCTGGAAGGCGACGGTGTTCCAGTACGTCAGGAGGGTCTTGCGGACGACCTCCTGGATCGTGCCGTGGCCGACCCGCCGGGCCGCCCACGGGGAGCCGCCGGCCGCCATGAACCAGCGCACCGCGTCCGCGCCGTGCTGGTCCATGAGCGGGATCGGCTGGAGGATGTTGCCCAGGTGCTTGGACATCTTGCGGCCGTCCTCGGCGAGGATGTGGCCCAGGCAGACCACGTTCTCGTACGAGGACTTGTCGAAGACGAGGGTGCCGACCGCCATCAGCGTGTAGAACCAGCCGCGCGTCTGGTCGATCGCCTCCGAGATGAACTGCGCCGGGTAGCGCTTCTCGAAGATCTCCTTGTTCTTGTACGGGTAGCCCCACTGCGCGAACGGCATCGAGCCCGAGTCGTACCAGGCGTCGATGACCTCCGGGACGCGGACCGCCTCGAGCGAGCAGCCCTCGGCCGTGCAGGTGAAGGTGACGTCGTCGATGTACGGGCGGTGCGGGTCCAGGTCCGAGTGGTCCTGGCCGGACAGCTCCGACAGCTCGGCGCGGGAGCCGATGCAGGTGAGGTGGTTCTCCTCGCAGCGCCAGATCGGCAGCGGGGTGCCCCAGTACCGGTTGCGCGACAGCGCCCAGTCGATGTTGTTGTTCAGCCAGTCGCCGAAGCGGCCCTGCTTGACCGAGTCCGGGAACCAGTTCGTCTTCTCGTTCTCCCGCAGCATCGCGTCCTTGACGGCGGTGGTGCGGATGTACCAGGACGGCTGCGCGTAGTAGAGCAGCGCCGTGTGGCAGCGCCAGCAGTGCGGGTAGCTGTGCTCGTAGGCGATGTGCTTGAAGAGCAGGCCGCGCGCGTCGAGGTCGGCGGTCAGCTTCTCGTCGGCCTTCTTGAAGAAGACGCCGCCGACGAGCGGGACCTCCTCCTCGAAGGTGCCGTCGGGGCGGACCGGGTTCACGACGGGCAGGCCGTACGCGCGGCAGACCGCGAGGTCGTCGGCGCCGAAGGCGGGGGACTGGTGGACCAGACCGGTGCCGTCCTCGGTCGTGACGTACTCGGCGTTCACGACGTAGTGGGCGGGCTCGGGGAACTCGACGAGGGAGAACGGACGCTCGTACGTCCAGCGCTCCATCTCCTTGCCCGTGAAGGTCTGGCCGGTGGCCTCCCAGCCCTCGCCGAGGGACTTCTCCAGCAGCGGCTGGGCGACGACGAGCTTCTCGGAGTCCTCGCCGCCGGCACGGCGGGCGACGACGTAGGTGACCTCGGGGTGGGCCGCCACCGCCGTGTTGGACACCAGGGTCCAGGGGGTCGTCGTCCAGACCAGGAGGGCCGCCTCGCCGGCCAGCGGGCCGGAGGTCAGCGGGAAGCGGACGTAGACGGAGGGGTCGACGACCGTCTCGTAGCCCTGGGCCAGCTCGTGGTCGGAGAGGCCGGTGCCGCAGCGGGGGCACCAGGGGGCGACGCGGTGGTCCTGGGTGAGCAGGCCCTTGTTGAAGATCTCCTTCAGCGACCACCACACGGACTCGACGTACTCGGGGTCCATGGTCCGGTAGGCCTCGTCCAGGTCGACCCAGTAGCCCATCCGGGTCGTGAGCTCGGTGAACGCGTCGGTGTGGCGGGTCACGGACTCGCGGCACTTCGCGTTGAACTCGGCGATGCCGTACGCCTCGATGTCCTGCTTGCCGTTGAAGCCGAGCTCCTTCTCGACGGCGAGCTCGACGGGCAGGCCGTGGCAGTCCCAGCCGGCCTTGCGGGCCACGTGGTAGCCGCGCATGGTGCGGAACCGGGGGAAGACGTCCTTGAAGACGCGGGCCTCGATGTGGTGCGCGCCGGGCATGCCGTTCGCGGTGGGCGGGCCCTCGTAGAAGACCCACTCGGGGCGTCCCTCGGACTGCTCCAGGGTCTTGGCGAAGGTCTTGCTCTCGCGCCAGAAGTCGAGAACGGCGTGCTCGAGGGCGGGCAGGTCGACCTGGGCGGGTACCGGGCGGTATTGCGGCGGTGTGGTCATGAGGCTGAACTCTTCCTCCGGCGGGATGTCACTTCCGTCCGGAGGGACGAGAGCCGCCCTCTTCCTCAAGGACGTGCTGCTCCCGCGGTACCACCCTCCTTGGCCGCCGGACGGATCCGGTGGCCCCCTCATTGGGGTGCGAAGCCGGTTCTACTGGCCCCACGGGCATCCGTGCGGGCTTTCTTCCGGCGGCTCAGGGGTGATCCTTCGCATCGCGCTCGCCCCCGGGCTCTCACCGTCCCCGGGTCGCTCATGGCTGCGTCCGACGCTACTCGTCCCCGTCCGTGCCTTTCGCTGGGCCCAGTGTACGGGGCGGGGGCGGGCACGGCAGACCGGTTTACGGGGGGTCGGGGCGGGGGTTGCGGCGGGGTGCGGGGCGGCGGCCGGACGGGGGCCCGGCATGACCCGAACGGTCCGACGGGCCGGTCCGGGCTCCGGTGTGACGGGTGGGGCGGATTACCGGGCTCCCTGCTGGGCACAACGGATGCAGGTTGGCATCGATGGACGCGTGCCCCGTTGCCGCGAGGCCGGAGTCGATTTATCGTTCCGGCACGATTCGCGCGCAAGATCACAGTATGTGAAGGGGCCGCGGCCATGGTGGCGAAGAAGACCGCCGACAGAACTGCCGAGAAGGCCGTCGGGAAGGCCGCCGGGAAGGCGACGGCGGCCGGGAATGCGGCTCCGGCCCGGAAGGCGACCGCTGTCGGGAAGAAGGCCGTGAAGCCTGCGGCCGGGACGGCGGTGAATTCGGTGAAGTCGGCGAAGCCGGTGAAGCCGGCGACCGGAGCGGCCACGGCGCCCGCCAGGAAGGCCGCGGCCAAGAAGGCCGCGGCCAAGAAGACGGCCGTGAAGACGGTGGCCGTGAAGGCGGCCGCCAAGAAGACCCCGGCCAAGAAGGCCCCGGCCGACAAGAACTTGGCCGTGAACACGGCGGCCGTCGACAAGGCGGCCGCGAAGAAGGCGACCGGCGTCGGGAAGACGACCGCGAGGAAGGTCACGGCCAAGGCGGCCGGGGCCGAGGGGGCGGCGCACGCCGCGCAACAGACGGGAGCCCGGAAAGTGGTTGCCAAGAAGAGCACCGGTACGGCCAGGAAGACGGCTGCGGCCGCCACCAGCGGCCTGCCGAAGGCAAGGGCCACGGCGGGCCTGGCGCCGGGCGAGCTGGCCGTACGGCCCGGCGAGGACCCCTGGACCCCGGCGGAGGTCGCCGAGGCGCGCAGCGAGCTGCAGAGCGAGGTCCTGCGGCTGCGGGACGAGCTGCAGGCCTCCGACGAGGCGATCTCGGGCCTGATGCGGGACTCCGGCGACGGCGCGGGCGACGACCAGGCCGACACGGGCACCAAGAACATCACCCGGGAGTCCGAGCTGGCCCTCGCCGCGAACGCCCGCGAGATGCTCGAACAGACCGAGCGGGCCCTGGAACGGCTGGACGCGGGCACGTACGGGCTCTGCGAGAACTGCGGCCAGCCCATCGGCAAGGCCAGGATGCAGGCCTTCCCGCGGGCGACGCTGTGCGTGGACTGCAAGCAGAAGCAGGAGCGGCGGCACTGAGCGGGCGCTGAGACCGCACGGGCCGGGCTGCCGCCGCGGGCGGACCCTGACGTACTCTCGTGTCTCGTCAGGGTCCAGGGACCTGGCAGGGCTGTAGGGCTGTGTCGTCGGCAACCTGGTTCGAGCTAGTCGAGGGACTCACGTGGCAGAGGCGGAGAGCATCATCGGTACGCCGGAGGTCGGGGACGACGCCCAGCCGGAGGCCGTCGAGCCCAGGAGGCGTCGGCGGATCGTCGCGCTGCTCGTCGTCGCGCTGCTCGCCTACCTGCTCGACTTCGGCAGCAAGATGCTGGTCGTCGCGAAGCTGGAGCACCAGCCGCCGATCCGGATCATCGGCGACCTGCTGAAGTTCGAGGCGATCCGCAACCCGGGTGCCGCCTTCGGCTTCGGCGAGGCCTTCACCATCATCTTCACCTGCATCGCGGCCACCGTGATCATCGTGATCGTGCGGCTGGCCCGGAAGCTCTACAGCCTGCCGTGGGCGATCGCGCTGGGCCTGCTGCTGGGCGGTGCGCTGGGCAATCTCACCGACCGCATCTTCCGTTCGCCGGGCGTGTTCCGGGGGGCCGTCGTCGACTTCATCGCGCCCGCCCACTTCGCGGTCTTCAACCTCGCGGACTCGGCGATCGTGTGCGGCGGCATCCTGATCGTGCTGCTGTCGTTCAAGGGCCTGGACCCGGACGGCACGGTCCACAAGGACTGATCGCGGGAAAGCTGCGCTGCCGAGTCCTGCATACTCGACAGGTGAGTACGATTCCCGAGATCCGCACCCTGCCCGTTCCCGATGGCCTCGAGGGCGAGCGCGTCGACGCCGCCATCGCCCGTATGTTCGGTTTTTCCCGGACGAAGGCGGCCGAGCTCGCCGCCGCGGGGAAGGTGTCGGTCGACGGCAGCGTCGTCGGGAAGTCCGAGCGCGTGCACGGCGGCGCCTGGCTCGAAGTCGAGATGCCCGCGCCCCCGCGGCCGGTCGAGCTCGTCGCCGAGCCCGTCCCGGGCATGGAGATCGTCCATGACGACGACGACATCGTCGTCATCATGAAGCCGGTGGGCGTCGCCGCCCACCCGAGCCCCGGCTGGACCGGCACCACCGTCATCGGCGGCCTCGCCGCCGCCGGCTACCGGATCTCCACCTCCGGCGCCTCCGAGCGCCAGGGCATCGTGCACCGCCTCGACGTCGGTACGTCCGGGCTGATGGCCGTCGCCAAGTCCGAGCGCGCGTACACCTCGCTGAAGAACCAGTTCCGTGAGCGTGTCGTGGACAAGCGCTACCACGCGCTCGTACAGGGCCACCCGGACCCGATGAGCGGCACCATCGACGCCCCGATCGGCCGCCACCCCAGCGCGGACTACAAGTGGGCCGTGACCCAGGAGGGCAAGCCCTCCGTCACCCACTACGACCTGATCGAGGCCTTCCGCGCGGCCTCGCTGCTCGACATCAAGCTCGAGACCGGGCGTACGCACCAGATCCGCGTGCACATGTCCGCGCACCGGCACCCGTGCGTCGGCGACCTCACCTACGGCGCCGACCCGACCGTCGCGAAGCGGCTGGGCCTGACCCGGCAGTGGCTGCACGCGGTGCGGCTCGGCTTCGAGCACCCGTCGGACGGCCAGTGGGTGGAGTTCGAGAGCACCTACCCGGCGGACCTCCAGCACGCGCTGGACGTGATCCGGGCCGAGAGCGAGTGACGTCCGGCGCGGACTTCGCCGTCCGGGTCGTCGCCTCCGAGGCGGACAGGGCGGCGTGCTTCGCGGTGCGGACCGAGGTGTTCGTGGTCGAGCAGTCCGTGCCCGAGTCGATCGAGTACGACGCGTACGACGCGGTCGCGGTGCACGTGCTGGCCGTGGGGCCGGACGGGGAGCCGCTGGGCACCGGGCGTCTGCTGTACGGGCCTGCGGCGCTGGGCAAGACGGGCGGTGACCCGGCGGTCGGTTCGCTCGGGCGGCTGGCCGTGCGCAAGGCCGCGCGCGGGCTGGGCGTCGGGGTGGCGCTGGTCCGGGCGATCGAGGCGGAGGCGGCGCGGCTGGGCCTGACGGCCGTGGACCTGGGCGCGCAGACGCACGCGCTGGGCTTCTACGAGAGCCTCGGGTACGAGGCCTACGGCCCGGAGTTCGAGGACGCGGGCATCCCGCACCGGGCGATGCGGCGCGCACTGCAGTAGCCCCGGCCGCATCGTGCCCCGACTGCGATCGGCGTGCGGGGCAGCGCCCCGGTACGGGCTCGCCCGGGTGGGATGCCGACACGCGGATGCGGCCTTCCGACCGCACGGCCCGGCGGCAGCGGCCTGGCAGGGTGGGGGAGTGGATCAGCTTGCTCTGCTGTTCGTACTGCTGCTCGGGGCCGTGGTCACCGTGCCGCTCGGGGACCGGCTCGGGCTGCCCGCGCCCGTCCTGATGACCATCGCCGGGGTCGCGCTCGCGCTGGTGCCGGCCGTGCCGAACGTCGACATCCCGCCCGAGTTCATCCTGCCGCTCGTCCTGCCCCCGCTGCTCTACGCCTCGGCGCAGCGCACCTCCTGGCGGCAGTTCGCCGCCAACGTCCGGCCCATCCTCCTGCTCGCCGTGGCCCTCGTCTTCGTCACGACCGCCGCGGTCGCCGCCGTCGCGAACGCCGTCGTCCCCGGGCTGCCGCTCGCCGCCGCGGTCGCGCTCGGCGCGCTCGTGGCCCCGCCCGACCCCGTCGCCGCGACCGCGGTCGCCGGATCGCTCGGGCTGCCGCGCCGCATGGTGTCGATCCTGGAGGGCGAAGGCCTGTTCAACGACGTCACCGCGATCGTGCTCTACCACGTGGCCGTCTCCGCCGCCGTCAGCGGCAGCTTCTCCTGGCCGGACGCGCTGGGGGAGTTCGTGCTCTCCGCCGTGGTCGCCGTCGCCGTCGGGCTCGGTCTGGGCTGGGCCGCCAACGCGCTCATGGGGCGGCTCGGCGATGCCACGCTCCAGATCGGGCTGACGCTGCTCGTGCCGTTCGTCTCCTACGTGGTGGCCGAGGAGCTCCAGGGTTCGGGGGTGCTGGCCGTGCTGACGACCGCCCTGTTCCTCGCGGAGTACGCCTCCGACGCGGACGACGTGCTGGGACGGCTCGCCGGGCACACGTTCTGGGAGGTCGTGGACATGCTGGTCACGGGCGTGGCGTTCGGCCTGATCGGGCTGGAGCTGCACAACGTGTTCGGCGTCGCGGCAGGCCGTGAGGGGGAGATGGCGGGGTGGGCGGCCGCCGTGACCGCGGTGGTGGTCGGCGTACGGCTGGTGTGGCTGCTGCCGGCCGGGTGGCTCGCCAAGCGGCTGCACACGCGGCGCGACTACGACGAGGAGATCCCGCTGAGCTGGCGGGAGAGCGTGGTGATGTGGTGGGCCGGGATGCGCGGGGTGGCCTCGGTGGCGCTGGCGCTGGCCATCCCGCTGAAGGTGGAGGGCGGGGCACCGTTCCCGGCGCGGGACCAGATCATCTTCATCGCCTTCGCCGTGATCATGGTGACGCTGGTGTGCCAGGGGCTGACGCTGCCGAGGCTGGTGCGGATGCTGGGCGTGGAGGCTGACGAGGACGCCGAACGGGAGACCGAGCGGAAGCTGGCGATCCGCGCGGCGAAGGCCGCGAAGCGGCGGCTGAAGGAGATCGAGGAGGTGGAGGACCTCCCGGAGGACCTGGTGGAGGTGCTGTACCGGCGGGCGTACGACGTGGGGGCCAGGATCAGCCCCGACATGGTCGACGAGGAGCGGCGCGAGGCGTACGCGAAGAGGGTGGAGCGGATCCGGGACGTCCAGCGGATCCAGCGGGAGATGATGTCGGCGGCGCGGCACGAGGTGCTCTCGGCGCGCAGCGAGCCCGGCGCGGATCCGGAGATCGTGGACCGGGTCCTGCGCCACCTGGACGTCCGCAGCCTCCGCAGCACGTAGCCGCCCGCTCCGCCCGGTCCCCGCACGGGCGGGGCCGGCCCCGGACCCCGCGCAGCGGCAACCGCGTGGTGGTGGGGGGCCGGCCGCCGCGCCGCGGGGCGGTCAGACCTGGTAGCGGGAGGGGGCGAAGAGGGGGAGGTTCGCGGCGATCCAGGCGGAGGTGTGGGCCAGTCCCTCCCGCAGGGAGGTCGCCGGGGTCCAGCCGGCCCAGTCACGGGCACGGGAGTTGTCCGACAGGAGGCGCTGGACCTCGCTGCCCGCGGGGCGGAGGCGGGTTTCGTCCACGACGACGCGAGCGTCGCGGCCTGATGCCTCGATCAGGGCCTGCGCCAAGGCCCCGATCGAGATCTCCTGGCCCGTACCCAGGTTGACCACCTCGCCCAGTGCCCGGTCGCATTCCGCCACCGCGAGAAAGCCCTCCGCCGTGTCCGTCACGTACGTGAAGTCCCGCGTGGGGGACAGGGAGCCCAGGCGGATCTCCCGCGTGCCCGCGTGCAGCTGCGCCAGGATCGTCGGGATCACGGCGCGTGCCGACTGGCGGGGGCCGTAGGTGTTGAACGGCCGTACCACCGTCACCGGCAGCTCGAAGGCGTGGTGGAACGACAGCGCCATCATGTCCGCGCCGATCTTCGACGCCGAGTACGGGGACTGCGGCTGGAGCGGGTGGGTCTCGGCGATCGGGGCCGTCAGGGCCGTCCCGTAGACCTCGCTCGTGGAGGTGTGCACGAGGCGCCGCACCCCGTGGCGGCGGCAGGCCTCCGCCATGTTCTGCGTACCGGTCACGTTGGTCTGGACGTACGCGCCCGGCGAGGCATAGCTGTACGGGATCCCGATCAGCGCTGCCAGGTGGAACACCGTGTCGCAGCCCTCCACCGCGTCGCTGACCCGGCCCGCGTCGCGGATGTCGCCCGCCCACATCTCCACCGGGCCGTCCGGGTCCGCGAGGTACCGCGCCAGGTTGCCCTTCTCCGCGTACGGCTTGTAGTGGACGAAGGCGCGGACCCGGGCGCCCCGCGCCACCAGCAGGTCGACGAGGGTGGACCCGATGAACCCCTCGGCTCCGGTGACCAGGACCTTTCGGTCCGTCCAGGGGTTCGTCGCGGTCGTGTGCGTGTGCGTGTTCATATGCGCTCCAGGGTGGGAAGGGGGACGCCGGCCACGCGGAGGACCTCCGCCGCCAGCAGTTCGGCGGCCCGGGCGTGCGGGCCGGGGTCGGCGGCGCCGGCCATCGCCGACAGCCGGGCCGGGTCGGCCAGCAGCGGGCCGAGCAGGACCGCCAGCCGGTCGGCCGTGGTCTCGGCGTCCGGCAGCAGCAGGCCCGCTCCCGCGTCGATGAGGACCCGGGCGTTGTGGGTCTGGTGGTCGCCGGGGGCGTGCGGATAGGGGACGAGCACGGCCGGGACGCCGGTCGCCGCCAGTTCGGCCACCGTCGCGGACCCGGCCCGGCACACCACCAGGTCGGCGGCCGCGTACACGAGGTCCATCCGGTCCAGGTACGGCACGGCCCGGGCGATCCGCTGCCCGCCGCAGGCGGCGAGATCGGCGGCGGTGTCCGGCAGCGCCTGCGGGCCCGTCTTGATCAGCAGCTGTACGTCGTCCCGTCCCTGCCAGAGCCCGGCCAGAGCGACGGCGGCCGCGGTGAGCCGGGCGGCGCCCAGGCTGCCGCCGTTGAAGACGACCAGGCGGCGGCCGCCCTCGACGTGCAGGGCCCGCCGGGCCTCAGCGCGCAGGGCCGCGCGCTCCGGGCGCGAGCGCTCCGCCAGCCGCGCGAGGGCCGCGGAGATCGGCATTCCGGTGGTCAGGGCGTGTGCCCCGCCCGCCAGATGGGCCCGGCTGCGGTCGAAGGCCACCGCGATGTGCGGGGTGAGCCGGGCCGCGAACTGGTTGGCCCGGCCCGGCACCGCGTTGGACTCGTGGATGACGGCCGGCAGCCCCGCCATCCTGGCCCCCAGCACGGCCGGCGCACTCGGGTAGCCGCCCATGCCGACGACGGCGTGCGCACCCTGGGCCCGGATCACCGACCGGGCCTGACCGGCCGAGCGCAGCAGCGCGGCGGGCAGCAGATAGCGCCTCGCGCCGAGCGACGGGTCGAACGGGATCATGTCGACGGTGTGCAGGCGGTGGCCGGCGGCCGGGATCAGCTCCGTCTCCAGGCCCCGCTCGGTCCCGATGAACGAGATCACGGCATCGGGGACGGCCGCGCGCAGCGCCTCGGCGAGGGCGAGCCCGGGGTAGATGTGGCCGCCGGTGCCGCCCGCGCCGATCACGACCGACAGGGGCGGCATTCCCTGCCCGTCTCGTGTACCTCGTGTGCCTTGAGTGGTCATGGGCGCAGGCTTCCGGTGCGCCCTAAGAAGGTTCTAAGAGGTTCTCTCAGAACCGTTTGGCAGGCTTTGCCCATGAGCAGCACGAGTGCGCACGCGCATGGGCAGCGGATCCTGGTCGTGGACGACGAGCCCGAGGTGAGGGCCGCCGTCCAGGACGGGCTGGCCGTCGAGGGGTACGAGGTGCGGGGAGCCGCCGACGGGCTGGCCGCGCTGTCGGAGGTGGCCGGCTGGCAGCCCGACGCGGTGGTGCTCGACGTGATGATGCCCGTGCTGGACGGGCTCGGGGTCTGCCGCCAGCTGCGCGCGCTGGGCGACCGTACGCCGGTACTCGTCCTGACCGCGCTGGACTCGGTGAGCGAGCGGGTCGACGGCCTGGAGGCGGGCGCCGACGACTACCTGGTCAAGCCGTTCGCGCTCGACGAGCTGGTGGCCCGGGTCCGGGCCCTGCTGCGGCGGGCCGCGCCCGATCCGGCCGGCTCGGCCGTGCTGGGGTTCGCGGACCTGGTGCTCGATCCCGAGACGCGCACCGGAAGGCGCGGCGGACGGCCGCTGGAGTTCAGCCGCACCGAGGCGGCCCTGCTCGAACTGCTGCTGCGCCACCCCGGTCAGGTGCTGCCGCGGGAGGTGATCCTGGAGCTGGTGTGGGGGCGGGACTTCGGGCCGGACTCCAACTCGCTGGCCGTGTACGTGGGCTACCTGCGGCGCAAGCTGGAGGCCGGCGGCGAGCCGCGGCTGGTGCACACCGTCCACGGGGTCGGGTACCGGCTGGACACGGCGTGAGCGGCGGCGGGCCCGGGAAGGGGCGGCGCAGGCTCGGGGCGCGCTGGCGCAGACGGCGGCCGCTGCGGACCCGGCTGGCGCTGTCGGTCACCGCTGCGGTGGCGCTGGTCGCGGTCGGGGTGTGCACGGCGGCGTTCTTCGTCGTGCGCAGCGCCCTGTACGAGCAGCTGAACCTGAGCCTCACCCAGTCCGCGAGGCTCGCGGCCCAGCGCAACCCGGACTCCGGGCCGGGGACCCTGGCCGGGGAGTGCCGGTTCCTGGCGGCGCCCGCCTGCGCGGAGGTGGTGCCGGCCGACCCGGCGGACGACCCGGCCGCACCGTACCTGCTGCCGGTGGACGCGGCGACGCGGGCGGTGGCCGCGGCGCGGCGTGCGCCGTACTACACGGACATCGTGCACGCGGGGCACCCGACGCGGATGCTCGTCACCGACTACGCGAAGGGCCGGGCGCTGCAGGTGGCGCTGCGGGCCGACACCGTCGAGGACGGGATCGAGGAGGCGGCGTGGTGGCTGGTGCTGATCGGCGGGGCCGGGGTGCTGGTGGCGGCCGGGCTCGGGTACTGGGTGTCGCGGACCGGGTTGGCCCCGGTGACCCGGCTCACGGCCACCGCCGAGCGGATCGCGGCGACGCGCGATCCGCGGCACCGGATCGAACTGCCGCCGCCGGGGCCGGCGGGGAGGGAGGACGAGATCACCCGGCTCGCCGGGAGTTTCAACACCATGCTGGGCGAGCTGGAGCAGTCGGTGACGGCGCAGCGGCGGCTGGTCGCGGACGCCTCGCACGAGCTGCGGACCCCGCTGACCGCGCTGCGGACGAACGCGGAGCTGCTCGCGCGCGGTGAGCGGCTGACGGCGGAGCAGCGCGAGCGGGCCTCGCTCGCGCTGGGGCGGCAGCTGCGGGAGGTGACGGGGCTGGTCAACGACCTGATCGAGCTGGCCCGGGACGAGGAGCCGCAGCCGCTGGTGGAACAGGTCCGGCTGGCTCCGCTGGTGGAGCACTGCGCGGAGGCCGCGCGGGCCCACTGGCCGTCGGTACCGGTGCACGTACGCGTCGGCGGGGAGGTGGTGGTGCCGGGGGTGCCGGCGCGGCTGACGCGACTGGTGTCGAACCTGCTGGACAACGCGGCGAAGTTCAGCCCCGCGGGGGC
Source organism: Streptomyces sp. NPDC002209 (assembly GCF_042890265.1). Classification (NCBI taxonomy): domain Bacteria; kingdom Bacillati; phylum Actinomycetota; class Actinomycetes; order Kitasatosporales; family Streptomycetaceae; genus Streptomyces; species Streptomyces sp. NPDC002209. The sequence continues at coordinate 275,522 of NZ_JBIARX010000001.1, read as the reverse complement.
GCCGGTGGAGGTGGAGCTGGTGCCGCGGGGCGGCGGTGGCGGGGCCGGGCTGACGGTACGGGACCACGGGCCGGGCATTGCGGCCGAGGACCTGCCGTACGTCTTCGACCGGTTCTACCGGGCGGGGGCGGCGCGCGCCCTGCCGGGGTCGGGGCTGGGGCTCGCGATGGCCCGCCAGATCGCCCGTGCGCACGACGCGGAACTGGTCGCGGAACCGGCGCCGGGCGGCGGGGCCCTGTTCCGCCTGACCTTCGGCTCCTGATCGCCTGCGGCCGGTTTCCCGGGGTCTTCCCCGGTCGTGGCCGGCCGTGCCCGTCAGGATGCCGCCGGGCGGGGGTCCGCCGGGGACGTGGCGATGCGGGGGAGGGCGTAGGGGTGGTGGGTCACGAGCCAGGTGATCAGGCGTTCGCGGACCTGGCAGCGGACCGTCCAGATGTCGGTGGCGTCCTTCGCCGTGACCACCGCCCGGACCTGGATCGTGTGCGGGGTCGTGTCCGTGACCGCCAGGCTGCCGGTGCGGCCGTCCCATTCCGGGATCTCCTTCAGGATCCGCTGGAGCTGCCCCCGCATCAGCTCCAGCGGTGCGCTGTGGTCCAGGTGCCAGAACACCGTCCCGGTCATCTGCGCGCCGCCGCGCGACCAGTTTTCGTACGGCTTGCCTGTGAAATACGACACAGGCATGGTGATCCGGCGCTCGTCCCAGGTGCGCACCACGAGGAAGGTGAGGGTGATCTCCTCGACCGTGCCCCACTCCTCGTCCACGACCACCGTGTCGCCGATCCGCACCGTGTCGCCGAAGGCGATCTGCAGTCCGGCGAACAGGTTGCCCAGTGAGGACTGGGCGGCGATGCCCGCCACGATGCCGAGGACGCCCGCCGAGGCCAGCATCGAGGCGCCGAGCGCCCGCATCGGCGGGAACGTGAGCAGCATCGCCGCCACCGCGACGACCACGACCACCGCCGTGACCACCCGGTGGATCAGCGTCACCTGGGTGCGGACCCGGCGCACCCGTGCGTCGTCCGGGTTCCGGTCCGCGTACCGGGCGTACGAGGAGTCCACGACCGCCGTCGCGATGCGCACCAGCAGCCACGCCGCCGAGGCGATCAGCACGAGCGTCAGGACGCGGCCCACGGCGAACACGTAGTCAGCGGGGAGCCCGGCCCGGCGGTGGGAGATGTACAGCAGGGTCGTGCACAGGACGAACTGGAACGGCAGGCGGCAGTGGCGCAGCAGCCCCCACAGCGGGGTCTCGCTGTGCCGGGCGTCGGCGCGGCGCAGCAGCAGGTCCAGCAGCCACCCGGCGAGCAGGGTGACGACCAGTGAGCCGCCGAGGACCGCGATCGGGCGCAGAACGGTGTCCGTGTCCATGGACTTCAACGTAACCGGAACGCGGCCTCGGGCCCCTCCCATTCAATGAATGGCACGATGGGGTGCATGAACATCATGCTCTTCCACTCGACGTACGGGCTGCGGCCCGCGGTGCACGCGGCGGCCGACCGGCTGCGCGCGGCCGGTCACCAGGTCCAGGTGCCGGATCTCTTCGAGGGGCGCACCTTCGAGACCGTCGAAGAGGGCATGGCACACCGGGACGAGATCGGCCGCGACGAGCTGCTCAAGCGCGCGGTGCTGGCCTCCGCCCCCTTCTCCGACCAGGGCCTGGTCTACGCGGGCTTCTCCTTCGGCGGTTCCGTCGCCCAGCACTTGGCGCTGGCCGACGAGAAGGCGCGCGGGCTGCTGCTCCTGCACGGGACGGCGGACCTGGAGGAGGACACCGCGGTCGACGAGCTGCCGGTGCAGCTGCACATCGCGGATCCCGACCCGTTCGAGACGCACGACTGGCTGACCGCCTGGTACCTGCGGATGCAGCGCGCGGGTGCGGACGTGGAGGTGCACCGCTACCCGGGTGCCGGGCACCTGTTCACGGACCCGGAGCTCGACGACTACGACGCGGAGGCCGCGGAGCAGACCTGGCGGGTCGCGCTCGCCTTCCTCGACGGTCTGTAGGAACCAGGCGAACGAGTGAGGGGCAGGGCACGCGTCGGTGCCCTGCCCCTCGTTCGCCTCAGGTCGCCATCAGGCGCGGTACGCGCTCCACATGCTCTTCATGCGGGACACCTGGCCCGCAGTGAACTGGTACATGCAGGAGTCGTACGTGTAGTCCATGAAGTTGTGGATCGGGTCGACGCCCGTCTTGTTGGTGCAGCTGTCACGGCCGGTCGGGCACTCGAAGGCCGCGCTCTTCTCGGCCGGGGTGTCCGAGACGGAGTCGCCGCTGCCCGAGCAGCCGCCCTGGAAGGTGTGGTACAGGCCCATCCAGTGGCCGACCTCGTGGGTGCCGGTGTCGCCCTCGTTGTAGTTGGCGGCGGAGCCGCCCGGCAGCGAGGTGTTGAGGATGACCACGCCGTCCATCTTCGGCTGCGAGGCGTAGGAGCTCGGGAAGGTCGCCCAGCCGAGCAGGCCGCCGCCGAGGTTGGCGGTGTAGAGGTTCAGCGCGTTCGCGCCGCCCTTGCGCAGGGCGTTCTTCATGTCCTTCTCGGCCTGGGTGCCGTCCGAGACGTTGTACCAGGCGTCGTTGTCGGTGTAGTCGGTGGAGACCAGCGAGAACTGGTAGCCCGAGTCGACGTTGCCGGTGCCCTTGCCGCTGTAGGCGGAGTTGAGGACCGCGATCTGGTTGTTGATGTCCGTGGCGGTCAGCTTGCCGGCGGAGCCGGACGTGATGACGTGGACGTACACCGGGATGGTCGTCGCGGCCGTGACCTCGGCGGCGCGCATCTGGCGCTGCGGGCCGAGCTCCGCGGTCTTCTTGGCCAGGTCGGCGTCCATGGCCTTGACCTGGGAGTCCGTCACCTCGTTGGGGTCGGCCGCGTGGTTGTCCTTGGGGCGGGCGACCCGGGCGTTGGCGGAGGTGCCGGCGTCGGCACAGGCCTCGGCGCCGGACTGGGGGGCCGCGGCCACGGTCGTGGGGGCCGTGAGCGGGGCGAACGCCAGGGTTCCGGCCAGAACGGCCGTACCCATGAGGCGGCGTCGGAGCATGGGGGATATGCGGGCGGAGGCGCGCACGTTTGACTCCTCGCGAAGCGTGGTGGGGGGTGAGGGATTTCCTCACGCTGGCGCGAAGCTTATGTGTCCATGTCATGCACTAAGCAAGCCCTGGAAGTAAAAGATTTGTTGCTTCTGAGGCCGGAGGGGCTCCTGGTCTGCACCAGGAGCCCCTCCGAACAGCAGAATTGACAGACTGTCAGAAGATCGTCAGCTGACCGGCTGGTACGCCCGCTCCACCTTCTGCGTGCCGTTCGGCGTGCGGTACGAGCGGGCCCACGCGGCCGTCGCGGCCGGATTCCGCTTGTCGGACACGACGAAGTAGTCCATCTGCGAGCGCTCGGCCGTCACGTCCAGCACCCCGTAGCCGTGGGCGTCCATGTCCAGCCACTTCACGTGCCAGTTGGCCGCCTTGACCGCCGCTTCCGCTACGAGCGACGCGGTGTCCGCCGGCACGTGCAGGAGGTCGTCGATGTTGTCGGAGGTCACCGACGTCACGACGAACTCGGTGGCCGCCGTACCCGACCCCGGGTACGTCGCCATGTTCATCGGGACCTCGTTCGCCCACGCCATGTGGATGTCGCCCGTGAGGAAGACCGTGTTCTTGATCTTCTGGTCCTTGAGGTGGTTCAGCAGCTCCTTGCGGTCGTCCGTGTAGCCGTCCCACTGGTCCACGTTGACCGCGAGGCCGCCCTCGGGCAGGCCCAGCAGCTTCGTCAGCGGCGCCAGCAGGTGCGCGGGCAGCGAGCCGAAGGCGACCGGCGAGATCATCACCGAGGTCCCGACCAGCTTCCAGGTCGCGTTCGAGCTCGCGAGGCCGGACTTGAGCCAGTCCAGCTGGGCGCGCCCGGTGATGGTGCGCTCCGGGTCGTCGACCGAGCCGCTGCCTATCTTGACCTGCTGGGAGCGGAAGGTGCGCAGGTCCAGCAGGTGCAGGTCGGCGAGGTTGCCGAAGCGCAGCCGCCGGTAGACGGTGCCGGCCGTGGAGGTGCGCACCGGCATCCACTCGAAGTACGCCTGCTTGGCGGCGGCCGCGCGGGCCGCCCAGTCGCCCTCGGTGTCCGGGGTGTGGTTCTCCGCGCCGCCCGACCAGGCGTCGTTGGCGAACTCGTGGTCGTCCCAGATCGCGACGATCGCGTGCGCGGCGTGCAGCGCCTGCAGGTCGGCGTCGGTCTTGTACTTGCCGTGCCGGGTCCGGTAGTCGGCGAGCGTGAGGATCTCGTGCTTCGGCTCGTGCGCGCGTACGACGTACTTGGCCTCGGGGTAGGCCCCATTGGCGTACTCGTAGATGTAGTCGCCCAGGTGCAGGATCGCGTGCAGGTCGGCGCGGGCGGCCAGGTGGCGGTAGGCCGAGAAGTAGCCGGCCTCCCAGTTGGCGCAGGAGACCACGCCGAAGCGGACCCCGGGGGTCGTCGCGTCGTGGCCCGGGGCGGTCAGGGTGCGCCCGACCGGGGAGACGGCGCCGCCGGCGGTGAACCGGTAGAAGTACGGGGTCTGCGGCCGCAGTCCGCGTACGTCCGCCTTGACGGTGTGGTCGCTCGCGGCGCTCGCCGTGACCGAGCCGCTCACGACGATCCGGGAGAAGGCCTTGTCCTCGGCGACCTCCCAGGTCACCTGGGTGGCCGGGCCGGCGCCGGAGCCGGGCACGGCCTCGGGGGTGGGGGTCACGCGGGTCCACAGCAGGATCCCGTCGGGCAGCGGGTCACCGGAGGCGACGCCGTGCAGGAAGGCGGGCCCGTTCGAGGCCGCCGATGCGGGGGAGATGCCCAGTGCGGCCGTCGCGAAGGGCGCGAGGGCGGCGGTGGCCGCAGCGGCCTTGACGACCGTACGGCGGCGCGGAGTTGCCGCAGTGGGGGAGGGGAGATGACTGGTCACGGGCGGTCATATTACTGATGGGTATAACCGCCGGTACACCCCTTACAAAGCAACAGGCAGGCGAACTCTGGGAGTTCGCCTGCCTGTCCGGCCTGGTATGTCCGATCAGCCCGCGATGGCCTTGTCGATCGAAGCCGTGAAGTCCTCGGGCGTCATCTTCTGGATCTCGATCTTCTTGCCGTCCATCTTCAGCGAGGGCGTGCCCGTGACCCCGCTCTTGTCGAAGGTCTTCGACATCTCGAGCGCCCAGCGGTTGTACGTGCCGTCCTCGACGGCCTTCTTGAACTCGGCGTTGCCCTTGAGGGCCGGCACCTGGTCCGCGATCTTCAGCAGGTAGTCGTCCTTGCTGAACTTGTCGTCCTTCTCCTCGGGGTGGTTCTCCTTGGAGTACAGCGCCGACTTGTAGTCCAGGAACGCCTCGGGGCTGACGTTGAGGGCCGCGCCCAGCGCGCTCAGGGCGTTCTTCGAGCCACTGCCGCTGAAGGCCTTGTCCAGGAAGGTGGCGCCGACGTACTGGATCTTGTACTTGCCGGCGTCGAGGTCCTTCTTGATCTGCGGGCCGACTCCCTGCTCGAACGTCGAGCAGATCGGGCAGCGCGCGTCCTCGTAGAGCTCGAGGGTCTTCTTGGCGTCGGCCTTGCCTATGACGACGGTGGTGCCGTTGTCGCCCGTGGTGTTCTTCGGGGCGACCAGCGTGGCGTCGGCGGCCTTGTCCCACTCGCCGGGCTGGTTGGCCTGCACGACCGCGTAGCCGATGCCGCCGGCCAGCGCGAGGACGGCGACGACGGCGCCGGCCACCAGCACCTGGCGGCGCACCTTGTCCTTCTTGGCCTGCTTCTCGCGCTCGGCACGCAGCCGCTCGCGGGCCGCCGCCTTGTTCGCCTGGCTGTTGCGTGAACTCATGGTGATCTCCGTGGGATGTGACACAAGGAAAGGGGGGACTGCCGTACGCGGGTTGGGTCAGGCGCAGACGAGCGCGCCGCGTACGGGAGGTCCCCGGCGTCCCACGGAGTGGGCGGGGAAGCGGGTACGGGCCCCCGCGCCCGGAAGGGCCGGGCGCAGCGCCCGCCGCACCGGGTCGGCGACGGCTTGCGCCCCGGCCGCCGCCAGAAGCAGAGGCCGGAACGCGAAGGCCGCCACCGCGCGCAGCAGCTGGCCCAGGGCGCGCTCCCCGTACCGCAGCCAGGCCGCGGCCAACAGCCCGACCGACACGTGCGCGCCGAGCAGCAGCCACGGGGTCCAGGGTCCGGGCGAGGCCAGCAGGGCCACCGCCTCGGGGACGGCTCCGGGCATCTCGGCCAGCGGCCCGCCCAGCGGCGGGCCGCCGCACAGCTCGTCCAGGCCCAGCGCCCGCAGCGGCCCGGCGACGGGCCCGCCGGCCGGGCCGTAGCAGACGTGCTGCCCGGCGGTGAAGACCGTGTCGGCGGCCAGCTCCAGCGGAACCAGCAGCCCGGCGATGGGGCCGAAGCCCCGCTCGCGGCCCGCCAGCGCGTACGTGAGCAGGAACACGCCCGCGAAGGCCCCGGCCACCAGCGCGGGCGGCAGCGGGACCCGGGACATCAGGACGTGCGAGCCGGCCGAGAGCACCACGACGAGTGCGCTGAACAGCGCGGCCCGCAGCCCCCGGAGTCCTGCCCTCGATATGTCCATCGCCGCGAGTCTGCCACGAGTCCCTGTGAAATCGGGTCCCCGGTCCCGTGCGGCCCGGGGACCGCGGCCGAAAACGCTCCGGCAGCGCTCAGTGCATGATGCGGCCGTTGCGGAACAGGTCCACGAAGATCTGGTGGTCGGCGCGCGCCCGGGCGCCGTACGCGTGCGCGAAGTCGACCAGCAGCTCCGCGAAGCCCTCCTCGTCGGCGGCGATCGCCGCGTCGATGGCCCGCTCGGTGGAGAACGGGACCAGCGAGTGCCCGCTCTCGGCCTCGTCGGCCGCCGCGTGCATGGTCGCCGTCGCCCGGCCCAGGTCCGCGACCACGGCCGCGATCTCCTCCGGGTCGTCCAGGTCCGACCAGTCCAGGTCCACCGCGTACGGGGAGACCTCGGCCACCAGCTGCCCGGAGCCGTCCAGCTCGGTCCAGCCCAGCCACGGGTCCGCGTGCGCCTGGAGGGCGCGCTGGGAGATCACCGTGCGGTGCCCCTCGTGCTGGAAGTAGTCCCGTACCGCCCGGTCGGTGATGTGCCGGGACACCGCGGGGGTCTGCGCCTGCTTGAGGTAGATCACGACGTCGTTCTCCAGGGCGTCGCTGTGCCCCTCCAGCAGGATGTTGTACGAGGGCAGGCCGGCCGAGCCGATCCCGACGCCGCGGCGGCCCACCACGTCCTTGACCCGGTAGGAGTCCGGCCGGACCAGGGACTCGTCGGGCAGGGTCTCCAGGTACCCGTCGAAGGCGGCGAGCACCTTGTACCGGGTGGCCGCGTCCAGCTCGATCGAGCCCCCGCCGGAGGTGAAGCGGCGCTCGTAGTCGCGGATCTCGGTCATCGAGTCCAGCAGGGAGAAGCGGGTGCGGGAGCGGGCCGAGCGCAGGGCCGTCAGCAGCGGGCCCTCGGCGGTGTCCAGGGTGAAGGAGGGCACCTCCTCGTGCTTGGCGCCGGTGGCCAGGCGGTGGATCCGCTCCCGGTAGGCGGCGGCGTACGTCCGCACCAGGGTGCTGATCTGCTCGTCGCTGAGCGCCTTGGTGTAGCCGATCAGGGCGACGGAGGCGGCGAACCGCTTGAGGTCCCAGGTGAAGGGGCCGACGTACGCCTCGTCGAAGTCGTTGACGTTGAAGATCAGGCGGCCGTTGGAGTCCATGTAGGTGCCGAAGTTCTCGGCGTGCAGATCACCGTGGATCCAGACCCGGCCGGTCCGCTCGTCGAGGTAGGGCCCGCCGTGCCGGTCGCGCTCCAGGTCGGCGTAGAAGAGGCAGGCCGTTCCGCGGTAGAAGGCGAAGGCCGAGGCCGCCATCTTGCGGAATTTGACCTGGAAGGCCGCGGGGTCGGCGGCGAGCAGCTCACCGAATGCGGTGTCGAACACATCGAGTATCTGCTCGGCGCGCTGCTCGTTCGTCGTCTCGGGGACCGCCATGGCGGGTGCCTCCTGGTGCACGGGCTGGTACAGGTTCTGACCGACTGGACGTCGGGTGGGTCGTCCTGGTTCTGCAACGCCCGACCGTACCCGTCCGTGCCCGGGATCTGTCACTCCCGGGACGTAGGATTCATAGCTGCCGCCGCCCCCACCGTCAGGAGCCACCCGCCGTGACCAAGCCGCCGTTCACGCACCTGCACGTCCACACCCAGTACTCGCTGCTGGACGGTGCCGCGCGGCTGAAGGACATGTTCAACGCGTGCAACGAGATGGGCATGACGCACATCGCCATGTCCGACCACGGCAACCTGCACGGCGCGTACGACTTCTTCCACACCGCCCAGAAGGCCGGGGTCACGCCGATCATCGGCATCGAGGCGTACGTGGCCCCCGAGTCCCGGCGCAACAAGCGGCGCATCCAGTGGGGCCAGCCCCACCAGAAGCGCGACGACGTGTCCGGTTCCGGTGGCTACACCCACAAGACGATCTGGGCGGCGAACGCCACCGGGCTGAACAACCTCTTCCGGCTGTCCTCCGACGCGTACGCCGAGGGCTGGCTCACGAAGTGGCCGCGCATGGACAAGGAGACCATCTCCAAGTGGTCGGAGGGCCTGATCGCCTCCACCGGCTGCCCCTCCGGCGAGCTGCAGACCCGCCTTCGCCTCGGCCAGTTCGACGAGGCCCTGAAGTCGGCCGCCGAGTACCAGGACATCTTCGGCAAGGAGCGGTACTTCCTGGAGCTGATGGACCACGGCATCGAGATCGAGCGCCGGGTCCGCGACGGGCTGCTGGAGATCGGCAAGAAGCTCGGCATCCCGCCGCTGGTCACGAACGACTCGCACTACACGTACGCGAGCGAGGCCGGCGCCCACGACGCCCTGCTGTGCATCCAGACCGGCAAGAACCTCTCGGACCCGGACCGCTTCCGCTTCGACGGCTCCGGCTACTACCTGAAGTCGACCGACGAGATGTACGCCATCGACTCCTCGGACGCCTGGCAGGAGGGCTGCGCCAACACGAAGCTGGTCGCGGACCAGATCGACACCGAGGGCATGTTCAAGTTCCGCAACCTCATGCCGAAGTTCGACATCCCGGAGGGGCACACTGAGGTCAGCTGGTTCCGCGAGGAAACCATGCGCGGCATGCACCGCCGCTACCCCGGCGGCATCCCGGACGACCGGATGAAGCAGGCCGAGTACGAGATGGACACGATCATCTCGATGGGCTTCCCCGGCTACTTCCTCGTGGTCGCCGACTTCATCATGTGGGCCAAGAACCAGGGCATCGCGGTGGGCCCGGGCCGAGGCTCCGCGGCCGGCTCGATCGTCGCGTACGCCATGGGCATCACCGACCTCGACCCGCTCACGCACGGTCTGATCTTCGAGCGGTTCCTGAACCCCGAGCGCGTCTCCATGCCCGATGTCGACATCGACTTCGACGAGCGTCGGCGCGTCGAGGTGATCAGGTACGTGACCGAGAAGTACGGCGCCGACAAGGTCGCCATGATCGGCACGTACGGCACCATCAAGGCCAAGAACGCGATCAAGGACTCCGCGCGCGTCCTGGGCTACCCCTACGCCATGGGCGACCGGCTCACCAAGGCGATGCCCGCCGACGTCCTCGGCAAGGGCATCCCGCTCTCCGGCATCCTCGACCCGCAGCACCCCCGCTACGGCGAGGCCGGCGAGATCCGCGGGATGTACGAGAACGAGCCGGACGTGAAGAAGGTCATCGACACCGCCCGCGGTGTGGAGGGCCTGGTCCGCCAGATGGGCGTGCACGCCGCCGGCGTGATCATGTCCAGCGAGACGATCACCGACCACGTACCCGTCTGGGTGCGGCACACCGACGGCGTCACCATCACCCAGTGGGACTACCCGAGCTGCGAATCGCTCGGCCTGCTGAAGATGGACTTCCTCGGCCTGCGCAACCTCACGATCATGGACGACGCCGTCAAGATGGTGAAGGCCAACAAGGGGATCGACATCGATCTCCTGGCCCTGCCGCTCGACGACCCCAAGACCTTCGAACTGCTCGGCCGCGGCGACACCCTCGGCGTCTTCCAGTTCGACGGCGGGCCCATGCGCTCCCTGCTGCGCCTGATGAAGCCCGACAACTTCGAGGACATCTCCGCCGTCTCGGCCCTGTACCGGCCGGGCCCGATGGGCATGAACTCGCACACGAACTACGCCCTGCGCAAGAACAAGCAGCAGGAGATCACCCCGATCCACCCGGAGCTGGAGGGGCCGCTCGAAGAGGTGCTCGCGGTCACCTACGGCCTGATCGTCTACCAGGAGCAGGTCCAGAAGGCCGCCCAGATCATCGCCGGGTACTCGCTCGGCGAGGCCGACATCCTGCGCCGCGTGATGGGCAAGAAGAAGCCCGAGGAGCTGGCGAAGAACTTCGTCATCTTCGAGGAGGGCGCCAGGAGCAAGGGCTTCAGCGACCAGGCGATCAAGGCCCTGTGGGACGTCCTGGTCCCCTTCGCCGGCTACGCCTTCAACAAGGCGCACTCGGCCGCGTACGGCCTGGTCTCCTACTGGACCGCCTACCTCAAGGCGAACTTCCCGGCCGAGTACATGGCCGGCCTGCTCACCTCGGTCAAGGACGACAAGGACAAGTCCGCGATCTACCTGAACGAGTGCCGGCGCATGGGCATCAAGGTGCTCCCGCCGAACGTCAACGAGTCCGAGCCGAACTTCGCCGCCCAGGGCGACGACGTGATCCTCTTCGGCCTCACCGCCGTGCGCAACGTCGGCCAGAACGTCGTCGAGTCGATCATCAAGACCAGGAAGGCAAAGGGGAAGTACTCCACCTTCCCCGACTTCCTGGACAAGGTCGAGGCCGTCGTCTGCAACAAGCGCACCGTCGAGTCGCTGATCAAGGCCGGCGCGTTCGACGAGATGGGCCACACCCGCAAGGGCCTGGTCGCCCACCACGAATCGATGATCGACAACGTGGTCGCGGTCAAGCGCAAGGAGGCCGAGGGACAGTTCGACCTCTTCGGCGGAATGGGTGACGAGGGCGCGAGCGACGAGCCCGGCTTCGGGCTCGACGTCGAGTTCTCGGACGTGGAGTGGGAGAAGTCCTACCTGCTCGCCCAGGAGCGCGAGATGCTCGGCCTGTACGTCTCCGACCACCCGCTGTTCGGCCTGGAGCACGTCCTCTCCGACAAGACGGACGCCGGAATCTCCCAGCTGACCGGCGGCGAGCACTCCGACGGCGCCGTCGTCACCATCGGCGGCATCATCTCGGGCCTCCAGCGCAAGATGACCAAGCAGGGCAACGCCTGGGCCATCGCCACCGTCGAGGACCTCGCCGGATCCATCGAGTGCATGTTCTTCCCCGCGACCTACCAGCTCGTCTCCACGCAGCTGGTCGAGGACACCGTCGTCTTCGTCAAGGGCCGCCTCGACAAGCGCGAGGACGTCCCCCGGCTGGTCGCCATGGAGATGATGGTCCCCGACCTCTCCTCGGCCGGAACGAACGCACCCGTCGTCCTCACCATCCCGACGGTCAAGGTCACTCCTCCGATGGTCACCCGGTTGGGCGAGATCCTTCGCCACCACAAGGGCAACACCGAGGTCCGGATCAAGCTCCAGGGGCCGCGGACCACCACCGTGCTGCGCCTCGACAAGCACCGGGTCCAGCCCGACCCGGCGCTCTTCGGCGACCTCAAGGTGCTCCTCGGGCCGTCCTGCCTGGCCGGATGACGCCGCCCGCAGGGACCTGCGCAGGCAGTCGAACGTGAAGAAGGGCGCGCCCAGAGCTCCGGGCGCGCCCTCGTGCGTGCTGCTCGCAGGAGGCGTCAGTTGTGGCCGAACTTCTTCTGCTTGCCCTTGCGGGCCATGTCCATCGGACTCGGACTGCTGCCCGACGGCTCGGACACGGATTCCGTCGAGCTCTTCGACGGATCCTGCGACGACGAGCGGGGCTGCTTCTGCTCATGCTGGCGGTTCTTGTTCTTGGCCATGGTGGAGCCTCCGTGAGGGTCTAGGGGCCAGGACCGCCTTCACCCTCACACGCCACCACAAACCGCGCATTTTGGATCTTTACTGCGTGTAGCCGGGAACCCCGGTTTCGCAAACGCCCACACGATCCGCCACGCCGATGATCGAGTTCCGGCCGTCAACACCCTTGCGGTCGGGCAGACTCGGGGAACCCGCGACAAACACAGAGGATCCCCAGGGAAGAGGGTGGTACGCGTGGACCGCTGCGTCGTCCTGGTGGACGCCGGCTATCTGCTGGGCGCCGCCGCCAGTCTTCTCGCCGGAGAGCCCTCCCGCTCCCGCATCACCGTGGACCATGCCGCCCTCATCCAGGGCCTGCGCGAGCGGGCCGAGGCCGACACCGAGCAGCCCCTGCTGCGCATCTACTGGTTCGACGGGGCGCCCGACCGGGTGCCCCAGCCCGAGCACCGGCGGCTGCGCGTCATGCCGCGCGTCACCGTCCGCCTCGGCGCCCTGACCCGCAGCGACGGCCGCTGGGCGCAGAAGGGCGTGGACGCCGCGATGCACGCCGAGCTCACCGAGCTGGCCCGCAACCGGGCCTGCTCCGACGTCGTACTGGTCACCGGCGACGGGGACCTGCTGCCCGGCCTGATGTCCGCCAAGGAGCACGGGGTCGCCGTCCACCTGTGGGCCGTCCAGGCCGCCGACGGCGACTACAACCAGTCCGAGGACCTCGTCGCCGAGGCCGACGAACGCCGCGTCCTGGACCGGGCCTGGATCACCCGGGCCGTCCGCGCCAAGGACCTCGCCGGACTGTGCGCACCCCCGCCCGCACCACGCCCCGAGATCGCCGCGATCCTCTCCGCCCCGCTGCCCGAGGCGGCCCTCGCCGAGGCCGCCCGCAGCGCCGGCGGCAACGGCGCCGGAGCCCCCGCCCCCGCCGCGCCCGAGGGCAACGGCGCCCCCGTGCCCGCCCCCGCACCCGGCGGCAAGGCCGTCCCCACGCCCAAGGACCTCGCCGGCTCGCTGCGCGCCCCCGGCCAGCAGGCGGGCCCCTCCGCAGCCCACGCCGCCGCCCAGCAGCCCCCGGCCGGAAGCGCCCTGCGCTGGTCCTCCGACAAGGGCTGGATCGACCGGGCCGGGCCGCTGGGCGAACCCGCCGAGACCGCCTCGCTGCCCACCCTCGCCCAGCTCACCAGCGCCGAGCAGCGCTGGGCCGATCGCGAGGAGGACATCACCACCGTCGGCGGCGACCCCTTCGAGGTCGGCCAGGTCTTCGCGCGGCGCTGGATGGAACGCCTTCCGGAGACCGTCCACCTGCAGAAACTCGCCACGATGTACCCCCGGATCCCCCACCGCATCGACGGGGAGCTGCTGCGCTACGCCGCCCGGTTCGGACTGCTCGCCCACAAGGACGACCAGATCGACGAGCACGACCGCTACGCCATCCGCGCCGGGTTCTGGCGGGAGATCGACGTCCGCGCGGCCGCCGAGCACGTGGCCGCCACCCCCTCCGCCGTGCCCGCCGGGCCGCCGACCCCGGCAGCGGAGTAGGGGCCGAAGCCGCGTAGGCTGCTCCCTCGTGAGTACGGGCACAGCATCAGCACGACCGAGCACGGCAGCGGCCGCGGACGCGGCCTCCGACGTGGTCTGCGTGGTGCGTGACCTGGTCAAGACGTACCCCGCGGTGCGGGGCCGGCGCGGCGCCCCCGCCCTGCCCGAGACCCGGGCCACCGACGGGGTCTGCCTGGACGTCCGGCGCGGCGAGATCTTCGGCCTGCTCGGCCCCAACGGCGCCGGCAAGTCCACCCTGGTCCGCCAGCTCACCGGCCTGCTGCGGCCCGACTCCGGCACCGTGACCCTGCTCGGCCACGACCTCGTACGCCACCCCGAGCGGGCGGCCCGGCTGCTCGCCTACCTGGGGCAGGAGTCCACCGCCCTCGACGAGCTCACGGTGGCGCTGGCCGCCGAGACCACGGGACGGCTGCGCGGGCTCGACGTACGGACGGCGCGGGCCGAGCGGGACGCCGTGCTCGAGGAACTCGGGCTGACCCCGATCGCCGGGCGGCCCCTGAAGAAGCTTTCCGGCGGACAGCGGCGCCTCGCCTGCTTCGCCGCCGCACTGGTGGGGGAGCGGCCCGTGCTGGTCCTCGACGAGCCCACCACCGGCATGGACCCCGTGGCCCGGCGGGCCGTGTGGGCGGCCGTGGACCGGCGCCGCGCCCGGAACGGGGCCACCGTCCTGCTCGTCACGCACAACGTCATCGAGGCCGAGACCGTCCTGGACCGGGTCGCCGTCATCGACCAGGGCCGGGTCATCGCCTGCGACACCCCGGCCGGGCTGAAGGCCCGCGTCTCCGGCGAGGTCCGGCTGGAGCTGGTGTGGCGCACCGCGCCGCCGCTGGACGTACCGGAGGTCGCGGCGCTCGCGCCGGCGGCCGCCGAGGCCGGGCGCCGGTGGGTGCTGCGGCTGGAGCCCGACGAGGCGCGCGCCGCGGTGGCAGCGGTGACCGGCGGGCCGGCCTTCGCGGCCCTCGACGACTTCACGCTGGCGACCCCGAGCCTGGAGGACGTCTACCTCGCGCTGGGCGGGCGTACGACGAAGGGCCTGGTGAAGTCGTGAGCACCACTGCTGTCGGGGCTGCTGTCGGGGTGCTCGCACCGCGCGCGCGGCTCCTGCCGTCACTGGCCGCCGTGTACCGGGCGCAGCTGTCCCGGGCCCGCGTGTCGCGGATCCCGCTGCTGTTCGTCGCCACCTTCCAGTCCGTCGGGATCATGATCCTGATGCGGGGCGTGGTGGACGGCGGCTCGGAGGCCCGGGCCGTGGTCGCGGGCTCGTCCGTCCTGGTCGTCGCCTTCGTCGCGCTGAACCTGCTCGCGCAGTACTTCGGGCAGCTGCGGGCCAGCGGCGGGCTGGACCACTACGCCACGCTGCCCGTGCCGCCCGCCTCGGTGGTGCTGGGTGCGGCCGCCGCGTACGCCTCCTTCACGCTGCCGGGCACGCTGGTGACGGCGGTGTTCGGGTGCCTGCTGTTCGGGCTGCCGATGGGCGGGCTGTGGATCCTGGCCGCGGTGGTGCCGCTGGCCGGGGCCGCGCTGGCGGGGCTGGGCGCGGCGCTGGGGCTGCTGGCGCCGCGCCAGGAGCTGGCCACGCTGGCCGGGCAGCTCGGCATGTCGGCGGCCCTGCTGCTGGGGGTGCTGCCGCCGGAGCGGATGCCGGACGTGATCGTGTGGGCGCGGGACCTGCTGCCGTCGACGTACGGGGTCGAGGCCTTCGCGCGGACGTTCGCGCCGCATCCGGACTGGGCGGCGGTCGGGCTGGACCTCGGGGTGTGCGGAGCGGTGGGGGTCCTCTCGCTGGCCGTGGCGACGTGGGCGTACCGGCGGGCGTCGGTCCGCTGACGGCCTCGACGCCGCCGACGCCGACGCCGAAGCCGCTGACGCCGACGCGCCGGGCACCTGGCACGATGTGGGGGTGACCGAAGCCGTGACCACGCCGTCCCCGTTCGAACCGCCGCTGCCGCCCGGGAAGCCGGGCGGCCCCGCCGCGGGCATCACCCCGGGGGACATCCGCGACGGGGCCGCCGTGGCCCTGGTGACCGCAGTGGCCGGCGTGCTGCTCGGACTGCTGTGGGCGTGGCTGGCGCCGAGGGCGCAGTACGTGTCGAACGGCGAGGCCGTCTTCCTGCGGAGCAGCGAGAGCGAGGCCCGGATAGGGGCCGACGGGACGTTCTTCCTGCTGTCGCTGGGGTTCGGCGTGCTGAGCGCCGTGCTCGTGTTCCTGTGGCGGCGCCGGGGCGGTGTCCCGCTGGTGGTGGGCCTGGTGATCGGGTCCGGCTTCGCCGCGCTGGCGGGGTGGCGGCTCGGGCTGTGGCTCGGGCCGTCGGCGGACGTGGCCGCGGCCGCGCTGAAGGCCGGCAAGGGGGTGCCGTTCGATGCGCCGCTGCAGTTGCTGGCCCGGGGGGTGCTGCTGGTCTGGCCGATGGTCGCCGTGGCCGTCCACCTCGGCCTGACGGCCCTGTGGTCCCCCCAGGACCCGGACCCGGCCGACGCCGCCGACCCCGCCTGGGGGATCTACCCCCCGCCCCACGTCCACGCCTCGCCCCCGCAGGACCCGTCTGCCCCCGAGCCTCCGCGAGGCTGACCGGGCGGCCCGCGCAGCGGGAGCTAGGAGCGGGCGATGGGGGCCACGGTGGCTCCCGTCAGGGCCGTCAGGGTGGCGGGCGGCAGCTCGACCTCCAGGCCGCGGCGGCCCGCCGAGATGCAGATCGTGGCATGGGCCCGCGCCGACTCGTCCACCACCGTCCGGAGCCGCTTGCGCTGCCCCAGCGGGGAGATGCCGCCCCGCACGTACCCCGTCGTGCGTTCCGCCAGCGCCGGGTCGGCCATCGAGGCCCGCTTCCCGGCGACCGCGGTCGCCAGCGCCTTCAGGTCCAGGCTGCCCGACACAGGGACCACCGCCACCGTCAGGACGCCGTCCACGTCCGCGACCAGCGTCTTGAAGACCCGGTCCGGGGACACCCCCATCGCCTGCGCCGCCTCCTCCCCGTACGAGGGGTGCGCCGGGTCGTGCTCGTACGCGTGCACCGTGAACTCGGCCTGCGCCGAGGTGAGCGCCACGATCGCCGGTGTACCGGCCGGAGCCTTCTTCTTCGCCATCGGTCCTTCGCCGTCAGTCCGCTGCGGTCAGTTCGGGCTCGTCGGCGCGCGCGTCAGGTCCACCGCCGGGAGCGACGGCAGGTGGCGGATGACCGCCGTCTCCGCGCGCAGCAGCTTCAGTTCCTCCGCGAGCCGCGTCGCCGTGTCCGGCGCCTGCAGCAGCCGCTGCTTCGCCGGGATGTCCAGCACGGCCGCCGCCGCCACCAGGTACGAGACCACCGACGGCTCGTCCGGCAGGTCCGCAGGCGAGGAGAGCGACCGCTCCCGGGCTCCGGCCAGCCGCTTCTGGTAGTTCCGGAAGGCCCGCAGGACCCCCTCCGCCAACGCGCCCGCGCCCTCGCCCCCGTCCTCCGGGAGCTCCTCCAGCTCCGCGACCAGGTAGGGGCCCGAGGAGTCCACCGACAGCAGGCGCACCCGCGTCGTCCCGGTCGCGAGAACCTCGAAGCTGCCGTCCTCGCGCTCCCGGATCGTCGCCGCGTCCGCGACGCAGCCCACCCGGTGGAAGGCCTGGATCGGGTCCGGGCCGAAGCCCGCCGTCGGGCCGCGCTCGGGCAGGGCCGTCTGGTCCGGCAGGCCGGGCGCGGTCGGTGCGACCTCCCGGCCGTCGCGGATCGCGACGACCGCGAAGCGGCGCGCTTCCTCGTCGCCCGTCTTCAGCAGCTCCCGCATCATGGCGCGATAACGCTCCTCGAAGACGTTCAGCGGGAGGACGAGTCCCGGGAACAGCACCGAGTTCAAGGGGAAGAGGGGCAGGCGAACGGTGGTCACGAGGCACAGGGTAGTGGCCGCGGGCCAGGGCCTGTCACCTCAGTTGTCTCCTGCCCTCCCGTCATCCCCGTCTCAGCAGACGCGAGGCTCCCGCCGCCACCGTCGTCGCAAGGATCCAGCCCAGCAGGACCAGGGCCGCCGAGCCCCACTGCCAGCCGCCCTCCACCTTCCACTGGCCCTCCTGGCCGAGATCGATGACCGGGAGCAGCAGGTCCAGCGCGTACAGCGCCGCCTCCCAGTGCGGGTGTTCGTCCGCCTTGATCGGCGGCGGCTCGTGCCGGGAGAAGAGCAGCGCGCCCGCCGCCCACAGCACCGCCATCCACAGCGCGGCCCGGCCCGGGCGGTACCCGTACGCCACCGTCCAGTCCTGGAGGAACCCCCACGCCTTGAGCGCCGGCGGCAGGGTGGCCCGGCGCCGCCGCTGCTTGGCGAGCAGCACCTCGCGGGCGTCCGCGTCCTCGCCGCTGGTGCGCAGTACGGCGGCCAGCCGTTCGTACGGCTCCGGGGAGTACTCCGGTGTGGCCGCCTCCACCCACGCCAGCCGGCGCGCCAGCGGGAAGTGGCCGCGGGGCGCGAGGTTCTCGTACGCGAACCCCTCGATCGACACGCCGCCCGGGCCGGGCCAGCTGGTGGAGGTGTCGACCAGCTTGACCACCTTCGCCCCCGACAGCACCACCCGCCCCCGCTCCGGCCGCTCGCCGACGAACCGCAGCTCCGGCGTCTGGATCCGGCGCAGCGAGACCTCCTGCTCCTCGGTCAGCGTGAACCGGGCGCCGTAGAAGTCGACCGCGTCGCCGAAGCGGCCGTCGTCCAGCCGCAGCCCGCCCCGGCACTCGAACCGCTGGGCCCGCTGCCCGCGCGTCGGGGTCTGGCCGAGCCCGTACGGGGGAGTGGAGGAGCCGGAGTCGCCGAGGACGTAGTCCAGGGCGATCGACGTCAGGTACAGGGTCCGCTCGACGGTCAGCTGCGGGGCGTTCAGCGCGCGCCGCCCGTACGGGTTGCGCAGCCGCGCCCCGCGCAGGTTCATCGACACGCCGACCTTCGCGCCGCGCAGACTCACCTCCCCGTACGTCTCCAGCAGCTCGCCCTGGAAGTCCTGCGCGACCGACATCCCGTCCGCGGCGATGGCCCGGCCCTTGTTGTCCCGCTGCACCACGGCCTGGCTGATCAGCAGGTCGGTGCCGATCTGCGCGTCGGTCAGCCGGATCCCGCGGGCCACCCGGCAGCGCGGCAGGTGCAGATCGCCCTCCGTGTGCAGCCGGGAGGCGTCCAGCCGGGGTATCGCGCAGTTGACCATGCGCAGGGTGACGAAGCGGGTCTCGGACAGCTGGATCTCACTGTCGAAACGGCAGGACTGGAGTTCGACATAGGGCTGCACGGTGCCCCCGGACAGGTCGAGACGCCCGGTGATCCGTACGCCGCGCAGTTTCAGCGAGGCCACCCGGCCCGGCACCGGCGGCGGCCCGTGGAGCAGCAGCAGCGCCACCACCTGGGCGCGGACGCTGCGCCCGGCGCCCCAGACCCGGTCGCCGTGCGGATTGTCCTCGTCGGCGGCCCGGGCGCTGAGATCGCACACGCTGCCCGTCCGGTACGCCTGCCACATCCGGCGTTCGGGATCGGTGAGATCCGCGGGCTCCTCGCCCGGCCGTGCCTCCGCCATGGCGGCCCCCCTCCGCTGCGCATACGTGTACGGGGAACGCTAGTGGGCGGCGGTGACATCCGGGGCGTGTATCAGCCAGTGATACAGGCGGACGGTGGCGGGAGGCGGTCTGAGAGAATTGGGAGGTGATCTCTCGTATCGACCTGCGCGGTGACGCCCTCCCCGAGGGCGGCGCCCTGCGCGATCTGCTGCCCCGTGCCGAGTTCGACGTAGAAGCTGCCCTGGAGAAGGTGCGGCCCATCTGCGAGGACGTCCATCATCGTGGCACGGCGGCGCTGATCGAGTACGCGCAGAAGTTCGACGGCGTGGAGCTCTCGCAGGTCAGGGTTCCTGCCGAGGCGCTCAAGAGCGCGCTCGACGAGCTCGACCCGGCCGTCCGCGCGGCCCTCGAGGAGTCCATCCGGCGCGCCCGGATCGTGCACCGCGAGCAGCGCCGCACCGAGCACACCACCCAGGTGGTCCCCGGCGGCACCGTGACCGAGAAGTGGGTTCCGGTCGAGCGCGTGGGCCTGTACGCGCCCGGCGGCCGCTCCGTGTACCCGTCGTCCGTCGTCATGAACGTCGTCCCGGCGCAGGAGGCGGGCGTCGAGTCGATCGCGCTCGCGTCCCCGCCGCAGAAGGAGTTCGGCGGCCTGCCGCACCCGACGATCCTCGCCGCGTGCGCGCTGCTCGGCGTGGACGAGGTGTACGCGGCCGGCGGCGCCGTCGCCGTCGCGATGTTCGCGTACGGCACGGAGGACTGCCTCCCCGTCAACATGGTGACCGGCCCCGGCAACATCTGGGTCGCCGCCGCCAAGCGCTACTTCACCGGCCGGATCGGCATCGACACCGAGGCCGGCCCGACCGAGATCGCGGTCCTCGCGGACTCCACGGCCGACCCGGTGCACGTCGCCGCCGACCTGATCAGCCAGGCCGAGCACGACCCGCTGGCCGCCGCCGTGCTCGTCACGGACTCCGAGGAGCTCGCGGCCGCCGTCGAGCGCGAGCTCGAGCCGCAGGTCGCGGCCACCAAGCACGTCGAGGACCGGATCAAGCCCGCGCTCGCGGGCAAGCAGTCCGCGATCGTGCTGGTCGACAGCCTGGAGGACGGCCTCAAGGTCGTCGACGCGTACGGCGCCGAGCACCTGGAGATCCAGACCGCCGACGCCGCGGCCTGGGCGGCCCGGGTCCGCAACGCCGGTGCGATCTTCGTCGGCCCGTGGGCCCCGGTCTCGCTCGGCGACTACTGCGCCGGGTCGAACCACGTGCTGCCCACCGGCGGCTGCGCCTGCCACTCGTCGGGCCTGTCCGTGCAGTCCTTCCTGCGCGGCATCCACATCGTCGACTACACGCGGGACGCCCTCGCCGAGGTCACCCACCACGTGGTGACGCTGGCCGAGGCCGAGGACCTGCCGGCGCACGGCGCGGCCCTCAAGGCCCGCTTCGGGTGGAAGGTTCCCGGCCAGTGACCGGCATCGACGACCTCCCCATCCGCGACGAGCTGCGCGGCAAGACCCCGTACGGCGCCCCGCAGCTCGACGTGCCCGTCCAGCTGAACACCAACGAGAACCCGTACGAGCTCCCCGAGGAGCTGGTGCGGCGCATCGCCGAGCGCGTCTCCGAGGCCGCCCGCACCCTCAACCGCTACCCCGACCGGGACGCGGTGGAGCTGCGGACCGCCCTGGCCGCGTACCTCACCCGTACCGGCAAGCACCCGGTCGCGCGGGAGAACGTATGGGCCGCCAACGGCTCCAACGAGGTCATCCAGCAGCTGCTGCAGACCTTCGGCGGGCCCGGCCGCACCGCGATCGGCTTCGAGCCCTCGTACTCCATGCACGCGCTGATCGCCCGGGGCACCGGGACGGGCTGGATCTCCGGCCCGCGCCGGGACGACTTCACGATCGACGTGGAGGCGGCCGAGCAGGCCATCGCCGAGAACGCGCCCGACGTCGTCTTCATCACCTCGCCCAACAACCCCACGGGTACCGCGGTCGAGGCGGAGACGGTCCTCGCCCTCTACGAGGCCGCGCAGGCGGCCAAGCCTTCCCTGGTCATCGTGGACGAGGCGTACGTCGAGTTCAGCCACCGGGACTCCCTCCTGCCGCTGATCGAGGGCCGCCCGAACATGGTGGTCTCCCGGACCATGTCCAAGGCCTTCGGCGCCGCCGGTCTGCGCCTGGGCTACCTGGCCGCGCACCCGGCCGTGGTCGACGCCGTCCAGCTCGTACGCCTGCCGTACCACCTGTCGGCCGTCACCCAGGCGACCGCACTGGCCGCCCTGGAGCACACCGACACCCTGCTCGGCTACGTCGAGCAGCTCAAGGCCGAACGGGACCGCCTCGTCACCGAGCTGCGGGCGATCGGCTTCGAGGTCACCGAGTCCGACGCGAACTTCATCCAGTTCGGGAAGTTCGAGGACTCGCACACCGCCTGGCAGAAGATCCTCGACCAGGGTGTCCTGGTCAGGGACAACGGCGTACCGGGCTGGCTGCGGGTCACCGCCGGCACCCCGGCCGAGAACGACGCGTTCCTGGAAGCGGTTCGCGCACTGAAGAAGGAGCAGCACGCATGAGCCGCATCGGACGGGTCGAACGGACCACGAAGGAGACCTCGGTCCTCGTCGAGATAAACCTCGACGGCACCGGCAAGGTCGACGTCTCGACGGGCGTGGGCTTCTACGACCACATGCTCGACCAGCTCGGCCGCCACGGCCTCTTCGACCTCACGGTCAAGACGGACGGCGACCTGCACATCGACAGCCACCACACCATCGAGGACACCGCCCTCGCGCTCGGCGCCGCCTTCAAGCAGGCCCTCGGCGACAAGGTCGGCATCTACCGCTTCGGCAACTGCACCGTGCCGCTCGACGAGTCCCTCGCCCAGGTGACCGTCGACCTGTCGGGCCGCCCCTACCTCGTGCACACCGAGCCCGAGAACATGGCGCCGATGATCGGCGAGTACGACACGACGATGACCCGGCACATCTTCGAGTCGTTCGTCGCCCAGGCCCAGATCGCCCTGCACATCCACGTCCCGTACGGCCGCAACGCCCACCACATCGTGGAGTGCCAGTTCAAGGCCCTCGCGCGCGCCCTGCGCTACGCGGCGGAGTTCGACCCGCGCGCCGCCGGAATCCTGCCCTCCACGAAGGGCGCCCTCTAGCCGTGAACGGCCTGAACACCATCCTGATCGTCCTCGGCCTCTTCCTGGCCGGAGGCGTCTACTCCTTCCAGAAGCAGAAGATGCCCAAGTCGGTCATCATCCTGCTCGCCATCGGCTCCGCGATGTGCCTCGCCGCCGGAGTCCTGCGGATCCAGGGGATTTGGGAATGAGCGCAGCCCGACCGACCAAGACGGTCGTGGTCTTCGACTACGGCTTCGGAAACGTACGTTCCGCCGAGCGCGCGCTGGCGCGGGTCGGGGCGGACGTCGAGATCACCCGCGACTACGACAAGGCCATGGACGCCGACGGGCTGCTCGTGCCCGGTGTCGGGGCCTTCTCGGCCTGCATGCGGGGACTCAAGGACGCCCGCGGCGACTGGATCATCGGCCGCCGGCTCTCCGGCGGACGGCCCGTCATGGGCATCTGCGTCGGCATGCAGATCCTCTTCGAGCGCGGCATCGAGCACGGCGTGGAGACGGAGGGCCTCGACGAGTGGCCCGGCACCGTCGAGCCGCTGCGCGCCCCGATCGTGCCCCACATGGGCTGGAACACCGTGGACGCCCCGGCCGACAGCCAGGCCTTCAAGGGGCTGGACGCCGACTCCCGGTTCTACTTCGTGCACTCGTACGCGGTCCGCGACTGGAGCCTGGAGGTCACCAACCCCGCGATCCGCGCCCCCCGGGTCACCTGGGCCACGCACGGCGAGCCCTTCGTCGCGGCGGTGGAGAACCGGGCCCTGTGGGCCACCCAGTTCCACCCCGAGAAGTCCGGCGACGCCGGCGCCCAGCTCCTCACCAACTGGATCGAGACCCTCTGATGACCGCCAGCAAGCTCGAACTGCTGCCTGCCGTCGACGTCCGCGACGGCCAGGCCGTCCGCCTCGTACACGGAGTGTCCGGCAGCGAGACCTCCTACGGCTCCCCGCTCGACGCGGCCCTCGCCTGGCAGGCCTCCGGTGCCGAATGGCTGCACCTCGTCGACCTGGACGCCGCCTTCGGAACCGGCGACAACCGTGCCCTGGTCGCCGAGATCACCGGCGCCATGGACATCAAGGTCGAGCTGTCCGGCGGCATCCGCGACGACGCCTCGCTCGCCGCCGCGCTCGCCACCGGCTGCACCCGCGTCAACCTCGGCACCGCCGCCCTGGAGACCCCCGAGTGGGCCGCCAAGGCCATCGCCGAGCACGGCGACAAGATCGCCATCGGCCTCGACGTACGCGGCACCACCCTCAAGGGCCGCGGCTGGACCAGCGAGGGCGGGGACCTCTACGAGACCCTCGCGCGACTGGACTCCGAGGGCTGCGCCCGGTACGTCGTCACCGACATCGGCAAGGACGGCACGCTGACCGGCCCCAACCTGGAGCTGCTGAAGAACGTCTGCGCCGCCACCGACCGGCCGGTCGTGGCCTCCGGCGGCATCTCCTCGCTGGACGACCTGCGGGCGCTGTCCGAGCTGGTGCCGCTGGGCGTCGAGGGCGCGATCGTGGGCAAGGCCCTGTACGCCAAGGCCTTCACCCTGGAAGAGGCCCTGCGGGTGGTGTCCGGCTCATGAGCAGTGCTGGTGAGGTCCGCCGCATCTCGTCGGGCGGCCCGTGGGAGGAGGCCGTGGGGTACTCCCGCGCCGTGGAGCTGCCGAACGGGCTCGTGCTCGTCTCCGGCTGCACCTCCGTCGTCGACGGCAAGATCGTGGCCGGCGGCCCGTACGAGCAGACCGCCAACTCCTTCCGCGTCGCGATCGACGCGCTGAAGCAGGTCGGCCTGGGTGCGGAGCACGTGGTCCGGACCCGGATGTACATCACCCATGCGAGGGACGTGGACGAGGTGGGCCGCGCCCACAAGGAGCTCTTCGACTCCGTCCGCCCCGCCGCCTCCATGATCATCGTCTCCGGTTTCATCGACCCCAGCCTGGTCGTCGAGGTCGAGGTCGAAGCCTTCCGAGGGGAGTCCTGATGTCGCTCGCCGTACGAGTGATCCCCTGCCTGGACGTGGACAACGGCCGCGTCGTCAAGGGTGTCAACTTCCAGAACCTGCGCGACGCGGGTGACCCGGTGGAGATGGCCAAGCTGTACGACGCCGAGGGCGCCGACGAGCTGACCTTCCTCGACATCACCGCGTCGTCCGGGAACCGCGAGACCACCTACGACGTGGTGCGGCGGACCGCCGAGCAGGTCTTCATCCCGCTGACCGTGGGCGGCGGCGTCCGCACCGCGGAGGACGTGGACAAGCTGCTGCGGGCCGGCGCCGACAAGGTGGGCGTCAACACCGCCGCCATCGCGCGGCCGGAGCTGATCCAGGAGATCGCGGAGCGTTTCGGGCGGCAGGTCCTGGTCCTGTCCGTCGACGCCCGCCGCACGCCGACCGGCTCCTTCGAGGTGACCACGCACGGCGGCCGCCGGGGCACCGGCATCGACGCCGTCGAGTGGGCGCACCGGGCGGCCGAACTGGGCGCCGGGGAGATCCTGCTGAACTCGATGGACGCGGACGGCACGAAGGACGGGTACGACACCGAGATGATCGCTGCCGTGCGGAAGCACGTCACGGTGCCGGTGATCGCCTCGGGCGGTGCCGGCAGGCTGGAGCACTTCGCCCCGGCGATCGCGGCCGGCGCCGATGCGGTGCTCGCGGCCTCGGTGTTCCACTTCGGCGACCTGCGGATCGGCGAGGTCAAGGAGACCCTGCGCGAGGCGGGCCACCCCGTCCGCTGACCGTCGCCGGGCCGCACCGGCCGGGACGACGCCGGGGGGATCGCCCCCGGTCCCCGGCCGGGCGGCAGGCGCTCGGAGACGACGCAGGGGTGACGTGCCGATCAGGCCGGGCTCTGATCGGCAGGACACCTCTAGCGGAAGTCGTCGAACGAGTCGGAGTCGTCCTCCTGCTCCGGCGTCTGCGGAGTCTGCGGCTTCTCCTGCTTGTCCGCCTCCTGCCTGCCCGTCTGCCCCTGCTCGCGCACCTGACGGAAGACCACCGCGGCGGCGTGGAAGTCGCCGGCCTTGTCGCCCGGCTGGAGGGTGGCGACCGGCTCGCCCCCGCAGTCCGCGTCCTCGAACAGCAGGGCCTCCGAGTCGGTCCTGTTCACGGCTTCGACGACCATCGTCGAGGCGGACGGCAGCGCGTGACACGCGTCCGCGCCGGCGTCCTTGAGCTGGGCGTTCTTCTCGGTGTTGTTCTGGTCCATGTAGACGTAGTCGAGGGCCTTGCCGTCGTCGGCGAACGCCTGGGCTCCGGCGGGGAGGACCAGTGCGAGGGCTCCGGCGAGCGCGGCTGCAGTGGTGCGAAGACGCATGGGGGTTTCCGTTCCTTCCACGGTGACGACACCGAACCGGTCGGCATCCGTGACGGAGCGTAGGGAGGGGTTGGGCTGCAGAAACCTTTCCCTCCGGGGCGCCATGCCGTTTTCACCGGCCCGGCGGAACCGGCGCTCCGCGGCGCCCGCCCCGCCCCGCCTCCCGTGCCTCAGATGCCGAGCTTCGCCGTCGTCAGTTTGGCGACGGCTTCCTTCGGGCCGTCCAGTTCCACCGCGGCGGCCTCCTGGCGGCCGAAGCAGAAGAGGATCAGCTCGCCCGGTTCGCCGGTGACCGTCACCACCGGGGTGCCCTTGTGGGCGACCGCCGTCTGCCCGTTCGGGCGGCGCAGCACCATGCCCACCGGGGAGCGGCGGCCCGTCAGGCGGGCCAGCTTCTCCAGGCGGGACCACAGGGCGTCCGAGAACACCGGGTCCAGCTGGCGCGGCGACCAGTCCGGCTGGGCGCGGCGCACGTCCTCCGCGTGGACGTAGAACTCCACCGCGTTCGCCGCCTCGTCGATCTGCTTCAGCGCGTACAGGGACATCTTCGGCGGGCCGGTCCGGATCAGCTGGATCAGCTCCTCGTACGGCTTGGCCGTGTACTCGGCCATCGCCTTGTCCAGCCGGTCCTTCAGGACGTTCAGCAGCAGGCCGCCGGCCGCGTCCGGGCGACGTTCCCGGACCACCACGTGCGCCGCCAGCTCCCGGGCCCGCCAGCCGTCGCACAGCGTCGGCGCCTCCGGCCCGGCCGCCTCCAACAGGTCCGCCAGCAGCAGGCGTTCACGCTTCGCATGGGTAGACATGGGGGCCACCCTACGGCCGGAACCCGGCCCGTGCCCGCTCATCAGGCGGACGGTGATCCGTCACCGCCGCCCGGGCGCGGCACAATGGCCCCCATGAGTACGTCCTCCCTCGACCCCGCCATCGCCGCCCGGCTCAAGCGCTCCGCCGACGGCCTGGTTCCCGCCATCGCCCAGCAGTACGACACCGGTGAGGTGCTCATGCTCGGCTGGATGGACGACGAGGCCTTGCACCGCACCCTGACCACCGGCCGCTGCACCTACTGGTCCCGCAGCCGCCAGGAGTACTGGGTGAAGGGGGACACTTCCGGCCACTTCCAGCACGTGAAGTCCGTCGCCCTCGACTGCGACGCCGACACCCTCCTCGTCAAGGTCGACCAGGTCGGCGCCGCCTGCCACACGGGCGCCCGTACGTGCTTCGACGCCGATGTCCTTCCGCTGGCCGAATAGGCAGTTAGGGTCCCAAGCCATGGATCTTGAGACGTTCCGCAAGCTCGCGGCGGACCGCCGCGTCATCCCCGTGAGCCGCAAGCTGCTGGCCGACGGCGACACCCCCGTCGGGCTCTACCGCAAGCTGGCCGCCGAACGCCCGGGCACCTTCCTCCTGGAGTCCGCCGAGAACGGCCGCTCCTGGTCCCGCTACTCCTTCGTCGGCGTACGCAGCGACTCCACGCTGACCGTCCGCGACGGACAGGCGCACTGGATCGGGACCCCGCCCGTCGGCGTCCCCACCGGCGGCGACCCGCTCGAGGCCCTGCGCGCCACCGTCCAGACCCTGCACACGCCCCGGGACCTCGCGGGCGGCATGCCGCCCTTCACCGGCGGCATGGTCGGCTACCTCGGCTACGACATCGTGCGCCGCCTGGAGCGCATCGGCGAGCACACCGCCGACGACCTGGAGCTGCCCGAGCTGACCATGCTGCTCACCTCCGACCTGGCGGTCATGGACCACTGGGACGGCACCGTCCAGCTCATCGCCAACGCCATCAACCACAACGACCTCGACACCGGCGTGGACGAGGCGTACGCGGACGCGGTGGCCCGGCTCGACGCGATGGAGGCCGACCTGGCCCGGCCCGCGCCGTACACGCCCACGCCGCTGCCCGCCTCCGAGCTGCCGGAGTTCTCGGCCCTGTGGGGCGGCGAGAAGTACCAGGACGCCGTCGAGGACATCAAGGAGCGGATCCGGGCCGGCGAGGCCTTCCAGGTGGTGCCATCGCAGCGGTTCGAGACCCCCTGCAAGGCCTCCGCGCTGGACGTCTACCGGGTGCTGCGGGCCACCAACCCGTCCCCGTACATGTACCTCTTCCGCTTCGAGAACGGCTTCGACGTCGTCGGGTCCAGCCCCGAGGCCCTGGTCAAGGTCGAGGACGGGCGGGCGATGGTCCACCCGATCGCCGGCACCCGCCACCGCGGGGCCACCCCGCAGGAGGACCACGAGCTCGCCGAGGAGCTGCTGGCCGACCCCAAGGAGCGCGCCGAGCACCTGATGCTCGTCGACCTGGGCCGCAACGACCTGGGCCGGGTCTGCGAGCCGGGATCGGTCGAGGTCGTCGACTTCATGTCGATCGAGCGGTACTCGCACGTCATGCACATCGTCTCCACCGTCACCGGCCGCGTCGCCGAGGGCAGGACCGCCTTCGACGTGCTCACCGCCTGCTTCCCGGCCGGCACCCTCTCGGGCGCGCCCAAGCCCCGCGCCATGCAGATCATCGAGGAGCTCGAACCCTCCCGCCGCGGCCTGTACGGCGGCTGCGTCGGCTACCTCGACTTCGCCGGGGACTCCGACACGGCCATCGCCATCCGCACCGCGCTGCTGCGCGACGGCACGGCGTACGTCCAGGCCGGCGCGGGGGTCGTCGCGGACTCGGTGCCCGAGCTGGAGGACAACGAGTGCCGCAACAAGGCGGCCGCCGTCCTGCGCGCGGTGGGAGCGGCGAACCGGCTGAACGGCTCGTGACGGCGTAGGGGATAGTGGGGTACGTGAGTGCCGTACCCCCACCCCGAAACGACACCGACGCCCCCTCCGCCGCCGCGGACGGCAGCGACAGCCGCGGCGGCCGCCGCAGCGTGGCCGCCGCCCTGCTGCTCGGCGCGCTCGGTGCCACCGTCGTCCTGCTCGCCTCCGGCCGCGTCTGGGCCCGGGGCACCGCCGCCGTGGGGGGCGGCGCGCTGCCGCTGACCGCGGACGGGCGGGCCGTGACCGGGCTCCCGGCGGCCCTGGCCATCGTGGGCCTCGCGGCCCTGGTGGCCGTGTTCGCCGTACGCGGCAGGAGCCGGCTGCTGGTCTCCGGGCTGCTCGCGCTGAGCGGCCTGGGCGCGGCGCTCTCCGCGGTGCTGGCCGCCGACGACCGGCAGGCGCTGGACGCGCAGGCCGCCCGTACGACCGCGGACACCGCGGCGCAGGTGGGGGCGCTGACGCACACGGCCTGGCCGTACGTCACGGCCGCCGGCGCGGCCCTGATCCTGGCCGCCGGACTGCTGGCCCTGCGCTTCGGCCGCAGCTGGCCGGCGATGGGCGGCCGCTACGAGCGGGACGGCAGCCCCCGGACCCGCAAGGCGGCGTCGGTGGACCCCGACCGGCCGGAGGACCTGTGGAAGGCCCTGGACCGCGGCGAGGACCCGACCCGCTGACCGTGCACCGCGCCCGGTGCGGGACAATGGGCACCGAGTTCGACGCAGACCGCGATTTCCGAACAGCACAGCGACAGAGCAAACGAGGAGCAACTCATGGCGGGCACTAACCACGGACACACCCCGGCCGCCTGGACCGGTGTCATCATCGCCTTCATCGGTTTCTGCATCTCCGGCGCGTTCATGGTGCTCGCGAACCCGCTCGGGTTCTGGGCCGGTCTCGTCGTCGTCGCGCTCGGCGGTGTGGTGGGCCTGGCGATGAAGGCCGCGGGCATGGGTGCGCCGAAGGCCGCCCACGAGGACCTGGCCGTGGTCATCGCCGCCAACAAGGCCGCCGCCAAGGTCTGACCGCCGCCGAGGGGTGAGCACCCCGTACACCTTCGAAAGGCGCGGCCCCGTCGGGCTGCGCCTTTTGTCATGAGCGGAGAGAATCAGCGGGTGGACGACGCCTCACGCACCCCCTTCGCGGTACCCGGGCCCGCGCAGCGGCCCGGCGGACCCGCGCCGGCGCAGAGCCGTGCGCGGCGGCTGGCCGGGCCGGCGCTCACGCTGGCCTCGGCGGCGCTGGCCTTTGCGTACGTGGGGGCCGTGGATCCCAATGAACCCGGCCACTATCCGGTCTGCCCGCTCTTTCGCCTGACCGGAATTCTGTGCCCCGGATGTGGCGGGCTGCGCAGTGCGCATGCGTTCGCCCACGGCGATCTGATCACCGCTTTCGGGGCAAATGCCCTGGCCGTCGTCGGCTACTTCGTCTTCGCCGGCTTCATGGCCGTGTGGCTGGTTCGCGCCTACCGCGGCCGCCCGGCCCCGCGCTTCGCCCTGCGGGGGCCCCACTGGTGGGCCGTCGGGGTGCTGGCCTTGGTTTTCGTGGTGGTCCGAAACCTGCCGTTCGGATCCGCCCTGGCCCCCTGAGGCCCGTATCCGGCCTGCCCGGGGCCCATATGAATCCCGGATTCCGAATGTCCAGCGATTGGGACGTCGTCAACCGCGTGCGGAGCGCAAGGCCTCCTGCGGATACCATTTGATTGCTGACCTTGCAGTTGTACGTGTCTGCAAGGCGGCCGACCGTCATCGACCCGGAAGGGGGCCGCTCGCGTGAGTGTGCTCGACGAGATCATCGAAGGGGTCCGCGAAGACCTTGCCGAACGGCAGGCGCGCGTGAGCCTCGACGAGCTCAAGGAGCGTGCCGCCAAGGCGCCCCAGGCCAAGGACGGCGTCGCGGCCCTGCGTGGCGACGGCGTCAAGGTGATCTGCGAGGTCAAGCGCTCCAGCCCCTCCAAGGGCGCGCTGGCCGCGATCGCGGATCCCGCCGGACTCGCCGCCGACTACGAGGCGGGCGGTGCGGCGGTCATCTCCGTCCTCACCGAGCAGCGCCGTTTCGGCGGCTCGCTGGCCGACCTGGAGGCCGTCCGCGCCCGCGTGGACATCCCGATCCTGCGCAAGGACTTCATCGTCACGGCGTACCAGCTGTGGGAGGCCCGCGCCTACGGCGCCGACCTCGCGCTGCTGATCGTCGCGGCCCTGGAGCAGGAGGCCCTCGTCTCCCTCATCGAGCGGGCCGAGTCCATCGGGCTCACCCCGCTCGTCGAGGTCCACGACGAGGAAGAGGTCGAGCGCGCGGTTGCGGCCGGCGCCAAGATCATCGGCGTCAATGCCCGCAACCTCAAGGACCTCAAGGTCGACCGCTCCACGTTCGAGCGCGTCGTCGGCGAGATCCCGGCCCACATCGTCAAGGTTGCCGAGTCCGGCATCCGCGGGCCGCACGACCTGATCGCCTACGCCAACGAGGGCGCCGACGCCGTCCTCGTCGGGGAGTCCCTGGTCACCGGACGCGACCCGAAGTCGGCCGTGGCCGACCTCGTCGCCGCAGGCGCCCACCCCGCCCTGCGCCACGGTCGGAGCTGACCCGTCCCATGGCCCCCGACCGCCCCTCCGTCCGCACCCGACCGGGCCACGGCCCGTCCGGCGTGCCGACGGCGCACGCGCCCCTGGCGCGCGGCTGCCGCCCCCGCGGCTGCCGCGCCCCGGCCCGGCGGGTGCACGGGCGGCGGGTCAGGTACGTGATCGGCTCCGAGCCCGGTCAGGTCAACGGCATGCGATGGCGCACCACAGGCGCGCTGTAACGAGGGCCGTCCCGGTCCGGTACGCCTGACGCCGTCACCCGGCGCCGTCCCGCGTACCGCCCCGCGCGGTGCTCGCTTACGGCCCGTCGCCCCGAGCCGCCGGCTCCGGGTGCGGGCCGCTGCGTCCGTACGCATCCCCACCCCCGCAGCGGGGTGCGCGTGCGGCGGGCCGGCAGCGCAATACGGTGCATCCATCCCATCGCACCCGTAGGAGTACTGGACATGTCCAGCAGCTCGTTCTTCATTCCGGACCCGGAGGGTCACGTCCCCAACGCCGAGGGCTACTTCGGCGACTTCGGCGGCAAGTTCATCCCGGAGGCGCTCGTCGCCGCCGTGGACGAGGTCGCCGTCGAGTACGAGAAGGCCAAGGGGGACCCCTCCTTCGCGGCCGAGCTCAACGACCTGATGGTCAACTACACCGGCCGCCCCAGCGCCCTCACCGAGGTGCCGCGGTTCGCCGAGCACGCAGGCGGCGCCCGGATCTTCCTCAAGCGCGAGGACCTCAACCACACCGGCTCGCACAAGATCAACAACGTGCTGGGCCAGGCGCTGCTCACCAAGCGCATGGGCAAGACCCGCGTCATCGCCGAGACCGGAGCCGGCCAGCACGGCGTGGCCACCGCCACCGCCTGCGCGCTCTTCGGCCTCGAGTGCACCGTCTACATGGGCGAGATCGACACCCAGCGCCAGGCCCTGAACGTGGCCCGGATGCGGATGCTGGGCGCCGAGGTCATCGCGGTGAAGTCCGGCTCCCGGACCCTCAAGGACGCCATCAACGAGGCGTTCCGCGACTGGGTCGCCAATGTGGACCGCACCCACTACCTCTTCGGCACGGTCGCGGGCCCCCACCCCTTCCCGGCCATGGTCCGCGACTTCCACCGGGTCATCGGCGTCGAGGCGCGCCGCCAGATCCTGGAGCGCGCCGGCCGACTGCCCGACGCCGTCGCGGCCTGCGTCGGCGGCGGCTCCAACGCCATCGGCCTCTTCCACGCCTTCATCCCGGACGCCGGTGTCCGCCTGGTCGGCTTCGAGCCCGCCGGGCACGGCGTCGAGACCGGCGAGCACGCCGCCACGCTCACCGCCGGCGAGCCGGGCATCCTGCACGGCTCGCGCTCGTACGTCCTCCAGGACGAGGAGGGCCAGATCACCGAGCCGTACTCGATCTCGGCCGGTCTGGACTACCCGGGCATCGGCCCGGAGCACTCCTTCCTCAAGGACTCGGGCCGCGGCGAGTACCGCGCGGTCACCGACGACGCCGCGATGCAGGCCCTGCGCCTGCTGTCGCGCACCGAGGGCATCATCCCGGCGATCGAGTCGGCACACGCCCTCGCGGGCGCCCTCGACCTGGGCAAGGAGCTGGGCAAGGACGGCCTGATCGTGGTCAACCTGTCCGGCCGCGGCGACAAGGACATGGACACGGCGGCCCGCTACTTCGGGCTGTACGACGCCACGGAGAGCAACGGGAACACCGAGGGGGAGAAGAAGTGAGCAAGGCCAGCGAGAAGACCGGGCGCATCCAGCTGCTGAGCGACACCCTCGCCAAGGCGAAGTCCGAGGACCGCGCGGCCCTCGTCGCCTACCTCCCCGCCGGCTTCCCGACCGTCGACGGCGGCATCGAGGCCGTCAAGGCGGTCATCGCGGGCGGCGCCGACGTGGTCGAGGTCGGCCTCCCGCACAGCGACCCGGTCCTGGACGGCGCGATCATCCAGACCGCCGACGACATCGCCCTGCGCGGCGGCGTCAAGATCGCCGACGTGCTGCGCACCGTGCGCGAGGCCCACGCGGCGACCGGGGCCCCGGTGCTGGTGATGACGTACTGGAACCCGATCGACCGCTACGGCGTCGAGCGGTTCGCCACGGAGCTGGCCGCGGCGGGCGGCGCGGGCTGCATCCTGCCCGACCTGCCGGTCCAGGAGTCCGCGCTGTGGCGCGAGCACGCCGACAAGCACGGACTGGCGACCGTCTTCGTCGTGGCTCCGAGCAGCAAGGACGAGCGCCTGGCGACCATCACGGCCGCCGGTTCCGGCTTCGTCTACGCCGCCTCGCTGATGGGCGTCACCGGCACCCGGGAGTCGGTGGGCCACGAGGCCCAGGAGCTGGTCCGCCGTACCCGCGCGACCACCGAACTGCCCGTGTGCGTCGGCCTCGGCGTCTCCAACGCCGTACAGGCCAAGGAGGTCGCGGGCTTCGCCGACGGGGTGATCGTCGGCTCGGCGTTCGTGAAGCTGCTGCTGGAGGCTCCGGACCTGCCGGCCGGGCTGGCCGCCGTACGGGCGCTGGCGGGCGAGCTCGCGGAAGGCGTGCGCAGGAGCTGACGCACGCGAGAGCCGGCAGGGCACCGGCTGACCCACGCGTTCGATTCACGGCGCGAACCCTTGATCGGGTTCTGTAGTCCGATCGGGTGGAAGTGGGGGCGGGGGGGCACGCGAGTGCCTCCCCGCTTCGTTTGGCCGAACGTGAGCGAGAAGAACGACGGTGCGAACCGCGAAGCGAAACGATCGGCCCGCGAGCGGCTCCAGGTGGAGCGTGAGCGCGAGAAGAAGAGGGAAAAGCGGCGGCGGACCCTCATCGTGGCGTCGGCCGTGGTGGGCGTCCTCGGCCTGGCGGCCGTCGTCGGCCTGATCGCGGCCAACACCGGCGGCGACAAGTCCACCGGCGGAGGCCCGGTGACCGCCCCCTCCGGGGCCACCGGCAAGGACGCGCTCGCCATCCAGACGGGCAAGCCCGAGGCGAAGTCCACGCTGACGGTGTGGGAGGACTTCCGCTGCCCGGCGTGCAAGTCCTTCGAGACCAACTACCGGGACACGGTCCACGACCTGGAGGCCAAGGGGCTGCTCAAGGTCGATTACCACATCGTCACCCTGATCGACGGGAACATGGGCGGCAGCGGCTCGCTGAAGGCCGCGAACGCGGCCGCCTGCGCGCAGGACGCCGGGAAGTTCGCGGCGTACCACGACCTCCTGTTCGAGAACCAGCCGCAGGAGGTCGACGACGCCTACGCGAAGAACGCCAAGCTGCTGGAGCTGGCCGCCAAGGTGGACGGGCTGGACACCCCGGAGTTCCGCAAGTGCGTCGAGGACGGGACGCACAACAGCTGGGTGAACAAGTCCTTCGAGGCCTTCCGGAACGGGAAGTTCAAGGGCACCCCGACCGTGCTGCTGAACGGCAAGGACCTCTTCGCCGACCAGGCCAACCCCGTCACCCCGCAGAAGCTCAAGGAGCAGGTGGAGGGCACCGCGAAGGGCACCGGGGGCGCGAGCGCCTCGCCGTCCGCCTCGCCCAGCCCCTCCGGGAAGGGCGTGAAGGGTTCGGCGTCCGCGTCGCCGTCGGCCTCTTCGTCAGGCTCCTCGGCGGGCTCGGTGAAGTCCTCGTCCGCTTCCGCGGGCTCGTCCGGGTCGTCCTCGACCGGGTCGCGGGCCGGCTCGGCCGGGATCGCGAAGGGGGCCGCGGACACCCCCTGAGCCCCGTCTCGATTTGGCGCCAGGTTGCCGGGCGGGTTGCGGTCCGCACCGCCCGGCAGGGTAGCGTCGGCACTGCCATGAACCTTGCCTATATCCCCAGCCCGTCGACCGGCGTGATCCATCTCGGACCGATCCCGCTGCGCGGCTACGCGTTCTGCATCATCATCGGCGTCTTCGTCGCCGTCTGGCTCGGCAACAAGCGGTGGATCGCGCGCGGCGGAAAGCCGGGCACGGTCGCGGACATCGCGGTGTGGGCTGTGCCGTTCGGCCTGATCGGCGGTCGCCTGTACCACGTGATCACCGACTACCAGCTGTACTTCGGCGAGGGCCGCAACTGGGTCGACGCCTTCAAGATCTGGGAGGGCGGCCTCGGCATCTGGGGCGCCATCGCGCTGGGCGCGGTGGGTGCCTGGATCGGCTGCCGCCTGCGCGGCATCCCGCTGCCGGCCTGGGCCGACGCCCTGGCCCCCGGTATCGCGCTGGCCCAGGCCTGCGGCCGCTGGGGCAACTGGTTCAACCAGGAGCTGTACGGGCGGGCCACCGACCTGCCCTGGGCGGTCGAGATCAGCGACGGCCCCAACCGGGTCGCCGGGACCTACCACCCGACCTTCCTCTACGAGTCGCTGTGGTGCCTCGGCGTCGCCGGGCTCGTGATCTGGGCCGACCGCCGCTTCAAGCTGGGCCACGGCCGGGCGTTCGCCCTGTACGTCGCCGCGTACTGCGTGGGCCGCGGCTGGATCGAGTACATGCGGGTCGACGAGGCCCACCACATCCTGGGCGTCCGGCTGAACGTGTGGACCTCGATCTTCGTCTTCGTCCTGGCCGTGGTCTACCTCGTGCTGTCGGCGAAGCTGCGGCCGGGCCGCGAGGAGGTCGTGGAGCCGGACCGCGGACCCGCGGCATCGGACCCGGCGGCCAAGACCGACGAGGGCAAGGCCGACGAGGCCAAGACCGACGAGGCCGCGGACAAGGACACGGCCAGGGCGGCGGACGCCTCCGCGATCGCCGAGGCCGAGGACTCCGCGCCGAAGCCCGACGCCGAGGCTCCGAAGGCCGCCAAGAAGCTCTGACCGGGTCATCCGGATCACACGGGAGGGGCGCCGCGCCACCACGCGGCGCCCCTCCCGTTTTCGGTTCCGCCGCGAGGCTCCGGCCATCCGGCGGCCCGCGGGCGCGGCCGTCATTCCCGGCGGGCGAGCGCGACGACCCGTTCCGCGCCCGCCAGGACCGCCGGGTCGACGAAGCGGCCGTCGGGCAGAGCCACTGCGCCGGGGGTGCGGCGGGCCGCCGCGACGATCTCCTCGGCGGCGGTGACCTCCTCCGGCGCGGGCAGGTACGCCCGCTCGATCACCGGCAGCTGGCGGGGGTGGATCGCCGCCCGGCCCAGGAAGCCCAGCGCCCGCCCGCGGGCACAGGAGACGGCCAGCGCCTCCAGGTCCCGGATGTCGGGGAAGACCGACTGCGCGGGCGGGGCCAGCCCCGCCGCGCGGGCCGCGACCACCACCCGCGAGCGGGGCCAGTCCAGGCCCGCCTCCGCGCTGATGCCCAGATCGGCGCGCAGGTCGGCCTCGCCGAGGGAGAGCCCGCGCAGGGCAGGGTGCGCGCGGGCGATCTCGTAGGCGCGCTCCACGCCCAGCGCCGACTCGAGCATGGCGTGCAGGGCCACCCCGCCGGTGCGGTCGGCGACCGCCGCGATCTGCTCCGGGGCCGAGATCTTCGGCAGCCGCAGCCCCGAGAGGCCGTGCAGCCCGGTCAGGGCGGTGAGGTCGGCGCCGGCCCAGGGGGAGTCCAGGGCGTTGACGCGGACGAAGACCGGGACCGCGGGCCGCTCGGCCAGCCGTTCCGCGGTGGCGGCGCGGGCGTACTCCTTGCGGGAGGCCGACACCGCGTCCTCGAGGTCGACGATGACGGCGTCGGCCCCGGAGTGCAGGGCCTTGGCGACCACCTCCGGGCGGTCGCCGGGAACGTAGAGCCAGGTCAGGATCACAGGGCCCCCTCCATCCGGAGTGCGCTGATCTCGGCCTCGGACAGGCCGAGTTCGGTGAGTACGGCTTCGGTGTCCGCGCCGTGCGGGCGGCCCGCCCAGCGGATCGCGCCGGGGGTCCCGGACAGCCGGAACAGGACGTTCTGCATCCGGAGCGGGCCGAGTTCCGGGTCCTCGACCTCGGTGACGGTGTCCAGGGCCGCGAACTGCGGATCGGCCATGACGTCCCGTACGTCGTAGACCCGGGCGACGGCGGCCTCGGCCTCCTCGAAGGCGGTGACCACGTCGTCGGCCTTGTGGCGCCCGATCCAGCCGCCGACGGCCTCGTCGAGTTCGGGCGCGTGGGCGGCCCGGCCGGAGCCGCTCGCGAACCAGGGCTCGGCGATCAGCTCGGGCCGGCCGACGAGCCGCATGACGCGCTCCGCGACGGACTGGGCCGACGTGGAGACCGCCAGCCAGCGCCCGTCCGCACTGCGGTACGTGTTGCGGGGGGCGTTGTTGGTGGAACGGTTGCCGGTGCGCGGCTGGACGTAGCCGAGCTGGTCGTACCAGAGCGGGTGCGGGCCCAGCACGGTGAGGATGGGCTCGATGATGGCCAGGTCCACCACCTGCCCGTGGCCGCTGCGGTCGCGGCCGGCGAGCGCGGTCATCACCGCGTACGCGGTGGTCAGCGCGGCGATCGAATCGGCGAGGCCGAAGGGCGGCAGCGTCGGCGGGCCGTCCGGCTCCCCGGTGATCGCGGCGAAGCCGCTCATCGCCTCGGCGAGGGTGCCGAAGCCGGGGCGGTGGGCGTACGGGCCCTGCTGGCCGAAGGCCGTGACGCGGGTCAGGACCAGCCTCGGATTGGCGGCGGACAGCTCGGGCCAGCCCAGGCCCCACTTCTCCAGGGTGCCGGGGCGGAAGTTCTCGATGACCACGTCGGCGGTGGCGGCCAGCCGCAGCAGGGTGTCGCGCCCGCCCGGGGTGGACAGGTCGAGGGTCATCGTCCGCTTGTTCCGGCCGAGCAGCTTCCACCACAGGCCGACGCCGTCCTTGGCGGGGCCGTGGCCGCGCGAGGGGTCGGGGCGCTGCGGGTGCTCGACCTTGACGACGTCGGCGCCGAAGTCCCCGAGCAGGGTGGCGGCGAGCGGCCCGGCGAAGAGCGTGGCCAGGTCCAGCACCCGCATCCCGGCCAGCGGCCCGGCGGCGGGCCCGCCGCCGGCCCCGGGCTGCCCGGCGGCGGTCATGAGGCGGCTCCGCAGGAGCGGCCGGTCCCCGCCTCGGGTCCGGGCGCCGTCGCGGCGAAGGCGTCCGTCTCGGCGCGGGTCGGCATCGAGTCCTGGGCTCCCGGGCGCTGGACCGAGAGCGCGGCCGCCGCCGACGCCCAGCGCAGCGCCTGCGGCACGGGCCGGCGCTCCCCGAGGGCCACGGCGAGCGCGCCGACGAAGGTGTCGCCGGCGGCGGTGGTGTCCACCGCCCGGACCCGGGGCGCGGGCACGGTCAGCGGCTCGCGCCCGCGGGCGGCGTACAGGGAACCTGCTGCGCCGAGGGTGATGACGACCTCCGGGACCTCGTGGAGCAGGGCCTCGGCGGCCTGGTACGGGTCGGTGAGGCCGGTCAGGGCGGCGGCCTCGTGCTCGTTGGGGACCAGCAGGTCGGTGGCGGCGAGCAGTTCCGCGGGCAGCGGCTGGGCCGGGGCCGGGGTCAGGACCGTACGGACGCCGTGGGCGCGGGCGGCGAGCGCGCCGGCGAGGACGGCGGGCAGCGGGAGTTCGAGCTGGAGGAGGAGCGAGTCGGCGGCGCCGATACGGGAGTCGTCGCCCGCCTCCAGGCCGGTGACGTGGGCGTTGGCGCCGGGAATGACGATGATGCTGTTGCCGCCCTCGTCGTCCACGGTGATGTGGGCGGTGCCGCTGGCGCCCTCGACGGTGCGCAGGGCCGCCGTCTCGACCCCGGCCGCGGCGAGCGCGGAGCGCAGCCGTACGCCGAACTCGTCGGCCCCGACCGCGCCGATCATCACCACCTCCCCGCCGCAGCGGGCGGCGGCGACGGCCTGGTTGGCGCCCTTGCCGCCGGGAACGGTGCGGAACTCGCGGCCGGTGACGGTCTCCCCGAGGCGGGGGGCCTTGGGGACGTAGGCGACGAGGTCCATGTTGGTACTGCCGAGCACGGCGATGGCCGTCATGGGCGGGCTGCCTCCTGTGCGGTGAGGTGGGCGAGGGTGTCGAAGCCGATGCCGTCGAAGCCGGGGACGGTGGTGGCGAGGCGGTTCTTGAGGGGGGCGGACCAGCGGTGCGGGACGCCGTTCGGGTCGACGAGTGCGGCGAGGGAGCCGGCGGTGGCGCCGTTGGAGTCGGTGTCCCAGCCGCCGGACACGGCACGGCAGACGGAGCGGGTGAAGTCCCCGTCGGCATGGGTGAGGGCGGCGGCGATCAGGGCGGTGTTGGGGACGGCATGGACCCAGTGGTAGTGCCCGTACCGGGCGTGCAGGTGGTCCACGACGCGGTCGAAGCCGGCGTCGGCGTGCCGGGCGGCCGTGTCGACGGCGTGGCGGACGGCCTCGGCGAGGCGTGAGCGGGGCGGTACGACGGCCAGTCCGGCCCGGAGCGCGGTGTGGACGTCGGCCCGGCCGCCGGCCGCCTCGGCGATGGCGGCGGCGGTGAACAGGGCGGCGTAGATGCCGTTGCCGGTGTGGGTGAGGGCGGCGTCCCGGTACGCCTGGGCCGCGGCGGCGGCCGGGTCGCCGGGGTTGGTCCAGCCGTGGACGTCGGCCCGGATGAGGGCGCCGATCCATTCGCGGAACGGGTTGTGGCGGGTGGCGGTGGCCGGGGGCTCCAGGCCGAGCAGCAGGTTCCGGTACGCGAGGCGTTCGGCGGTGAAGGTCCGGCCGGCGGGGAGCTCGTCGAGCCAGAGCCGGGCGACGTCGGCGGTGGTGAAGCCCTTGCCGTACCGGCGCAGCAGGATCAGGTTCAGGAGCGGGTAGTTGAGGTCGTCGTCCTCGGGGGCGCCGTCGATGTTCTCGGCGAGGGAGGTGGCGGCGGAGCGCCGGTTCCAGGGGTGGGCGGCCAGCAGCTCCGCGGGGACGCCGTGTTCGGTGAACCAGTCGTCCAGGGGCCAGTTCCCGGCGGCCCGGGCCAGCGCCCGGATCCCCTCGAGCGGGAGCTTCTCCACGGGCTTGCCGAGCACGCACCCCACGGCCCGCCCCACCCAGGCCCGCTCGAGCCGCTCCCGCAGCCCGGGGCCGACCCGGTGGCCGGGGGCGAGCGGCGTCGCGGTCCACGTCGCGGCGATGTCCGGCCAGGCGGTCGGCTCGTCCCGCGCCGACGGGGAGGGGAGGCCTTCGAGTTCGGTCAGGAGCCGGGACGCCAGGGCGCGGAGCTCCGGCGCGGCCGGGGCGGCGGAGGCGCCGGCCCGGCCGGGCGCCGGGTGGCCGCCGGCCGCGAGCCAGGCGCGCAGCAGGGGCTCCGCGTCCCGCCCGTCCTCGGCGGCCTGCCGCAGCTCGTGCCCGACCAGGTCCTCCGGCTGCACCCAGCTGAGCCGCAGCGCCGCGGCCGCGAGGGCAGGGGAACCGCAGGGCGGGGTGGCGGTCACTGCGGGGCGGCGATCGAGGTGAAGGCCGACTCGTGGGCGCGGCGGCGGGCGTGGTCCAGGGCGAAGACCTCGCGGGTCACCGCGGCCAGTGCCGACGCCGGGGCGTGCAGGTCGAGGCGGCTGGCCTCGGCGACCTGTTTGGCCCAGGCCGGCGGGACCGCCGAGACGCCGGACAGGGCTCCGGCGATCGCCCCCGCCATCGTGGCGATGGAATCGCAGTCCCGGCCGTAGTTGACGGCTCCGAGCACCGAGCCCTCGTACGAACCGCCGGCGACGATCAGCATGCCGAGCGCGATCGGGAGCTCCTCGATCGAGTGGAGGCGGGACGGGCGGCGGGCGCCGAGCGAGGGGGAGCGGTAGTCCGGGCCGACCGAGTCGTACGGGGCGACGGCCGCCCGCAGGGGGGCCAGGGCCGACTCGAAGTCCCGGTGGCGGCCCGCCACTTCGCACACCGCCGCGATCGCCTCACGGGTGCCGTCCTTGGCCAGCGCCAGGGCCGTGTCCACCACCGAGGACGCCGTCGCGCCCGGCACGCACGCCGCCGCGACCGCCGCCGCGAAGACGCCCGCCGCCTCGCGCCCGTACGAGGACTGGTGTGCGCCGGCGACGTCCAGCGCCTCCGCGTACGCGCCCGCCGGATTGCCGGCGTTGACGATGCCGACCGGCGCCATGTACATCGCCGCACCGCAGTTGACGATGTTGCCGTTGCCCGCCTCGCGCGGGTCCGCGTGGGCGTAGTGCAGCCGGGTCACGATCCACTTCTCGGCCAGGAAGATCCGCTGGAGCGGCAGGGCCTCGGCCTCGAGTTCGGGGATCCAGCGCGGGTTGGTCATCAGGTCCGGGACCAGGTGGTCGGCGATCGCGTACGCGTCGAGGTGGTCCCGTACGGCCTCGTAGACCCGTACCAGCGCATGGGTCATGAGGGTGTCGTCGGTGACGTGGCCGTCTCCCTTGTGGTAGGGCGCGATGGGGCGGGCCGTGCGCCAGTCCTCGTGCCACGGGCCGACGATGCCGTGCACGCGGCCGCCGTGCCGTTCCACGATCCGGTCCGGGGACCAGCCCTCCACCGGACCGCCGAGCGCGTCGCCGACGGCGGCTCCGACGAGGCAGCCCGCCGCCCGGTCTTCGAGAGTGAGCGTCATGTCCGAATCATCCCTTGGGTGAGGTGAGTTCCGTACGAGCCAGGAGCGCGGCGAGTTCGACCAGATCGGTTCCGGCGAGGCGGGGGAGGGCGCAGCCGGACAGGGTGCGGCAGGCCTCGCGCCAGGCGCTGGGGATCGAGTCACCGCCGCCGAGGGCGCCGGTGAGCGCGCCGGCGAGGGCGGGGGCGGAGTCCGCGACGCGGGAGA
Organism: Streptomyces sp. NPDC002209; assembly: GCF_042890265.1. NCBI lineage: Bacteria > Bacillati > Actinomycetota > Actinomycetes > Kitasatosporales > Streptomycetaceae > Streptomyces > Streptomyces sp. NPDC002209. The sequence goes on along the minus strand of NZ_JBIARX010000001.1, from coordinate 234,163 downwards.
GGCAGGCCGCGGCCGGGACGGCCTCGGCGGCCCGGCCGCGGGCGGCGGTGGCGAGGGCGAGGGCCACGGGGACGGTCTCGGCGGCGGCGATGCCGTAGCTGTAGACGTGGTCGACGATCTCGTGCTCGAGGGTGGGGACGATGGCGAAGGCGCCGCCCCCGTCGTTGTGGGTACGGGCGAGCTTGACGGCGTGCCGGGCGTTGCGGCCGATCTCGGTGGCCTCGGGGAGCTGGCCGAGGGCGGCGTCGACGGCGGTGTCGGTGTCGGCGCCGGCGAGGGCGGTCGCGATGGCGGCGGCCATGGCGCGGGCGCCGTGGACCCCGTCGCCGTCCTGGGTGTAGCGGGCGTCGAACTCGGCGAGGTCCGCGGCCGCCGCCGGGTCCCCGGGGTGGACGACGGCGAGGACGCAGGCGCGGATGCAGGCGGCGTCGTCGAAGTAGTGCGGGTTGTCGTGGCCGGTGGCGGGCGGGCGCAGGCCGGCGGCGAGGTTGCCGAGGCCGGCGCGGACGGAGATGCGGGCGCGCAGCGGGAGCACGGCCGACTCCACCTCGGGGGCGCGTTCGGCCGCCGCGGCGATCTCGCTGGCCAGGGCGTTCCAGGCGAGGTCGATGGCGGCCCGCATCCGGCGGGACCGGCTGAGGTCGCTGAGCAGCACGCCGGCCGCGGTGAGCACGGATTCGGCGGCGAACGCGGCCCATTCGGCGTCGTCGGAGGGGCCCAGGCGCAGCGGCTCCGGGGGCTGGTTGAGGGCGATGGGCACGGGGAGGGTCGTGGTCTGGTTCTGCTCGGCGAAGGTGTCCAGCTCGCGGGTGAGGCGGCGGGTCCACTCGGGCATGCGGCTGGCCCGGTGCCGGGCGGCGGGCCACCCGGCGGCATCGCCCGAGGCGAGGCCGAGCAGCAGCCCCTCGATCCGCCGGAGCCCTGAGGGGGGCGTCATCGGGGGGTCTCGGATTCCGGGGTGAGCAGGTCCGCGATGTCCAGGACGTGGTAGCCCCGCATCGAGGGGAGGCAGCTGCCCCGGACCGGGCCGATCGCCGCCGCCCAGTCGGCCGGGACGGCGGCGACGCCCGACAGGGCGCCGGCGAGGGCGCCCGCCACCGCGGCCGTGGTGTCCGCGTCGCGGCCCATGTTCACCGCCGTCAGGACCGACGACGGGAAGTCGCCGCCGCATGCCGCGAAGGCACCGAACGCGAGGCCCACCGCCTCCGGCGCCAGGTCCGTCCACGGGTAGCCGCCGATCACCACCGCGGAGCGCACCGCCCGTTCCCCGCGCGGGGCCGCCGTGACGGCCCGGCGCAGCGAACGGGCCGTCCAGGAGTCGGAGGGGATGACCGAGAGGGCCGCCGAGATGACGGAGGCGGGCGAACCGCCCGCCATCGCCGCGGCGACGCCGGCCGCCACTGCCTGGCCGCCGTAGATGCCCTCGCCGTCGTGGCTGACCGAGCCGTCGATCGCGACCAGCCGGGCGGCCTCCGCCGGGCGGCCCGCCGCGAACACCCCGAAGGGCGCCGCCCGCATCGCCAGGCCGTCCGACCAGGCGTGGCGGTGCTGCGCGGAGATGGGGGCCGCGAGTCCCCGGCGCAGGTTCTCCAGGGTGCCGCGCTCGCTGAAGCCCGCCCCGCGGAACGGCCCCTCGTCGAGGTCGGCGATCCAGTGGTGCCAGGCCCGCTCGACGTGGGAGACGGTCAGCGCCGACCCGTGGCGGGCCAGCAGCAGCCCCGAGAAGATCGCGTACTCGGTGTCGTCGGTGCCCGCCGGGTCCTCCGACACGAAGCCCTCGATGCGGCCCCATCTCGCCCGGATCTCCGAGGGCTTCATGTTCTCGGCGGGGGCCCCGAGCGCGTCACCCGCCGCGAGGCCCAGAAGAGCGCCCCTGGCCCGTTCGAGGAGGACCTGCGGATTGCATGCAATCTGCTTCATCAGCTCCATGGCGGCGCCTCTCCCACTTGGATGGGGCTCATCATGAGCCCTTGGGGGATTTGTGCCATGACATGTGGTTTGTCACTCGCCGCGAAACACCCCGCCCAGACCCCCGTCACCCGGTCGCCGACCCGCGAAACCCCAGGTAAGTACGGCCTTCCTTGCTGGCGGGCGGCATAAATCGTGCGTAGTTTCGAGGTGTTCAGGGGGAGTGGGCGCCTGCGCGTCGCGCAGGGCGTGGTTCCGCGTACCCGCTCATACAAAAGGGGAGACGTCGGGCATGTCCATCATCGACATCGAAGCACCGCTGCACACCGCACACCGTGACAACCACACCCACCGTGACGTCAACGGCGGATGGCTGCGGCCGGCCGTGTTCGGTGCCATGGACGGACTCGTCTCCAACCTCGCGCTGATGACCGGCGTGGCCGGCGGCGCCCTCGCCCCGCAGACCGTCGTGATCACAGGGCTGGCGGGCCTCGCGGCCGGAGCCTTCTCGATGGCGGCCGGCGAGTACACCTCCGTCGCCTCGCAGCGCGAGCTGGTCCTCGCCGAACTCGACATAGAGCGCCAGCAGCTGCGCAAGCACCCCGTCGACGAGATGGAGGAGCTGGCCGAGCTGTACGTATCGCGCGGCGTCGAGCCGGCGCTCGCCCGCGAGGTCGCGATGCAGCTGTCCCGCGACCCCGACCAGGCGCTGGAGATCCACGCCCGCGAGGAGCTCGGCATCGACCCCGACGACCTGCCGTCGCCGATGGTCGCCGCGGTCTCCTCCTTCGGCTCCTTCGCGCTGGGCGCGCTGCTGCCCGTACTGCCGTACCTGCTCGGTGCCACCTCGCTGTGGCCCGCGGTGCTGCTCGCGCTGGCCGGGCTCTTCGTCTGCGGCGCGGTGGTCTCCCGGGTCACCGCGCGGAGCTGGTGGTACAGCGGTCTGCGGCAGCTGCTGCTGGGCGGCGCGGCCGCGGGTGTGACGTACGTCCTGGGAACCTGGATCGGCGGAGCCGTAGGCTGACCGCGCAAGTAGTGAGACACTATGCAGCCCGTGACATAAGTAGTCCATTACCCGGCGGTTTCGGTTCCGTGTCCGCCGGGCATCAGACCAGGGCGCCGCGTGCAGGGCAATGATGCCCGCCTGCTGCGAACGTCTCCAGATCTGCACTTTCTGCTGCGTGCAGTGTCCGCATGGTGAAACGCCATATCCGCTTCTCGGGATTGCCGTCATCATGTAACCTGCACGAAATTTCGCAGAGGGCCAACGTCGTCCCTCGGCACGCACCTTTGCCACGACGACGACGGGAGAGCCGATGCGTTCCGCATCCACGCACTCCGCGACCGGCCTCAGCACCACCGCCTGGTCGCCCATGGACGGTCGCCCCGCCCAGCAGGGCATGTACGACCCGCGCAACGAGCACGACGCCTGCGGCGTCGGCTTTGTGGCCAACCTCAGCGGCGAGGCCAGCCACACGCTGGTCGAGCAGGCGCTGACCGTATTGCGGAACCTCGAGCACCGTGGTGCCACCGGATCCGAGCCGGACTCGGGCGACGGCGCCGGAATCCTGTCCCAGGTCCCGGACGCGTTCCTGCGCGAGGTGGCCGGATTCGAGCTCCCCGAGGCCGGCGCGTACGCCGTCGGCATCGCCTTCCTCCCCGCCGACGGCACCGCACGGGCCGTCGCCGTGGAGCAGATCGAGGCCATCGCCGCCGAGGAGAACCTGACGGTCCTCGGCTGGCGCGAGGTCCCGGTCACCCCGGACCTGCTCGGCAACGGCGCCCGCGCCACCATGCCGGCCTTCTCGCAGCTGTTCGTGTCCAACGGTTCCAGCGGCATCGAGCTGGACCGCAAGGCCTTCGTGCTGCGCAAGCGCGCCGAGCGTGAGGCCGGGGTCTACTTCCCGTCGCTCTCCGCCCGCACCATCGTCTACAAGGGCATGCTGACCACCGGCCAGCTCGAGCCCTTCTTCCCGGACCTCTCCGACCGCCGCTTCGCCTCCACGCTGGCGCTGGTCCACTCGCGGTTCTCGACCAACACCTTCCCGTCCTGGCCGCTGGCCCACCCGTACCGCTTCGTCGCGCACAACGGCGAGATCAACACGGTCAAGGGCAACCGGAACTGGATGAAGGCCCGCGAGTCCCAGCTGGCCTCGGACGTCTTCGGCGACGGCGCGCTGGAGCGGATCTTCCCGATCTGCACCCCGGACGCCTCCGACTCGGCCTCCTTCGACGAGGTCCTCGAGCTGCTCCACCTCGGCGGCCGCTCGCTGCCGCACAGCGTGCTGATGATGATCCCGGAGGCGTGGGAGAACCACACCTCCATGGACCCGGCCCGCCGCGCGTTCTACCAGTACCACTCCACGCTGATGGAGCCCTGGGACGGCCCGGCCTGCGTCACCTTCACCGACGGCACCCAGGTCGGCGCCGTCCTCGACCGCAACGGTCTGCGCCCGGGCCGCTACTGGGTCACCGACGACGGCCTCGTCGTCCTCGGCTCCGAGGTCGGCGTGCTCGACATCGACCCGGCCAAGGTGGTCCGCAAGGGCCGCCTGCAGCCCGGCAAGATGTTCCTCGTCGACACCGCCCAGAAGCGGATCATCGAGGACGACGAGATCAAGGCCGAGCTGGCCGGCGCCGCCCCGTACGCCGAATGGCTCGAGACCGGCGAGATCGAGCTGACGGACCTGCCCGAGCGCGAGCACATCGTGCACACCCACGCCTCGGTCACCCGCCGCCAGCAGACCTTCGGCTACACCGAGGAAGAGCTGCGCGTCATCCTCGCGCCGATGGCCCGCACCGGCGGCGAGCCGCTCGGCTCCATGGGCACGGACTCCCCGATCGCGGCCCTGTCCGAGCGCCCCCGACTGCTCTTCGACTACTTCACGCAGCTCTTCGCGCAGGTCACCAACCCGCCGCTGGACGCCATCCGCGAGGAGCTCGTCACCTCGCTGCTGTCCTCGCTGGGCCCGCAGGGCAACCTGCTGGAGCCGACCGCCGCGTCCTGCCGCAGCGTCACCCTGCCCTTCCCGGTGATCGACAACGACGAGCTGGCCAAGCTCATCCACGTCAACGCCGACGGCGACATGCCGGGCATGAAGGCCGCCACCCTCTCGGGCCTCTACCGGGTCTCCGGCGGCGGCGAGGCACTGGCCGCCCGCCTCGAGGAGATCCGCGGCGAGGTCGACGCGGCCATCGCGAACGGCGCCCACCTGATCGTCCTCTCGGACCGCCACTCGGACGCCGAGCACGCACCGATCCCGTCGCTGCTGCTCACCTCCGCCGTGCACCACCACCTCATCGCCACCAAGCAGCGCACCCAGGTGGGCCTGCTGGTCGAGGCCGGCGACGTCCGCGAGGTCCACCACGTCGCGCTGCTCATCGGCTACGGCGCCGCCGCCGTGAACCCGTACCTCGCCATGGAGTCCGTCGAGGACCTGCTGCGCGCCGGTACGTTCCTGTCCGGCCTGGAGCCGGAGCAGGCCATCAAGAACCTGATCTACGCGCTCGGCAAGGGCGTCCTGAAGGTCATGTCCAAGATGGGCATCTCCACCGTCGCCTCCTACCGCGGCGCCCAGGTCTTCGAGGCCGTCGGCCTGAACGAGGAGTTCGTCGGCGCGTACTTCCAGGGCACCGCCACCAAGATCGGCGGCGCCGGCCTGGACGTCATCGCCAAGGAGGTGGCCGCCCGCCATGCCAAGGCGTACCCGGTCTCCGGCATCGCGGCCACGCACCGCGCGCTGGAGATCGGCGGCGAGTACCAGTGGCGCCGCGAGGGCGAGCCGCACCTGTTCGACCCGGAGACGGTCTTCCGCCTCCAGCACGCCACCCGCAACCGCCGGTACGACATCTTCAAGAAGTACACGGACCGGGTGAACGAGCAGTCCGAGCGCCTCATGACGCTCCGCGGGCTCTTCGGCTTCAAGACGGAGGACCGGCCCTCGATCTCCATCGACGAGGTCGAGTCGGTCGCCGACATCGTCAAGCGCTTCTCCACCGGCGCCATGTCGTACGGCTCCATCTCGCGCGAGGCGCACGAGACCCTCGCCATCGCCATGAACCAGCTGGGCGGCAAGTCCAACACCGGTGAGGGCGGCGAGGACCCGGACCGCCTGTACGACCCGGCGCGCCGCTCCAGCATCAAGCAGGTCGCCTCCGGCCGCTTCGGTGTGACCTCCGAGTACCTGGTCAACGCGGACGACATCCAGATCAAGATGGCGCAGGGCGCCAAGCCCGGCGAGGGCGGCCAGCTGCCCGGCCACAAGGTCTACCCGTGGGTCGCCAAGACCCGGCACTCCACCCCGGGTGTCGGCCTCATCTCCCCGCCGCCGCACCACGACATCTACTCCATCGAGGACCTGGCTCAGCTGATCCACGACCTCAAGAACGCCAACCCGGCCGCCCGCATCCACGTGAAGCTGGTCTCCGAGGTCGGCGTGGGTACGGTCGCCGCGGGCGTCTCCAAGGCCCACGCGGACGTCGTCCTCATCTCCGGCCACGACGGCGGTACGGGCGCCTCCCCGCTCACCTCGCTCAAGCACGCGGGCGGCCCCTGGGAGCTCGGCCTCGCCGAGACCCAGCAGACGCTGCTGCTCAACGGGCTGCGCGACCGCATCGTGGTCCAGACGGACGGCCAGCTCAAGACCGGCCGCGACGTCGTCATCGCCGCGCTGCTCGGCGCCGAGGAGTTCGGTTTCGCGACCGCTCCGCTCGTCGTCTCCGGCTGCGTCATGATGCGGGTCTGCCACCTGGACACCTGCCCGGTCGGCATCGCCACGCAGAACCCGGTCCTGCGCGACCGGTTCTCCGGCAAGCCCGAGTTCGTCGTGAACTTCTTCGAGTTCATCGCGGAGGAGGTCCGCGAGATCCTCGCCGAGCTGGGCTTCCGTACGATCGAGGAGGCCGTCGGCCACGCCGAGCTCCTCGACACCAGCAAGGCCGTCACGCACTGGAAGGCGCAGGGCCTCGACCTCGAGCCCCTCTTCCACGTGCCGGCGCTGCCCGAGGGCGCGGTCCGCCACGCCCTGATCGAGCAGGACCACGGCCTGGAGAAGGCCCTCGACAACGAGCTGATCGAGCTCGCGGCCGACGCGCTGAACGCCGAGTCCGCCGAGGCGGCCCAGCCGGTCCGCGCCCAGATCGCGATCCGGAACATCAACCGGACCGTCGGCACCATGCTCGGCCACCAGGTCACCAAGAAGTTCGGCGGTGCGGGCCTGCCCGACAACACCATCGACCTGACCTTCACCGGCTCGGCCGGCCAGTCCTTCGGCGCCTTCCTGCCGAAGGGCATCACCCTCCGCCTGGAGGGCGACGCCAACGACTACGTCGGCAAGGGCCTGTCGGGCGGCCGGGTCGTGGTCCGCCCGGACCGCGGCGCCGACCACCTCGCCGAGTACTCGACCATCGCCGGCAACACCATCGGCTACGGCGCCACCGGCGGCGAGATGTTCCTTCGCGGCCGCACCGGCGAGCGCTTCTGCGTCCGCAACTCCGGCGCCCTGGTCGTCTCGGAGGGCGTGGGCGACCACGGCTGCGAGTACATGACCGGTGGCCAGGCGGTCGTCCTGGGCGAGACGGGCCGCAACTTCGCGGCCGGCATGTCGGGCGGCGTCGCGTACGTCGTCGACCTCGACATCAACAACGTCAACGTCGGCAACACGGGCGCCGTCGAAGCCCTCTCCGACGCCGACAAGCAGTGGCTGCACGATGTGGTGCGCCGCCACGAGGAGGAGACCGGCTCGACCGTGGCCGCGAAGCTCCTGGCTGACTGGTCCGTCTCGGCGGACCGCTTCAGCAAGATCATCCCGACCACGTACAAGGCAGTGCTCGCCGCCAAGGACGCCGCTGAGCGGGCCGGACTCTCGGAGTCCGAGACCACGGAGAAGATGATGGAGGCGGCGACCAATGGCTGACCCGAAGGGCTTCCTCACCACCCCGCGCGAGACCGCCTGTTCCCGTCCCGTCGCCGAACGGCTTCAGGACTGGAACGAGGTCTACGTCCCCGGCTCGCTGCTCCCGATCATCAGCAAGCAGGCCGGCCGCTGCATGGACTGCGGCATCCCGTTCTGCCACAACGGGTGCCCGCTCGGCAACCTCATCCCGGAGTGGAACGACTTCGCGTACCGCGAGGACTGGTCGGCGGCCTCCGAGCGCCTGCACGCCACGAACAACTTCCCGGAGTTCACGGGCCGCCTGTGCCCCGCTCCGTGCGAGTCGGCGTGCGTCCTCGGCATCAACCAGCCGGCCGTCACGATCAAGAACGTCGAAGTCTCGATCATCGACAAGGCGTGGGACAACGGCAACGTGACCCCGCAGCCGCCGGAGCGGCTGTCCGGCAAGACCGCCGCCGTCATCGGCTCGGGCCCGGCCGGTCTGGCCGCCGCCCAGCAGCTGACCCGGGCCGGCCACACCGTGGTGGTGTACGAGCGCGCGGACCGCATCGGCGGCCTGCTGCGGTACGGCATCCCCGAGTTCAAGATGGAGAAGGTGCACATCAACCGCCGCATCGAGCAGATGCGCGCGGAGGGCACCAAGTTCCGCACCGGCATCGAGATCGGCCGCGACCTGTCCGCGACCGACCTGCGCAAGCGGTTCGACGCGGTCGTCATCGCGGCCGGCGCCACGGTCTCCCGCGACCTGCCGGTCCTGGGCCGCGACCTCAAGGGCATCCACTTCGCGATGGAGTACCTGCCCCTGGCCAACAAGGTCCAGGAAGGCGACTTCATGACCCCGCCCATCACGGCGGAGGGCAAGCACGTGGTCGTCATCGGCGGCGGCGACACCGGCGCGGACTGCGTGGGCACCGCCCACCGCCAGGGCGCGGCCTCGGTCACCCAGCTGGAGATCATGCCCCGCCCGTCGGAGGACCGGCCCACGGGCCAGCCCTGGCCGACGTTCCCGATGCTGTACAAGGTCACCTCGGCGCACGAGGAGGGCGGCGAGCGGATCTACTCCGTCTCCACGACCCACTTCGAGGGCGACGAGGACGGCAACGTCCAGGCCCTGCACCTGGTCGAGGTGGAGTTCAAGGACGGCCGCCTGGAGCAGAAGCCGGGCACCGAGCGGGTCCTCCCGGCCCAACTGGTCACCCTGGCGATGGGCTTCACCGGCACGGACCAGGCCAACGGCCTGGTGTCCCAGTTCGACCTGGAGCTGGACGAGCGCGGCAACGTCGCGCGCGACGCGTCGTACGCGACCAACGTCGACGGCGTCTTCGTGGCCGGCGACGCCGGCCGCGGCCAGTCCCTGATCGTCTGGGCGATCGCGGAGGGCCGCTCGGCCGCCCGCGGCGTGGACCGCTACCTGACCGGCAGCAGCGCCCTCCCGTACCCGGTCAAGCCGACGGACCGCTCCCTGATGGTGTAACCCCGTCACCCCTCCCCTTGGGGAGACCCCTCATACGGTCCGTACAACGACGTGCGGAACTCTGACACCGCGCCCGCCATGTCCCCGACCAGGGATGGCGGGCGCTGTGGCGTTCTGTGGTCGTATCAATGCGTTCCGCTGAACCGTCGGTGTGGTGGGGACTACGCTTTTCACGGAGCAAGGGCACTGCGGAGGCGGGGAGTCGGCTCATGGCCAAGTCGAAGGATCTGAGCGGAGCGCAGACGCCGGAGGAGTTCGCCCGCGAGGAGCTGCGGCGGCACAGGGAAGCGGCCGGGCTGACCCAGGAGGGGCTGGGCGAGCGGATCTTCACGAGTGGGGCGTACGTCGGGCAGATAGAGTGCGGCACGCGGCGACTGCGTCCGGAGATCGCGGAGCTGATCGACAGGGAGCTCGGCACCGGGGACTACTTCACTCGCCTGGCCAGGGCGTTCAAGTCCAAGCACGTCGAGTACTTCGCCAACGCGGCTGAGTTGGAAGGTCTGGCAACGGCCCTTTATGAGTACGCCTCAACGCTGGTACCTGGGCTGCTTCAAACGGAGGACTACGCTCGGGCCGTGACCTGGGCCGCCAGCCCCACCGCGCTTGCCGAGTACGTGGATTCCCTGGTCATGTTCCGAATGAAGCGCGCACGACTTCTCGACAATCCGACCACCCCCGAGCTGTGGGTTGTTCTGCATGAGGCGGTGCTGCGGACGGCAGTCGGGGGGCCCGGCGTGATGGCTGCGCAGTTGCGGCACATCGCGTCGTATGTCCGGGCGCACCGGATCACTGTGCAAGTGGTGCCGTTCTCGGCCGGGGCTCATGGCGCCCTGGGTTCACTGGTGACCATCATGGAGTTTGCGGATGCACCGGACGTGGCCTACACGGAGGGGCCCCGCGTGGGTCAGCTGCTCGACTATCCGGCCCTGGTTCAGCGTCACTGGAAGTCATACGATCTGGCCAGGGCCGCTGCGCTGTCGCCGGAGGCGTCCCTAACCATGATCGAGTCAGTGGCGGAGGAATACGCGACATGCGCACAGACGACGTGAACAGCCTGTCCTGGCGGAAGTCGTCGTACAGCAACGGAGAGGGTGCCAGCTGCGTCGAGTTGTCCGACGACCTCTCCGGCATCGTCCCAGTCCGCGACAGCAAGCTGGCGGACCGCGGCCCGGTGCTCGTCTTCCCGGCTACCGCCTGGACCGCCTTCATTCAGGATGTGAAGAGCCAAGGCTGATCTCGTACCGCAACTGCTGGCGTCCCGCGGGCATGACCATCACGTCCGCCTGGATCGGACGGTCCTCGCCGTCCAAGGTGACGCGGGCGATCTGCAGGACCGGTTCACCTGGCTCCATGCGCAGCTGGTCGAGCTCGTTCGCCGTCGGCATGCGTGCCGTGATCATCTCGACCGCCCTGACGCCGACGAACCCGAGCTCGGCGAGGAACGTGACCGCGCCGCCGCGGATCTTGCCGGTCGCCGCGAGGCGGGTGCCGGAGGCGATCGAAGCGGGGTAGTAGGTGTCCGTCAGCTCGCACGGAACCCCGTCGAGTGCGATGAGGCGTCGGCGGACGACCACCGTCTCACCGGCCGTCGTCCCCAGCATCTCCGCGACCTCGGCCGACGCGGCCCGCTCACCCGCCTGCAGAATTCGCTGCCCGCCCTTGCGTCCGTGGGCCTGGGCTTCGCTCGTCCACGCGTCGGACTCCCCGGCCGTGCGGGGCGCCAGGTACGGCATCGAGGTACTGGTCCACTCGCCGCTGCCCATGCTGTCCTCCCGCGCGTCCAGTTCGCCGTGCGCGTCCCACGGTATGCGGCCGCCGGGGAGGGAGCCCTCGGTTCGGCTCGTCCGAGGCCGGGGAGGTGCGGGGCGGTGGTCGTCGTGACGGGGCCGGGGATGGGTCGCTCGTGTGGGTGATGTGTAGCCGGGGTTGGGGGAGTCGGGGTACGTGGGGCATCGGCCGTATGGGCCATCTGCTCCGTACTTGCGTGCAGTTGAGCGGGCGTGTCGTCTGGTAACTGTGGGGCGCATGCCGTCCAAGATGATGTTGTGCTCGCTGCTCGGTGCCGCTCTGGTGCTGTCCGCCTCGCCCGCCGCCGCCGACGGGCGGATCGTCGATTACCACGGGCTGCGGCTCACCCTCCCCGGGGAATGGCGGGTCGTCGACCTCGAGCGGAATCCCGACGCCTGTCTGCGGCTGGATCTGCCGACCCTGTACCTCGGGCGCGCGGGCAGCCAGGCGGAATGCAGCGGGCGGGCCGTGCGGAGCCGGGCCGACACCCTGCATCTGGAGCCGCTCGACGGGGCCCCGGCCCGGGCCGACATCCCGACCCTGCGGGTCGAGGGGGCCGGCGGGATCCCCGAGGCGGAGGGGGACAGCCACGAGGTGCGGTACGCCCTGCGCCGGCCGGGGGTGATGGCCACCCTGTCGTACGGGGAAGCGCCCGACGCCGTACGAGAGCTGCTCGCGCGGGCCCGTACCGAGGACGGCTCCGCCCCGGGGGCCCACGGCGCCCCGGCCGAACCGGCGTCGGCCGTCGCCGGCCCGAAGGCCGTCACCGCCCAGGCGCCCTTCACCGGAGCCGGCTTCGACGCCTGCACCGCCCCGACCCAGCGGGCCATGGACGGCTGGCGGGCCGCATCCCCCTTCGGGGCCGTCGGCATCTACATCGGCGGCCGGGCCCGGGCCTGCGCCCAGCCGCAGCTCACCGCCGGCTGGGTCCGCAAGCAGGCCGAGGCGGGCTGGCACCTGATGCCGCTGTGGGTCGGCCCGCAGCCCTGGCACAGCTCCGGCACCGGCCTGCCCACCGACCCCTCCGAGGCCGACCAGGAGGGCATCGAGGCCGCCGAGGGCGCCGTCCAGGCGGCCCGGGCGCTGGGTCTGGCCGACGGAACGGTGCTCTACAACGACCTCGAGAACTACACGGACCGCACCACCTGGGACCCGCCCGTCGTCGCCTACCTCACCGCCTGGACGGTCCGGCTGCACGAGCTCGGCTACCGGGCCGGCGCCTACGTCGCGGGGAGCTCCGGCGCCAAGGCGCTCAGCGCCCACCACGACCAGGCGCCCTGGGCCATGCCCGACGTGCTGTGGATCGCCTCCTGGAACGCCAAGGCCTCGGTCTCCGACGCCGACGTGGGCCTGCCCGCCGGTACGCACCAGTGGGCCGGCCGGCGCCGCGCCCACCAGTACCGCGGCGACCACGACGACACCTACGACGGGGTGACGATCAACATCGACCGCAGCTGGATCGACATCGACCCCGGTGTTCTCGCCGGTCCCGTGCAGGCCAAGCCGCTGCTCCTCAGCTAGCAGGCTCCTCGCGCGGCGGCTCGTCGTCGTTGCCCCGGCGGATGGTGCGCAGAGCGTGCCCCGGGGTCCACGAGCGCACCACCAGGTCGTCGCCCTCGACGCCGATGTGCACCACCTCCGTCAGGTCCGCGTGGAAGAGGTGGAACGGGTGCGGGGTGTCCGTCTCCTCCGCGTACCGGTGCAGCTCCGGCGGGTCCACGAGCTCGATCGCGCGCCCGGAGATCCGTACGTCCCCGTCCGGCATCGTCTCGCCCTCGCCGGGATTGGTGTGCAGCGCGAAGCGCGGGTCGCGCTGCAGGTCCTTGGCCTTCAGCGAACCCGGCATCATGCCGAGCCACAGCTCCCCGCCGCGGATGTCGACATTCAGCCCGGCCAGCCGCGGGGAGCCGTCCCTGCGGAGCGTGCCGAGGACGTGGTGCGGGTACTGCGCGAAGCGGGCCTGGACGGCCGCCGCGAATTCCGGTTCCTGTTTCTCGAACGCTGCCCAGTTGTTCGTCGTCGTCATACGTCCATCAAAGCGCCTGGCGCCGACAGCCGCCGCTCAGGCGCGCACGATGCCCGCCGCGCGGGCCGACGCCAGCCAGGACGGGAACTCCATGACCAGCCGGTCGAACAGCACCGAGTCCGGCACCTCGCGCGGGTTCGGCCCCGCGTGGAAATAGCCCGCGTTGTCCACCACCCGCCGGGCCGGCACGGGCAGTTCGTCCAGCCGGCGCAGGAAGTCGAACTGCGTGCTGCGCGTCTGGCCGAAGCCGACGAACTGCCAGAACAGCGGGAGCCGGGCCGCCTTGCACAGGTACCTCTCCGCCGCCGTCTTGTTGATCGGGCCGCCGTCCGTCTGGAAGACGACCAGAGCGGGTTTCGCCGACCCCGAATCCAGATAGTGGTCGATCACCGCGTCCATCGCCGCGTGGTACGCCGTCTTGCCCATGTGGCCCAGGCGGGAGGCGATCTCCGCGATCCGGCCCTGGTGCCCGGCGAGCGGGATCTCCTCCACCGCGTCGACGTCGGTGGAGAAGAACACCACCGGCACGCGGCCGTCGTCGTCGAGGTGCGCGGACAGGCCCAGCACCCGGTCGGCGAGCGCCTGCACGGTGCCGTCCTGGTAGTACGGGCGCATCGACCCCGAGTAGTCCAGGACCAGGTAGACCGAGGCGCGCCCGCCCTCCAGTCCGTGCTTGCGGAGCGAGACACCCGCGCTCTTGTAGAGGCTCACGAGCGCCGGAGCGGTCGCTTCCATCTTGCGGAGGTCGATCGCGCTGCCCGTCATGCGCCCGAGGGTACGTCAGCCCCCGGCGGTGCGACCCCGGCGTACGGCAGCGGGCCACGGCGCACCCGCGGCTACGCGCGCTCGTCCGCAGGCCCGGCGACGTGGCCGGGCTCCGGCCCCGCGAGGTCGTCGAGCATGGCGGCCGCGAGGTCCCGCTCGGAGGCGTGGTGGCGCTCGGCCCACTTGAGGGTGAGCGCCGGGTAGGCCCAGGCGGGCTCGTCCTTCGCGCTCTCCCCGTCGGCCACCGCCGCCAGCCGCATCCGCTCCGCGGACTCCTGGTGACGGAGCAGGACCTCGCGCATCTGCCCGGGCTCCAGCAGGTGGCCCAGCCACAGCCGCAGCATCGGCCCGTGCTTGAGGACGGGCGGGTCGACCGGGGTCTCGCGTGCCCACGCCCGCACGGCCGCCATGCCCTCGGCGGTGATCCGGTACACGCGTTTGTCGCGGGTGCCGGTCTCCTGGGCGACCAGTCGGGAGGAGGCGTAGCCGGTCTTCTCCAGGCGCTTGAGCTCGCTGTAGATCTGGCTGAAGGAGGGGCTCCAGTAGAAGAAGCGCAGCGAGCGGTCCGACCACTTCTTCAGGTCGTAGCCGGAGAGCTCCTCTCCGAAGGAGAGCAGTCCGAGCACCGCCCAACTGGTCGCCGGGAGCGGGTGCTTGTTCGTCTCGTCTGCCACGCACCGCAGTCTACGACCGGTCTCCGCGGCACCCTTCCTCCCTTCGGGTATGGCTGCTAGAAGTATTCCTATTAGGGATATGGGAGGGGTGTGGCGGGTGATCTCGCTGGACGGGAAGGTCGTCGTCGTCACGGGCGGCGGACGCGGGCAGGGCGCGGCGGAGGCCCGGCTGTGCGCGGAGGCCGGCGCGCGGGTGGTCGTCACGGACGTACGGGAGGAGGAGGGCCGGGCGGTCGCGTCCTCGCTGGGGGACCAGGGGCTGTACGTACGGCACGACGTGGCCGAGGCGGACGGCTGGGCGGAGGTCGTACGGGAGGCCGTGCGCGCCTTCGGCACGGTCTCGGCGCTGGTCAACAACGCCGCGGTGTGGCGCACGGCCCACGTGGAGCGGGAGCGGCCCGAGGAGTTCGAGGCGCTGCTGCGGGTGAACCTGCTGGGGCCGTTCCTGGGGATCCGGGCGGTGGCGCCGGTGCTGCGGGCGGCCGGGGGCGGCTCGATCGTGAACATCTCCTCGACGGCCGGGCTGGTCGGGATCCCGGGCCACGCGGCCTACGGGGCGAGCAAGTTCGGGCTGCGCGGGCTGACCCGGTCGGCGGCGCTGGACCTGGCGGGGGACCGGATCCGGGTCAACTCGGTGCATCCGGGGGCGATCGACACGCCGATGATCTCCGCGGTCTCCGGGCAGGACTGGTCGCACGTGCCGCTGGGGCGGATGGGGCGGCCGCAGGAGGTGGGGGAGCTGGTGCTGTTCCTCTGCTCGGACGCGTCCTCGTACGTGACGGGCGCGGAGTTCGCCGTGGACGGGGGGATGACGACGCGATGAGCGACTCCCTCTCGCCCGCGGCCCGGGCGCTGTGCGAGGCGATGGCGGCGGCGTTCCCGGGGCCGGGGGACGTGACGGCCCTGCGGGCGGCGGCCGGGGGCGGCCGCTCGACGGGCCCGGAGGTGGCCTCGGTCCGGGACGGCGACGCCTCGGGTGTCCCGGTCCGCATCTACGACCCGGCGCCGGGCTCGGCGGGCCGCCCCCTGGCGGTCTGGTTCCACGGCGGCGGCTGGGTGATGTGCGGGCTCGACACCCATGACGCGGTGTGCCGCTCGCTGGCCGCGGGCTCGGGCGCGGTGGTGGTCTCGGCCGGCTACCGCCTCGCCCCGGAACACCCCTGGCCGGCGGCGCCGGACGACGCGCTGACCGTACTGCTGTGGGCGAGGGAGCGGGCGCTCGCGCTGGGCTGCGATCCGGGCCGGGTGGTGGTGGCGGGGGACTCCAGCGGGGGCAACCTGGCGGCGGTGACGGCGCTGCGGGCGCCCGAGCTGGTGGCGGGCCAGCTGCTGGTCTATCCGCCGCTGGACGCCCAGATGGCATCCGCCTCGGTGTCGCCGTACGGGGAAGGGTACTTCCACACCGCGGCGCACATGGCCTTTTACTGGGAGCAGTACGGCGGCGACCCCGCGCATCCGCACGTCTCGCCGCTGCGGGCCCCCGACCTGTCGGGCCTGCCGCGCACGCTGCTGGTGCTGGCCGACTGCGACCTGCTGCGGGACGAGGGGCTGGCGTACGCGCGCCGGCTGGGCGCGGCGGGGGTGGACTGCGCGGTCCACCTGTACCCGGGGGTCTTCCACGGGTTCCTGGGCCTGCCGCTGCCGGCCGGGCGGGCGGCCCTGACGGCCGCGGCGTCCTGGCTGCGGGCCGTGGAGTAGTGGAGTGGAGGGGCGGGGCGGGGCGGCCGGATTCGAACCGGCGTCCTCCTCCATGCTGTGTAGGCGCACTACCTCTGTGCTACGACCCCGCCTTGCCGTGGATCTTAGACGCGGACCCGGCCGGGACGCACGCGGTTATTCCCGGCATGATGTGCTCATGTCGATGTTGCTCCGCAACGTGCTCGTCCTGGCAGTGGAGTTCGGCGCCGCGCTCCTGCTGCGCGAGCCGGACGCACCCTGGATCCCGGTGCTGCTGGCCGTGTTCGTCGTCGGCTCGGGCGTACTGCACGGCACCGAGGCCGAGTTCGTGCCGCGCTTCCTGGTCGCGCTGGTCGCGGTCGGCATCGCCGAGCTGGGCAGCCGCGCCTGGGCCTCGCCGGACGCCGTCCCCACGGCGGGAACGGGGGCCGCGATCCTCCTGGCCGTCCAGACGCTGGTCCTGATCCGCCACTCCGTCCGCCGCCGACGCGCCTGAACCGGAACCTGCCGGTCGGGCGGGCGCGGCCGAGTCCAGGGCCGACCGAACCGGCGGGAAGGCCTGGCCCGGCGGCCGGAGATCGAAAACAATGGCGGTATGACGTCCACGCCGCCCCGCAGCCGTTCCCGGTCCTTCGACACCGCCGCCCCGCTGTACTCGGCGAACCGGCCCGGGTATCCCGCGGAGCTGTTCGACGCCCTCGAGGTGCTGGCCGGGCGCGGGCTGCGGGGGGCCAGGGTGGCCGACGTCGGGGCCGGGACCGGGATCGCCACCGGGCTGCTGCACGCCCGCGGGGCGGACGTCGTCGCCGTCGAGCCGGGCGACGGCATGGCCGCCGAGTTCCGGCGCGCGAACCCCGGCATCCCGCTCGTGCGCGGGGACGGCGACCGGCTGCCGCTCGTCACCGCCGGGTTCGACCTCGTCACGTACGCCCAGGCCTGGCACTGGACCGACCCCGCCCGCTCCGTCCCCGAGGCCCGCCGCGTGCTGCGCCCCGGCGGCGCGCTCGCGCTCTGGTGGAACGACATGGACACCGCCGTGCCCTGGATCGCCGCGCAGGACGAGCGGATCCGGGCCCTGTTCGACGCCGACGGGGTCACCTTCCGCGGCCTGCCGGCCGAGCCGGCGTTCACCACCCGCGAGGTGCGCTGGTCGCGCCGGATCCCGCTCGACGTCCACCTCGCCAACCACGCCAGCCACTCCGCGTTCCTGATGCTCGGCCCCGACGGCACACGGGAGTTCCTCGACGCCGAGCGGGCACGGCTGACCCCGCTGTTCCCCGACGGGACGGTCGAGGAGCGCTACGTCGTCACGCTCAGCGTGGCCCTCGTCTGAGACGCGGTCGCCCGCGTGAGCACCGCTCTCGCAAGGTACTGCCGCTCTCGCTACCGTTCGCGGTCCTGGAGCACCGCCGCCCGGCACGCCGACGGTGAGCCCCATGCATCGCGCAGCGGCCGCGCCTTGCGCAGCCACAGGGAGAGGTCGAGCTCCTCCGTGTAGCCGACGGCCCCGTGCAGCTGCAGCGCCGTCATGGCCGCCGCGTACGCCGCCTCGCCCGCGGCCAGTTTCGCCGCCGCGACCTCCCACGGCGCCAGGCCCAGCGCCGCCGCCCACACCAGCGGCCGTGCGAACTCGAGGGCCAGCAGCGTGTCCGCCAGCCGGTGCTTGACCGCCTGGAAGCCGCCGATCGGCGCGCCGAACTGCGTGCGCTGCTTCACGTACTGCACCGTGCGCGCCAGCAGGGCCTCGCCCACCCCCAGGCACTGCGCCGCCGTCAGCAGCCGCGCCCAGCCCAGGGCCGTCCCCGCCGCCTCCAGCACGGGGGGCCCGGCGGCCAGCAGCTCGCCCTGCGCCGCGGGCCGGGACAGCCGGCGCGCCGGGTCCGTGGACCTCAGCGGTTCCCCCGCGCCACCCGCCAGCCTGAGCTCGCCCGCCCGCGACACCGTGAAGCAGTACGTCGCCGCGTCCGCGTCCAGTACGTACGGACCCCCGCCCGGCAGCGCCAGCGAGGCCAGGGCCTCGCCCGCCACCAGCCCCGGCAGGAAACGCTTCGCAGGCCCCTCCTCCCCGGCCTCCCCCAGCGCCGACAGGAGCACGGCCGCCGCAGCCGTCTCCACCACCGGGCCCGCCACCCCCGCCCGCCCCAGCTCCACGAAGCCGAGGGCCAGCTCCACCGGCAGCAGCCCCAGCCCACCCAGGTCGCCGTACGCCTCGTCCGCCGCCAGCGCGAACAGGCCCGTCCCCGCGAGCCGCGACCACAGCGCCCGCCCCGGCCCGTGGTCCCCGGCGCCCCAGGCCCGTACGGCCGCCGGCACGTCCGAGGCGCCGAGCAGGCCGTGCAGGGCACGGGCGAAGTCCGACTGTTCCGCGGTCGGCAGGAAGCGCATCAGCGGCGGCCCTTCGGGAGGCCGAGCAGGCGCTCGGCGATGATGTCGCGCTGGATCTCGTTCGTGCCCGCGTAGATCGGCCCGGCCAGCGAGAAGACCCAGGGCTCCGCCCACGCGCCCTCCGCCAGCTCCGCGTCCGCGCCCAACAGGTCCAGCGCCGTCTCGTGCAGGGCGATGTCGTACTGCGACCAGAACACCTTGTTCAGGCTGGACTCGGCGCCGATGCGCTCGCCCGCCGCGAACCGCGAGGCCCCGGCCCAGGTGAACAGCTCGTACGCGCGCGCCCCGACCACCGCGTCCGCGACCCGGTCCCGCAGCGCGGTGTCCGCCGGATCCCCGGCCGCCCGCCACAGCCCGACCAGCCGGTCCGCCGCCGCGAGGAAGCGCCCCGGTGAACGCAGCGTCAGCCCGCGCTCGTTGCCCGTCGTCGACATGGCGATCCGCCAGCCCTGCCCCGGCTCCCCGATCACGTCCGCGTCCGGTACGAAGACCTCGTCGAGGAAGAGCTCGGCGAACGCGGGCTTGCCGTCCAGCCGGCCGATGGGCCGCACCGTCACCCCCAGCGCCCGCAGGTCGAACATCAGGTACGTCAGCCCCTGGTGCGCTCGCGCGGCCCCCGGGTCGCTGCGGAAGATGCCGAACGCCCGGTCCGCGAACGCCGCCCGCGAGGACCAGGTCTTCTGCCCCGACAGCAGCCAGCCGCCCCCGGTGCGCACGGCCCGCGACGTCAGCGAGGCCAGGTCGGAGCCCGACTCCGGCTCCGACCAGGCCTGCGCCCAGATCACCTCGCCGCTCGCCATCGGCGGCAGCACCCGCGCCCGCTGCTCGGGCGTCCCGTGCTCGAAGAGGGTCGGCGCGAGGAGGCTGATGCCGTTCTGCGAGACCCGGCCGGGCGCGCCCGCCGCCCAGTACTCCTCCTCGAAGACCAGCCACCGCTCGATGTCCACGCCCCGGCCCCCGTACTCCTCGGGCCAGGACACCGCCGACCAGCGGTCCGCGTGCAGCCGCGCCTCCCACTCCCGGTGGGCCGCGAAGCCCTCCGCCGTCTCCAGGGAGGGGAGGGGGGAGCGCGGGACGTGGCCGGCGAGCCATGCGCGCGCCTCGGCCCGGAAGGCCTCCACCTCCGGTGCGTGGGTCAGGTCCATCAGCTCTTCGCCTCCGTCGCAGGGGCCTGTGCGCCGGTTCCCCCAACAGTGTTCCCTAACAAGTGTTTGGTAGGTTAACGTACGACCATGAGCCTGAACACCCCCAACACCCCCGGCTACGTGCCGGGTCACGGGCTGCTCCAGGGCCGCACCGCCGTCATCACCGCAGCCGCCGGGGCCGGGATCGGCGGGGCCACCGCCCGCCGCTTCCTGGAGGAGGGCGCCCGCATCGTCATCGGCGACGCGCACGCCCGCCGCCTGAAGGAGACCGAGGGCACCCTGGCCGCCGAGTTCGGCGCCGACCGCGTCGCCTCGCTCCCGTGCGACGTCACCGACGAGGACCAGGTCCGGGCCCTGTTCGCGCTCGCCGAGCAGACCCACGGCCGCCTGGACGTCGTCGTCAACAACGCCGGCCTCGGCGGCACCGCCGCCCTCGTCGACATGACCGACGAACAGTGGGGCAAGGTCCTCGACGTCACCCTGAACGGCACCTTCCGCTGCACCCGCGCCGCCCTGCGCTCGATGAAGGCCTCCCGGCGGGGCGGGGTCATCGTCAACAACGCCTCCGTCGTCGGCTGGCGCGCCCAGACCGGCCAGGCCCACTACGCCGCGGCCAAGGCCGGCGTGATGGCGCTGACCCGCTGCGCGGCGCTGGAGGCGGCCGAGTTCGGCGTACGCATCAACGCGGTCGCCCCGAGCCTGGCCATGCACCCGCACCTCGCGAAGGTCACCAGCGAGGAACTGCTGCGCGAGCTGACGGCCCGCGAGGCCTTCGGCCGCTACGCCGAGCCGTGGGAGGTCGCCAACGTCATCGTCTTCCTGGCCAGCGGCTACTCGTCGTACATGACCGGCGAGACCGTCTCGGTCAGCAGCCAGCATCCGTAGCCCCAGAATGGGCCCGTGCCAACGAACAAGCCGAAAGCCACACCGTCAGCCAAGAAGCCCCAGGTGAGCGCCTCGCCCGAGCGCCGACGCGAGCTCCTCGACACCGCCGCGGAGGTCTTCGCCGCGCAGGGCTACAACGCCACCACCGTCCGCAAGATCGCCGACGCCGCCGGCATGCTCGCCGGCAGCCTCTACTACCACTTCGATTCCAAGGAATCGATGCTCGACGAGATCCTCTCGGCCTTCCTGAACGAGCTCTGGCAGGGCTACGACACCGTCCTCGCCGCCGGCCTGGGCCCCCGGGAGACCATCGAGGCCCTCGTCACCGAGTCCTTCCGGGAGATCGACCGGCACCGCGCCGCCGTCGCGATCTACCAGAAGGAATCCCGCGCCCTGTCCGTGCAGCCCCGCTTCCACTACCTGTCCGACTCGCAGCAGAAGTTCGAGAAGGCCTGGCTGGGGACGCTGGAGCGCGGGGTCGCCGCCAAGGTCTTCCGGGCCGACCTCGACATCCGCCTCACCTACCGCTTCGTCCGCGACACGGTGTGGGTGGCGGCGTCCTGGTACCGGCCGGGCGGACAGCACAGCCCCGAGGAGATCGCCCGCCAGTACCTCTCGATGGTGCTGGACGGGATCGCCGTGCGCACGTAACCCGATCCGAGGAGTCCCGATGCCCGAGGCCTACATAGTCGAAGCGGTACGCACCCCCGTGGGGCGGCGAGGGGGCGGCCTGTCCGCGGTCCACCCGGCCGACCTCGGCGCGCACGTCCTGAAGGCACTGGTCGAGCGGTCCGGGGTGGACCCGGCCGCCGTCGAGGACGTGGTCTTCGGCTGCCTGGACACCGTGGGCCCGCAGGCCGGGGACATCGCGCGCACGGCGTGGCTGGCGGCGGGGCTGCCGCAGGAGGTGCCGGGCGTCACGGTGGACCGCCAGTGCGGCTCCTCGCAGCAGGCCGTCCACTTCGCGGCGCAGGGCGTGCTCTCCGGGACCCAGGACCTGGTCGTCGCCGGCGGGACCCAGAACATGTCGATGATCCCGATCGCCTTCGCGTCCCGGCAGGCGGCAGAGCCGCTCGGTCTCACGCAGGGCCCGTACGCGGGCAGCGAGGGCTGGCGGGCCCGGTACGGGGACGCACCGGTGAACCAGTTCCACGGCGCGGAGCTGATCGCGCAGAACTGGGGCATCACGCGCCGTGACATGGAGGAGTTCGCGCTGCGGTCCCACCGGCGGGCCCTGCGCGCGATCGACGAGGGCCGCTTCGCGCGCGAGACCGTCGGGTACGGGGACGTCCGGGTCGACGAGGGCCCCCGGCGGGACACCACCCCGGAGAAGATGGCGGGCCTGAGGCCGGTGGTCGAGGGCGGCACGATCACGGCGGCCGTCTCCTCGCAGGTCTCGGACGGCGCGGCGGCGATGCTGATCGCCTCCGAGCGGGCGGTCGCCGAACACGGCCTGCGTCCGCGGGCCCGCATCCACCACCTGTCCGTACGCGGAGAGGACCCGATCCGCATGCTGTCGGCGCCGATCCCGGCGACGGCGTACGCGCTGAAGAAGACCGGCATGTCGCTGGACGACATCGACCTGGTGGAGATCAACGAGGCGTTCGCCCCGGTCGTCCTGGCCTGGCTGAAGGAGACCGGAGCCGACCCCGAACGGGTGAACGTCAACGGCGGGGCCATCGCGCTGGGCCATCCGCTGGGCGCCACGGGAGTGAAACTGATGACCACGCTGCTCCACGAGCTGGAGCGGACGGGGGGCCGCTACGGGCTGCAGACCATGTGCGAGGGCGGCGGCCAGGCCAACGTCACCATCATCGAGCGGCTGTAGCCGCCCGGCCCCGGCGCCCTGACCGGGGGCTCCGCCCCCGGTCCCGCGCAGGTCGTGCGCCGAAGGGGCTGGGATGCCCGCGCCGAGGTGTGCTAGCTTTAGCAGCGTTGCAGTTGTGGTACCCATGAACTTTATGTGCGCCTGACGGGAATGTTCCTCAGGCGCTTTTATTGTTTTGCCGGACTCTCCGGATGGGGCCCTTTGCCGCCTATTCAGGAGATTTAAAATGGCACTTGGCACCGTGAAGTGGTTCAACTCGGAAAAGGGCTTCGGCTTCATCGAGCAGGACGGTGGCGGTCCGGACGTGTTCGCCCACTACTCGAACATCGCCACCCAGGGCTTCCGTGAGCTCACCGAGGGTCAGCGCGTCTCGTTCGACGTGACCCAGGGCCAGAAGGGCCCCCAGGCGGAGAACATCCTCCCCGCCAACTAAGTACTTCAGCATGCCGGGGTCCGCACCGCGAGGTGCGGGCCCCGGCTTGTCTGCTGTCTCGACCTTTGTTTTACCTGCCGGTTTCAGGAGGGCTTTCTCGCATGACCAGCTCCAGCTCCGCACGACCCAGCCGCCGCCCCACCCGGGGTCGAGGTGCGGCTCAGGGACGTCCGAAGGCTGGCGCGGGACGGCAGAAGTCCGCCCCCGTCGCCCGGCCCCAGGAATTCACCATGCCCGAACCGCTGACCCCGGCGCTGCCGCCGGTGGCCGCGTTCGAGGACATGGACATGCCCGAGGCGCTGCTGAAGACCCTCGCCGCCCAGGGCGTCACCGAGCCGTTCCCGATCCAGGCCGCGACGCTGCCGAACTCGCTCGCCGCCCGTGACCTGCTCGGCCGCGGGCGCACCGGCTCCGGCAAGACGCTGGCCTTCGGCCTGGCGCTGCTGGCCCGCACCGCCGGCCGCCGCGCGCAGCCGAAGCAGCCGCTCGCGCTGGTCCTCGTACCGACCCGTGAGCTCGCGCAGCAGGTGACCGACGCCCTGGCCCCGTACGCCACGGCCGTCAACCTGCGCACCACGACCGTCGTCGGCGGCATGTCGATCAACCGGCAGTCCGGGGCGCTGCGCCGCGGCGCCGAGGTGCTCGTCGCCACCCCCGGCCGTCTGAAGGACCTCATCGACCGCGGTGACGCCGACCTCTCCCAGGTCGCGATCACCGTCCTCGACGAGGCCGACCAGATGACCGACATGGGCTTCATGCCGCAGGTCACCGCGCTGCTCAAGCAGGTCCAGCCCGAGGGCCAGACCATGCTGTTCTCGGCGACCCTCGACAAGAACATCGACAAGCTCGTCAAGATGTTCCTGCACGACCCGGTCGCCTTCTCCGTCGACCCGTCCGCCGGCGCGGTCAGCACGATGGAGCACCACGTCCTGTACGTCATGGACGAGACCGACAAGAAGGCCGTGGCGACGCGCATAGCCGCACGCGACGGCCGGGTGATCATGTTCGTGGACACCAAGCGCGGTGTCGACCGCATGGTCAAGAAGCTCCTCGCGGACGGCGTCCGCGCCTCCGGCCTGCACGGCGGCCGCTCGCAGCCGCAGCGCAACCGGACCCTGGACTGGTTCAAGACGGGCGAGGTCACCGCGCTGATCGCCACCAACGTGGCCGCCCGCGGCATCCACATCGACGACCTCGACCTGGTCGTCAACATCGACCCGCCGACCGACCACAAGGACTACCTGCACCGCGGCGGCCGTACCGCCCGCGCCGGCGAGTCCGGCAGCGTGGTCACCCTGGTGCTGCCCGACCAGAAGCGGGACATGACCCGCCTGATGTCGGACGCCGGGATCTCTCCGCGCACCGCGCAGATCAAGTCCTCCGACGAGGAGCTCTCCCGGCTCACCGGCGCCAAGGAGCCCTCGGGCATCCCCGTGGTGCTCGAGGTGCCGCAGCAGCAGGCCCCGGCGGGCCGGCGCTCCGGCGGCCAGGGCGGCGGCAGCGGCCGTTCCGCGAACCCGCGCCGTCGCTCCGGCGGCGGCTCCTCGGCCGCACAGGGCGGCGCTGCGCCGGCCGGCGGCGGCGAGGGCCGTCCGCGCCGGGCCCGTTCCGGCGCAGGCCAGGGTGGCGGCCAGGGCGGCGCCCGCGGTCAGGGCGGCGGCGGCCAGGGCGGTGCCCGCTCCGCAGGTGCTCCGGCCGGTGCGCGTCGCCGCTCGGGCGGCGGGCGTCCCGCGGCGGGGCGTACGAGCTGACACCTCGGGGCTTCGACGCCCTGAGGTGGTGACAGGTGTTCCGGTACGCCGGGCAGCGCGAGGTGCGCTGCCCGGCGTTCTGCCGTCCGGGCCGCCGTTCTACCGCACCAGCCTGGTCTGGAGCCCGGCGAGCGTGCGCAGGTCCAGGCCGAGGCCGTCCGTGAGGTAGCCGTAGAAGCCGCCGTAGTCCGCGGCCAGTTGCGCGGTCGCCGCGTCCAGGTAGTCCTGGCGGACCTCCTGGAGCGGGATCAGCAGGTCCGGGTTCTGCATCCGCCCGGACTGCTTCAGGCCCGCCCGCACCTGCGCGTCGTACGCGGCGCGGAACGTGTTCGACGCGAGGTAGTCGCGCTCGGCGGTCTCCTCGGGGACGGCCAGGGCGCGGAGCAGGACGTAACTCATCCAGCCCGTCCGGTCCTTGCCCGAGGTGCAGTGGAACAGGAGCGGGCCCTGGCTGCCGTCCGCGATCTCCCGCAGCGTCGCCGCGAACTGCGCCCGGTTCTCGGGGCTCGTCACGAAGGTGCGGTAGATGTCGCGCATGTAGGCCTCGGCGCGGCCGCCTCCCAGCATCTGCTCCTGCGTGGCGGGGTCGCCGCTGGAGATCGCGCCGACGAGCGTCCCGTACAGGCCGAGGTCGCTGACGGGGCGGGAGGTGGCGGTGAGCCCCGCGGGCAGCCGGTCGGCGCCGTCGTACTGGAGCTCCATGGGGATGCGGAAGTCGACGACCCTGCCCAGGCCGAGACCGGAGACGGTGGTGACGTCTCCTTGCGTCAGCTTGCCGAGGGCGTCGGAGCGGTAGACCAGACCCTGGCGGACCTGGCCGCCGGTCCAGGTGCGGTAGCCGCCCAGGTCGCGGAGGTTGACCGCGCCCTGGAGGGGGATCTGGCGCGTCGTTTCCGCCTGCTGGTGGTACCGGCCGGCGGTGGTGGCGCCCGCCGCCGGCGCGGCGTACGCGGCGGAGGCGGCGGGCAGGGCGGCGACGGCGAGAGCGGAAGCGAGCACCGCGGTCACCAGACGGATTCGGGCACGGCTCATCGGTGGCGACTCCTGAGGGGGAGAAGGGGGATCACCCTGGTGGTGGCAGGGCGTCGAGCGGGTGCGGATGAGGGTGCGGATGCGGATGTTCCCCGTGCCGGCGTTCCAGCCGGGCCAGCACGGTGTGTGCCTCGGCCATGACGCGGGAGACGAGCTCCGCACACGACGGCAGATCCTCGATCACCCCCGCGACCTGGCCCGATGCCATGACACCGAGGTCCGTACGGCCCTCGACCATGGACGCCTTGAGGAGCATGGGGGTGTTCGCGGCGAGCAGGACCTGGCTCCAGGACAGGTCCTTGCCGTGTTTCATCGCGAGGCCGTCGCGCACCATCTGCGGCCAGGACAGCCCGGAGAGCTTGCGGAAGGCGGCCGCGTGCCGGACCGCCCGCGCCAGGGCGCGGGTGCGGCCCGCCCGCTCGAGGGAGGCGACCAGCTCGGTACGGAGCATCCGGTGCGGCAGCCCGTCCACGGCCGTCGTCACGGTGACGTCCTTGACGCCTGCCGCCAGGTACCGGGCCTTGACCGCGTCGGGGACGGTGGAGTCCGAGGTCAGCAGGAAGCGGGTGCCCATGGCGATGCCCGCGGCCCCGTACGACAGGGCGGCGACCAGCCCGCGGCCGTCGTGGAAGCCGCCGGCCGCGACCACCGGGATGTCCACCGCGTCGACCACCTGGGGCAGCAGCACCGTCGTGGCCACGTCACCGGTGTGCCCGCCGCCCTCGCCGCCCTGCACGATCACCGCGTCGGCCCCCCACGCCGCGACCTTCTCGGCGTGCCGCCGGGCCCCGATCGACGGGATCACCACCACGCCCGCGTCCTTGAGCCGGCCGATCAGCTCCTTCGACGGCGCGAGCGCGAACGAGGCGACCCGTACGCCCTCGTCGATGATCAGCCGGACGCGCTCGGCGGCGTCCCCGGCGTCCGCACGGAGATTGACCCCGAACGGGGCGTCCGTACGGGACCTGACCTCGCGGACCGCCGCACGCAGCTCGTCCACGGTCATCGTCGCCGAGGCGAGGATGCCCAGGGCGCCCGCGTTGGCGGCGCCGGAGACCAGCCGGGGGCCCGCCACCCAGCCCATGCCCGTCTGCACGATCGGGTGCTCGACACCGACCAGCCTGGTGAAAGCCGTCTCCATCGACTTCGACGTCGCCATCGCCTCAGACCCGCACTTCCCGGTCGCGCAGCCCCTTCGGGTCGATCACCTCGCGGATCAGCCGCAGTTCTTCGGCGGTCGGCTCCCGCGTGTACGCGACGGCCTCGCCGTCCGCGGAGTCGAGCGCCAGGTCGAACCCGGTGGCCGCACGGACCTGCTCGACGGTGACGCCCGGGTGGAGGGAGGCCAGGCGCATCGAGTGGTCCGGGCCGGTGAAATCGAAGACGCCGAGATCGCTGACCACCCGCGGGAGCCGGTGGAAGCGGGTCACCCCGGCCGCCTCGGCCCGGTCGTAGCCCACCCCGCTCACCATGTCGACGCGCTCGACGAACACCCGCGGGGAATGCTTCGGCACCCAGTAACTCACCGGGTTGTTCAGGGTGTTGACCGGCGCGCCGCGCACCCCGAGGAGCTGGCGGGCCGGCCGGGCCCAGTCGCCGATGCAGGAGATGTTCTGGTTGCCGAAGCGGTCGATCTGGCTGGCGCCCATCATCACGTGCCGCCGCCCGCCGGTGACCATCGTGAGGTGGCGGCGGTAGGGGAGCCAGCCCTCGGCCTCGCCGTCGAGGCCGACGAGCAGGGCCTCGCCGTCGGTCAGGAGGAGGTCGGGCGAGAAGGTCCGCTTCGCCAGCCGGGCCCCGAACGACGGGATCAGGCCCATCGGGCTGGCGAGCACCTCGCCGTTGCCGCGCCAGGCCTCGGCGCACGCGATCACGCAGTACTCCGCACGGGAGGCGGCCGTCGCTGTGCTCATTTCTGCTCCTCGTGCCAGGCCTGGACGGCCGACTGGTAGGCGTGCTCGCTGCCGCCGGAGAGGAAGCGCGCGCAGAACTCCGGCCAGGGGGTGGTCGCGTACAGCTTCTGGAAGGCCTCGTCGCGCCCGTGGTCGGGGACGCAGGAGGTGAAGTGCGCCCCGTTCGGGGTCTCGACGACACCGGTCACGGAGTGCCGGCTGACCAGCAGGGACTGCGGGGGCCCGGCCTTGGAGAGCTCGGCGGTCTCCACGAGCTGCTCGCAGGAGAGGTACGCGGCGTCGGCGGCTTCGCAGAACAGGTCGTCGAAGTACGGGTCCGGGCCCAGGTACTGGCCGTTGCCGAGGCGGTCGGCGCGGCCCAGGTGCACCAGCGCGGCGTCCATGCGCAGGGCGGGGACGGCGACGAGCTCCTCGCCGTCGGCGTAGGGGGAGGTGACGGTCCGCAGCTCGGGGTTGACCCGCATGACGTCGGAGCCGAGGCCGGCGCGGACGGGGAGGAAGGGGAGCCGGTTCGCGGCGGCGTGCAGGCCCCACATGAACATGGCCTCGTCGAGCTCGGTGAGGGTGAAGGCGCCGCTCTCGCGGGCCGCCCGGAAATGCGGCTCCAGCGGGATGGAGTCGAGCGTGGCGAAGGGGGCGACGAGCCTGCGGATCCGGCCGGCGGCAGCGAGGAGGCCGACGTCGGGGCCGCCGTACGAGATCACGGTGAGATCGGTGATCTCGGAACGGAGCAGTGCCCGCACCAGGGCCATGGGCTTGCGCCGGGACCCCCAGCCGCCGATGCCCAGGGTCATCCCGCTGCGCAGCCGGCCGACCACCTCTTCGGGGGTCATCGTCTTGTCGGTCATGAGCGCTCCTTCCCTGCGGGCTCTGCCTCGGCGGGTTGTCCGAAGGTGTCGCGGACCCGGTCGGCCACCCCGCTGAGGTTGGCCTCGAAGGTGAACCCCTGCTCGAAGCGGTAGCTGCGCCGCACGTCGACGGGGTCGATGCCGTTGATGGCCGCCTTGGCCAGCCGGATCAGGTAGCCGTCCTTCTGCGCGATCTCGGCGGCCAGTGCGAGGGCCGCCGCCCGCAGCTCCGTCCGCGGGACCACCCGCCACACCGAGCCGTGCGCGTGCAGTTCGGCGGCGGTGGCGGTGCGCGAGGTGTAGTAGAGGGCGCGCATCAGGTGCTGCGGGACCAGGCGGGCCAGGTGGGTGGCGGCGCCGAGGGCGCCGCGGTCGAGCTCCGGCAGGCCGAAGGTCGCGTCCTCGCTCGCCACGATCGCGTCGGCGTTGCCGGCGAGGCCGATGCCGCCGCCCAGGCAGAACCCGTGCACGGCCGCGACGACGGGCACCTCGCACTCGTACACGGCGGCGAAGGCCTCGGCGCAGCCGCGGTTCGCGCCGATCAGGGCGGCGTGGCCGGTGTCGCGCTGCATCTCCTTGATGTCGACGCCGGCGTTGAAGCCGCGCCCCTCGGCGGCCAGCACGACGCACCGGGTCTCGGGATCGCGGCCGGCCGCGCGCAGGGCGTCGGCGAGGTCGTACCAGCCCTGCACGGGAAGGGCGTTGACGGGCGGGAAGTCGACGGTGACGAGTGCGATGCCCTTGCCGGGGCTTGAGGTGGAGACACCCATGACAGGATCAGCTACCTTTCCACCAAACATTTGTTAGGTGAGGAAGGTAGCAGCCTATGGAGCTCGACGGGAGGGTCGTCGTCGTCACCGGCGGAACCCGCGGCGTCGGCGCCGGCATCGCCCGGTCGTTCCTCGACGCGGGCGCGCAGGTCGTCGTCTGCGCCCGCCGCCCGCCGCGCGAACCGGTGTGCGCGGACGGGCGCACGGCCGCGTTCTGCGCCCTGGACCTGCGCGATCCGGCCGCCGTGCAGGAGTTCTTCGACGGGGTCGGGCGCCGGTACGGGCGGCTCGACTGCCTGGTGAACAACGCGGGCGGGACCCCGTACCGGCTGCTGGGGGAGGGCGGGGCGGAGCGGCACGCGCGCGTCGTCGCGCTGAACCTGGTGGCGCCGCTGACGGCCTCGCTCGCGGCGTACCCGCGGCTGCGCGAGGCGCACGGCTCGGTGGTGATGATCGGCAGCGTCAGCGGGACCCGGCCCTCGCCCGGGACGGCCGCGTACGGGGCGGCGAAGGCGGGGCTGGAGAACCTGGCCCGGTCCATGGCCGTGGAATGGGCGCCCGAAGTACGGGTGAACTCGCTCGTGCTGGGCATGGTGCGGACCGAGCTCGCGCACCTGCACTACGGGGACGAGGCGGGGATCGCGGCCGTGGGCGCGACGGTCCCGCTGGGGAGGCTGGCGCAGCCCGCGGACGTCGGGGCGGCGGCGGTGTTTCTGGCCTCCGACCGGGCGGGGTATGTCAGCGGGGCGAGCCTGCTCGTGCACGGGGGTGGGGAGCGTCCGGCGTTCCTGGATGCGGCAACGGTCAACAAGGAGGACTGAGATGGGACTTGCCGAGGGTCGTGTGGTCATCGTGACGGGCGCGGGGCGGGGGCTGGGCCGGGCCCACGCCCTGGCCTTCGCGGCGGAGGGGGCCAAGGTCGTGGTCAACGACCTGGGCGTGGGCCTGGACGGGCAGCCGGGGGAGGACAGCCCGGCCGGGCAGGTGGTCGCGGAGATCCGGGCGCTGGGCGGCGAGGCGGTGGCGCACGGCAAGGACATCGCGTCCCCCGAGGGGGCGTCCTCGCTGGTCGGGGCGGCCCTGTCGGCGTTCGGCCGGCTGGACACGCTGGTCAACAACGCCGGGTTCCTGCGGGACCGGATGCTGGTCAACCTGGAGGAGGCCGACTGGGACGCGGTGATGCGGGTGCACCTGAAGGGGCACTTCCTGCCGCTGAAGTACGCGGCGGCGCACTGGCGGGCCGAGGCGAAGGCGGGCCGGCCGGTGGCGGCCCGGGTGGTCAACACCTCCTCGGGGGCGGGCCTGCTGGGCTCGGTCGGGCAGGGCAACTACAGCGCGGCCAAGGCGGGCATCCTCGGCATGACGCTGGTGGCGGCGGCGGAGATGGGCCGGTACGGGGTCCAGGTCAACGCGATCGCCCCGGCGGCGCGGACGCGGATGACGGAGCAGGCGTTCGCCGAGACCATGGCGGAGCCGGGGGAGGGCGCGTTCGACGCGATGGCCCCGGAGAACGTCTCGCCGCTGGTGGTGTGGCTGGGCTCGGACGCCTCGGCGGGGGTCACGGGCCGGGTCTTCGAGGCGGAGGGCGGCCGGATCACGGTGATGGAGGGCTGGCGCCCCGGCCCGACGGCGGACCGCGGAGCCCGCTGGACCCCGGCCGAGGCGGGCGAGACCGCGACGAAACTCCTCGCGGAATCCCAGCCCCCGCACCCGGTCTACGGGGCCGAGTAGTCCGGGCGGCGCAGGGTCAGGACTCCGACAGGCGGGCCGCCGCGCGCAGTTGGCGGGCGTTGGAGCCCTGGAGGAAGCGGATCACCGTTTCCAGTTCCGCCGTCGTGAACTCCTCGCACAGCTCCGCGACCTCACGGGCCCAGTCCTCGAACACCGGCCGGATCTGCGCCAGCCGCTCCGGCAGCGCCTCCACCAGGACCCGCCGCTTGTCCGTCGGGTGTTTGACCCGGCGGACACAGCCCTTGCGCTCCAGCCGGTCGACCAGGCCCGTCACCGAGGCCGGGGCCAGCCCCGAGTGCTGGGACAGCTCCTTCGCCGTCAGCGGGCCGCGCCGCATGAGCAGGTCCAGGGTCTTCGTCTCGGTGGCGCTGAGCCCCTGCTTGGCGGCGGCCGCCTCGTGGAACACCACGGTCGCCGCGCTCGTCTCGCGGCCCGTGCGGTTCAGCTCGGCCAGTACCGCTGCGCGGCGGGGGTCCGTCCGGTCCGTCTCGTCGCTCATGGCGTCCACGGTACCAAGTATTTAGTTCGGGCGAACGAAAGAGTTGTGATCATGCGTGTCTCCGTGTCAGTCTTTCGTTCGTCCGAACGAAATACTTTGGAGCCCGCCATGCCCGCGCCCTCGCCCGTGTCCCTGCCCGCGCCCGTGCCTGCGACCCCCCATCCACGCCGCTGGGCCGCCGCCGCCGTCATGATGGCCGCCGCACTCATGGACCTGCTCGACGTGACCGTCGTCAACGTCGCCATCCCCTCGATCGGCCGCGACCTGCACGCCTCGCAGAGCACCCTGCAGTGGCTCGTCTCGGCCTACCTCCTCGGCTTCGCCGCCACCCTGATCGTCTCCGGGCACCTCGGCGACCGGTACGGGCGCAAGGCCCTCTTCCTCGCCGGGACCGCCGGCTTCGGCCTCGCCAGCCTCGGCTGCGGCATCGCCCAGAGCCCCGGCCAGCTGATCGCCGCCCGCGCCGTGCAGGGCGTCATGGCCGCCCTGCTGATGCCCCAGGTGCTCGGCTCCTTCCGCACCCTGTTCCAGGGCAAGGAGCGCGGCGCCGTCTTCGGGATGTACGGGGCCGTCGGCGGCTTCGCCGCCGCCGTCGGACTGCTGCTCGGCGGCCTGCTCACCGACGCCGACCTGTTCGGCTGGGGCTGGCGGTCCGTCTTCCTCGTCAACGTGCCGGTCGCGCTGGCCGCGTGCCTCGCCGGAGCCGTCCTGGTCCCCGCCACCCGCGAGCGCGGCGCCGGCCGCCCCGATCTGGCCGGCAGCCTCGTCCTCGCCGGTGCCCTGATCGCCGTCGTGCTGCCGCTCGTCCGGGGCGAGGCGGCCGGCTGGCCGCTGTGGGGCTGGCTGTGCCTGGCCGCCGGGGTCCTCGCCCTCATCGGCCTCGGCGTACTCGAAGCCCGCCGCCGCGGCACGGCGACCGTGCCGCTGCTGCCCGCCCGCGCCTTCCGGCTCCCCGCCTTCTCCGTCGGCCTCGCCGTCCAACTGCTCTTCGCCGTCGGCATGCAGGGCTTCTTCCTGGTCTTCGCGCTATGGCTGCAGGGCGGCGAGGGCTACACCCCGATGCAGGCCGGCGTGCTCACCGTCGCCTTCTCCGCAGGCGGCTTCCTGACCGCCCCCGTCGCCGACACCCTCGCCGTCCGCTTCGGCCGCCTCGTGCTCGCCGGCGGCGCGCTGCTGATGGCGGGCGGCTTCGCCGGCGTCTGGTACGCCGTCTGCGCCTCCGCCGCCGCGCACACCGGTGCCTGGCCGCTCGTCCCCGGCCTGCTCGTCGCGGGCGCCGGACTCGGCTTCCTGGTCGTGCCGCTGGTCAACGTCGTCCTGTCCGCCGTCCCCGCCGACATCGCGGGCGGGGCCTCCGGAATCTTCTCCACCGCCCAGCAGTTCGGCGGCGCCCTGGGCGCGGCCGTCATCGGCAGCGTCTTCTTCGGCGCCCTCGCCGACGGCGGGCCCACGCACGCACTGACCACCGCCATGCCCTGGGTGAGCGCCGGATTCCTGCTCAGCGCGGTGCTCTGCCTGGCCCTGCCGCGCACGGCGGTGTCCCCCGAACCGGCGCCCTCGGACGCCGCGCCGCTGCCGGCGTAGCACCTGCCGGGGGAGCGGCCGGGGGAGCGGCCGGGTCCAGGGCCGGGCCGAGCTCCCGGGCGCGGGCCGGCACAGGGAACGGCCCCGGCCCCCTGGCGGGGGGGTCGGGGCCGGATCCTTCATTCGTGCGATGGGATATCACTACCCACGCCGGCCACGGCTTGAACCGCTCTCAGCCGACATCTTGTCCCTCGCCCGCGCCGCGTTCGCCGGGCCCCGGCTCCGGTCAGGTGTCGCAGTCCAGCACCGTGCGGCACAGCCCGCAGCGGGCGCGCACCGGCCCGCGGACCGGCAGCCGCAGCCGCTGCCCGCACACCGGGCACGGGAAGCTCACCCGAGTCCCCGCCGGGTGCTCCTCGAAACCGTACGAGGCCCCCGGCGCGGCGGCGCCCGCCCGCCGGTCCCGGGCATAGCGGCGCCGCTGCGCCCGGTCCGCCGCGGCCAGGGGGGCCCGGCGCAGCTCCCGCCCGGCGAGCGCGCGGCCGCGTACGTACGCCTCGTACGCCTGGGGGCTGGTGAACCAGGTGGAGGGGTCCTCGCCCCCGCCGGGCAGGAGGGCCCGCCGGGCGAGGACGTAGCCGAACTCCTCGGGGGTGAGGTAGCCGAGCTTCTGGTGGGTGAGCTCGTCCTCGCGGTAGGCGTCCAGGAGCAGCCAGCCGGCCCCGAGGTAGGCGGCGGCGGTGTCGGTGAGGATCTCGTTGTCGGCGGTGGCGGGGAAGCGCAGGTCCAGCCGGTGCAGCAGGACGTGCGTGACCTCGTGGGCCAGGGCGGCGGCCAGATCGCGGCGGTGGGTGCGGAAGCGGTCGTTCACCTCGATGAAGTACTCGGGACCCGCGGTCAGTTCCACCGTCGCGGCCTGCTCCATCGCCCGGAAGCAGACCACCATCCGGGCGTCGGGCAGCCGCAGCGCGCGCACGACCGCGGAGGCCACGCGGTGCGCGCCGAGGTGGAGGTCGTCGTCGGCGGTGAAGGCGGCGTCGGCGGGCGCGAGGCTCGTGTCGTAGGCCCGGATCCCCTCGTACGAGAGCCTGCGGAACAGCGCGGTGATCGCGGCGCGGACGGTGTCGAGATGGGGAAATCCGTGCTCGACCGGGCTGCTGAGCCTGCCGTTGTCCCTCATGCCGCCCCCCGCGCCGCGGATCGTCCCGCAGGTTGTCCGAAAACGCGTTCTTGTTGTCCGGTGAGAGGTGGGTGTGACATGTACGTGTCATTCACCCGATGACGCGCACAGCCCAACCCCCCACGAAAGGCAGTGTGTTGACCGTGTCCACCCTTGCCGCACTCATCAAGCGAACCCTCGCCGTCGGCGCAGTGGCCCTCGCCGCCGTCAGCCTCCAGCCCGGCGCCGCCAACGCCTCCCAGGCCCCCGTCGTCGGCGGCACCCGCGCCGCCCAGGGCGAGTTCCCCTTCATGGTCCGCCTCTCCATGGGCTGCGGCGGAGCCCTCTACACCCAGCAGATCGTCCTCACCGCAGCCCACTGCGTCAGCGGCTCCGGCAACAACACCTCCATCACCGCCACCGCCGGAGTCGTCGACCTCAACAGCTCCAGCGCCATCAAGGTCAAATCCACCAAGGTCCTCCAGGCCCCCGGCTACAACGGCAAGGGCAAGGACTGGGCCCTCATCAAACTCGCCAAGCCCGTCAACCTGCCCACCCTCAAGATCGCCGACACCAAGGCCTTCGACAACGGCACCTTCACCGTCGCCGGCTGGGGCGCCACCCGCGAGGGCGGCGGCCAGCAGCGGTACCTGATGAAGGCCACCGTGCCGTTCGTCTCCGACGCCAGCTGCCAAAGCTCCTACGGCAGCGACCTCGTCCCCGGCGAGGAGATCTGCGCCGGGCTGCCCCAGGGCGGCGTCGACACCTGCCAGGGCGACTCCGGCGGCCCCATGTTCCGCCGCGACAACAACAACGCCTGGATCCAGGTCGGCATCGTCAGCTGGGGCGAGGGCTGCGCACGGCCCGACTTCCCCGGCGTCTACACCGAGGTCTCCACCTTCGCCACCGCCATCAAGAACGCGGCCGCGACCCTCTGAGCCCCACCCTTCGTCCTTCCGGCCGAGCACACCCGGGCCGGAAGGACGAAGCACGGCGCACCGTACGCACACGACGTCGCCCGGAACGGCACACGGCCGGAACACCGCCGCCCCGGCCCCGCCCGGTTGCGCGGGCGCACACCCGCCGGACGTCCTCCTCCTCGACATCCGCATGCCGAAGCCCGACGGCCTCGAGGCCACCCGGCGACTCGCCGGCCGGGACGGTCCGCGCATCGTGATCGTCACCACCTTCGACCTCGACGAGTACGTCCACGCCGCGCTCCACGGAGGAGCATCCGGCTTCCTCCTGAAAGACGCCAGCCCCGCGATGCCGGTTGAGGCGGTCCGCGCGGCAGCCGTAGGAGACTCCCTCGTCTCACCCGCCATCACCGTACGACTGCTGCGCGAAACGGCCCCCCGGGCCGGCGCCGCCCAGGCGGCCCGCCGGCCCGCCGAACCCCTCCTCTCCCAGGTCCTGCTCCGCGCCCCCGCCCGCACCGCCGCGGCAAGCACGCCGCCACCGCCACCGCCGTCCGCATCGGCCTGCGCACCGTCCCCGCCGGACTGGAGATCCGTATCGCCGACGACGGAGGCCGCCCCGCCCGCCTCTCCGACAACGCCCGCGGCGGCGGCTACCGCCTCGCCGGCATGATCGAACGCGCCGAAGCCCTCGGCGGCTCCCTCACCGCCGGCCCCGCCCCCCCCGAAGGAGGCTGGCCGGTCACAGCCGTCCTATCCCTGTGACCGGCCGGCTTCGGACACCCATCCGTCTCACGGACCGGCTCACCCGGGAACCACACCCGAACGCCACGTATTCTCGGGAACCATGAACAACAGCGCCCCCGACGAAGCCGCCGCGACCGGCGCCATCGACGAGAACGTCGCCGCCGAGCTGGCCCGCCTGCGCGACAGCATCGACAACATCGACGCGGCCGTCGTCCACATGCTCGCCGAGCGTTTCAAGTGCACCCAGCAGGTCGGCCACCTCAAGGCCAAGCACCAGCTGCCCCCGGCCGACCCGACCCGCGAGGCACGCCAGATCGCCCGGCTCCGCGAACTCGCCGAGAACGCCAAACTCGACCCGGCATTCGCCGAGAAGCTCCTCAACTTCATCATCGCCGAGGTCATCCGCCACCACGAGACGATCGCTGCGGGCGAAGAGTAGGCGAGCACGGACGACCGGGGCCCACCCTTCGGGCAGCATGGGCCCCATGTCCGCACTGACGCGCAACGAAGCGCAGCTCCGAGCACAGCTCCTCGACGTCCACCACTACGCCGTCGCCCTCGACCTCACCGGCGGCGACGACACCTTCGAATCCACGACCGTCATCCGGTTCACCGCCCGCACCGCCGCGGACACCTTCGTGGAGCTGAAACCGGACGAACTGCACTCCGCCGAACTCGACGGCAGCCCCCTCGACCCGGACTCCCTCGCCGGCAACCGCCTCCCCCTCACCGGCCTCGGCGAAGGCCCCCACGAACTGCGCATCGCCACCCGCATGCGCTACTCCCGCACCGGCGAAGGCCTCCACCGCTTCACCGACCCCGCGGACGGCGAAACGTACGTCTACACCCAGATGTTCATGGACGACATCCAGCGCGTCTTCCCGGCCTTCGACCAGCCCGACCTCAAGGCCGTCTTCGAGTTCACCGTCACCGCCCCCGCCCACTGGACCGTCCTCGCCAACGGCATCACCGAACGCATCGACGACCGCACGGGACACCCGTCCGGCGACGCCGGCATCTGGAAGTCCGCCCCCACCCCCGTCATCTCCACCTACCTCGCCGCCGTCGCCGCCGGCCCCTGGCACAGCATCCGCACCGAACACGCCGGACTCCCCTTCGGCATCCACTGCCGCCAGTCCCTCGCCCCCCACCTCGACGCCGACGCCGAGGAAATCCTCTCCGTCACCACCGACTGCTACGACCGCTACCACGAGAAGTTCTCCGAGCCCTACCCCTTCGACTCCTACGACCAGGCCTTCGTCCCCGAATTCAACGCCGGCGCCATGGAGAACCCCGGCCTCGTCACCTTCCGCGACGAATTCGTCTTCCGCTCCGCCGTCACCGACACCGAACGCCAGACCCGCGCCATGGTCATCGCCCACGAGATGGCCCACATGTGGTTCGGCGACCTCGTCACCCTGCGCTGGTGGGACGACATCTGGCTCAACGAGTCCTTCGCCGAGTACATGGGCTACCAGACCCTCACCGAAGCCACCCGCTTCACCGGCACCTGGACCGAATTCGGCGTCAACCGCAAATCCTGGGGCTACGACGCCGACCAGCGGCCCACCACCCACCCCGTCGCCCCCGACCCCGACGCCGTACCCGACACCGCCAGCGCCCTCCTCAACTTCGACGGCATCTCCTACGCCAAGGGCGCCTCCGCGCTGCGCCAACTCGTCGCCTGGCTCGGCGAGAAGGACTTCCTCGCCGGCATCAACACCCACTTCACCCGCCACAAGTTCGCCAACGCCTCACTCGCCGACTTCGTCGAATCCCTCGCCGCCCACACCGACCGCGACGTCCACGCCTGGGCCGACATCTGGCTGCGCACCACCGGCATCGACACCCTCACCCCCCGCATCGAGGAAAGCCACGGCGGCTGGACCCTCACCGTCGACCACCACGGCACCCGCCCCCACCACATCGCCGTCGGCCTCTACGACCGCGACCCCGACAACACCCTCGAACCGCGCGAACTCCTCACCGTCGACGTCCCCTCCGAAGAGATCGTCTCCGTCAGCGGACCCCGCCCCGCCCTCCTCGTCCTCAACGACGGCGACCTCAGCTACGCCAAGGTCCGCCTCGACGACACCTCCCTCGAGACCGCCCTGCGCAAGCTGTCCGACGTCCCCGGCCCCCTCACCCGGGCCGTCGTCTGGAACTGCCTGCGCGACATGGTCCGCGACGGCGAACTCGAACCCGCCGCCTACCTGGCCACCGCCGGCGCACACCTGCCCCAGGAAGCCGACCTGGCCATCGTCCAAGGCGTCCTCGCCTTCGCCCGCCACCACATCATCGACCGCTACCTCGCCCCCGAAGACCGCACCGAAGCCCTCGCCACCCTCACCCTCATCGCCCGCAGCCTGCTGCGCCGCACCGAGGACGGCTCCGACCCCGGACTGCGGCTCGCCGCCGTCCGCGCCCACATCGACGCCGCCACCCAGCCCGACACCCTCGCCGCCTGGCTCGAGGACGACACCGTGCCCGGCGGCCCCGAACTCGACCCCGAACTGCGCTGGCGCATCCTCGCCCGGCTGTCCGTCCTCGGCGCCGTCGGCGAGCGCGAGATCGACGCGGCCCTCGCCGCCGACCCCAGCGCCACCGGCGAGGAAGGCGCCGCCCGCTGCCGCGCCGCACTCCCGACCACCGAGGCCAAAGCCGCCGCCTGGGAGCGCCTCTTCCACGACGACTCCCTCTCCAACTACCTCTTCAGCGCCACCGCCCAAGGCTTCTGGCAGCCCGAACAGGCCGACCTCGTACGGGACTACGTCCCCCGCTTCTACACCGACGCCATCGCCCTGGGCGCCCGCCGCGGCCCCGCCATCGCCGAAGCCGCCGGCCGCTACGCCTTCCCCGGCCACGCCGTGGACGAGGACAACCTCGAGGCCGGCCACACCGCCCTCGCCGACCCCTCCATCGTCCCCGCCCTGCGCCGCAAGCTCGTCGACCAGCTCGACGACCTGGCCCGAGCCCTCCGCGTCCGCGCCTCCTGACACACCACGCCGCGCCGCCACCCCCGGCCGCCGCCCCCGCCGACACCGGCCGGGGCGGCGGCCGGCCCCGTTCCGGCCCGGGCCGCCCGGCGAGCCGCTCCTCCAGCGCCGAGCGGAAAACAACATCCGGACAAACCCCGGCGGTTACCCCGTTCGGGCCTGATCGTTGTACACGTCGGGCCCCCAGGCTGTCACCGCAGCAGCGCCCGCCACGCAACGGCCCCGGACCGCTCAGGCACCCCACGACAGGGCCGGCCCCCTGCCGCAGACCCGTTCCCGTGAGGACACCGCATGACCGCGCCGCCCGGCACCCCGCCGACCCCACCGCACCCGCTCGCCGGCGGCCGCCTCGGCGCCGAAGCCCTGCGCCCCCTCCTCGACACCGTCCTCGAAGCCCTCCGCACCGGAGCCCAGGAGCGCGGCGGGCCGATTCCGGCAGGCGGCCCCGACGCCCTCGCCGCCCGCGTCCAAGCCGCACTGGGCGACGTACTCCCCGAAAAGGGCCACGGCGACCACGAGGCGCTCCGGACCCTCGTCCACACCCTCGCCGCCGGCGCCGCCGACCCCGCCGACCCCCTCTGCGCGGCCCACCTCCACGGCCCGCCCCTCGCCGTCGCAGCCGCCGCAGACCTCGCCGCCTCCGCCCTCAACCCCTCCCTCGACTCCTGGGACCAGGCCCCCGCCGCCTCCGCGATCGAAGCCCTCCTCACCCGCACCCTCGCCGCCGAGTTCTACGACACCCCCCACCCCGACGCCCTCGTCACCACCGGCGGCACCGAAGCCAACCAACTCGCCCTGCTCCTCGCCCGCGAACGCCACGGACCGCGCCTGACCGTCCTCCACGGAGCCAACGCCCACCACTCCGTCCCCCGCGCCGCCTGGCTCCTCGGCCTGCCCGCCGCCACCAGCCTCCCCACCCCCGCCGGCACCCTCGACCCCGCCCGCCTCGCCGAAGCCCTCGCCACCACCCCCGGCCCCGTCCTCGTCACCGCCACCGCAGGCACCACCGACGCCGGCCTCATCGACCCGCTCCACCCCATCGCCGACCTGTGCGAGCACCACGGCGCCGACCTCCACATCGACGCCGCGTACGGAGGCCTCCTCGCCCTCAGCCCCCGCCACCGCCCCCGCGTCACAGGCCTCGGCCGCGCCCACTCCCTCACCATCGACCTGCACAAACTCGGCTGGCAACCCGTCGCCGCAGGCCTCCTCGCCGTCCCCGACACCACCCTGCTGGCCCCCCTCGCCCACCAGGCCGACTACCTCAACGCCACCGACGACACCGAAGCCGGCCTCCCCGACCTCCTCGGCCGCTCCCTGCGCACCACCCGCCGCCCCGACGCCCTCAAAATCGCCGCCACCCTGCGCTCACTCGGCCGCGACGGCCTCGCCCACCTCATCGACCGCACCTGCGAACTCGCCCACCACCTCGCCCGCCTCCTCGACGCACACCCCCGCTTCGAACTCCACGCACCCCCCACCATCAGCACCGTCCTCTTCCGCCCCACCCACACCGACGACACCCACCTCGCCGCCCTGCGCCGCACCCTCCTCCACACCGGTCACGCCGTACTCGGCCGCGCCACCGCCGACAACCGCCTCTGGCTCAAAGCCACCCTGCTCAACCCCCACACCACCACGCGGGACCTGGACACCCTCGTCACCCTCCTGGAAGGCAGCACCCACCGATGACCGCCCAGCTCGATGCACCCCACGACCTCGTCGGAATCGGCATCGGCCCCTTCAACCTGTCCCTCGCCGCCCTCGCCCACGGCCTCCCCCAGCAAGGCGCAGCCGAACTCGCCACCGCCTTCTACGACCAGCGCCACGACTTCCGCTGGCACCCCGGACTCCTCATCGACGGCACCACCCTCCAGGTCCCCTTCCTCGCCGACCTCGTCACCTTCGCCGACCCCACCAGCCCCTGGACCTTCCTCAACTACCTCAAGCACAAGGAGCGGCTCTTCCCCTTCTACTTCGCCGAGCAGCTCCACATCCAGCGCGCCGAATACGACGCCTACTGCCGCTGGGTCGCCGGACGCCTGCCCGGACTCCACTTCGGCCACCAGGTCGACGCCGTCCGCTGGAACCCCGAACGCGACCTCTTCGAAGTCGACTACACCCAACTCGACACCGACGGCGAAGCCGAAGCCCTCGGCCGCACCCACACCCGCAACCTCGCCCTCGGCATCGGCACCGCCCCCTACGTCCCCGAACCCCTGCGCCCCCTCGCCGAAGCCCCCACCGTCCCCGTCATCCACTCCGCCGACTACCTCGACAACCGGCAGCGCATCCTCGGCGCCGAGCACGTCACCGTCATCGGATCAGGCCAGTCCGGAGCCGAAGTCTTCCTCGACCTGCTCCGCTCCCGCCCCGCCGGCCGCGAACGCCTCACCTGGCTCGCCCGTACCCCATCCTTCGCCCCCATGGAGTACTCCAAGCTCGGCCTCGAACACTTCACCCCCGACTACACCCGCTACTTCCACGCCCTGCCCGAACCCGTCCGCGATCAGCTCGTCCCCGCGCAGTGGCAGCTCCACAAGGGCATCGACGCCGGCACCATCGCCGCCATCCACGAGGAGCTCTACCGGCGCACCCTGGGCGGGGGCTGGCCCGACGCCGTCCTGACCCCCGGAGTCAGCGTCCGCACCGCCGGCCGCGTCGCCACCACCAAGGTCGAACTCCACCTCGACCACGCCCAGCAGGGCACCCGCTCCCGCCTCACCACCGACGCCGTCGTCCTCGCCACCGGCTACCGCGAGCGCCCGCTCACCGGCCTCCTCGCCGGCCTCGACCCCTACCTGCGCAAGGACTCCTCGGGCCGGCCGCGGATCGACGAACACCACCGCATGATCCTCGACCCCAGCGTCAGCGGCACCATCTTCGTCCAGAACGGCGAACGCCACAGCCACGGCGTCGGAGCCCCCGACCTCGGCCTCGCCGCCTGGCGCAGCGCCGCCATCCTCAACACCCTCACCGGCAAAGAGCCCTACCCCCAGCCCACCCGCACCGCCTTCACCACCTTCGGCCTCGAACAGCGGGAGCACACCCGACCCACCCCGACGGTCGAACTGCTCCCGCTGGTCGAACACCCCTGACCGCAGGCGTACGCGTACGGCGACCCGGCTAGAACACCGCAACCCCGGCACGGGTCAGCCGCCAGTCCACCGACGCGAACTGCGCCGGATCGATCGTCCCCTTCGCCTTCACCCACTGGATGATCGTGTTGCGGATCTCCTCCGAATTCGCCCACAACTGCTTCGCCCGCGGCACGTGCGGGAAGTTCCCGCCACCCGACGCCCGGTAGTTGTTCACCGCCAGCACGAACTCCGCAGCCGGATCCACCGCCTTCCCCTGGAACGACAGCCCCGAGATCCGCGAACCCACCGGCTGCGCGATGTCGATGTCGTACGCCAGCCCGTACACCGCGTCGTAGTTGTAGTCCGGAACGCCCTCCGAGTTCGTCAGCTTCGCCGGATCCACCGGAGCACCCGGCGCCGTCTGCACGTAGTACCGCGCCGAGTACTCCAGATAGTCCTTCAACTGCGCCCCCGTCAGCAGCCGCGCCTCCATCGTGTTCTCGAACGGGTACAGACCCGCCGCATCCTTGATCGTCACCTGCCCGGCCGGAATCGCGGCCGTACGCGAGAAACACGACGCCTGCGACAGCACCGGCAGCGCCGCCCACTGCGTACCCGCCAGCGCCCCCTTCACCGTGTCCGCCTGCACATGGTTGATCAGATCGATGATCGCGACGTCCTTGACCGGCCCCTCCGCCGAAGACATCGCCTGCACCGACGTACCGATCACCTGGTTCACGTACGCCACGACCTTGCGGTGCTCGTCCGACAGCAGCCGCGTGATCTTCGGATCCTCGGCGACCGTGTTCGAGTTCAGCACCTTCGCCGACACCTTCGCCACCGACCAGCAGCCCTTCGACCACGTCAGTTCGAAGTCGAACAGCGTCAGACGCTGCCCCCACTTCAGCGGCTCCGACAGCACCACGTCCTTGCCGGTCGCCTTGTTCTTCACCCGGTACTCCGGGATCTCCGTGTGCGCGTGCCCCACCAGGATCGCGTCGATCCCCGGCACCTGCTCCGCCACCAGACCCGCCGCGTTCTCGATGTACGGCAACTGGTCACCGTACGAGGACGTACCGCTCGAACCCGAATGCGCAGACACGATCACCACGTCCGCACCCATCGACCGAAGCTTCGGCACGTACTTCGCCGCCTGCTCCTCCAGCCCCGGGAACGTCATCTTCCCCTGCACGTTCGCCTTGTCCCAGATCGCGATCCCCGGGTTCGTCAGCCCCAGCACCGCCACCTTCACATCCCGCCCGAACGGAGTCCGCAACCGGTGCATGCTGTACGGCGCGAACGCCGGCCGCAGCGTCTTCGCATCCAGCGCATTCGCCCCCAG
Source organism: Streptomyces sp. NPDC002209 (assembly GCF_042890265.1). NCBI lineage: Bacteria > Bacillati > Actinomycetota > Actinomycetes > Kitasatosporales > Streptomycetaceae > Streptomyces > Streptomyces sp. NPDC002209. The sequence continues at coordinate 190,972 of NZ_JBIARX010000001.1, read as the reverse complement.
CAGCGGGAAATCGCACTGCTCCTCGAACTTGCGCAGCACCGGAATGCCGTAGTTGAACTCGTGGTTCCCCAGCGCCGCCGCGTCGTACCCGATCGCATTCATCGCCTGCGCCATCGGATGCACCGGACCACGCCGCGCCGTGATCGGATCCACCTTCGCGTAGTAGTACGACAGCTGCGTGCCCTGGATCGTGTCACCCGCATCGATCAGCAGCGTATTGCAACGCCCCTTCTCCGCCCGCACCTGGTTCACCAGCGTCGAGATCTTCGCCAGGCCGACATCGTTGTGCGCCTTGTCGTCGAACTCCTTGTCCGTGAAGTAGTCCCAGTTGAAGACGTTCCCGTGCAGGTCCGTCGTCCCCATCACCGTGAACGAGTACGTACGCGACGCCCCGGCCGCGCCGGCGGCACCGGCCGCCCCGGGGGCCGCCTCGGCCGCGGAGGCCGCAGTGCCCGCGGCCCCCACCAGCGCAACAGCCGCACCCGTCGCAGCCGAAGTACCCAGAAACGTCCTACGGTCGAACGCCATGCCATCTCCCCTTGTGAGGCGAACAGATCTCGAAGCGTGAACAACGCGCGTAGATTCTGACCGATCAGTAACAACCGGCAACACCCCCACCAGGTTTCGATCCGATGACCACCAGGCCCACCACCCCGCAGTGCGACAGTGAAACCATGACCCAGGACGCACCGCACCAGCCCTACGGAACCCCCGACACCCCCCGCGTCGCCGTCCGCGGCGAAGCCCGCCTCGAAGTCGACCCCGAAATCGCCCGCATCGGCATCACCGTCAGCGCCCGCGGCACCGACCGACGCACCGCCCTCCAAGACCTCACACGCCGCAACAACACCGCCCTCGACCTCGTCAAAAGCTACGGCGACGCCGTCGAAAAACTCGAAACCGGCACCTTCTCCATCAACCCCGAACTCACCCGCCACGGCCGCGCCGAACGCATCCGCGCCTACCACGGCCGCGTCCACATCACCGCCGAACTCGCCGACTTCACCGCCCTCGGCGAACTCACCACCCGCCTCGCCGACCTCGAACTCACCAGCGTCGACGGCCCCTGGTGGGCCCTGCGCCCCACCTCACCCGCCCACGGCGAAGCCCGCCGCCAAGCCGTACTCGAAGCCGTCCAACGCGCCCGCGAATACGCCTCCGCCCTCGGCGCCGACCTCTCCGCCCTCGTCGAACTCGCCGACCTCGGCGCCGAAAACGCCCTCCCCTTCCAAGCCGCGACCTCCGGCACCGGCATGCGCACCATGGCCTACAGCACCACCGAGGAAACCGCCCCGCCCCTCGACCTCGAACCCCAGCGCCAAACCGTCTACGCCCAGGTCAACGCCCGCTTCACCATGACCCCACCCCAACTGTGAACGCCACCGCCCCGAACGGCGCATGGACCCTGGAGCGACTCCGCGCCGACCACGCCCCCGCCCTCCTGGACTTCGAACGGGAGAACCGCGCGTACTTCGCACGGACCATCCCCGACCGCGGCGACGCCTACTTCACCGAATTCGCGCGCCGCCACCGCGCCCTGCTCGCCGAACAGGACACCGGCCTGTCCCACTTCCACGTCCTCATCACCCGCCACGGCACCCTGACCGGCCGCGTCAACCTCATCGACATCGAGGACGGCAGCGCCGAACTCGGCTACCGCATCGGCGAACACGCCGCCGGCCGCGGCGCGGCCACCGCCGCCGTCGCCGAAATCTGCCGCCTCGCGGGCAGCACGTACGGGCTCACCCGCCTCGCCGCCGTCACCACCCTCGACAACCCGGCATCCCTGACCGTCCTACGGCGCAACGGATTCACCCAGGTCGAGACCACCACCGTCGACGGCCGCCCCGGCATCCGCCACGAACGCCTGCTCGCCCCCCAGAACTGATCAAGAAGCGCACCGACGACACCCACGGGGGTGCTCATCAGAGCACCCCCACGCACATTCAACAATTGTCAACAACCTTTTGCCCAACGGTTGTTGAGTGGACACCCGGAACCAATTTCCTACTGCCTGGTAGGGGCATACGCTCGCCCCATGCGCCGAGCAAAAATCGTATGTACCCTGGGCCCCGCCACCGACTCATACGACCAGATCAAAGCCCTGGTCGAAGCCGGAATGGACATCGCCCGCCTCAACCTCAGCCACGGCACCTACGCCGAACACGAGGAGCGCTACCAGCGCGTACGCAAAGCCTCCGACGAAACCGGCCGCAGCATCGGCATCCTCGCCGACCTTCAAGGCCCGAAGATCCGCCTCGGCCGATTCACCGAAGGCCCCGTACTCCTTGAACGCGGCGACGAATTCACCATCACCGTCGAAGACATCGAAGGCGACCGCCACACCTGCGGCACCACCTACAAAGGCCTCGCCACCGACGTCACCACCGGCGAACGCATCCTCGTCGACGACGGCCGCGTCACCCTCGAAGTCACCGGCATCGACGGCCCCCGCGTCCACACCCTCGTCATCGAAGGCGGCATGGTCTCCGACCACAAAGGACTCAACCTCCCCGGAGTCGCCGTCTCCGTCCCCGCCCTCTCCGACAAGGACATCGACGACCTCCGCTGGGCCCTGCGCACCGGCGCCGACGTCATCGCCCTCTCCTTCGTCCGCAGCGGCCGCGACATCGAAGACGTCCACCGCATCATGGACGAAGAAGGCCGCCGCCTCCCCGTCATCGCCAAAATCGAAAAACCCCAAGCCGTGGAAAACATCGACGACATCGTCGCCGCATTCGACGGCATCATGGTCGCCCGCGGCGACCTCGGCGTCGAAATGCCCCTCGAACAAGTCCCCATCGTCCAAAAGCGCGCCGTCAAACTCGCCAAGCGCAACGCCAAGCCGGTCATCGTCGCCACCCAGATGCTCGACTCGATGATCGACAACTCCCGACCCACCCGCGCCGAAGCCTCCGACGTCGCCAACGCCGTCATCGACGGCACCGACGCCGTCATGCTCAGCGGCGAAACCAGCGTCGGCAAATACCCCGTCGAGACCGTCAAGACGATGTCCCGCATCGTCGAAGCCGCCGAAGAAGACATCCTCGCCAAGGGCCTCCCCCCACTCACCGAACGCAGCAAGCCCCGCACCCAAGGCGGAGCCGTCGCCCGCGCAGCCGCCGAAATGGGCGACTTCCTCGGCGCCAAATTCCTCGTCGCCTTCACCCAGAGCGGAGACACCGTCCGCCGCCTCTCCCGCTACCGCTCACCCATCCCCCTCCTCGCCTTCACCCCCGACCCCGCCACCCGCTCCCAGCTCAACCTCACCTGGGGCGTCGAAACCTTCCTCGGCCCCCACGTCGACTCCACCGACGCCATGGTCGCCCAAGTCGAAGAAGAACTCCTGCGCATCGGCCGCTGCGTACCCGGCGACATCGTCGTCATCACCGCCGGCTCACCCCCCGGAGTCACCGGATCCACCAACCTCGTCCGCGTCCACCACATCGGCGACCCCGTACGCTGACCCCCCACCGCACCCCCCCCGCGTCGGGCCCCGTCCCGCCCGACGCGGCCACGCGGCCACCGGCCTTGACCTCAACCCCACTCGAGGTCCTACCGTCACCGCCATGACGATCAAGAAACACCCCCAGGCCCGCCTCGCAGCCCAGCCCATCGGCCACTGGAGCCGCGAAACCGCCAACCTGGTCATCGCCGCCCTCCGCACCGCCCTCGCCGAGGAAAACCTCACCCAGCCCCACTGGTGGACCCTCGGCCACGTCGCCGGAGCCCCCGGAACCTGGACCCGAACAGCCCTCACCCGGAAACTCACCCCCTACGACGACCAGAACACCGACTTCACCACCGTCTACGACGACCTCAGCGCCCGCGGCTGGCTGAACGAAGCAGAAGACGGCACCCTCACCCTGACCCCCGCAGGCGAAGAAGGCCGCCTCCGCGCCCACGACCGCAACGCCGAGGTCCACACCCGCTACCGCCAGGGCATAGACGACGCCACGTACGCGGCCACCATCGACACCCTGCGCCGCATGGTCGCCAACCTCGGCGGCGACGGCGAGCTGCCGTAACTAGTACTTCGGCCCGATGTGGGCGTCCATCAGCGCGACGGACGCCTTGCGGGCGACGGAGACGTTGAAGGGGTCGCTGCCACGGGCCAGGACGGTCCACTGGACGCCGACCCTGGTGAGCGTGTCCGTGCACAACTTCCGGATGTCGTCGGACTTGTTGGTGAAGAAGTACCGCGGGTACTCGTACCGCTTGCCGTTCCGCACGGTCCAGTTGGTGATCCGACACCCGTCGGAGTGGATCAGCCCCCGCAGGAACTCCCAGGGATGGGCGTCGACGATCTCCTGCTGCCACCTTTCGAGGGCGATCCGCCGCTCATGCTTCTTGCCCGGCCCGTGCTGCGGAAACAGGCACGTCCAGTGCCGCCCGTAACTGGTGACGGCAACGCAGCCCTGGCGTTGCAGCACGTAGACCTTGTGGTCGGGCCGCACGGCGGTGATCGCTGCGCGGCACAGCTCGATCAGCCCTGGCCACGCGTCGGCGCAGGCGATTCGCAAGTGGTGCCCGCCGCGGGGGTGCGGACTGATGCAGCCATCGCCGAGATAGAGGCCGAGAAGATAGGCGTAGGACGCCGCGTGGCCTGGGCCGGAGCAAGGCACCGCGTTGTTGCGGGGTAGCGGCTCGATGCGTACCTGCCACGCACGGATGGCGGACCGGGATATCCCGGTTTCCTTGCTGACGGAGTTCATGCTGCGCCCGTCGGCCAGCAAGTCCAGTGCGTGCATGCGGGTGGCGATGTCGTACATGCGGTCGACGCTGCCGCGCGCAATTCGCTCACGTGGCGCATTTCGGCAGGCTTCGCTGAAACGAGTGATGGTCACGCGGTAATCGCGTGACCATGGAATCTAAGCAAAGTGCCCCAGGTGGGATTCGAACCCACACTGTCCGCTGTTTGAGAGCGGCCTCTCTGACCAGTTGGAGTACTGGGGCCTAAGAAACGAAGGCTCGGGGGAGCCCTACGCGAGACCACCTTACCGTAGCTAGGTAGGCTCAGGGGAGTTTGTTATGCCCCGCAAAGAGGAGCCTCCAGTGACCGCCGAGCACGAGTCGACGCCCACGCCCGACGCCGACCAGTCGCACGTTCCGCCGCTGACGACCCGCGTCGTCATCGCCGAGGACGAGGCGCTCATCCGTCTCGACCTGAAAGAGATGCTCGAGGAGGAGGGCTACGCCGTGGTCGGCGAGGCCGGGGACGGGCAGACCGCCGTCGAGCTGGCCCGGGAGCACCGCCCCGACCTGGTGATCCTCGACGTGAAGATGCCGGTCCTGGACGGGATCTCCGCGGCCGAGAAGATCGCGGAGGAGTCCATCGCGCCGGTCCTCATGCTGACCGCGTTCTCGCAGCGTGACCTGGTCGAACGGGCGCGGGACGCCGGGGCCATGGCGTACCTGGTGAAGCCGTTCAGCAAGAGCGACGTGGTGCCGGCCATCGAGATGGCGGTGTCGCGTTTCGCGGAGCTGCGGGCGCTGGAGAAGGAGGTCGCGGACCTCTCGCAGCGGCTGGAGACCCGCAAGCTGGTGGACCGGGCGAAGAGCATTCTGCAGACGCAGTACGGGCTGTCGGAGCCGGCCGCGTTCCGGTGGATCCAGAAGACTTCCATGGATCGTCGGATGTCCATGCAGCAGGTTGCCGAGGCGGTCATCGAGGACGCCGAGGAGAAGAAGAACGCCGCGAAGTAGCTGTACGCGGGTACGCGTGAGGCCCGCCACCGGGGACGGTGGCGGGCCTCACGTTCGAGCGGATCTCTAGTCCTCGCCGAGGTACGCCTTGCGGACGTCCTCGTTGTGGAGGAGCTCCTGGCCGGAGCCGGAGAGCACGATCTTGCCGATCTCCATCACGTGGGCCTGGTCGGCCAGCGAGAGGGCTGCCTGGGCGTTCTGCTCGACGAGCAGGATGGTGGTGCCCGTGGACTTGAGCTCGGCGATGGTCGCCATGATCTTCTGCATCATGAGGGGGGAGAGGCCCATGGAGGGCTCGTCCAGCATGAGCAGCTTGGGGCGGGACATGAGCGCCCGGCCCATGGCGAGCATCTGCTGCTCACCGCCCGAGAGGGTGCCGGCGGCCTGCTTGCGGCGTTCGCCCAGGATGGGGAACATCTCGTAGGCGCGCTGGACGTCCTTCTCGATGCCGTCCTTGTCGGTGCGCAGGAAGGCGCCGAGCTGGAGGTTTTCGGCGATCGTCAGCCGGGGGAAGATGTGGCGTCCCTCGGGGGAGTGCGCCAGGCCCAGGGAGACGATCTTGTGGGCGGGGACCTGCGCCAGCGGCTTGCCGTCGAAGACGACGGTGCCGCTGACCGGCTTGAGCAGGCCGGAGAGGGTGCGCAGGGTGGTGGTCTTGCCGGCGCCGTTGGTGCCGACGAGGCAGACGATCTCGCCCTCGTTGACTTCGAACGAGATGCCCTTGACGGCTTCGATCTTGCCGTAGGCGACCTTGAGGTCTTTGACCTCGAGCAGTGCGGTCACTTGGCGTCTCCGTCCGTGCTGGTGGTGCTGGTGGTGCTGTCCGCGTCGGCGGGGGCGTCGGCCTCGGCGTCGGCGGCCGGTTCTGCGTCGGCGTGTGCCTCGGCTTCCGGCTCTGCGTCGGCTTCGGCTTCGGCGTCCGCGTCGGCTTCTGCCGGAGCCTCGGCCTCTGTCTCAGCCTCGACCTCAGCCTCAGCCTCAGCCTCGACCTCAGCCTCGGCCACCTCGGCGGCGGGGGCCGCGGTCGGGTCGCCCTCGAAGGGCTCTCCGAGGTAGGCGGCGACGACGCGCTCGTCGCCCTGGACTTCGGCCGCGGTGCCCTCGATGAGCTTCTCGCCCTGGACCAGACAGGCCACGCGGTCGCAGAGGTTGAAGATGAAGCGCATGTCGTGCTCGATGACGAGTACGGCGATGCCCATGTCCCGGATGGCGAAGATGAGTTCTTCGGCCGCGCGGGTCTCCTGCGGGTTCATGCCGGCGGTCGGCTCGTCCAGGAGGATGAGGCCGGGGTCGCTGGCGAGGGCGCGGGCGATCTCGAGCTTGCGCTGCTCGCCGTAGGGGAGGTTCTTGGCGAGGTGCTGGGCCTTCTTCTCCAGGCCGATGAACTCCAGGAGCTCCATCGCCCGTGCCTCGCTGGCGGCTTCGGCCTTCTTGAAGCCGGGGCCGCGCAGGAGGGCGGACCAGAGGCCTTCCTTGGTGCGGGTGTGGCGTCCGACGAGGACGTTCTCCAGCACCGTCATGTTGTGGAAGAGCCGGATGTTCTGGAAGGTGCGGGCGATGCCGGCGCTGGTGACCAGGTGCGGCTTGGGCGGCAGGACCGTGCCCTTGTAGCTGACGGTGCCCTCGGTGGGGACGTACAGCCCGGTCAGGCAGTTGAAGAAGGTCGTCTTGCCGGCGCCGTTGGGGCCGATGAGACCGACGATCTCGCCAGCGTTGACCTTGAGGTCCACGCCCTTGACGGCGGTGAGGCCGCCGAAGCGCATGGTGACGCCGCTGGCTTCGAGGACCGTGGTCGCCGTGGTGGTGTCTGTGGTGGTGGTCATGGTGTTCACGCACCCGCCTTGGCGGTGGCCAGGTCCGCGGGGGCCTGGTCGATCGTCTCTTCGTCGTGGAACTCGAGCTGCGCGCGCTTGTTGGCGATGAGGCCTTCGGGGCGGAAGCGCATGAGCAGGATGAGGGCGATGCCGAAGGCGAGGAGCTGGTAGTCCTGGAGGAAGGCCAGCTTCGCCGGGATCAGGAAGAGCAGTGCGGCGCCGAGGATGGGGCCGCGGATGGTGCCCATGCCGCCGAGGATGACGGCGGCGAGGAGGAACGCGGAGTTCGGCGGGACGGGCCCGGCGAAGACGTAGTTCTCGGGGACGACCGTGCTGTTGACGTGTGCCTGGACGGTGCCGGCGAGGCCGGCGAGGGTGGCGCCGAGGGCGAAGGCGATGAGCTTGACCTTGAAGCCGTTGATGCCCATGGCTTCGGCGGCGGTCTCGTCTTCGCGGATGGCGACCCAGGCTCGGCCGATGCGGCTGTTGCCGGCTCGGGCGAAGACCAGGATGACGAGTGCCATCACGAGCAGCATGAGGAAGTAGTAGTTGGCGTAGGCGCCGAGGACGATGCCGCCGACGGTGTGCGATTCCCCGAAGTTCCACCCGAAGAGTTCGAGGTGGGGGATGTTGGGGATGCCGTTGGGGCCGTTGGTGATGTCGGGGCCGGAGGTGCCGTCGAGGTTGCCCATGGCGATGCGGAAGATTTCTCCGAAGCCGAGGGTGACGATGGCGAGGTAGTCGCCGCGCAGGCGCAGGGTCGGGGCTCCGATGACCACGCCGAAGATGAGCGAGGCGAGGGCGCCGACGATGACGGCTGCCCAGAAGGGGAGCTGGAAGCCGAAGGCGGAGGCGGTGCTTCCGGAGACCAGGGCCGCGGCGTAGGCGCCGACGCCGAGGAAGGCGACGTAACCGAGGTCGAGGAGGCCGGCGAGGCCGACGACGACGTTGAGGCCGAGGGCGACGGTCGCGAAGATCAGGATGTTCACCGCGATGAGCGTGTAGGTGTCGCCGCTCTGCTGGATGAACGGGAAGGTGATCGCGGCGGCCGCGGTACCGATGAGGGTGACCTGGCGGTTCTTCGCGGTGAGGAGGCCGAGCCGGTCGAAGAGGCCGGACTTGAGCAGGGCGAAGGCCGCGAAGCCGACGATGATCAGGTAGGTGACGAAGAGCTGCGGCTCCTTGTCGTCGGTGTCGATGCCGAAGGTGACCACGTAGAGGCCGACGGCGAAGGCACCGATGATGATGAGGATCTCGCCCCAGGAGGGCAGCTTCTTGGCGGCGGCGGCCTTGTGGCTGTCGTCGGCGAGCTTGTACGCGGCGAGGGCCGGGACGAGCGAGCCGATGAGGGCGACGTAGGCGCCGGGCTCCAGGTGGACGAATCCGCCGAGGACCACTGCGATGGCGATGACGGTGAACCAGGTGCCGGCGAGGGTGCCGAGCGAGAGGATCCACACGGGCTTGCGGGCGCCGGTGGGGGTGAGCCAGCGCAGGCCCTTGACGCCGAGCGCGGAGAGCGCGTGGGCGGCGGTGAGGAGGGCGCCGACGAGGCTCAGGGCCTGGATGGGGGCCGGGCTGCCGTAGTAGGTGAGGTCACCGGGGAACTCGGCGGTCCAGGTCCAGGCGAGGAAGGCGCTGACGATCGTCAGCAGGCTTCCGCCGATGACCGTGTAGAGGAGTGCGGTGCGGGAGAGCGCGTCGGCGCCGGCGCCGGTGGCTTCGCCCTCGAGGGGGAGAGTGGCTTCGTTGGTCATGGTTCTCACGCCCGATCCGCGACGCGCTCACCGAGCAGGCCTTGTGGCCGCACGAGGAGGACGACGATGAGGAGTACGAACGCCCAGACGTTGGACCAGGCTCCACCGCCGAGCTGCGACATGCCGGGGATGTCTTCGATGTAGGCGATCGACAGGGCCTCGGCGAGGCCGAGGACGACGCCGCCGACCATGGCTCCGTAGATGTTGCCGATGCCGCCGAGGACGGCTGCGGTGAACGCCTTGAGGCCGAGGATGAAGCCCATCTCGAAGTTGATCTGGCCCTTGTCGAGGCCGTAGGCGACGGCGGCGACGGCGGCGAACGCGGCACCGATGGCGAAGGCCATGACGATGATGCGGTCGGTGTTGATGCCCATCAGCTTCGCGGTGTCGGGGTCCTGCGCGGTGGCCTGCATGGCGCGGCCGCTGCGGCTCTTCTGGACGAAGATGCCGAGGGCGAGCATGCAGAGCGGGGCGAGGATGAGGACGAAGAGGTCCGCGCGCTGGATGGCCAGGCTGTCGGTGATCTTGAAGGCTTCACCCTTGAACTCGGGGAAGCTGACGGCCTTCTTGGCGTCCGGGTAGAACTGCCAGACGAGCTGCTGGAGCGCGATCGAGAGGCCGATTGCGGTGATGAGGGGGGCGAGCCGGGGAGCGCTGCGCAGGGGACGGTACGCGAAGCGTTCGGCTGCGGTGGCTACGGCGACGGAGGCGAGTGCGCCTCCGACGATCATGACGGGGATCGCGATCAGCAGGGAGGTGCCGGTCGGGAGGGCGGCGTAGGCGGTGAGCGCGCCGAAGCCGCCGATCATGAAGATCTCGCCGTGGGCGAAGTTGATGAGCTGGACGATGCCGTAGACCATGGTGTACCCGATGGCTATGAGGCCATAAAGGGCACCGAGGGCAAGGCCGTTGGCCAGCTGTTGCGGCAGTTCGTGCACCGCAGGGCCTCCGATGAGCGTGTCGGATAAGACTCCGCGCGAGGGCGCTGTTGCGCCCTCGCGCGGTGGGTTTGGTTCAGGTGCGGCTGGTGATGCGGGGTCCTACGGGATTACTGGTTGAACGTGTCGCTCTTGACGTCGACCCACTTGCCGCCCTCGACCTTGTAGACCGTGAGCTGCTTGTTGGTGGTGTCGCCGTACTCGTCGAAGGCGACCTTGCCGGTCACGCCCTCGAAGGACACCTTGCCGAGGGCCTCGACGACCTTGGCGCGGGCGTCGGTGGGGAGCTTGCCGCCGTTGGCGGCGACGACGGCCTTGACGGCCTGGACGACGGACCAGCCGGCGTCGTAGGAGTAGCCGCCGTAAGCCGCGTAGGGGTCCTTGTAGCCGCCGGCCTGGTAGTCGGCGATGAAGGTCTTGGCGGTGGGCAGCTTCTCGACCGGGTAGCCGATGGAGGTGGAGAGGTCGCCCTCGTTGGCCTCGCCGGAGGCGGTGATGAAGGCGGGGTCCTGGATGCCGTCGCCGCCCATGAGCGGGATGTTGGCTCCGGCCTTCTTGACCTGGTCGGCGAGGAGGCCGCCCTCGGGGTACTGGCCGCCGAAGTAGACGGAGTCGGCGCCGGAGGACTTGACCTTGTCGGCGGTGGAGGAGAAGTCGGTCTCCTTCACGGTGACGTGGTCGGTGCCGACGACCTCGCCGCCGAGCTTCTTGAACTCGTCGGAGAAGATCGCGGCGAGGCCGGCGCCGTAGGTCTGCTTGTCGTCGACGACGAAGACCTTCTTCTTGCCGGCGTCCTTGAAGAGGTACTGGGCGGCGAACTTGCCCTGGACCACGTCGGTGGCGGCGGTGCGGAAGTAGGTCTTGAAGGGGCGCTTGAACTCGCCCTTGCCCCAGTTGTCGCCCTGGCTGAGCGCGGGGTTGGTGTTGGCGGGGGAGACCTGCGCCAGGTTGGCGGAGGCGAAGACGCCCTGCATCTGCTGGGCGACGCCGGAGTTCAGCGGGCCGACGACGCCGACGACGTCCTTGTTGCCGACGAGCTTGGTGGCGTTGGCCTGGCCGGAGGCCGGGACGGCCTGGTCGTCGAGGGCCTCGACCTTGAACTCGATGCCCGGGACCTCGTTGTTCTTGTTGGCCGTCTTGGCCGCGAGGTCGACGGAGTTCTTGATGCCCTGGCCGAGGGCGGAGAGCGAGCCGGTGAGGGGGGCGTCCACGCCGATGACGACGACGGTCTTGGCGCCGTTGGACTTGTCCCCGCCGGTCTTGGCCTCATCGCGCGATCCGCAGGCGGTGAGGGTCAGTGCTCCCGTGGTGATCACGGTGGTGAGGACGAGCAAAGAACGGTGTCGCACGATTCTTCCTTTCCCTGGCGCGGCCCCCTCATTTGAGGTGCCGTTTGGTCGCCGGGCCGCACTGGGAGGTCCACGGCCGTGCTGGGTTGCGCTCTGTGGCGCGGTGACTGGCCGTGACTCTAGGCCGAGGTGGCGAGCGCGGGGAGCGGGGAAAGGAGGATGTGACTGTCTTGTTATGCCGAGGCCAAGAATGTGTGGCGGGAGTACGGACAGATCGGGCGTTTAGTGACTTCGAGGATTGTCCGCATCGTGAGAATTCCCCGTTCCCCTAAGGGGCTTGAGGGGTTCATGCTCCTGTCATTGATCAAAAGGGACCGAATGTCGCTGGCTGTGTCCGAAGGAATCCAGCGGGTGGCATTCCGCCGGGGAAAAAGGGGATTCTGTGGGGCGTCGGCATTACTGAGGGTAATTTTTCCCCTTGATCCACTTCGGGCGGATCGATCTTGGTCCGGCGTCCTGCGGGCTCGCGACCTGCGGATCGGGCCTGCGCCACGGGGTGCCCGGAAGCCGGACAGCGCATGCAGGATTCCGGTCACCCGGCCGGGCTCGGGGGCCGCCAGTTCTCGGAGCTCCACGTGGCGCCGTTCTGCTCGGCGCAGCGCTGCGCCACGAACCGGTCGACGAGCTCAAGTGCCTTGTCCAGAGCGGAAGTTCGCTCCTCGGCGCGGCCTGCGGCGACGGCTTCCTCGTGGATCGTGTACTGATCGTTGGACAGGCCCTTCTGCTCCCAGTCCAGCCCGGACCATTTGCCGCCCTTGAGGGTCTCCTTCACCCAGTAGGACACCAGACTTGTACAGATCTGGGCGGGCGAGGAGGGGCTGGATACGGGCGTTGACGGGGTCTGTGGGGCGGTCGGTGCGGAAGTGGAGCATCCGGACAAGGTGAGCGCCGTGAGCAGTGCGGTGACGCCGTACCGGGCCGCGATGCGTGGCTGGGTCCCCATGGAGGGAAGGTAGGCCGTCACCTTCGGTGACACAACAGTCGGTGCGGCGGAGCCGGCGGACTGGCGGATTCCGGGCGGTTGCGGGGCCGTGGAGGGCGCCCTGGGGGCCCGGCCGGGGTCGTCCGTACGCGCCGCGGGCATTGCTTGTACTTACCCCGGTACCGGCCCGTCCACGCCCCGCGGCGGGCCCGTACGCGCCGCAGGCCCGGATCAGGGCCCCTCGGCGGGGCCGGATCCGGGCCTGCGGTGCGTACGGGGCGGGTGGCGGTTCAGGCCCCGGCGGCGGCCGGGTCCGCGTCGCGCAGCAGGCAGGTCAGGCGGGCGGTGCACACGCGCCGGTCCTGCTCGTCGCTGATCACGACCTCGTACGTGGCGGTGGTGCGGCCGCGGTGCACGGGGGTGGCGACGCCGGTGACCAGGCCCGACCGTACGCCGCGGTGGTGGGTGCAGTTCAGGTCGACGCCGACGGCGATCTTGGTGATGCCGCCGTGCATCATGGCGCCGACCGAGCCGAGGGTCTCGGCGAGCACGGCCGAGGCGCCGCCGTGCAGCAGTCCGTAGGGCTGGGTGTTGCCCTCGACGGGCATGGTGGCGACGACCCGCTCGGCCGAGGCCTCGAGGATGCGGATGTCCATCCGCTCGCCGAGGTGGCCCGCCGAGAACAGCGCGGGCAGGTCGATGCCCAGGGCCGAGTACTCGTCGAGGACCTCCTGCGGGAACTTCACAGCGTGCTGCTCACCCATGGGCGGGCTCCGTTCGTCAACGATCGTTAACCATCTTGTCCTGAGGTCGTTCTATCAGGCCGGTTCGAAGCGCACGACGACGGACTTGCTCGCGGGGGTGTTGCTGGTGTCGGCGGTGGAGTCGAGCGGGACCAGCACGTTGGTCTCGGGGTAGTACGCGGCCGCGCAGCCCCGGGCCGTCGGGTAGTGCACGACGCGGAAGCCGGGCGCGCGCCGCTCGACGCCGTCCTTCCATTCGCCGACCAGGTCGGTGTAGGAGCCGTCCGCGAGCCCGAGCAGGGCGGCGTCCTCGGGGTTGACCATGACGACGCGGCGCCCGCCGGTGATCCCGCGGTAGCGGTCGTCGAGGCCGTAGATGGTGGTGTTGTACTGGTCGTGGCTGCGCAGGGTCTGCAGGAGCAGGCGGCCCTCGGGGATGGTCGGGTACTCGACGGGAGCGGCGGTGAAGTTGGCCTTGCCGGTCTTGGTGGGGAAGCGGCGCTCGTCGCGGGGGGCGTGCGGGAGGCGGAAGCCCTCGGGGCGGGCCGCGCGGGCGTTGAAGTCCTCGAAGCCGGGGATCACGCGGGAGATCCGGTCGCGGATGGCGGCGTAGTCACGTTCGAAGTCCTCCCACGGGGTGGCGGAGGCGGCGCCGAGGACGGCGCGGGCCATGCGGGCGACGATCGCGGGCTCGGAGAGCAGGTGCGGGGAGGCGGGGGCGAGGTTGCCGCGGGAGGCGTGGACCATGCCCATGGAGTCCTCGACGGTGACGAACTGCTTGCCGGAGGCCTGTACGTCCTTGTCGGTGCGGCCGAGGGTGGGCAGGATCAGGGCGCGCCGGCCGGTGACCGCGTGGGAGCGGTTGAGCTTGGTGGAGACGTGGACGGTCAGGGAGGCGCGGCGGATCGCGGCCTCGGTGACGTCGGTGTCGGGGGTGGCGCCGACGAAGTTGCCGCCCATCGCGAAGAGGACCTTGGCCTTGCCGTCGCGCAGGGCCTCGATGGAGCGGACCACGTCGTAGCCGTGGCCGCGCGGCGAGGTGATCCCGAATTCGAGGTCGAGGGCGTCGAGGAAGGCGGGCGCGGGGCGCTCGAAGATGCCCATGGTGCGGTCGCCCTGGACGTTGGAGTGGCCGCGGACGGGGCAGACGCCGGCTCCGGGGCGGCCGATGTTGCCGCGCAGCAGGAGCAGGTTGACGACCTCGCGGATGGTGGCGACGGCGTGCTTGTGCTGGGTCAGGCCCATGGCCCAGCAGACGATGGTGCGCTCCGAGGCCAGGATCATGGCCAGCGCCTGCTCGATCTCGGGGCGGGTCAGTCCGGTGGCGGTGAGGGTCTCGGCCCAGTCGGCCTGCTCGGCGGCGGCCGCGAGGTCCTGGTAGCCGTGGGTGTGCTCGCGGATGAACGCCTCGTCGGTGGCGCCTTCCGTCTCGATGACGAGCTTGTTGAGGAGGCGGAAGAGGGCCTGGTCGCCGCCGATGCGGATCTGCAGGAAGAGGTCGGTCAGGGCGGTGCCCTTGAGCATGCCGAGGGGGGTCTGCGGGTTCTTGAACCGCTCGGTGCCGGCCTCGGGCAGCGGGTTCACCGAGATGATCTTCGCGCCTGAGTTCTTGGCCTTCTCCAGGGCGGAGAGCATGCGCGGGTGGTTGGTGCCCGGGTTCTGCCCGGCGACGATGATCAGGTCGGCCTGGTGGAGGTCCTCGAGGTTGACGCTGCCCTTGCCGATGCCGATGGTCTCGGTCAGTGCCGAGCCCGAGGACTCGTGGCACATGTTGGAGCAGTCGGGCAGGTTGTTGGTGCCGAACTCGCGGGCGAACAGCTGGAAGAGGAACGCGGCCTCGTTGCTGGTGCGGCCCGAGGTGTAGAAGAGGGCCTCGTCGGGGGAGCCGAGGGCCGTCAGCTCCTCGGCGATGATCTCGAAGGCCCGCTCCCAGGAGACCGCCTGGTACCGGTCGGCGCCCTCGGGCAGGTACATCGGCTCGGTGATGCGGCCCTGCTGGCCCAGCCAGTACCCGGAGCGGCCGGCGAGGTCGGCCAGGGAGTGCTCCGCGAAGAAGTCCGGGGTGACCCGGCGCAGCGTGGCCTCCTCGGCGACGGCCTTGGCGCCGTTCTCGCAGAACTCGGCGGTGTGCCGCTTGTCTCCCTCGGGCCAGGCGCAGCCCGGGCAGTCGAAGCCGTCCTTCTGGTTGACCTTGAGGAGGGTGCGCGCGGTGCGGGCGACGCCCATCTGCTGCTGCGCGATCCGCAGGGTGTGCCCGATCGCGGGGAGGCCGGCGGCTGCGTGCTGGGGGGGCGCGACCTGCGGCGCGTCCTGTACGGGATCACCTGCGGGCGGCTTCGTGGCCATGTCGCTCCCCTTTGAGCAGTCGGGCATCGCGGCGCGTCGGCCGCTGTACGTATTCGGGTGGGCGTCCGATCCTGTCACGCCCTGCGGACATCGCCGACGCCGGAATTGTCAGCGGGGCCGCCTAGGATCGGGGGCGTGGCAGAGAACGCATCGAAGAAGACCGACCAGACGACCGCAGCGGACCGCCCCCGCCTGATGCTCATGGACGGGCACTCCCTGGCGTACCGGGCGTTCTTCGCGCTGCCCGCGGAGAACTTCACGACCGCGACCGGCCAGCCGACCAACGCCATCTACGGCTTCGCGTCGATGCTGGCGAACACGCTGCGCGACGAGGCGCCCACGCACTTCGCGGTGGCGTTCGACGTCTCGCGCAAGACGTGGCGCTCGACGGAGTTCCCCGAGTACAAGGCGAACCGCTCCAAGACCCCCGACGAGTTCAAGGGGCAGGTCGAGCTGATCGGCGAGCTCCTGGACGCGATGAACGTGCCGCGGTTCGCGGTCGACGGCTTCGAGGCCGACGACGTGATCGCCACGCTGGCGACGCAGGCGGAGGCCCTCGGCTTCGAGGTGCTGATCGTCACCGGCGACCGGGACTCCTTCCAGCTCGTCTCCGAGCACACCACCGTGCTGTACCCGACCAAGGGCGTCTCCGAGCTGACCCGGTTCACCCCGCAGAAGGTGGAGGAGAAGTACGGGCTCACCCCGCAGCAGTACCCGGACTTCGCGGCGCTGCGCGGCGACCCGTCGGACAACCTGCCCGGCATCCCGGGCGTCGGCGAGAAGACGGCCGCGAAGTGGATCACCCAGTTCGGGTCGTTCGCGGAGCTCGTGGAGCGCGCCGAGGAGGTCAAGGGCAAGGCCGGGCAGAACTTCCGGGACCACCTGGAGGCCGTGAAGCTCAACCGGGTCCTGACCGAGATGGTCAAGGACGTCGAGCTGCCCAAGGCCGCGGGCGACCTGGCCCGCCTCCCCTACGACCGCTCCGCCGTCACGGGTGTGCTGGACGTGCTGGAGATCCGCAACGCCTCGCTGCGCGAGCGGCTGCTGGCGGTGGATCCGGGCGCGGCCGAGGAGGAGGCCCCGGCTCCGGCCGCCGGCGTGGAGCTGGATGCGAGCGTGCTGGGCGCGGGCGAGCTGGCGCCGTGGCTGGCGGCCCACGCGGGCGGGCCGCTGGGCATCTCCACCGTGGACAGCTGGGCGCTGGGCCAGGGCAACGTCAGCGAGATCGCGCTGGCCGCGGCCGGCGGGGCCGCCGCCTGGTTCGAGCCGTCCTCGCTGGACGAGGCCGACGACCGGGCCTTCGCGGCCTGGGCCGCCGACCCGGCGCGCCCCAAGGTGGTGCACAACGCCAAGGGCCTGATGCGGGTCTTCCCCGAGCACGGCTGGAGCCTGGCCGGCGTCACCATGGACACCGCGCTCGCCGCGTACCTGGTCAAGCCGGGCCGCCGCTCCTTCGCGCTCGACGTGCTGTCCAACGAATACCTGCACCGCGAGCTCCAGCCCGCCGCCGCCGACGGGCAGCTGGCCTTCGGCGCCGACGAGACCGCCGAGGCGGAGGCCCTGATGGCGCAGGCCCGCGCCGTCCTCGACCTCGGCGACGCGTTCACCGGCAAGCTCGCCGAGGTCGGCGCCGCCGAGCTGCTCCACGACATGGAGCTGCCCACCTCCGAGCTGCTGGCCCGGATGGAGCGGGCCGGCATCGCCGCCGACCGCGACCACCTGGAGGCCATGGAGCAGCAGTTCGCCGGAGCCGTGCAGCAGGCGGTGAAGGAGGCGCACGCGGCGGTCGGGCACGAGTTCAACCTCGGCTCGCCCAAGCAGCTCCAGGAGGTCTTCTTCGGCGAGCTGGACCTGCCGAAGACGAAGAAGACCAAGACCGGCTACACGACGGACGCGGACGCGCTGGCCTGGCTGGCCACGCAGACCGACCACGAACTGCCGGTGATCATGCTCCGCCACCGGGAGCAGGCCAAGCTGCGCGTCACCGTCGAGGGACTGGTCAAGACGATCGCCGCCGACGGCCGGGTGCACACCAGCTTCAGCCAGACCGTCGCCGCGACCGGACGTCTGTCCTCCACCGACCCCAACCTGCAGAACGTGCCGGTGCGCACCGACGAGGGCCGCGCCATCCGCCGCGGGTTCGTCGTCGGCGAGGGCTTCGAATCCCTCATGACCGCCGACTACAGCCAGATCGAGCTGCGCGTGATGGCGCACCTGTCCGAGGACGAGGGCCTGATCGAGGCGTTCCTGTCCGGCGAGGACCTGCACACCACCGTCGCCTCCCAGGTGTTCGGCGTGGAGCGCTCCGAGGTCGACGCGGAGATGCGCCGCAAGATCAAGGCCATGTCGTACGGGCTCGCGTACGGGCTGTCGGCCTTCGGCCTCTCGCAGCAGCTGAACATCGAGCCCGCCGAGGCGCGCGGCCTGATGGAGACGTTCTTCGAGCGGTTCGGCGGGGTCCGGGACTACCTGGGCCGCGTGGTCGAGGAGGCCCGGGCCACCGGGTACACGGCGACGGTCTTCGGACGCCGCCGGTACCTGCCCGACCTCAACAGCGACAACCGCATGCGCCGCGAGGCCGCCGAGCGGATGGCGCTGAACGCCCCGATCCAGGGCACCGCCGCCGACATCGTCAAGGTGGCCATGCTGCGCGTGGACCGGGCGATCACCGAGGCCGGCCTGAAGTCGCGGATGCTGCTCCAGGTCCACGACGAAATCGTGCTGGAGATCGCCCCGGGCGAGCGGAAGAAGGTCGAGGAGCTGGTGCGCCGCGAGATGGCCGCCGCCGTCGAGCTGCGCGCCCCGCTGGACGTGTCCGTGGGCGTCGGCTCCGACTGGGAGTCCGCCGCGCACTGAACGGGTACGCCGAACGCCCGTCCCCGCTATGCGGTGGGGACGGGCGTTCGCGCGTCCTCGTCCGCACGGGCCGGCTCGCGCCGCCGCAGGAGCCGTACGAGGACCCCGTACAGCAGCAGGCCCACGGCCAGGCCGCCGCCCGCGCCGAAGCAGACGGTCGGGATGATGTCGAGCGGGGTGCGGATCCGGTCGAAGAACGTGAAGAAGCGCAGCACGCGCATCGTCACCCCGACGGCCACGCACACCGCGACCAGGGCGACCGCGCCCAGCAGCTCCGCCCGCCCCAGCACCGGCACGGACGCGGGGGCGGCGCAGCCGGGCAGCCGGCGCAGGGCGCTCACCGCGAACCACAGCAGGGCGCAGGCCGCGACCGCCGAAGTCCCGTACTGCACGAACGTATAGAGGGGGAGCCCGAGGGCGAACCGCTCGCCGAGCACGGGCAGCGCGTCCGTCCCCCACCGGTGCGGGTGCGTGAAGCTGTCCCACACCACGTGCGTGAGCGAGCCGGCGACCGCCGACAGGTAGAACCACAGTGCGAGCGAGGGCAGTCGGCGGCCCCGCCAGTCCTCGCCCCGCAGGAAGACGTGTATCCGGCCCTGCCGGCGGCGCGGCAGGAGCGCGATCAGCGGTTCGCGCAGCAGCAGCCAGCACGCCGCGAGCGCGGCCGTCAGCACGGCGTCCGCGGTGAACACCCCGGGCAGCGAATGCGCGAACTCCCCGTACGGCCAGACCCCCGCGACGACGGCGTCCGCGAAGTAGAACGTATCGGGCGCGAACGACCCGAGGACGAGGGCCGATGCGACCAGCGGGCCGCGCGCGCGGCCCGTCCGGCGGACGGCCGGCAGGACGGCGGCGGCATGGCTGAGGGTGAACGGCATGGCATCTCTTCCTTACTTCGGGCCAATGCGTCCCGAATTGGTCGGGACAGTATGCGTGAGCTGCCCGGCACGTGGGGAACTCGTGAAATCCGGACCGCGATCCGTGCAGCGTGAAGGGAGCTGACGTAGGGTCACGCCGACGTCGAGGGGGAGGGGACCGGCTCATGTCGGCTCGTAGGACGACCCGGTTCGCAGGCAGGATGCGCGAGCTGCGCAAGACGGGGGCCGCGGCCCTGGTCTGCGCACTGGTGGCCGCGGCGGTGACCGCATCCCAAGGTCCTGCGAAGGAGCGGATATCCGCGGCTGCCGACGAGGTGGCGCAGCCGCCCGAGCCGGCCGGATCCGGCGGGGACGGCGCCTACTTCACGCAGCTCCCGCCCCTGCCCAGTCCCGAGCCCCCGGTGGCCTTGTCGCAGGAGCCCGCGGCGGCGCAGCCGGGTACGGCGGCCGCCGAAACCGCGGCGCACAACGAGCCCGTGGCCATGGGGGCCGGCGAGGGCGCGCAGGGGATACCGGCGACCGTCCTGGCGGCGTACCGGCTGGCGGAGAAGAAGGTGGGCGAGAGCGACCCGGGGTGCGGGCTGCGCTGGCAGCTGCTCGCGGCCATCGGCAAGGTCGAGTCCGGGCAGGCGGGCGGCGGCCGCGTGGACGCCGCGGGCACCACGCTGCGGCCGATCCTGGGCCCCGTTCTCGACGGCAACGGCTTCGCGAACATCCGGGACACGGACGGCGGGGCCTACGACGGGGACGCCGCGTACGACCGGGCGGTCGGCCCGATGCAGTTCATCCCGTCCACGTGGGCGGCGTGGGGCCAGGACGCGGACGGCGACGGCCGCCGCAACCCGAACAACGTCTACGACGCGTCCCTCGCGGCCGCCCGCTACCTCTGCGCGGGCACCCGGGACCTCCGGGTCCCCGCCGACCTGGACCGTGCGGTGCTCTCGTACAACCAGTCCGCGGAGTACCTCCGGACGGTGAAGTCCTGGTTCGCGTACTACCTGAAGGGCGCGCACGAGATCCCGAACGCGACGGGCACCCCGTCCCCGTCCCCGGACCCGAAGCCCACCCCGAAGCCGACCCCCACGCCGACCCCCACGCCGACTCCGACTCCGACGCCGACCCCGAGTCCCACGCCGACTCCGAGCCCGACGCCGAAGCCGTCGCCGACTCCCACGCCGAGCCCGACGCCCACGCCCACCCCGACGCCCAAGCCGTCCCCGACTCCCACCCCGACTCCGACCCCCACCCCGACTCCGACGCCCGAGCCGACCGCGACGCCGTCGCCGAAGCCGAGCCCGACGGCGGGCGCCACGTCCACCGCGTCCCCGAAGCCGAGCGCGAGCCCGTCCCCCCGCACGCCGTAGCGAAAGGAGTCGGCCCGGGCGGCGGCCCGGCGCTCACGGCCCGACGGTTCTCATCTCGGCTCCGCGTTGCTACGGTGCCTCCTCCCTGACACCCCATCAGATTCCGGAGGCCCCGGCATGCGCGCATTCGTCGCCGCCGCCATCGGTCTGGCCGCCGCGCTGGCCCTCGTGTTCGCCATCACGGCGTTCGGGGTGCCCGAAGGCAAGACCTCGCCCAAGCCGCTGCTCACCACCGCGCCCGCCGCGCCCGGAAAGTAAGAGGAGGCCCGGCCATGCGACGCAGAGCGAGCCTCGTCCTGCTTGCCCTGGCGGTGTTCTGCGCAGCCCTCGCACCGCTGCTGCGCTGGTACGCGTACCCCCGGCTCGCCAAGATCCCGCCGAACCAGTACCAGGAGATGGTCCTGGAGGCGAAGGACGCGACCCTCCTCGACTACACCGCCGGCATGCAGCCGAAGAAGGTCGACAAGGTCACCATCGTCCAGACCCTCAAGGGCAACGTCGAGGCCTCGAAGGAGATCGAGGCGAGCGCCGGCAAGGACGTCGTCGTCTGGGACACGCTGTCGTACATCATGGGGCCGGACGGGAAGATGGTCTCCCAGATCCCCGAGCGCTACATCTTCGACGCCCACACCCAGGACCCGGTGCACGCCACCGGCGAGGCGGTGGACGGGGACCCGGTCAAGCGCGAGGGCATCGAGTTCAAGTGGCCGTTCTTCACCGAGCCGCGCGACTACCTCTACTTCGACGCGCAGACCCGTACCGCCTCGCCCATCCACTACGTCGGCCCGCGCACGTACCGCGGGATGGACGTCTACTACTACGAGCAGACCGTCCCGTGGACGAAGGTCTCCCTCCCGAAGAAGATGCCGATCGAGGGCATCGACCCGGCGACGTTCGAGCAGAGCACCGGCACCAGCCTCTGGTACAAGGTCAAGGCCATGTTCTGGGTCGACCCGGTCACCGGGGCGCCCGTCAACGCCGAGCAGATCATCGAGCAGGAGATGCGCGGCGGCATCGCGGCCGGCGCCCCCGACGGCAGGCTCACCGTCTTCGCCGGAGACGTAAAGATGCGCGAGGACTACGCCGACCACACCGTCGACCTGGTCAAGTCCAACCGTACGAAGGTCCTCGCACTGCACACCTACGCCCCGGCCGGCCTCGCGGCCGGCGCCCTCGTACTGCTCGGGCTGGCGCTGTGGCTGGAGGCCCGCGGCCGCCGCGGCCGGCCGGGGGAGGGGCTCAGCGCCTGAGGCGGGCGTTGGTGTGCCGGGTGGGTTCGGCCGTCGCAGGATCCTCCGGCCAGGGGTGCTTGGGGTAGCGGCCGCGCAGCTCGGCGCGTACGGCGCGGTAGCCGCCCTGCCAGAAGGAGGCCAGGTCCGCGGTCACCGCGGCGGGCCGCCCGGCCGGCGACAGCAGATGGACGAGGACGGGCACCCCGGCCACGCGCGGGGTCTCGGCCAGCCCGAACAGCTCCTGGAGCTTCACGGCGAGGACCGGCTGCCCGTGTTCGGCGGAGTAGTCCACCCGGATCCGGGAGCCGCTGGGCACCTCGATCCGCTCCGGGGCCAGCTCGTCGAGGCGGGCGGCCTCGCCGGTGGCCCAGGGCAGCAGCCGGTTCAGCGCCTGCCCGGCGTCGATCCGCCCGAGGTCGGCGCGGCGCCGGGCCCGCGACAGCTCGGGCTCCAGCCAGTCGTCGGCCCGCTCCAGCAGGGCGCCGTCATGCGCGACGTCCGGCCACGCGCCGCCGAGGGTGCGGTGCAGGAAGGCGAGCCGGGCCCGCAGCGCCTGCGCGTCCGCGGACCAGCGCAGCAGCCCGAGCCCTTCGCTGCGCAGGCCGTCGAGGAGCGCGGCCCTGACCAGGTCCGGGTCGGGGTTCTTGAGCGGGCGCACGGCCAGCTCGACGGCCCCGAGCCGTTGCGCGGACCGGGCCACCACGTCCCCGTCCTCCCAGTGCACCTCCTCCCCGGAAACCAGCAGGTGCGCGGCGGCGGCCCGGGCGCTGTCCTCGTCGAGGACGGCGGCCAGCCGGACCCGGGCCGACGCGGAATGCGGGCCCCGGTCGGCGACGGCCACCGCCAGCCACGGCGCGCTGCGCAGCGGCGAGCCCTCCCCCAGCTCGGCCGCCGTCCCGGAGGCCATCAGGAACACCCCGCCGCCCTTGGCCTTCGCCACCCGCTCGGGGAAGGCCAGGGCCGCGATCCGCCCGGCGGCGACGTCGTCGGGTGCGGCGCCGCTGCCGGGGCTCGGCCCCGGGCCCCGCGCCTCGAACGCCGGCGGGGCCGGATTGCGGCTGCCGCCGTTCGGAGCGTGGGTCTCGGCGGCAGCCGCGGCGCGCTCCAGGCGCCGGGCCTCCGCCCGCCAGCGCGCGGCGTACGCGTCGCCGCCCGCGCGGGCCCGTCGCCAGGCGGCGGCCAGGTCGTCCCCGTACTCCCGCGGCGGCTCCTCGCTCAGCAGCGCGACCAGCTCCGCCGCCCGGCGGGACCCCAGGGCGGCGGAGCCGTCCAGCAGGGCCCGTGCCAGGCGCGGGTGCAGGCCCAGCCGGGCCATCCGCTGCCCGCGCGGCGTCACCCGTCCCGCCGGGGACACCGCGCCCACCGCCACCAGCACCTCCCGCGCCGCGGCCATCGCCCCGGCCGGCGGCGGGTCCAGCAGCGCCAGCCCGGCCGCGTCCGGATCGCCCCAGCACGCGGCCTGCAGCGCGAACTGCGCCAGGTCCGCGATCCGGATCTCCGGGGACGGGAACGCCGGCAGGCGGCCGTCCTCCGCCTCCGCCCAGCAGCGGTACACCGCCCCCGGCGCCTCGCGCCCGGCCCGCCCCGCCCGCTGGCGTCCGGCCGCGCGGGACGCCCGTACGGTCGCGAGCGCGCCCAGCCCCCGCGCGTGGTCGACCCGGGGTTCCCGGGCCAGTCCCGAGTCCACGACCACCCGTACGCCGGGCACGGTCAGGCTCGACTCGGCCACGGCGGTGGAAAGGATGACCCTGCGGTGCTGCGCGACGGAAAGCGCCGCGTCCTGGACCGCCGCCGGGGCCCGGCCGTGCATCTGGAGCACCTCCGCGTCCACGCCGCCCAGCTGCCCCGCCACCCGGGCGATCTCGCCGACGCCGGGCAGGAAGCACAGGACGTCGCCGCCGCGTTCCGCCAGCGCCCGCCGCACCACCGAGGCCACGTGCGCCAGCTGCGCCGGGTCCACCCGCATCCCGTGCGGGGGCCGCACCGGCCGCGGTGGCGGGGCCCAGACCGTCTCCACCGGGTACGAGACCCCCGCGGCCTCCACCACCGGCGCGCCGCCGAGCACCCGGGCCCAGCCGGCCGCGTCGGTCGTCGCGGATGCCGCGACCAGGCGCAGCTCCGGGCGCAGGGTCTCGCGCACGTCCAGGAGGAACGCGGCGACCGTGTCGGCGTCGAGGTGCCGCTCGTGGCACTCGTCCAGGATCACCAGGTCGATGCCGGAGAGCTCCTGGTCGCGCTGGAGCCGCTGGAGCAGGACACCGGTGGTGACCACCTCCACGACGGTGCCCGGCCCCGCGACCCGCTCGCCGCGCACCGTGAAGCCCACCGAGCCGCCGACCGCCTCGCCCAGCAGCCAGGCCATCCGCCGCGCCGCCGCCCGGGCGGCGATCCGCCGGGGCTCGGCGACGACGACCCGGCGCCGGGGCCCGCCGCCCACCAGCCCGGCCAGGACCAGCGGCACCAGCGTCGTCTTGCCGGTGCCGGGCGGGGCGCAGAGCACGGCCGTGCCGTGGGTGTCCAGCGCGGAGACGAGCGCGGGCACGGCCTCCCGTACGGGAAGGGCGTCGAGGTCGGCGGTGCGGATCACGTCAGTCGCGCTCGCAGACGAAGATCGCGGTGCCGGGGATCAGGTTGCCGCGCAGCGGGGACCAGCCGCCCCACTCCTGGGTGTTCCAGGCGGGCCACTCCGGCTCCACCAGGTCCACCAGGCGGAACCCGCCCGCCACCACGTCGCGGACCCGGTCGCCGAGGGTGCGGTGGTGCTCCACATATACGGCGCGGCCCTGCTCGTCCTGCTCGACGTACGGGGTCCGGTCGAAGTAGGAGGCGGCGACGGACAGCCCCTCGGGCCCCGGCTCGTCGGGGAAGGCCCAGCGGATCGGGTGGGTGACGGAGAAGACCCAGCGGCCGCCGGGGCGCAGGACGCGGTGGACCTCGCGCATGACGTTGACGGGGTCGGCGACGAAGGGGACGGCCCCGTACGCGGAGCAGGCCAGGTCGAAGGAGCCGTCGCGGAACGGCAGCCGCCCGGCGTCGGCCTCCACCAGGGGGACGTCGTCGCCGATGCGCAGGGCGTGCTGGAGCTGGCGGTGGGAGAGGTCCAGGGCCACCGGGCGGGCACCCCGGGCGGCGAGCCAGCGCGAGCACTGGGCGGCGCCGGCGCCGATCTCCAGGACGTCCTTGCCCTTGAGGGACTCCGCCGGGCCGAGCAGTGCGGCCTCCGCCTCGTCCAGGCCCTCCGGACCCCAGACGAAGCGGTCGTCGCCGAGGAACGCTCCGTGCTCGTTCTGGTACTCGTCGGCGTTGCGGTCCCACCAGCCGCGGCTCGCCCGGCTGCTCTCCGCATCGTCGGCGTCACGCCGGGTGGCCTCGGCGTCGTCGCCGGCGCCGCCATCGGCTTCGTACGCTTCTTCGGGGGCGTAGTCCTCTTGGTTCATGGGGCCTGTCGTCGTAGTCTGCGGAAAGAGTTCGAAACGAGGTGGGGAAGCGCCATCGGCGCCCGCCCGCCCACGAATTGTGCCGGTTATGCGGTGATCCGCCCGGGGTGTGCGCCTTCGCGCATTGACCCTGTCCGGCTGCCCCCGTATGCTACAAGTTGCGCTGCGAGCCTGTGCTCCTCAGACCTAGCAGGCTGCGCTTGCATCTGTTGATGACCCCTCGGTTCTCGAGGCCCGGTCCGCTTCACGGCGGAGCATGGGCTTCCTTGGCTGTCCGGCTTCTTCGGCAGATGCCGATAAGGGCTCCCGGCGTAGCAGTACCTACGACTTTCTGTCCGTAACCGGAGCCCTTTCCCACATGACGAGCAGCACCGAGACCACCTCTACCACCCCGCAGGTAGCGGTCAACGACATCGGTAACGAGGAAGCCTTCCTCGCCGCGATCGACGAGACGATCAAGTACTTCAACGACGGCGACATCGTCGACGGCGTCATCGTGAAGGTCGACCGGGACGAGGTCCTGCTCGACATCGGTTACAAGACCGAAGGCGTGATCCCGAGCCGTGAGCTCTCGATCAAGCACGACGTCGACCCGAACGAGGTCGTCAAGGTCGGCGACGAGATCGAGGCCCTTGTTCTCCAGAAGGAGGACAAGGAAGGCCGTCTGATCCTGTCCAAGAAGCGCGCCCAGTACGAGCGCGCCTGGGGCACGATCGAGAAGATCAAGGAAGAAGACGGCATCGTCACCGGTACCGTCATCGAGGTCGTCAAGGGTGGTCTCATCCTCGACATCGGCCTCCGTGGCTTCCTGCCGGCCTCCCTCGTCGAGATGCGCCGCGTCCGCGACCTCCAGCCCTACGTGGGCAAGGAGCTCGAGGCCAAGATCATCGAGCTGGACAAGAACCGCAACAACGTGGTCCTGTCCCGCCGCGCCTGGCTGGAGCAGACCCAGTCCGAGGTCCGCCAGACGTTCCTCACCACCCTGCAGAAGGGTCAGGTCCGCTCCGGCGTCGTTTCCTCGATCGTCAACTTCGGTGCCTTCGTGGACCTGGGTGGCGTCGACGGTCTCGTCCACGTCTCCGAGCTGTCCTGGAAGCACATCGACCACCCGTCCGAGGTTGTCGAGGTCGGCCAGGAAGTCACCGTCGAGGTCCTCGACGTCGACATGGACCGCGAGCGTGTCTCCCTGTCGCTGAAGGCGACGCAGGAGGACCCGTGGCAGCAGTTCGCCCGTACGCACCAGATCGGTCAGGTCGTCCCGGGTAAGGTCACCAAGCTGGTTCCGTTCGGTGCGTTCGTCCGCGTGGACGAGGGCATCGAGGGTCTGGTCCACATCTCCGAGCTGGCCGAGCGCCACGTGGAGATCCCGGAGCAGGTCGTCCAGGTCAACGACGAGATCTTCGTCAAGGTCATCGACATCGACCTCGAGCGTCGCCGGATCTCGCTGTCGCTGAAGCAGGCCAACGAGTCCTTCGGTGCCGACCCGGCGTCGGTCGAGTTCGACCCGACCCTGTACGGCATGGCCGCGTCCTACGACGACCAGGGCAACTACATCTACCCCGAGGGCTTCGACCCCGAGACCAACGACTGGCTCGAGGGCTACGAGACCCAGCGCGAGACGTGGGAGCGCCAGTACGCCGAGGCGCAGGTCCGCTTCGAGCAGCACCAGGCCCAGGTCATCAAGAGCCGCGAGGCCGACGAGGCCGCCGCTGCCGAGGGCGCTGCCGCCCCGGCCGCCGGTGGCAACGCCGGTGCGGGCATCTCGGGTGGTTCGTACTCCTCGGAGTCGGACGAGACCTCGGGCGCCCTGGCCTCCGACGAGGCCCTGGCCGCGCTCCGCGAGAAGCTGGCCGGCGGCCAGAGCTGATCGCAGCGCATCACACCCCGGTGTGAGCTGAGCTGAAGGCAAGGCCCGTCCCCTCAGGGGGGCGGGCCTTGCTGCGTTCCCGGTTCCTGCGAAAGGGGCCAACTGGGGAATGGAGCAGCCGCCTTGGACGTTCTTCGCTGAGAAGACGGCGAGGAGGAGTGGTGGCGGTGCTTGATCCACAGGGTTTGTACGAATGGGATGCCAAGGGCCTGGCAGTGGCGGACCTGGCACTTGCCCAGGACTCGGCCGGGCTGGTCATGCTGTACCACTTCGAGGGGTACATCGACGCGGGCGAGGCCGGGGAGCAGATCGTCGAGCGGCTGCTCGACACCCTGCCCCACCAGGTGGTGGCCCGGTTCGACGCGGACCGCCTGGTCGACTACCGCGCCCGGCGCCCGCTGCTGACGTTCCAGCGCGACCACTGGACCGAGTTCGAGGAGCCCCGGCTCGAGGTGCGCCTCGTCCAGGACGCCACCGGCGCGCCGTTCCTGCTGCTCTCCGGCCCCGAGCCGGACGTGGAGTGGGAGCGCTTCGCCGTCGCCGTCCGGCAGATCGTCGAACGCCTCGGCGTCCGGCTCTCGGTCAACTTCCACGGCATCCCGATGGGCGTCCCGCACACCCGGCCCGTCGGGATCACCCCGCACGGCAACCGGACCGACCTCATGCCGGGGCACCGCAGCCCGTTCGACGAGGCTCAGGTGCCGGGCAGCGCGGAGTCCCTGGTGGAGTTCCGGCTCGGCCAGGCCGGGCACGACGTGCTGGGCGTCGCCGCGCACGTACCGCACTACATCGCGCGCTCCCCGTACCCGGACGCCGCGCTGACGGTGCTGGAGGCGATCACGGCGGCGACCGGGCTGGTCCTGCCCGCAGTGGCGCACGCGCTGCGCACCGAGGCGCACCGCACGCAGACGGAGATCGACCGGCAGATCCGCGAGGGCGACGAGGAGCTGGTCGCCCTGGTCCAGGGGCTGGAGCACCAGTACGACGCGGCGGCCGGCGCCGAGACGCGGGGCAACATGATCGCCGAGCCGCAGGAGATCCCGTCGGCGGACGAGATCGGCCGCGAGTTCGAGCGGTTCCTGGCGGAGCGCGAGGGCGAGGGCTGAGGAGCCGCTTCGCCAGGGCGCATCGGCGGGGTGCGCTCCGGCCGGAGCCGGGCCGTCGGGCCAGGGCATCGGGCCGGGCCATGGGGCCGGGCCGGGGGGCTGTACGGGGGCCGGGGTGCGGGGTCTAGTCTGCTGGGCATGTTGAAGGTTGGCCTGACAGGCGGAATCGGTGCCGGCAAGAGCGAGGTCTCGCGGCTGCTGGCGGGGTACGGGGCGGTCGTCGTGGACGCCGACCGCATCGCGCGGGAGGTCGTGGAGCCCGGTACGCCCGGGCTGGCGGCCGTCGTGGCGGCCTTCGGCGAGTCCGTGCTGACCGCCGAGGGGGCGCTGGACCGGCCGAAGCTGGGGTCGATCGTGTTCGCCGACCCGGAGAAGCTGCAGACCCTCAACGCGATCGTGCACCCGCTGGTCGGGGCCCGGTCGGCCGAGCTGGAGGCCGCCGCGGGGCCCGGCGCGATCGTGGTGCACGACGTACCGCTGCTCACGGAGAACGGCCTGGCGCCGCTGTACGACCTGGTGGTCGTGGTGGACGCCGCTCCCGAGACCCGGCTGGCCCGGCTGACCGCGCTGCGCGGGATGGCCGAGGAGGAGGCGCGGGCCCGGATGGCGGCGCAGGCCACGCGGGAGCAGCGGCTCGCGGTGGCCACGCTCGTGATCGACAACGACGGGCCGCTGGACGCGCTGGAGCCGCAGGTGCTCAAGGTGTGGGCGGAGCTGAAGGAACGGGCGGCGGCGGCAGGTACGGCCGGTGCCTGACGTGCACATGGAATAGCAGGCGGGGCGCGGGGCGTTGAACGCGCCTGCAGAGGGAAGGAACAGACCGTGTCCGACACCACGCCGCCGCCCATACCGTCGCAGCCGCCTCCGCCGTCCGGCGCGTCCCCCGAGACGCACGTCATCGACTATCGGGCCGCCGAGCACCTGCTGGCCGCGCGGGACCCGCGCGGCGCCGTGAAACTGCTCGACTCGGTCATCGCCGCCCACCCGGAGAACACGGCGGCCCGGCTGCTGCGCGCCCGAGCCTTCTTCGCCGCCGCCCAACTGCGCCCGGCGGCCCTGGAGTTCGAGCTGGTGCTGGAACGGGAGCCGGACAACGCCTTCGCGCACTTCGCGCTGGCCCGCACCCACGAACGCGCCGGCCGGCCCGAACGGGCCCGCAAGCACTTCCGCCTGGCGGCCGCCCTGGACCCCCGGCCGGACTACCTGGCGGCAGCCCGCTTCGAGGACTAGGTCGAGGATCAGGTCGGGGACAGGGGCGAGGGCCAGGTCGGGGACCGCGTCGGGGACCGGGTCGTGCGGCCCGGTGTCACCGGCTGCGGGGCGGCTCGTACGGGGGGATGTCCGGGCCGGGCTGGTAGTGCGGGCCCTGATGGATGTGGTGGAGGACCACGGCCAGGTCCACGGTGGCGAGCACCGCGAGCACACCGCAGGCCGCCGCCCACCCGGGACGGCCGACCAGCGAGAACGCGGCCGTCCCGGCGACGGCCCAGACCAGCCCCCACAGGCTCAGCCAGAACCGCAGCCGCAGCGGACTGCGGGCGGTCACCGGCTCGTTTCCGGAACGCATGACCATCGCCTCAGGTCCATGGTCCCACCTGTCGGGCGGTCAGGGGTCGAGGCGGTTCACGGCCGCCGTGGTCGTCTTCCTGAAGGCGGCGACGGGGCGCCGTGAGCACGAGCGCGAGGGCAGCGGCGAGGCCCCGGCCCGCGCAGCGGCCCCGGATCCGGCATCCACCCAGCTCAGCGGCCATTGTCAGTGCCCGCACCTAGACTCGGGGCAGACGGGATCCGTCTGACCTGATGGCGCCGAGGGGGAGGGGAGGCAACCCAGTGACACCGCAGCCGCAGCCGCAACGGCAGCACCCGCACCCCCACGCCCCCCTCCTCCGCCACCCCGCCGTCTTCCTCCCCGCACCCGTCCCCCGCGAGGCCCGCATCGCCTTCTGGTCCCCCGACGGGGACCCCCTCCCCGAGCTCCCGGCGGGGACCCCGGCACCGCTCACCGTCGTACGCCCCCACGGCCAGGGCGTCCGTACCCGTACCGTCCCCTCCCTCAGCCTCTCCGTCACCGACGCCCTGCCCCTGCTCGCCCGCGCCCCGCGCAGCGCCGTCACGCACCCCGCCACCCGCGCCTGGGGCACCGCCGCCCTCCACGCCCTCGCGCTCGTCGCCCGCGGCCGGCTGCTGCCCGGGGTCACCCCCGACGGGGTCGACGCCTGGCGGGCCGGCCCGCTCGACGCCGAGGACCTCGGACACCTGCGCGCGGTGGCCGCCGCCCTTCCGTACGAGGGGTACGCCACCCCGCTGCCCGGCCGCCGCCCGCTCCGCCTCCCCGAACCGGAAGCCCTGGTCCGGGCGTTCATCGATGCCGTCGCCGACAGCCTGCCCCGCACCCCGGCGGCGCCGGTGGCCGCCGGCCGGCCGTTCGCCGCGCAGGAGCCGCAGCGGGTGCCCGGGATACAGGAGTGGGCCGCGCAGGTCGCGGCCGGCGCCGATGCCGGGGTGGGCATCTCGCTGCGCCTCGACCTGTCCTCCTTCCGCCTCTTCGACGGGGCGGACGGGGCGGAGGGGGCTGACGGGGCGGACGCGCAGGACATCCGCCGCGCGGGCGCCGCCGTCGTCCAGGTCCACAGCCTCGCCGACCCCACCCTCGTCACCGATGCCGGGCTGCTGTGGGCCGGTGCGACCGCCGCCGGTTTCGGGCCGCGTGCCCGGATCGACGCCGTACTGGCGCTGCGCCGGGCCGCCCGGGTCTGGCCGCCGCTGCTGCGGCTGCTGGACCAGCCGGTGCCCGACGTCCTCGCCCTGTCCGATCCGGAGCTCGAAGACCTGCTGGGCCGGGCCGCGAACCGGCTCGCGGCCGCCGGGGTCCTGGTCCACTGGCCGCGCGAGCTGGCTCGTACGCTGTCCGCGACCGCCGTCGTACGCTCGACCGCGCCCGGCTCCGCCACCGACGGCACCGCGTTCTTCGACGCCGGGCACCTGTTCGCCTTCTCCTGGGAGCTCGCGCTGGGCGGCGACCGGCTCACCCCGGGGGAGATGGACGCGCTGGCGCAGGCCCACCGGCCCGTGGTCCGGCTGCGCGACCAGTGGGTACGGGTCGATCCCGAGCTGGTGCGCAAGGCGCGCAAGCGGGAGCTGGGGCTGCTGGACCCGGTGGATGCGCTGGCCACCGTACTGACCGGGACGGCCGAGGTGGACGGGGAGGCGGTGGCGGCGGTTCCGGTGGGCGCGCTGGCCGCCCTGCGGGAGCGGCTGACCGGCGAGCTGGCCCCGCTGCCGCAGCCCGTCGGGCTGAAGGCCACCCTGCGCGACTACCAGGCCCGCGGGCTGGCCTGGCTGGACCTGATGACCTCGCTCGGTCTCGGCGGCTGCCTCGCCGACGACATGGGCCTGGGCAAGACCGTCACCCTGATCGCACTGCACCTGCACCGGGACCGCCCCGAGCCGACGCTCGTCGTCTGCCCCGCGTCGCTGCTGGGCAACTGGCAGCGGGAGATCGAGAAGTTCGCGCCCGGGGTGGCGGTGCGCCGCTTCCACGGCGGCAGCCGCAGCCTCGACGGGCTGGCCGGGGGATTCGTGCTGACCACGTACGGCACGATGCGCGCGAGCGCGGCCCGGCTGGCCGAGCAGCCCTGGGGCATGGTCGTCGCCGACGAGGCGCAGCACGTGAAGAACCCGCATTCGGCGACGGCGAAGGCGCTGCGCACGATCCCGGCGCCGGCCCGGGTGGCGCTGACCGGCACCCCGGTGGAGAACAACCTCTCCGAGCTGTGGGCGCTGCTCGACTGGACCACGCCCGGGCTGCTGGGCCCGCTGACGGCGTTCCGGGCCCGGCACGCCCGCCCGGTGGAGCACCAGCAGGAGG
The DNA here is from genome assembly GCF_042890265.1 of Streptomyces sp. NPDC002209. Classification (NCBI taxonomy): domain Bacteria; kingdom Bacillati; phylum Actinomycetota; class Actinomycetes; order Kitasatosporales; family Streptomycetaceae; genus Streptomyces; species Streptomyces sp. NPDC002209. The sequence goes on along the minus strand of NZ_JBIARX010000001.1, from coordinate 158,792 downwards.
AGGACGGGGGCAACGAGGCGGCGGTGGCCCGGCTGGCCGCGCTCGTACGGCCGTTCCTGCTGCGGCGCAAGAAGTCCGATCCGGGGATCGCCCCCGAACTGCCGCCGAAGACGGAAACAGACCATCCGGTCTCTCTCACCCGTGAGCAGGCTTCGCTCTACCAGGCTGCGGTGGACGAGGCGATGGCCGTGATCGAGGCGAGCGAGGGCATGGAACGGCGCGGCATGATCATGAAGCTGCTGGCCTCGCTCAAGCAGATCTGCAACCACCCCGCGCAGTACCTGAAGGAGGAGCAGCCCCGGATCCCGCACCGCTCGGGCAAGCTCGCCCTGCTGGACGAGCTGCTGGACACGATCCTCGCGGAGGAAGGCTCGGTGCTGGTCTTCACCCAGTACGTGACGATGGCCCGGATCATCGAGCGGCACCTGGCCGCCCGGGGGATCTCCCACCAGCTCCTGCACGGCGGGACGCCGGTGGCGCGCCGCGAGGAGCTCGTGGACCGCTTCCAGGCCGGTGAAGTCCCGGTCTTCCTGCTCTCCTTGAAGGCGGCGGGCACGGGGCTGAACCTCACGCGGGCCGGCCATGTCATCCACTTCGACCGCTGGTGGAACCCGGCGGTGGAGGAGCAGGCCACCGACCGCGCCTACCGGATCGGCCAGACGCAGCCCGTCCAGGTCCACCGCATCATCGCCGAGGGCACCGTGGAGGACCGGATCGCCGAGATGCTGGAGGCGAAGCGTGCCCTGGCCGATGCCGTGCTCGGCTCGGGGGAGTCGGCGCTGACCGAGCTGACCGACCGAGAGCTGGCCGACCTCGTCTCCCTGCGGAGGCCCGCATGACCACGGTGGGGAGGCCCGCATGATCACCGCGAGGGACGACCGCCGCCGCACCTTCGAGACCGTGCCCGCCGGGGTGGAGGCCGCCAGCTGGTGGGGCCGGGCCTGGGTGTCGGCGCTCGAGGAGGTGTCCCGCGACCCGGCCCGCCTGGCCCGGGGCCGCGCGTACGCCGCCGAGGGCCATGTCGACGCGGTCACGGTCACCCCGGGCCGGATCGTCGCGTACGTACGGGGCAGCCGGGCCCGCCCGTACCGCACGGAACTGGCCCTGAGCCCGTTCCCGGACGCCGAGTGGAGCGAGCTCCTGGAGGCCGTGGCCGCGGATCCCGCGGCCCTCGCGAGCCTGCTGGAGCGGGAGGTTCCGCAGTCCCTGGCGGGCGCGGTGCTGCCCGGCGCGGGAGAGCTCGTCCCGCGCTGCTCCTGCCCGGACACCGCCCGTCCGCCGTGCAAGCACGCCGCGGCCCTCTGCTACCGGGCGGCCCGCCTCCTCGACGAGGACCCGTTCGTCCTGCTGCTCCTGCGCGGCCGGGGCGAGCGGGAGCTCCTCGACGAGCTGACCCGCCGCAATGCCGCCCACGCCGCCCGCGAACAGCCCGACGCCGCACCGGACTTCCCCGGTGTCCCGGCCCGCGCCGCACTGGCCCGCACCGGCCTGCCGCCGCTGCCGGCCCCGATGGCCGCACCCGCCGCCGCGGGCCTCCCGCCCGCCTACCCGGCCGACCCGGCGGCCCCCGACCCGCTGGCCCTGGACCAGCTCGCCACGGACGCCGCCGCCCGCGCCCTCGCGCTGCTCACCACCGCCGAGGACCCGATCGCCGGGCTCACGCTGTGGCAGGACGCCGTCCGCCTGGCCTCCGCCCACCACACGGCCGGCCTCACGGGCGCCGCCCGCACCCTCTACCGGGACCTGGCCCGCGCCACCGGCCGCACCACCACCGACCTGGCCCGGGCCGCCGCGGCCTGGCGCCAGGGCGGCCTGCCCGCACTCGCCGCCCTCGAGGAGCCCTGGGACCCCCCGGCGGGCCCCTTCGACCGTGCCCGCCCGGCCCTCCTGGCCGCCTCCCGGGGCGCCTTCCGCCCCGACCGCAACCGCCTCACCGCGCACACCCGCCAGCTCCGCCTGGGCCGCGACGGCCTCTGGTACGCCTACGAGTCCCGCCCGGACACCGAGGACTGGTGGCCCACCGGCACCCCTTCCCCGGACCCCCTCACCGCCCTCCGCCACTGACCTGGGCCGCCCAGCGCGTCAACGTGGTGAAGTCGCGGGGGCGCAGGCCGTGGCGGGGGTGGATGTGCAGGAGGAGGGCCGGGGAGGGGTGGTGGGCGGCGATCCAGGCCCGGTCCCGGGGGGTGATCATGTCGTCGACCCAGGCGAAGGGGCGGCCCGCGGCCCAGTCGAGCAGCGGGCGGGTCTTCCAGAAGAGACCGTCGGGGTCTTCGGCGAAGAGTTCCGGCCACTCGATGACAGGAAGATCACCGGGTAGTCCGATGTGCGGGGCGATCATCGTGTTGGCCTCGTGCATCCAGGCGGTGGCCCAGGTGAGTTCGTAGGGCAGGGCCAGCAGGCGGCTGCCGTGCGACGGGTGCAGGCGGACCCGCAGCCCGCGCCGGGCGCTGCGCGATTCCGGGTCCCGGTGGGACATCCAGCCGGTCGGACGCATCCGGTGACTGGTGTATCCGCGCAGTCCGGCGAGGCGGGAGCGGAACGGGTTGAGGGGGCCGTCCACGTCGAGGAGCAGGAGCGGGCGATCGGTCATGAAGTAGGCATTACCCAGTACACGATGGGGTGAAATGCCTACCGGCTCTATAACCCGAATGGGTTTACGGCGTTGTTTCCGGTGCGGGTGCAGCGCCCGTGTACTCCTCCGGAAGGCAGGGAAACTGATGCGTCACAGTCGTCGGAGTGGCTTGATCGCGGCGGTGGTTGCGGGAGGTGGACTGGCGGTGGCGGGTGTCGGCGGGTTCGCCCACGCCGATGCCGATGCGGGCGGGAAGGCCGAGCGGTCGCCGGGGCTGCTGTCCGGGAACCTGGTGCAGCTGCCGGTGCACACCCCGGTGAACGTGTGCGGCAACACCGTGAGCGTGGTCGGCGTGCTCAACTCGGCCGCGGGCAACCGCTGTGCGAACGAGGCCGGGGGCGGTGGCGACGGGCATCCAGGGTCCGTGTCCTCGCATCCCTCGAAACCCGGGAACGGGACCGGGAGCGGGAGCGTGACCGGCGCGGGTGGGGGAGCCCGTGCCGAAGGACGCGGAAAGGATTCGCCGGGGCTGCTGTCCGGCAACGGGATCCAGCTTCCGGTCGATGTCCCGCTCAACATCAGCGGGAACGCGGTCAGCGTCGTCGGGGTCGGCAACAGCTCCACCGGCAACACCTCCGTCAACGGCGAGGAGCCCAGCGGCGGGAAGCCGCCGCAGCAGCCGCCCGTGGTCGAGCGGCCCGTCACCCCGCCCGCGCCACCGCAGCACGGCCCGGCGCCGTCGCTCGCCCACACCGGGGCGGACGGCGCCGGCTACCTGCTGCCCGGCGGCGGGGCGCTGCTGCTGGGCGGGGTCCTGCTCTACCGCCGCTTCCGCCTCCAGTAGGCCGCAGGACTCACGGCACGCGGCCCGAAGCACGAGGTGGGGGCGGCGGCGGAGACGGCGATGGCGGCGCGGGTGTGCGCCAGCCGTCCAGGATCGCGTCGATCCGCGCCGCCAGCCGGGCCCGGGCCGCGAACCGCGGGACGCCCGCCATCAGCAGGGCGTCGTACTCGGTGTCGGTGTGCCGCACCGCCGCCCGGACCGCCACCGACACCGCCTGTTCGTCCAGGGCCCGGCCGGCCGCCGTCCGGCCCACCCGGCCGCTCCCGCGCAGCGAGGCGTGGGCGGCGATCGCCGTCGCCCGCTCGGCGGGACAGCCCGGGAACAGCCGCCGGATCTCCGCGGCGAAAGCAGCCGTGAACCGGGTGTCCTCGACCGCGCGGCGCAGCCGGTCGCGCTCCCGGCGGCGGGCCCGCGCCTCGGCGTCCGCGAGGCAGGCGCGCTCCGCGCGGGCCAGGGCGGGGTCCTCGACCAGGAGCCCTTGGCGCTCGTAGCGGCGGCGCCGCTTGTTGAAGCGGACGACGACGGCGGAGAGCGAACTGGCCTCTCGGGCCCGCCGGGTGAGCGCGGCGTCCCCGCGCGGCAGGTAGACGAGGTGTCCGAGGTCGGCGCAGTCCAGGCAGCGGGGCACACCGGCCTCGCGGACGATGTGCCGCAGCGGCCCCCGGCGGCACTCCGCACAGTTGATCTGCTTCAGCGACTCGAACACCACGAGGCTCATGACGATGTGATACCGCTGTCCGGTCTGCTTATCACCTTGCCGAAAATGGCGGTTGGGGTTTCGACAACTCTCCCGGATGTCCGGATGTCCCTCTACCGTGGGGCGTTGGGGCTGCGGTAGGGCCGTGATGCCCATGGGGGAGGGGCGCATACATGGGTGGCCGGCAGGCAACGGCGCGGCGTGCGCGGGACACGGCCGGTACGCAGGGCCTCGCGGGCCGGGAGGTCGTCATAGAGCCCGGCGGCTGCACCGGCTGGCACTTCCACCGGGTTCCGCTGATCGCACTCGTCAAGTCCGGGACGCTGACCCGGATCCTGCACGACAACTCGGTGGTCGTACACAGGCCGGGGGCCAGCTTCGTCGAGCCGCCCGGCGTCGAGCACCTCCACCTCGGCCGCAACCTCGGCACCGTACCCGTCGTGCTGTACGTGACCTCCACGCTGGCCGAGGGCGAGGCGTTCTCCATACCCGCCGCCGCCCCGCGCGGCGCAGTACCGTGCTCCTGCTCGGGGGACTTCGGGTGAACCTCCCTCGTGAAGGCGCCGCGGTCCACCACTGACAATGGGTCCGTGCAGCTGGAAGCGATCACATGGCAGCGGATGGCCGAGCGGCTCGCCGGCCGCCTCGACGAACACGAGGCGCCCCCCGGGCAGGCGGCTTGGCAACGGGTGGGCATCGACGGCGCACCCGCCGCCGGCACCGGCGTGCTCGCCGGCCACCTCGCCGACGAGCTGCGGCTGCGCAGCCGCCCGGCCCTGGTGGTCCCGGCCGGGGGGTTCCTGCGGCCGGCCTCGCTCCGCTTCGAGTTCGGCCGCGAGGACGTGGACTCCTACCTCGGCGGCTGGTACGACACCGCCGCCCTGTGGCGTGAGGTGTTCGGCCCGACCGACCCCGGCGGCACCGGCCGGGTGCTGCCCGACCTCTGGGACCCGGTGACCGACCGGGCGACCCGCAGTCCGTACTGCGAACTCCCGCCGGGCGGCGTCGTGATCGTGCACGGCCCCCTGCTGCTGGGCCACTGGTTCCCCTTCGACCTCAGCGTGCACATCCGGCTCTCGCCCGGGGCGCTGGCCCGCCGCACCGAGGAGTCCGAGCTCTGGACCCTGCCCGCCTTCGCCCGCTACGAGGCGCAGACCGACCCCGCGGCGCAGGCCGACGCCGTGGTCCGGGCCGACGACCCCCGCCACCCCGCCTGGACCGGTCTCACGGGCCCCGCCGGCTGACTTCCGCGCGCCCGTCCCGTCACGGACGTCCGCGATCCGCAACAGCGGCATCGCGGCTCTGCGACGAACGGGTTCCGGCCATCGCCGAGGCCGGAACCGCGGCGCTACGTTGACGCCACGCTTCGACGGCGCCCGCCCGGTGGCGCCTTGGCAGAGGGAGACGGCTGTGGACGGACGCGGTACGGCGGTTCAGGGTCCGAGACGGCTGCGGTGGAACGCCGCCTGCGCCGCGCTGGTGCTGTGCGGAGCCCTGGCCCTCACCGCCTGCAACGGCGACGACGGCAGTGACGCGGGAGCGGGAGCCGGCGCTGCGACCCCGGGCGCGAGCCCGGTGAGTCCGTCGGCCGCACCTGCCACCTCGGCCGGCCCGGCGGGCGGAGCGACTCCGTCCGCCTCCGCGGCGTCCTCGAAGAAGCCGGCCCCGACCGCCTCCGCTCCGGCCAAGCCGAAGCCGCCCGCCCCCGGACCCGCCTGCGCCTCCAAGGACGCGGTCTCGCCGGACGAGATCGCCGTGTACCGCTACACCCCCGAGGGCGGCCAGTACAGCCTGATCGTCAAGCGCGGCCACTGGGGCTGCCCCGTCGCGGGCGGTGTCACCCCCTTCGTGACCGTCGGCGAGGAGACCTACATCCCGATCGCCGAGGACGCCAAGATCGGCGCCCACGCCCCGATCCTCTCCGGCTCCGCGAACAAGCCGATCACCACGCACGAGCTGACCTCGTGGCTGGAGACCCACCCGAACAAGGGCCTGGTGTTCCACTACAACGTGAACAAGGCGGGCATGATCGACACCCTCGGCCAGGAGGAGTACCTCTCGTAGCTCCCCGTACGCGGCGCCCGGCACCCCCTACGGGCGCCCGCCCAGCCGGGTCACCGCCTGCGCGGCCGCACGGCACCCGGCCCGGGCCGCGTCCGCCGGCCCCGCGCCCGCGAGCCGTGCCGCCAGGAACCCGCCGGTGAACGCGTCCCCCGCCCCCGTCGAGTCCACCGCCTCGGCCGACTCCGCCGACACCTCGGCGGTCACCCGGCCCCCCTCCGCCACCAGTGCCCCGGCCGCACCCCGGGTGACCACCACCAGAGGCACCCGGCGGCTCAGCTCCGCCGCCGCCCGGGCAGCCCCGGCCCGCTCCGGCACCCCGGCCAGCAGCCGCGCCTCGTCCTCGTTGGGCAGCAGTACGCCGACCCCCGCCACGGCATCGAGGAAGCGCTGCGGACCCAGCGCGACCAGGAACCCCGCCGAGGCCGGGTCCACGCTCACCGGCACCCCGCGGGACCGGGCCGCCCGCAGCGCGACGAGGGCCAGTTCGCGGCTGCTGTCGGCGAAGAAGAGGTAGCCGGACAGGTGCAGATGGGCCGCCCCGTCCAGCAGGGCCGGCTCCCAGTCCCCGGGGGACAGCCGCAGCGCGGCGCCGCTGTCGGTGAGGAAGGTCCGCTCCGCGTCCTTGCCGACCAGCGCCACCACCGTCCCGGTCGGCTCGGCCGGATCGATCACCAGCCACGGCCGCACCCCGCAGTCCCGCAGCGACTGCTCGTGCCACCGGGCGGATTCGGTGCCGACCCGCGCGAGCAGGCGTACCTCCGCCACCCCCGCGCGGGCCGCCCAGCAGGCCGCATTGGCCCCGGCGCCGCCCGGCAGGGTCCGGATCCGCGCGGCCGTGTCCGTGGCCGGAGTCAGCGGCTCCGGATGCACGGCCACCACGTCCGTCACCACGTCCCCGACGACCAGCAGCGCCCCGGGCGCGGTCACGCGCGCGCCGCCCAGGCCCCCGCGATCCCGGCCCCGAGCGCCACGTTGCCCCGTACCGCCGCCAGGTTGGCCTCCAGCGAGGCCCCGCCCGTCGCCCGTACCAGGAACCCCAGCAGGAACGGGGTCACCGCCTGCCCCGTGATCCCCCGCTCGTGGCACTCCTCGAGGGCCTCGGCCAGCACCCGGTCGTGCAGATCCGGATCCAACTGGTCCGCCTCCGCCACCGGATTGGCCACCAGCAGCGCCGAATCCGGTCCGCCGAGGGCGTCCTGAGCGGCCATCACCGCCGCCACCTCCTCCGGCCGGTGGACGGTCCAGTCCACCGGCTCGCCGGAACTGGCCAGGTAGAACCCGGGGAAACGTTCCGTCCCGTAGCCCAGTACCCCCACCCCGAGCGTCTCCAGCCGCTGCAGCGTGGCCGGCACGTCCAGGATCGACTTCACCCCTGCGCACACCACCGTGATCCGCGTCCGTGCCAGCAACCGAAGATCCGCCGACTCGTCCTGGGTCTGCGCGTACTCCCGGTGTACGCCGCCCAGCCCGCCCGTGGCGAAGACCCGCAGCCCGGCCCGCGCGGCCAGGAACGCCGTCGCGGACACCGTCGTCGCGCCGGTCGCGCCGGCCGCGAGCGCGGGAGCCAGATCCCGGTGGCCGAGCTTGCGCACGCCCTCGCCGCCGGCGATCCGCTCCAGCTGCGCCTTGTCGAGGCCCGCGTACGCCACGCCGTCGACGACCGCGATCGTGGCCGGGACCGCCCCCTCGGCGCGCACCAGCGCCTCCAGTTCGGCTCCCACGGCGAGATTGCGGGGGCGGGGCAGGCCGTGCGCGATGATCGTCGACTCCAGGGCCACGACGGGACGGCCCCGGTCGAGCGCCTCGCGGACCTCTTCGGACAGGACGGGGACCTCGGGTGATGTGTGCATGTCCCATCCATGGCACGGGATGTGCGCCCCCAAACGCGCTCCCGGCCGGCCTTGCGAACCTGTCCGAGTAGCGCTCCCCCGTGAACCCCCGGGACACCCGCGCCCGTACGCGGACCGGAACGCGGGCCGTGGCCCCGGACGGCCTGCTGCTGCGCCCGCCCGCCCGCGCGACGTGGACGGCTGGACAGGTTGACCTGTCCGGCGGGCGGAACCTGGACGTTCTGGTCACCGCGGCGCGCCGGACGGCCGGATTAGGGTGACCCGTCATGAGCACCAGTGAGCACGGCCCCGCCTCGTTCGCCGTATCCGTACCGGATGCCGAGCTGGAGGCCGAGGACCTCGATCCCGGCCAGATCCTCTCCGGCGAGCCCGTCGTGACGGGCAAGGTGCTGTGGGAGTCACCCGACGGCAAGCAGCTGCGCGGCATCTGGCAGATCACCCCGGGCGTGGTGACCGACACCGAGGCGAACGAGCTGTTCGTCGTGGTCAGCGGCCGGGCCACCATCGAGGTCGAGGGCGGCGCGACCCTGGAGGTGGGCCCCGGCTCCGCCTGTGTGCTCCGGGAGGGCGACAAGACCACCTGGACCGTCCACGAGACGCTGCGCAAGGCCTACCACATCAGCTACTAGCCGCAGGGGCGCCGGCAGCGGCAGCGGGGTGGCGGCGCCCGGTGAACAGGGCGAGCGCCGCCATCGGCAGCAGCAGGCCCGCGCCGATCACGTTCAGCCAGCCGTAGCCCGCGTGGGACATGACCAGGCCGGCGGCCGCGCCGCCCACGCCCGCGCAGGTGTTCATCGTGAGGTCGCTCAGACCCTGCACGGCGGCCCGCGCGGCCTGCGGCACCGAGTCGGTGAGCAGCGCCGAGCCGGACACCATGCCGGCGGACCAGCCGAGGCCGAGCAGGAACAGGCCGACGGCGCTCTGCGCGTGGTCGGGCCCGGCGGTGCCGGCGAGCAGGGCCGCCAGCGACAGCAGCCCGGCCGCCAGGCCGATCACCGACAGCCGGCCGACCCGGTCCGCGAGCCAGCCCATGACGGGCGAGAAGGCGAACATGCCGGCGATGTGACCGCTGATCACCAGGCCGACGAGCTCCAGCCCGGCACCGTGGTGGCCCAGGTCGACCGGGGTCATCACCATGATCGAGACCATGGTGGTGTGGGACACCGCCACGGTGACCAGGGCCAGCCGCGCCCGCGGGGAGGCCTTGACGGCCGCGAGCCCGGCGCGCAGCGAGCGGCCCTCGCGGGTCTGCTCCTCGGGCGCGGCCAGCGCCCGGGCCGTCAGCAGCGGGTCCGGCCGAAGGAACAGGCCGATCATCGTGCCGGTGAGGACGAAGACGGCGCCGGCCCAGACGAAGGGGCCCGCCGTCTCGGGTATGGAGGTCCCGGCGAAGCTGCGGCTGGCCGGGGCGGAGAGGTTGGGGCCGAGCACCGCGCCGAGGGTCGACGCCCAGACGACGACGGCGACCGCCCGGGCCCGGCGGTCCGGGGCGGCGAGGTCGGCGGCCGCGAACCGGGCCTGGAGGTTGGCGGAGGAGGCCGCTCCGAAGGCGGCCATGCCGAGCATGAGCAGCGGGAAGCTCTTGATCGCGGTGGCGAGGACCACCAGGGCCGCACCGGCGGCGCCGATCCCGTACCCGAGGACCAGCCCCGGGCGGCGGCCGCGGGCGGTCATCAGGGCGGCGAGCGGCAGGGAGACGGCCGCGGTGCCGATCACCGCGGCGGTGGAGGCGAAGCCGGACAGCGACTCGGTGCCGCTGACCTGCGTCGCGAGGACCGGGGCCAGGGCGATGCTGATGGGCACGCCGAGGCCGCCCAGCATCTGGCTCGCGATCAGCACCCCGGAGGTGCGCCGCTGCAGCCTGGGCAGGTCCGCCGGGCCGGTCGGCGGAGCGGGCCGGTCGGTGCCCGGGGCGGCGGTCATGCCGCACACCGCGGTCGCGGCGGCGCAGGGCGGAGTACGGGCGCGGGCGCAGTGCGGCCCGAGGCGGCAGGAGTAGTCACCGCGGCAGTCTCCCACCCCTTACCGCCGGACGGAACGGGGGATGCGCCCCCGTCAGAACAGCGGCTGCGGCAGGACGCCCTCCAGCGCCAGCAGGGACCGCTTGGTCTCCACCCCGCCGCCGAAACCGCCGATGCCCCCGTCGTTCTCCACGACCCGGTGGCAGGCCACCACCAGCGGCAGCGGGTTCGACCCCATGGCGTTGCCCACGGCCTGGGCCGCGCCCGGCTGTCCGACGCGGGCCGCGAGCTCCCCGTACCCCACGACCGCCCCGTACGGCACCGAGCGGTCCAGCTCCTGGAGCACCTGCCGGTTGAAGCCGGAGCTGAGCCGCCAGTCCAGCGGCAGGTCGAAGCGCTTGAGCGAGCCCGCGAAGTAGGCGGTCAGCTGGCGTATCGGCTCGGCCAGCAGCACCTCCTCGCCCGGTGCGGGGCGCCGGGCGTCGGCGCCGAGCCGGGAGACGAGGGAGCCGATCATCTTCTCGACCCGGTCCGGTCCGGCATGGAACTCGACCCGGACCAGACCCTCCGGGGTCGCGGCCAGGAGCAGGGGGCCGATGTCGCTGGGGACGACGGTCCATTCGAGGTGCGGCCCGCGGGGCCGCTCGGTGCTGTCCACCCCTCCACCGTACGGGGAGGGTCCGACAGTCCGGGGACAGCCCGGGAACAGCCCGGGAACAGCCCGGGGACGCCCGCCGGTGCCCCTAGTGGTCGAAGGCCCCGAGCACCGCCTCCTGCACGACGTCCGGGGCGTTGGTGATGATCCCGTCCACGCCCATCCCCTGCACCTTCCGGGCCGTCGCCGCGTCGTCCACGATCCAGGTGTCCACCTCCATCGTCTTGCCGTGGGCGCCGAGCAGGCCGTGCACCGCCGCCACCCAGTCGGCCGAGATGGTGGTGTGCCACGGGTTGATCCGGTCCGTGAACTCGGCGTACTTCGGCAGGTCGGCGACGGTCGGGGTGCCCAGGAAGGCCGTCACGAGGTCCGGGCGCAGGCCGTGCACGATGCGTACGCAGTCAGCGCTGAAGCTCTGCACGACCAGGCGGCCCTGCACGTGGCCCGCGTCGAGCCAGCCCGCCTCGTCCAGCACCTGCAGCGTCTCCTTCTCGATCCCGGGGTACAGCTCGGGCTTCTTGATCTCCAGCAGCAGCCGCTGCCGGTTGCTCTGCACCCGGTCGAGGTACTCCCGCAGGGTCGGCACCCGGGCGCCCGCGAACTCCGCGCCGAACCAGCTGCCCGCGTCGAGCGTGGCGATCTCCGCCGCCGTGAAGTCCTTGACCCGCCAGGGCGCCCGGTCCGGGAACGCCTGCTCGACGTCGGTGGTGCGGGCCAGGGTGTCGTCGTGGACCACGACCAGCTCCCCGTCCTTGGTGCGCTGGACGTCGTTCTCGACCCAGTCGAAGCCCAGCCGCATCGCGAGGTCGATCGCGTCGAGGGTGTTCTCCGGCGCGTACGCCGAAGCCCCCCGGTGGGCGTACACGACGGGGCCGAGCAGCCCCGCCGCACCGGCGGGGGAGGTGGGGGAGGAGGGGCCGGTGGCGGCGGACGCGCTCGTCCCGCCCAGCACGGTCAGGGTGAAGCCCAGGAATGCGGCGGCGGCCGCGGCGGCGGGTCGGACGTACATGTGCGTTCTCCTCGGTTCTGAGCCCTGTTCCTGCGTCAGACGCGTGCGGAATGGCAGACGTTGCGGCGATGCACCACACGGGGGACCTCTACGGCGATCATGCGGTTGATGATCACGGGGCCGCCACCGAACTACGACAAACGGACCAGAAAGGAGGACTTCCGTCCCGGCCGCCGGACCCGGTGCGCCGCCGCGGACCCGCGCGCGGCTGCGTGAGTGTCAGTGGGGGGTCGTACGGTGGACTCATGCGGCCCGTATCGAAGATCGAACGCACGGTGGCGCCTTTCGAGGTCGTCAGCCCCTACCAGCCCAGCGGCGACCAGCCGGCGGCCATCGCCGAGCTGGAAAAGCGCATCCGTGCAGGTGAGAAGGATGTCGTCCTGCTGGGTGCGACCGGCACCGGCAAGTCGGCGACCACCGCCTGGATGATCGAGAAGCTCCAGCGTCCGACCCTCGTGATGGCGCCGAACAAGACCCTCGCCGCCCAGCTGGCGAACGAGTTCCGCGAGCTCCTGCCGAACAACGCCGTCGAGTACTTCGTCTCGTACTACGACTACTACCAGCCCGAGGCCTACGTACCGCAGTCGGACACCTACATCGAGAAGGACTCCTCGATCAACGAGGAGGTGGAGCGGCTGCGCCACTCCGCGACCAACTCGCTGCTCACCCGGCGCGACGTGATCGTCGTGGCGTCCGTGTCCTGCATCTACGGCCTCGGCACCCCGCAGGAGTACGTCGACCGGATGGTCCCCCTCAAGGTCGGCGAGGAGATGGACCGGGACCAGCTGCTGCGCCGCTTCGTCGACATCCAGTACACGCGCAACGACGTGGCCTTCACCCGCGGCACCTTCCGCGTGCGCGGCGACACCATCGAGATCTTCCCGGTCTACGAGGAACTGGCCGTCCGCATCGAGATGTTCGGCGACGAGATCGAGGCCCTCTCCACCCTGCACCCGCTGACCGGCGAGGTCATCAGCGAGGACCGCGAGCTGTACGTCTTCCCCGCCAGCCACTACGTCGCCGGACCCGAGCGCATGGAGAAGGCGATCGCCGGCATCGAGACGGAGCTGGCCGAGCGCCTCGCCGAGCTGGAGAAGCAGGGCAAGATGCTGGAGGCGCAGCGACTGCGCATGCGCACCACCTACGACCTGGAGATGATGCGCCAGATCGGGTCCTGCTCCGGCATCGAGAACTACTCGCTGCACATGGACGACCGCGAGCGCGGCTCCGCGCCCAACACCCTCATCGACTACTTCCCCGAGGACTTCCTCCTCGTCATCGACGAGTCGCACGTCACCGTGCCGCAGATCGGTGCGATGTACGAGGGCGACGCCTCGCGCAAGCGGACCCTGGTCGACCACGGCTTCCGGCTGCCCTCCGCCCTCGACAACCGGCCGCTGAAGTGGGAGGAGTTCCAGGAGCGGATCGGCCAGACGGTCTACCTGTCGGCGACCCCGGGCAAGTACGAGCTCTCCCGCGGCGACGGCTTCGTCGAGCAGATCATCCGCCCGACCGGCCTCGTCGACCCCGAGGTCGTGGTCAAGCCCACCGAGGGGCAGATCGACGACCTCGTCCACGAGATCCGCCAGCGGGTGGAGAAGGACGAGCGCGTCCTGGTCACCACCCTCACCAAGAAGATGGCCGAGGACCTCACGGACTACTTCCTGGAGCTCGGCATCCAGGTCCGCTACCTGCACAGCGACGTCGACACCCTGCGCCGCATCGAGCTGCTGCGCGAGCTGCGGGCCGGCGAGTACGACGTCCTGGTCGGCATCAACCTGCTGCGCGAGGGCCTCGACCTGCCCGAGGTCTCGCTGGTGGCGATCCTCGACGCCGACAAGCAGGGCTTCCTGCGCTCGGGGACCTCCCTGATCCAGACCATCGGCCGCGCGGCGCGCAACGTGTCGGGCCAGGTCCACATGTACGCGGACAGCATCACCCCGGCGATGGCGCAGGCGATCGACGAGACCAACCGCCGCCGGGAGAAGCAGGTCGCCTACAACACGGCGAACGGCATCGACCCGCAGCCGCTGCGCAAGAAGATCAACGACATCGTCGCCACCATCGCCCGGGAGGAGCTGGACACCGAACAGCTGCTCGGCACCGGGTACCGCCAGGGGAAGGAGGGCAAGGGCGCCAAGGCCCCCGTGCCTTCGCTCGGCGTGGTCAAGGCGGGCCAGGTCACCGTGGGCGGCAAGCAGGTCAAGGGCGCCAAGGCGGCCAGGGCGGCCAAGGAGGCCGCGGTGCTGACGGACCGTCCGGCCGAGGAACTGGCCGCGCTCATCGAGCAGATGACGGAGCGGATGCGCGGCGCGGCGGCCGAGCTCCAGTTCGAGGTCGCTGCCCGGATCCGCGACGAGGTGGGAGAGCTGAAGAAGGAGCTGCGGCAGATGAAGGAAGCGGGCCTCGCCTGACCCGGGGCCGGTCAGTAGGGTTGGCGGCAGCCGCAGGTACATGTGCGCACCCACATCGGGGGCGGGCTAGGAGAGGGGACAGCGCGTGACGGTCAACATGACCAAGGGTCAGGCCATCAGTCTGCAGAAGCAGGACGGGGGCACGCTGACCGCGGTCCGGATGGGCCTCGGCTGGCAGGCAGCCAAGCGCCGCGGGCTGTTCGGCTCGCGGACCCGGGAGATCGACCTGGACGCGTCGGCGGTGCTCTTCGCCGACAAGCAGCCGGTGGACGTGGTGTTCTTCCGGCACCTGCAGAGCGACGACGGCTCGGTCCGGCACACCGGTGACAACCTCGTCGGCGGCGCCGGCCAGGGCGGGGACGACGAGTCGATCCTCGTCGACCTCCAGCGCGTGCCGGTGCACATCGACCAGATCGTCTTCACGGTGAACTCGTTCACCGGCCAGACGTTCCAGGAGGTGCAGAACGCGTTCTGCCGCATCGTCGACGAGACCAACGGCCAGGAGCTGGCCCGCTACACCCTGGACGGCGGCGGGCAGTACACCGCGCAGATCATGGCGAAGGTCTCGCGCGTCGGCAGCGGCTGGCAGATGACGGCCCTCGGCAACCCCGCCAACGGCCGCACCTTCCAGGACCTGATGCCGGCGATCCTGCCGCACCTGTAAGCAGGACGGCACCACCGCAGTTCGGCACCACCAGTACGGCAGAGCACCGGAACAGAAGAGCAAGGGCACGGGGGAGGGCTGCACGATGACGGCCGAACTGGTCCGGGGGCAGAACCATCCCCTGTCCCGGACGCAGGTGGAGATCAGGGTCTCGGCGGGCACCCCCGTCCTGGCCCTGGCCTCGGCCTGCGACGACGCGGGCCGGCTGGCCGGCCCCGAGTCGGTGGCCCACCCCGGCGCCCGGAGCCTGCCCGGGCTGGAGGTGCCGGGCGCCGTGGCGGGCGAGCACCGCTTCGCCGTCGACCTCGACGCCGTCGCACCGTCCGTGCACCGGCTCGGGGTGGTGCTCGTCCTGCCGCCCGGCGGCCCGACGCGCTTCGGCGCGGCCCCCGCCTCGTACGTGGCCGTGGCCGACCCGGAGGGCGCCGAGCTCGCCGGGTACACCGTGACCGGGCTGGAGTCCGAGACCGCCGTCGTGGCCCTCGAGCTCTACCGGCGCCAGGGCGCCTGGAAGGTCCGCGCCGTGGGCCAGGGGTACGCCGACGGGCTCGGCGCGCTGCTCGCCGACGCCGGACTGGGCGCACCGGCCGCCATCGCGCTCGCCGCCGCGGTCGTGGGAGCGGCCGCGCGGGACGAGGCCGCGCGCCCGGCCGCGCCCACGGTGTCCCTGCCCACCGCGCCCCTGCGCCCCGGGGCACCGCTCGGCCGCCCGGAACCGCAGGACGCGGCTCCGGCCGCGCCCGCCCCGGCGGACACGCTCGACTACGTGCACCCGCGCCGGCGCCGCAGCACCACCGAGCCGCCCGAACCGGCGCCGCAGGCCGCCGAGCCCGCGCAGCCCGGCCGGCCGCCCGTGCCCGTCGCCGGCGACGCCAGCGGCTGGTCCATGGACGAGCGGCTCTACAACCAGGTCTGGGGCATGTTCGAGGACCTGGCCCGTTCGGTGGCCGCCTACCGCAGTGCCTGCGACTTCGCCGAGTCCCGGATGGACCGCGAGCTCGACGATGCGCTGTCCGACCCCCGCCACCGGCTCGCAGGCTCCGGCAACGCCGCCCGGGACGAGGCCCGGGCCCGCCACGACGAGCTCGTCGGCCAGGCCAAGGCCGTGCTCGACCGGGACCTCGCCCAGCTGATCGCCGAGTCCGAGGTGGTCGAGCCCGCGCTGCCCGCCCCGTACGCCCGCTGGGCCAACCCCGTCTGGCACGGGCACGGGGTCCCCGAGGAGGCCCCGATGGCCCTGCGCCTCGGCGACCTGCACCTGCCCGAGCGGCCCGACCTGCGGATCCCCATGCTCGTGCGGCTCCCGCTCGAGCGCGGGCTGTGGATCGACAACGGCCGCACCGGCTCCGAGGCGGCCATGACGATGGACACCGACCGACTGCGCCGGGCCGCCATGGACATGGCCGTCGCCCACGCGGTCCGGCTGCTCGCGGTCCATCCCGGGGACCGGTTCCGCGTGCACGTCATCGACGCGGCCGGGGCGGGCGCCGCCTCCCTGGCACCGCTCGTCGCGGCCGGGGCGCTGGCCGGCCCGCCCGCCGCCGGGGCCACCGGGGTCAGCCAGACCCTGGAGGAGCTGACCCGGCGGGTGGACCTCGTACAGATGGCCGTGCGGGCCGGGGCGCCCGAGGAGCTGCCTCCCGATGTGGACACCGCCGACCAGCTGCTGATCGTGCACGACTTCCCGCACGGCTTCGACGACCGGGCCGTGACCCGGCTGCGCTACCTGGCCGACGAGGGGCCGGCGGTCGGCGTGCACCTGCTGATGGTGGCGGACCGCGACGAGGCCTCGGCGTACGGGCCGCTGCTGGACCCGCTGTGGCGCTCGCTGATGCGGCTGTCGCCGGTGCCGGACAACCATCTCGCCGACCCCTGGGTCGGCCATGCCTGGACCTTCGAGCCGGACCTGCCGCCGCAGGGCAGCCGAGTCCTGGAGCAGACCCTGGACCGGATCGCCGCGGCCCGGCGCAATTCCCGTCCATGACCGATCCTTGGGGTTCTCTTTACCTTTCCGGGGTCTGACGGGTAACCTGGGTGCGCGGAGGGGAGTATTCCTGCTTTCCTGCTACGGCGTACCCGTCAATACGGACCAGTCGGTCCCGGGGCGCCGGCCCACGGCCTCCAGGCCGCCCGGGTGGAAGAGACCTCCGGCAGCGATGACGCTGACATGTGTGCTGAGCCATCTGCCGGAGGCGAATAAGCAGTGGATGTTTCGTTGACCCTCTGGGTGCTGACCATTCTCGGTCTGAGCATCCTCATAGGCGCCGATTTCTTCATCGGCCGCAAGCCCCATGACGTGTCGGTGAAGGAAGCCGGCATCTGGACGGTCGTCTGGATCGTGCTCGCCGTACTCTTCGGCCTCGGCCTGATGTTCTTCGGCAACAGCCAGGCCTCCCAGGAGTTCTTCGCCGGCTTCATCACCGAGAAGTCCCTGAGCGTGGACAACCTGTTCGTGTTCGTCCTGATCATGGCGAAGTTCGCGGTGCCCTCCCAGCTCCAGCAGCGCGTGCTGCTGGTGGGCGTGCTGATCGCCCTGGTGCTCCGCGCGATCTTCATCGCGGCCGGCGCCGCGATCATCACCAACTTCTCGTGGGTCTTCTACATCTTCGGCGCGTTCCTCGTCTACACCGCCTGGAAGCTCATCCAGGAGGCGCGCCAGGACGAGGACGAGGAGGAGTTCGAGGAGAACCGCCTCCTCAAGTCGATCGAGCAGAAGTTCGGCGTCGCCGACCAGTACCACGGCACCAAGCTCTTCATCCGGAACAACGGCAAGCGGATCCTGACCCCGCTGATGATCGTGATGCTGGCCATCGGCACCACCGACGTGCTGTTCGCCCTGGACTCGATCCCCGCGATCTTCGGCCTCACCCAGGACCCGTACATCGTCTTCACCGCCAACGCCTTCGCCCTGATGGGTCTGCGCCAGCTGTACTTCCTCATCGGCGGCCTGCTCAAGAAGCTGGTCCACCTCAGCTACGGCCTGTCCGTCATCCTCGGCTTCATCGGCATCAAGCTGGTGCTGCACGCCCTCCACGAGTCCGGCGTGCACGTCCCGCAGATCTCCATCCCGGTCTCCCTGGGCGTCATCTGCGGTGTCCTGGTGATCACCACCATCACCAGCCTGATGGCCTCGAAGAAGCAGGCGGCCGCCGAGGCCGCCGCCCGCCCGGAGAGCGTCGACGCGTAGGACCCACGGCCCCGAGGGGCTACGCGGGGGCGGCCGCTCCGGCCGCCCCCGTTCCCGTACCCGCGCTCGTGCCCGACTCCGTACCGGGGCCGGTCGTCCGTTCCCGCACGACCGTCGGGTTCGTCTCCGGGAGCAGCGCGAAGCAGACCAGGCTGAGCAGCGCGACAGCGCTCAGGTACACGGCCACGCCCCACGGCGGACCGGAACCGTCCGCCAGCGCCGTCGCCACGATCGGGGTCAGCGCGCCGCCCAGCACCCCGCCCAGGTTGTAGCCCACGGCCGCGCCCGTGCAGCGGATCCGCGGGGCGTACAGCTCCGGCAGGTACGCGCCCACCACGGCGAACATCGTCACCATGCCCAGCAGCCCGCCGAGGCAGCCCAGCGTCATCAGCAGCGGGTCCGCGGTGCGCAGCAGCGCGACGAACGGGAACATCCAGACCAGGCACAGCGTGCAGCCGACCAGGCAGAGCGGCCGCCGGCCGTGGCGGTCGCCGAGCACCGCCATCACCGGGGTCATCAGGCCCTTGAGCGCGACGGCCGCCATGATGCAGGCCAGCATCACCGTACGGTCCACGCGCAGGTGCTCGGTCG
Organism: Streptomyces sp. NPDC002209; assembly: GCF_042890265.1. Lineage (NCBI taxonomy): Bacteria > Bacillati > Actinomycetota > Actinomycetes > Kitasatosporales > Streptomycetaceae > Streptomyces > Streptomyces sp. NPDC002209. Next base: position 140,281 of record NZ_JBIARX010000001.1, on the reverse strand, counting down.
CGTACGCGAGGGACCAGGTGGTGACCGCGTAGAAGACCGCGTACCCGACGGACAGGGCCCCGCCGGTCAGCAGGAGCAGCCGCCAGTGCCCGCGCACCACCTCGGACAGCGGGGCGTCGGAGCGCCGGCCGGTCTCCGCGAGGGCTCGGAACTGCGGGGTCTCCTCCACCGAGCGGCGCAGCCACAGCCCGGCGAGGGCCAGGACGCCCGCCGCCCAGAACGGCACGCGCCAGCCCCAGGAGGCGAACTGCCCGTCGGTCAGCGTCGCGGACAGGGTGAGGGTCATGCCGTTGGCCAGGAGGAAGCCCACCGCCGGGCCGGCCTGCGGGAAGCTCGCCCACAGCCCGCGCCGCTGCTCGGGGGCGTGCTCGGCGGTCAGCAGGACCGCGCCGCCCCACTCGCCGCCGAGGCCGAGCCCCTGCAGGAAGCGCAGCACCAGCAGCAGGAGGGGCGCTGCCATCCCGATCGTCGCGTACGTCGGCACGCAGCCGACCGCCACCGTGGCGAGGCCCGTGAGCAGCAGGGAGGCGAGCAGGACCGGGCGCCGCCCGTAGCGGTCGCCGATGTGGCCGAAGAGCACCGAGCCCAGCGGGCGGGCGAGGAAGCCGACGCCGAAGGTGCCGAAGGCGGCGAGGGTCCCGGCGAGCGGGGAGAAGGACGGGAAGAAGAGCGGGCCGAGCACGAGGGCGGCGGCCGTGCCGTAGACGAAGAAGTCGTAGAACTCGATGGCCGTTCCGGCGAGCGAGGCCGAGGCCAGCCGCAGCATCGAGGGAGAGCGGGGAACGACGGCGAGGGGGCGGGCGGGGGAGGGGTCTTGTTGCATGGTGCAGCAATTACCCCGCCCCACACCCCCAGGACGTGCGTTCGGTCATCTTCGACCGGAAGGAGTGCTTCCTGTCGCGGTGTTGACCGGGACCGGGCGGGTGTTACCAGCCGCGCTCGCGCCATTCGGCCAGGTGCGGCCGCTCCGCGCCGAGCGTGGTGTCGCCGCCGTGCCCCGGGTAGACCCAGGTCTCGTCCGACAGCTGCTCGAAGAGCTTGTGCTGCACGTCGTCGATGAGGCGGGCGAAGGCCTTCGGGTCGTTGTTGGTGTTGCCGACGCCGCCCGGGAACAGGCAGTCCCCGGTGAACACGTGCGCATGCCCGTGCGGGTCGTCGTAGATCAGGGCGATCGAGCCGGGGGTGTGCCCGACCAGGTGGCGGGCGGTCAGCGTGACCCGCCCCACCCGGATCGTGTCCCCGTCCGCCACGGGCACGTCGGTGGCCACCGGGATGCCCTCGACGTCGTCGGCGCCCGCGTAGGTGCGCGCGCCGGTCGCGTCGACCACGGCCTGGAGCGCACCCCAGTGGTCGCCGTGCCGGTGCGTCGTGACGACGGACGCGATGCCGTCGTCGCCGATCAGCTGCAGCAGGGTCGCCGGCTCCGCTGCCGCGTCGATCAGCAGCTGCTCGTCGGTGGCCCGGCAGCGCAGCAGGTACGCGTTGTTGTCCATGGGGCCCACCGCGACCTTGGAAATCATCAGGTCCGGGAGTTCGTGCACGTCGGCCGGACCGCCGACCTTGACCGCTCCGCTGTACGTCATGTCCTGATCCTAGAGTGGGGGGAGGGCCGGCAGGAGGCCGCCCACGACAGTGAGGTGCGCGCCCCGGTCCCCGCGCCCGGCCAGCCAGCCGAGGAGCTCGGGCCCGGTGCCGACCAGGGTGACCGGGCCGCCCTCGGCGCCGCCGGTGTGCCACGTGGAACCGCTGCCGTCGCCCTCGATCTGGAGGGTCACCGGGGGCACCTCGGGGCGCCCGGCCCAGCGGTCGGCGAGGAAGGCGATCTCGCGCCCGGTGAACTCCTCCGGGAGGTCGGAGAGCTCGTAGCCGATGTTCAGGTCGACGTGGTGCAGCTCGACCTCGACGAGGCGGCGGAAGGGCACGTTCGCGGCCAGGTCGGTGACCCCGTTGCGCAGCTCGACGGTGCGCGACCAGTCCTGGTCCTGCCCGGTCTGCGCCAGGAAGCCGGCGTGGGTCTCGCGCAGGTCGGCGAGCTGGACGTCCAGCGGGCGCAGGGCGTCGCGCTCGATGTCGCCGTCGCGGGCCTCGGCGCTCGCGTACATCGGGCGGCCCGCGAAGACGTTGACGAGGGCGTCCGCGTTGCGCGCGAGGTGGGCCAGCACGTGGCCGCGGGTCCAGCCCGGGAGGTGTGACTCCTCGGCCAGGGCGGCGTTGTCCAGTTTCGCGACCGCGGTCAGCAGTCGGTCCGTGGCTTCACGTACAGATTGCAGGTCGTGCACATGATCAGTCATGGATCCGAGCCTAGTGCCGCGGTGCCCCGACCACACGAACGGGTGAAGCCGTCCGGGGAGTGCCGTAAATCGAATGCGCGTGCTATACGCTCGAAGTCCAAGCTCTCTTCCCCGTTGCAGAGGCGCCCCCCATACCCTGGGACGGGGGCCCGTGCCCCCGCTCTCTCAAGAAAGGTGCGGACCGGCGTGACCGACCGTCTCATCGTTCGTGGCGCTCGCGAGCACAACCTCAAGAACGTCTCGCTCGACCTGCCCCGCGACTCACTCATCGTCTTCACCGGACTCTCCGGTTCGGGCAAGTCCTCCCTGGCCTTCGACACGATCTTCGCCGAGGGCCAGCGCCGCTACGTCGAGTCGCTCTCGTCGTACGCCCGCCAGTTCCTGGGGCAGATGGACAAGCCCGACGTGGACTTCATCGAGGGGCTCTCGCCGGCCGTCTCGATCGACCAGAAGTCGACCTCGCGCAACCCGCGCTCGACGGTCGGCACCATCACCGAGGTCTACGACTACCTCCGCCTGCTCTTCGCGCGCATCGGCAAGCCCCACTGCCCCGAGTGCCGCCGCCCCATCTCCCGCCAGTCGCCGCAGGCGATCGTCGACAAGGTGCTCGCGCTCCCCGAGGGCAGCCGCTTCCAGGTGCTCTCGCCGCTGGTGCGCGAGCGCAAGGGCGAGTTCGTCGACCTCTTCTCCGACCTCCAGACCAAGGGCTACAGCCGGGCGCGGGTGGACGGGGAGACCATCCAGCTCTCCGAGCCGCCCGTGCTGAAGAAGCAGGAGAAGCACACGATCGAGGTGGTCATCGACCGCCTCACCGTCAAGGACAGCGCCAAGCGCCGGCTCACCGACTCCGTGGAGACCGCCCTCGGGCTCTCCGGCGGCATGGTGATCCTGGACTTCGTCGACCTCGCCGAGGACGACCCCGAGCGCGAGCGGATGTACTCCGAGCACCTCTACTGCCCGTACGACGACCTGTCCTTCGAGGAGCTGGAGCCGCGCTCCTTCTCCTTCAACTCGCCCTTCGGCGCCTGCCCCGAGTGCACCGGCATCGGTACGCGCATGGAGGTCGACCCGGAGCTGATCGTCCCCGACGAGGACAAGTCCCTGGACGAGGGAGCGGTCTCCCCGTGGTCCCTCGGTCACACCAAGGACTACTTCCAGCGGCTGATCGGCGCGCTCGCCGGCGAGCTGGGCTTCCGTACGGACATCCCGTGGGCCGGGCTGCCGCAGCGGGCGAAGAAGGCCCTGCTGTACGGGCACAAGACGCAGATCGAGGTCCGCTACCGCAACCGGTACGGGCGCGAGCGGGCGTACACGACGGCCTTCGAGGGCGCCGTGCCGTTCGTCAAGCGCCGGCACTCCGAGTCCGAGAGCGACGCCAGCCGCGAGCGCTTCGAGGGCTACATGCGCGAGGTGCCCTGCCCGACCTGTGAGGGCACCCGGCTCAAGCCGATCGTGCTCGCGGTGACGGTGATGGAGAAGTCCATCGCCGAGGTCGCCGCGATGTCGATCAGCGAGTGTGCGGACTTCCTCGGGCGGATGCGGCTCGACGCCCGCGACAAGAAGATCGCCGAGCGGGTCCTGAAGGAGGTCAACGAGCGGCTCCGCTTCCTCGTCGACGTCGGCCTGGACTACCTCTCGCTGAACCGCGCCGCCGGCACCCTGTCGGGCGGCGAGGCCCAGCGCATCCGCCTCGCCACCCAGATCGGCTCCGGCCTGGTCGGCGTGCTGTACGTACTGGACGAGCCCTCCATCGGCCTGCACCAGCGGGACAACCACCGGCTGATCGAGACGCTGGTGCGGCTGCGGGACATGGGCAACACCCTGATCGTGGTCGAGCACGACGAGGACACCATCAAGGTGGCCGACTGGGTCGTGGACATCGGCCCGGGCGCCGGCGAGCACGGCGGCAAGGTCGTGCACAGCGGCTCCCTGAAGGAGCTGCTGAAGAACGGCGACTCGATGACCGGGCAGTACCTGTCCGGGAAGCGGTCCATCGCGGTGCCGGACGTCCGGCGGCCGGTGAACGGGGATCGGAAGCTCACGGTCCACGGCGCCAAGGAGAACAACCTGCGGGACATCGACGTGTCCTTCCCGCTGGGCGTGCTCACGGCGGTCACGGGCGTGTCGGGGTCGGGCAAGTCGACGCTGGTCAACGACATCCTGTACACGCACCTGGCACGCGAGCTGAACGGCGCCCGGTCGGTGCCGGGACGGCACACGCGGGTGGACGGGGACGACCTCGTCGACAAGGTCGTGCACGTCGACCAGTCGCCGATCGGCCGGACCCCGCGCTCCAACCCGGCGACGTACACGGGCGTCTTCGACCACGTGCGCAAGCTCTTCGCGGAGACGATGGAGGCGAAGGTGCGCGGCTACCTGCCGGGCCGCTTCTCCTTCAACGTGAAGGGCGGCCGCTGCGAGAACTGCTCCGGCGACGGCACCATCAAGATCGAGATGAACTTCCTGCCGGACGTCTACGTCCCGTGCGAGGTCTGCCACGGCGACCGGTACAACCGGGAGACGCTGGAGGTCCACTACAAGGGCAAGTCCATCGCCGAGGTCCTGAACATGCCGATCGAGGAGGCGCTGGACTTCTTCGAGGCGGTGCCGACGATCTCGCGGCACCTGAAGACGCTGAACGAGGTGGGCCTCGGGTACGTCCGGCTCGGCCAGTCGGCGCCGACGCTCTCGGGCGGTGAGGCGCAGCGCGTGAAGCTGGCGTCGGAGCTGCAGAAGCGGTCGACGGGCCGGACGGTGTACGTGCTGGACGAGCCGACGACGGGTCTGCACTTCGAGGACATCTCGAAGCTGATCAAGGTGCTGTCGGGGCTGGTGGACAAGGGCAACTCGGTGATCGTCATCGAGCACAACCTGGACGTCGTCAAGACGGCCGACTGGGTCATCGACATGGGCCCGGAGGGCGGTTACGGAGGCGGCCTGGTGGTCGCCGAGGGCACGCCGGAGCAGATCGCCTCGGTGGGCGCGAGCCACACGGGCAAGTTCCTGCGGGACATCCTGGGGGCGGAGCGGGTCTCGGACGCCGCGTCGCTCGCGGCCCCGCCGAAGAAGGCCGCCGCGAAGCGGACCCCGGCCAAGAAGGCGGCGGCTCCGGCGAAGACGGCTGCCGCCAAGAAGACGACGGCCCGGGCCCGCAAGGCCTGACCGCGCGGAGCCGGGCGCAGGAGGCCCCCGCAGCCGGACGGCTGCGGGGGCCCTCCTGCGCTCCCGTGCGCCCACGGGCGGCTCCACCCCCGTGGGGGCCGCCCTCGGCAAGGCCCCGCCGGGGTCAGGCCGCCACGCCCACCGCCCGGCGGGCCGTTGCCGGGTCCGTCAGCGAGGCCAGCAGGGCGTCCGCGACATCCGCGCGGGAGATCGTGCGGGCGTTGGGGACGTTGGCGCCGATGGCCCGGCGGTAGCTGCCGGTGTGCGGCCTGTTCAGGAGGCGCGGCGGGCGGATCACCGTCCACTCGGTGCCGCTGGCGCGGATCGTCGCCTCCATGACCGCCAGGTCCGCGTACAGGTCGCGCAGGGCCCGGCGCAGCAGCGGGAGGAAGACCTTCCGGGCCACGAACCCGTCGGTCTCGACGTCCGGGCCGACCGGGGCCGCGCTCACCGCCGCCAGGCGGCTCACGCCCGCCCGGTCCATCGCCGACACGACGGCCCGCAGCGCCGGCCCGGTGACCGGGGTGAGCCGGGCCTGCTTGTTGCTCGCCGATCCCAGGGCCGAGATCACCGCCGACCGGCCCGCGAGGACCGGCAGCAGCGCGTCCTCGTCCGTCAGATCGCGTACCACGGCCACCCGGAGGCGGTCGTGCGCGGGCACGCCCAGCCGGGCGGGGTCGCGGACCACCGCCGTCACCTCGTGACCCGCGTCGAGGGCCTGTCGGACGACCTCGCGGCCGACACCGCCCGTGGCTCCGAACACCGTCAGTTTCATCGCCGGCTCCCGTCCAAAGGTGGGTGAGTATTTACTCACCCCTTCTTCCGCTAGGGTGAGTGAATGCTCACCCCGAAGTCAAGCCGGCCCACGCCCGAGCGGCTCCTCGACGCCGCCGAGACGCTCATGCGCACCATCGGCCTCGCCAACACCACCACCAAGGCCATCGCCCGCGAGGCCGGCTGCTCGGAGGCCGCGCTCTACAAGCACTACGCGAACAAGGAGGAGCTCTTCGTGCGCGTCCTCATGGAGCGCACCCCCAACGCCGGGCCGCTCATGGCCGAGCTCGCCGGAGACCAGGACGAGCGCTCCGTCGAGGAGGCGCTCACCGCGATCGCCCGCCACGCCTCGCTCTTCTACGCCGACGCCATGCCCATGGCCGCCTCGCTGTTCGCCGAGCCCGCCCTGCTGACCCGCCACCGCGAGGGAGTCCAGGAGATCGGCACCGGCCCCCATGTCGTCCGCGACGCCCTGACCGGCCGGCTGCGCCGCGAGCTCGAGCGGGGGCGGCTGCGCCCCGACGCCGATCCGGAGGCGGCCGCCGAGCTGCTGCTCGGCGCCTGCTTCCAGCGGGCCTTCTTCCTGCACTTCTCGGGCCCGGAGGTGGTCCGGCCCGTCGAGGAGTTCGCCCCCGCCGTGGCCCGGACCCTGTGGGCCGCTATCCGCTGAGCTCCTGCGCGTACGGCGGCTCCGCGCCCGAGCGGGTGCAGGTCAGCGCCGCCGCGTGGGCCGCGTAGGCCAGCACGCCCGGCCAGTCCACCGGGCCGCCGGCCGGACCCGCCGGACCTGACAGGCGGTGCAGCAGGGCCGCGTTGACGGTGTCGCCCGCGCCGATCGTGTCCGCCACGGCGACCCGGCGGGCCGGCGCCGTGTACTGCGCACCCTCCCGGGTCCGGACCGTCAGCCCCTGCCCGCCCCGGGTCAGCACCACCGCCGAGGGCCCCGCCGCCAGCCAGTCCGAGACCCGGCCGCCCAGCCACCGGGCGTCCTCCTCCGACAGCTTGAGGACGGACACGTACGGCAGCCAGCCCAGGAACCGGGCCCGGTACGCCGCCGGATCCGAGATCAGCGCCGGGCGGATGTTGGGGTCCAGCAGGGTCAGCACCCCGCGCCCGGACTCCCGGCGCAGCAGGGCCTCGTACGCGCTCGCACCCGGCTCCAGGGCGAGGGAGCAGGTCCCGAGCGCCAGGGCCCGGGTACCTGCGGGGAGCGCCTCGGGCAGGGTGAAGAGCCGGTCGGCCGTGCCCTCCACGTAGAAGCCGTACGCCGCCGAGCCGTCCGGGGCCAGCGAGGGCACGGCGAGGGTGGTGGGCTCCGGCCCGCGCTGGACCAGCGAGAGGTCCACCCCGGCCGCATGCAGCCCGGAGAGGAGGCTCTCGCCGAAGCCGTCCGTCGAGACCCGGGAGCAGAAGGCGACCTCCGCACCGAGACGGCCCAGCGCGAGGGCGGTGTTGTACGGCCCCCCGCCCGGCCGCGGCACGAGCGCGCCCGGCGGCTGCGCCACGGGCACGAGGTCGATCAGGGCTTCTCCACCGACGACGATCACGCGGGGGAAGGTATCCCATCGGGCGGCGGAACCGGGCGGCGGTATCGTCGGGGGGCCCGCCGGCAGCAACACCGGCAGCACGGGCAGCACCGCCGGAACCGGCAGCACCGCCGGAACCACCAGAACCTTCAGGCCAGGAGAACCGCATGTCCGCGTCGCAGTCCGCCGCCCGCCGTACCGTGCTCAAGGGCGCCGCCGCGATCGTCGGAGCCGTCGGCGGCGGGACGGCGCTCGCGGCCTGCTCCACCGAGAGCAACAGCGGCTCCGGCTCCCCGGCGGTCCCCGCCGCCCCGGTGGAGCTCGGCGCCGCGTCCGAGGTCCCGGTCGGCGGGTCGAAGCTGTTCCGGAACCAGAAGCTGGTCGTCAGCTGCCCGGCGGAGGGCCAGTACAAGGCGTTCAGCGCCCAGTGCACGCACGCCGGCTGCGTCCTGGACAAGATCGTCGAGGGCGAGGGCAACTGCCCCTGCCACGGCAGCCGCTTCGACGTGACCACCGGCAAGGTGCTGCGCGGCCCGGCCGCCGACCCGCTGCCCGCCGTCCCCGTCAGGGCCGAGGGCGGCAAGCTCGTCGCGGGCTGAGCCAGGGGGTGTCTTGTGGATCAGGCCGGATCAGGCACCGGACACCGCGAGCCCGGCATGATCCACAAGACACCCCCTACGCCCAGTCCCAGGCGATCCCCAGCAGGCCGCGCCGCACCCCCGGCTCCACGAGGTGCACGGCCCGGTGGCGCCCGCTCGGCGTCAGGTCCGCCAGCCCGCTGCGCGGCGCGCCCGGCCCGGACCGGCTGAACCGCCGGCAGCGCACCGGCAGCGCCGCCTCGTCGAAGCGGACCTGGAGCACGTACTGCCCGCCGCTGTAGCTGAACCCGCGGACGTACTCGGTGCAGCGGGCGCCGGTCCCGTCCTCGAAGCCGTACCCGAAGACGTAGGTGTCCCCGGCGCGCAGCCGGGCGTCGAAGAGCAGCTCGGCGACCAGCACCTCGGCCTCGCGGTGCCAGCGGACGCGTCCGGTCCGGCAGTTCTCGTCCGCCCGGACGCGGACCCTGGCCGGGTCGCAGCCGGGGTCGCCGTGGTGGACGGCAAGGTACCGGTCGACCCCGTCGCGGTGGGCCCGTACGACGTGCTGCGACTCGCGGCCCAGCAGTTCGCCGCCCGCCCCGATCCGTACCCGCTCGTGGTGGCCGACGGTGTGCAGGCCGCCGTCGGCGGGCAGTTCCATGCCGGCCAGCAGCCCCTCCACGGCTGCGCCGACGCTGACCAGGGCCCGGTACGAGCGGGCCGGGGGGCGGACCGCCTCGGGCCCGGCGCCCTCAGGGGCGGCCAGCAGCCGCAGCAGGGTGCCCTCGGGCAGTTCCAGGATCTGTTCCAGGGCCCGTACGGCCTTCAGCGACTCGGGGCGGCGCGGCCGGCGGGCGCCCTGCTGCCAGTAACTGAGGCTGGTCACGCCGAGCTTGATGCCACGGGCCGCGAGGCGGTGCTGGATGCGGTGCAGGGGCAGGCCGCGGGCGGTGAGGGCGGCGCGCAGCGCGAGATGGAAGGGTCCGGCGCTCAGGAGTTGCCCCAGCTCCTGAGCGCTGCCGTGCATGCTGCCCCGAGCGCTTGCGCGCGTGCTCTCCCCGGTCGACCGCATGACGGCTCCTCCTGTGAACATTCACGCACGGTGGGGCGGAAGAGCCCGCCGGTGGCACCCGGGGTCCAGGTGAAAGGACGGCAGTCATTCACACTGCGGCCCCGCCGTTCACACTGCAATGTCACGGCGTATTGAAGCCTGTTGACCTGATCGCGACAACACCCTGATGCTCGGCAGCAGCGTCCGGACGCGCTCCTCCATCCCCACCCTCCCCGGCCCCACCGGGGAGATCCCCACACGGGAGGAACGCGATGCGCAACCGAAACCGGCGGCGGCTTTCCCTGGCCGCCGTCCTCACCGCCGTGCTCTTCGCCCTGCCCACCGCCACTGCCACCGCCACCGCGGCCGGTGTCGGTGCCGCCACCGGCACCGACTCCGCCCTGGCGTACAAGCGCCTGAACATCACCATGCAGGCCCAGCAGAAGACCAACTGGTGCTGGGCCGCGAGCGGCAACACCATCGCCACCTGGTTCGGCCGCAACTACACCCAGAACCAGTTCTGCAACGCCGCCTTCAACCGCCAGCAGGGCTACGACTGCCCCAACAACCAGGCCACCCTCGGCAACGTCCAGACCGCCCTGAACTGGGCCGGCATCAACTCCGGCTCGTACGTGAACGGCTGGCTGCGCTACACCACCGTGCAGAGCGAGATCGACGCGAACCGGCCGGTCGAGACCCGGATCCAGTGGTCCGACGGCGGCGGCCACATGCACGTCATCTACGGCTACGACACCGCCAACAGCTGGGTCTACTGGGGCGATCCGTGGCCGTCGAGCGACCGCTACAACTGGGCTTCGCACGCCTGGTACGTGGACAACAGCACCTTCTCCTGGACCCACTCGCTCTACCGGATCGGGGCGTGAGCGCCATGACCGCCGTCACCGTCATGACCAGGCGTGCCTCCGCCGCGCTCCTCGCCGCGAGCGCCGCCGCCCTCATCGGCGCAGCGGCCCCGCAGGCCTCGGCGGCGCCCGTGCCGCAGCCGCAGTCCGCCACCGCCGAGACGAAGGCCGCGGCGGCGCAGGCGGCCGCCGCCCCCGAGACCCTGGCCACGCTCTCCCGCTTCTTCGCCCGGGAGGGCAAGGTCGCGCCCGACGCGGCCCGGCCGCGGGTCGAGGGCGAGGCGATACCGGTCAGCTACCTCTCCCCGGACTTCGTGGCGGGCAAGGCCGGGGCGTCCGTGGCCCGGCTGGAGTTCCTCGCCAGCAAGGCGGTCTCCTCGGACGGGCAGCGGGCCGCGCTGTGGACCGCCCGGACCGAGGCGGGGTGGCAGGTCGTGAACATCGCCACCGGCGACGACGAATTCCGCTACGCGCAGCTCGGTGCCGCGAAGCTGCCGGGCGGGACGGTGTTCCGGGAACCGCAGATCGACGCGTGGTACGTCGCCGGGGGGAGCCGGGTGCTGCCGCTGGACGAGGACGCCGAGCGCGCCGTCGGGGCGGGGGGCACCAGCCTTGCCGCGTACCGGTCGCGGGTGACGCGGGCGTACGGCGACAAGCTGCCGGGGTCGGCGTACGCGGAGCGGGGCAAGGCCGGGGGCTACTCGGCGGCCGCCGCCGAGGCCACCGCCGATGCGGGTACGCCGGTGGCGGCCGGAGCCGCAGGAGCGCTCGCGCTGGGCGCGGCCGGATGCGTGGCCGTGCTGCGGCTGCGCCGGCGCACCGCTGCGCAGGGCTGACCCCCGTGACCCCCGCAGGGTCCGGCCGTCCCCCCGGACGCCGGGCCCTGCGGGCTGCAATGCCCGTCCCCGCCCTTCTCCCGTTCACCGGGCCCCGCCCGGCCCCGGCCCTCGAGCGCGGGGCGGGCCGGAGGCGGGGACTCCGCCCGCCCCGCCCCTGAAACCGGGAGCTCCGGAAGGCCCCGGGGCCCCGCCCCGTACCCCGCGCCCCGAACGCCGGCGGGGCCGGAGTGACACCCCGGAGAGAGGGATGGCGGGGGTTCGTTGTCAGCCCCCGCAAGTAGGGTGGTTGGCATGGCCGACCCTTCCAGCTACCGTCCCGCGCCGGGGCAGATTCCCGACTCCCCGGGGGTCTACCGATTCCGCGACGAGCACCGCCGGGTGATCTACGTCGGGAAGGCCAAGAGCCTGCGGCAGCGGCTGGCCAACTACTTCCAGGACCTCGCCGGGCTGCACCCCCGTACCGCCACCATGGTGACCACGGCCGCCTCCGTCGAGTGGACCGTCGTCTCCACCGAGGTCGAGGCGCTGCAGCTCGAGTACTCCTGGATCAAGGAGTACGACCCCCGGTTCAACGTCAAGTACCGGGACGACAAGAGCTACCCCTCCCTCGCCGTGACGATGAACGAGGAGTACCCGAGGGTTCAGGTCATGCGGGGGCCCAAGAAGAAGGGCGTGCGGTACTTCGGGCCCTATGGGCACGCCTGGGCGATTCGCGAGACCGTCGACCTCATGCTGCGGGTGTTCCCGGTACGGACCTGCTCCGCCGGGGTGTTCAAGCGGTCCGCGCAGATCGGCCGGCCCTGCCTGCTCGGCTACATCGGCAAGTGCTCCGCGCCCTGCGTCGGCCGGGTCACCCCCGAGGAGCACCGCGAACTCGCCGAGGACTTCTGCGACTTCATGGCGGGACGGACCGGGGCGTACCTCTCCCGGCTCGAGCGGCAGATGCACGAGGCCGCCGAGGAGATGGAGTACGAGAAGGCCGCCCGTCTGCGCGACGACATAGGAGCGCTGCGCCGGGCCATGGAGAAGAACGCCGTCGTCCTCGCCGACGCCACGGATGCCGATCTCATCGCCGTCGCCGAGGACGAGCTCGAAGCGGCCGTGCAGATCTTCCACGTACGCGGCGGCCGGGTCCGCGGCCAGCGCGGCTGGGTCACCGACAAGGTCGAGGCCGTCGACACCGCCGGGCTCGTCGAGCACGCCCTCCAGCAGCTCTACGGGGAGGAGACCGGGGAGAGCGTGCCCAAGGAGGTGCTGGTTCCGGCGCTGCCCGAGGACACCCCGGCGCTGGGCCAGTGGCTCGCCGAGCGGCGCGGGTCGCAGGTCAGCCTGCGCATCCCGCAGCGCGGGGACAAGAAGGCGCTGATGGAGACCGTCCACCGCAACGCGCAGCAGTCCCTGGCCCTGCACAAGACCAAGCGCGCCAGCGACCTCACCACCCGCTCCCGGGCCCTGGAGGAGATCGCCGAGGCCCTCGAGCTGGACAGCGCGCCGCTGCGCATCGAGTGCTTCGACATCTCGCACCTCCAGGGCGACGACGTGGTGGCCTCGATGGTCGTCTTCGAGGACGGGCTGGCGCGCAAGAGCGAGTACCGGCGCTTCCAGATCAAGACGTTCGAGGGGCAGGACGACGTCCGGTCCATGCACGAGGTGGTGTCCCGGCGCTTCCGCCGCTACCTCCAGGAGAAGCTGAAGACGGGGGAGTGGTCCCCGGAGGACGGGGAGGACCCCCTCGCCGAGGACGACGGGCGGCCCAGGCGCTTCGCGTACCCGCCCCAGCTCGTCGTGGTCGACGGCGGGCAGCCGCAGGTGGCGGCCGCGAAGCGGGCCCTGGAGGAGCTCGGCGTCGACGACGTGGCCGTGTGCGGGCTGGCCAAGCGGCTGGAGGAGGTCTGGCTGCCCGGCGAGGACGACCCGGTCGTGCTGCCCCGCACCAGCGAGGGCCTCTACCTGCTCCAGCGGGTACGTGACGAAGCCCACCGGTTCGCCATCCAGTACCAGCGGAACAAGCGCGGAAAACGCCTCAAGGCGGGCCCGCTCGACGAGGTGCCCGGTCTCGGGGAAAGCCGCAGGCAGGCCCTGGTCAAGCACTTCGGTTCGGTGAAGAAGCTGAGACAGGCGACAATCGACCAGATCTGCGAGGTCCCGGGCATAGGCCGCAAGACGGCCGAGACCGTGGCCGCGGCGCTCGCCCGGTCGGTTCCCGCCGGTCCTGCCGTCAACACGGCGACAGGAGAGATCATTGAGGATGAGACCCCGCCCACGCGGGTGGGGGCACCTCCCGGCGGCAGCCGGGAGACATCGTCCGAACGGGGGACCGAGCAATGACCGAGCGCGAGACCGAGCAGACGACCGACGAGATGACCGACCACACGACCGAGCACGACCGAGACGGAGCACAGGTGAGCACGGGCACGACAGCGGAGCCCGGAGATACCGCCGAGGCGGCCATCCCCGAGCTGGTGATCATCTCCGGGATGTCCGGGGCCGGCCGCAGTACGGCGGCCAAGTGTCTGGAGGACCTCGGCTGGTTCGTCGTCGACAACCTCCCGCCGGCGCTGATCCCCACCATGGTGGAGCTCGGTGCCCGCTCGCAGGGCAACGTGGCGCGCATCGCGGTCGTCGTCGACGTCCGCGGCCGCCAGTTCTTCGACGCCCTGCGCGAGTCCCTCGCCGACCTCGACAGCAAGGGCGTCACCCGGCGCATCGTCTTCCTGGAGTCCTCCGACGACGCGCTGGTCCGCCGCTTCGAGTCGGTCCGCCGCCCGCACCCCCTCCAGGGCGACGGCCGCATCACCGACGGCATCGCCGCCGAGCGCGACCTGCTGCGCGAGCTGCGCGGCGACGCCGACCTGGTCATCGACACCTCCAGCCTGAACGTGCACGAGCTGCGCGCGAAGATGGACGCCCAGTTCGCGGGCGACGAGGAGCCCGAGCTGCGGGCGACCGTCATGTCCTTCGGCTACAAGTACGGCCTGCCCGTCGACGCCGACCTCGTCGTCGACTGCCGCTTCATCCCGAACCCGCACTGGGTCCCCGAGCTGCGCCCCTTCACGGGCCTCAACCCGGAGGTGTCGGGCTACGTCTTCAGCCAGCCCGGCGCCAAGGAGTTCCTCGACCGCTACACCGAGCTGCTCCAGCTCATCGCCACCGGCTACCGCCGCGAGGGCAAGCGGTACGTGACCATCGCGGTCGGCTGCACCGGCGGCAAGCACCGCAGCGTGGCCATGTCCGAGAAGCTCGCTGCCCGCCTCGCCTCCGAGGGAGTCGAGACCGTCGTAGTCCACCGGGACATGGGGCGCGAGTGACCGGACGCACCCTGCGGCTGCGCCGCCTGCGCCGCCTCACCTCGGGGCGGGGCGAGGACGGCGCGGGCCGCACCGGGCTGCGCCGCGGCGCAGCCCCCAAGGTGGTCGCACCCAAGGTCGTCGCGCTCGGCGGCGGCATGGGCCTGTCGGCCTCCCTGGCAGCCCTGCGCCGGATCACCGGCGAGCTCACGGCCGTGGTCACGGTCGCCGACGACGGCGGCTCCAGCGGGCGCCTGCGCGAGGAGCTCGGCGTGCTGCCGCCCGGCGACCTGCGCAAGGCGCTGGCCGCGCTGTGCGGGGACGACGACTGGGGCCAGACCTGGGCCCGGGTGATCCAGCACCGCTTCCAGTCCGAGGGCGACCTGCACGGGCACGCCGTCGGCAACCTGCTGATCGTGGCCCTGTGGGAGCAGCTCGGCGACCCCGTCCAGGCACTCGACCTGGTGGGGAAGCTGCTGGGCGCGCAGGGCCGGGTCCTGCCGATGTCGGCGGTGCCGCTGGAGCTCCAGGCGCTGGTCCGCGGCCACGACCCGGCCCGCCCGGGCGAGGTCGACACCGTCCGGGGGCAGGCCACGGTGGCCACCACCCCCGGCGAGGTGCTCTCCGTGCAGGTCGTGCCCGGCGATCCGCCCGCCGTGCCGGAGGCCGTCGCCGCGGTCCTGGACGCGGACTGGGTGGTGCTCGGTCCCGGATCCTGGTTCTCCTCCGTGATCCCGCACCTGCTGGTGCCGGAACTGCTCGACGCGCTGATCGAGACGAAGGCCCGCAGGGTCCTGTCGCTGAACCTCGCGCCGCAGCCCGGTGAAACAGAGGGCTTCTCTCCGCAGCGTCATTTGGAGGTTTTGGCCCGACACGCCCCTAAACTCGCCCTGGACGTGGTGCTGGCCGACGAGGCCGCCGTGCCCGACCGCGAGTCCCTCGCCGATGCCGCAAAACGGTTCGGTGCCGCGGTCGAGCTGGCGCCGGTGGCCAGGGAAGACGGCTCTCCGAAGCATGACCCGGAGCTGCTCGCCGCCGCGTACGACCGTATTTTTCGGATGCATGGAAGGATCGGCCCATGGCGATGACGCCCGCGGTGAAGGATGAGATCTCCCGCCTCCCCGTCACCCGGACCTGCTGCAGGAAGGCGGAGGTCTCGGCGATCCTTCGGTTCGCGGGCGGGCTGCACCTGGTGAGCGGCCGCATCGTCATCGAGGCGGAGCTGGACACGGGGATCGCCGCCAGACGCCTGCGCAAGGACATCCTGGAGATCTTCGGCCATTCCTCGGACCTGGTGGTCATGGCTCCCGGCGGCCTGCGCCGCGGCAGCCGGTACGTCGTCCGGGTCGTGGCCGGCGGCGACCAGCTGGCGCGCCAGACGGGCCTCGTGGACGGCCGCGGCCGCCCCATCCGCGGTCTGCCCCCGCAGGTGGTCTCCGGGGCCACCTGCGACGCCGAGGCGGCCTGGCGCGGCGCCTTCCTGGCCCACGGCTCGCTCACCGAGCCGGGCCGGTCCTCCTCCCTGGAGGTGACCTGCCCCGGTCCGGAGGCCGCCCTGGCCCTGGTGGGCGCCGCCCGCCGGCTCTCCATCGCCGCGAAGGCTCGCGAGGTGCGCGGCGTGGACCGGGTCGTGGTCCGCGACGGCGACGCCATCGGCGCACTGCTGACCCGGCTCGGCGCCCACGAGTCGGTGCTGGCCTGGGAGGAGCGGCGGATGCGGCGCGAGGTGCGCGCCACCGCCAACCGCCTCGCCAACTTCGACGACGCCAACCTGCGCCGCTCGGCGCGGGCCGCGGTGGCCGCCGGAGCCCGCGTCCAGCGTGCCCTGGAGATCCTCGGGGAAGAGGTGCCCGAGCACCTCGCCGCGGCCGGCCGGCTGCGCATGGAGCACAAGCAGGCCTCCCTGGAGGAGCTGGGCGCGCTCGCCGACCCGCCGCTGACCAAGGACGCGGTCGCGGGCCGGATCCGCCGCCTGCTGGCGATGGCGGACAAGCGGGCCCAGGACCTCGGCATCCCGGGCACCGAGTCGAACCTCAGCGAGGACCTGGCCGACAACATGGCCGGCTAGCCGCGCCTCGTCCCGTACGCCTC
This sequence comes from Streptomyces sp. NPDC002209, assembly GCF_042890265.1. Classification (NCBI taxonomy): domain Bacteria; kingdom Bacillati; phylum Actinomycetota; class Actinomycetes; order Kitasatosporales; family Streptomycetaceae; genus Streptomyces; species Streptomyces sp. NPDC002209. Next base: position 123,819 of record NZ_JBIARX010000001.1, on the reverse strand, counting down.
GTCCCGTACGCCGCAAGGGGGCCCGCACGTCACACGTGCGGGCCCCTTTGAGACACGCCCCATTGACATGAGCATCGCCTGATCGTGAGCCTGTCGTCCGAACGCTTTCGTGGCAGACGACGCCCAGGGGGGCACATGAGGCACCGCGCGAGATCGATCCTCGCCGCAAGCGCACTCGTCTTCGGAACCACACTGGCCGTCCTCCCGGCGGCCCACGCCCGGCCCGCAGCGGACGCCGCACCCGGCGCCGACGAGGTACGGGTCTACGACGCGGACGTCACCAAGGAGCAGATCCCGCTCCTCCTGGCCGCGGGCCAGGACGCCCAGGAGTTCACCGAACGCGTCCCGCAGACCGGGACCGCCAAGGTCGAGCTGTTCCTCACCGGGGGCCAGGCCAAGGAGCTCGCCGGCCGGGGCGTCAAGCTCGCCGAGCACGAGGTCCCCGCGGGCGCGGCCCGCTCCGAGGCCGTCGGCGACGGGGTCTTCCGCCCGTACAGCGGCAAGGGCGGCCTCCAGGAGGAGATCCTCAAGACCGCCCAGGCCAACCCGGGCCTCGCCAAGGTGGTCTCCATCGGCAAGACCGTCCAGGGCAAGGACATCCTCGCGCTGAAGGTCACCAAGAACGCCCGCACGACCAAGGACGGCGACAAGCCGTCCGTGCTCTACATGTCCAACCAGCACGCCCGGGAGTGGATCACTCCGGAGATGACCCGGCGGCTGATGCACCACACCCTCGACAACTACGGCAAGGACCAGCGGATCACCAAGCTGGTGGACTCCACCGAGCTGTGGTTCCTGCTGTCCGCCAACCCGGACGGGTACGACTACACGCACTCCCCCGACGGCGACCGGCTGTGGCGCAAGAACCTGCACGACAACAACGGGGACGGCAAGATCACCACCGGTGACGGCGTCGACCTCAACCGGAACTTCGCCTACAAGTGGGGCTACGACAACGAGGGTTCCTCGCCGAACCAGTCGAGCGAGACCTACCGCGGCACCAAGGCGTCCTCCGAGCCGGAGACCGTCGCCCTCGACGCGTTCGAGAAGCGCATCGGCTTCACGTACGCCATCAACTACCACTCCGCCGCCGAGCTGCTGCTCTACGGCGTGGGCTGGCAGGTGGCCACCCCGACCCCGGACGACGTCGCCTACAAGGCGCTCGCCGGCACCCCGGAGAACTCCGCGATCCCGGGCTACTACCCGCAGGTCTCCTCGGAGCTCTACACCACCAACGGCGAGGCCGACGGACACGCCGCCAACGTCAACGGCGTCATGATGTTCACGCCGGAGATGACCACCTGCCAGACGGCGTCCGCGAGCGACCCGAACGACCGGTGGAAGCCCGAGGACTGCCGGTCCGGCTTCAACTTCCCGGACGACGAGAAGCTCATCCAGGCGGAGTTCGCGAAGAACATCCCCTTCGCGCTCGCCGTCGGCGAGAGCGCCGCCCACCCGGACCAGCCGAAGTCCTCCGTGGGCCTGAGCGCCGCGGACTTCACGCTCGACCCCTTCGCCACCTCCTACGTGGCCAAGGGCGAGGACCAGACGGTGTCCGTCACCGCCCGCAAGGCGCTGAAGGACAAGCAGCTCAAGTTCCGCATCAACGGCGGCCGCACGCACGACGACGGGCTCAAGGCCTGGAAGGGCGGCGACGTCTACGGCGGCGACGACAACAACTGGTTCGACGAGTACCGGGCCAAGGTCGACGGTGCCAGGCCCGGCGACAAGGTCGAGGTCTGGTTCACGGGCCGCGACCGCTCGGGCCGGCAGGTCTCCAGCGAGCACTTCACGTACACGGTGGCCGAGCGGCCGCGCGCCGACGTGCTGGTGGTCGCGGAGGAGGGCGCCAAGGCCCAGCACGCCCAGGAGTACGTCGACGCCCTGCGCGCCAACGGGAAGTCGGCGGCGGTCTGGGACGTCGCCACGCAGGGCGCCCCGCACCACCTCGGCGTGCTCTCCCACTTCCGTACGGCCGTGCACTACACGGGCGCCAAGACGCCCGGCGGTGACACCCAGCTCGCCGTGCGCGACTTCCTCAACGAGGGCGGCAAGCTGATCGAGGCCGGCGAGCTCGCGGGCGGCAACGCCCAGGTCGGCCGCGCCGTGACCGACGACTTCAGCCAGTACTACCTCGGCGCCTACAGCCGTACGAGTGCCGGCGGAGCCAACGGCTTCACCGGTGCGGGTGGCCTCGCCGGCGCCAAGGGCGGCCTGGGCGACGCGGCGGGCAACCCGTTCAACGCCCCCGGGTCCTACGCGGTCACCTCCGACTCCCTGCCCGCCGCGCAGTTCCCGCAGTTCAAGAGCGCGCAGTCGGGCCAGTACGCCGGGGTCGTGAACCCGTACGCCCCCTACAGCGGCGCCGGGATGGCCGCGGCCACCCACGAGGACGACGAGTGGAAGCGGCTGACCCGCACGGTCGACCTGACCAAGGTCACCGCCGCCGACAAGCCGCAGCTGAAGATGGCCCTCAACTGGAACACCGAAAAGGGCTACGACCACGCGGTGCTCGAGGCCCACACCACCGGCGCCGAGGACTGGACCACGCTGCCCGAGGCGGGCGGCCTGAGCAGCACCGCCGTCCCGACGGAGTGCGAGGCCGGCTTCTTCGTCAACGGCCACCCGTTCCTGAAGCACTACCTCACCCTCGACAGCGCCGGCTGCACCGCCCAGGGCACCAGCGGTCAGTGGAACAGCTTCACCGGATCCTCCGACGGCTGGAAGCAGGTCTCCTTCGACCTGAGCGCGTACGCGGGCAAGACCGTCGAGGTCTCCCTCTCCTACGTCTCGGACGGCGGCGCCGGCGGCCGGGGCGTGTTCGCGGACGAGGCGCGCGTCTCGGTCGGCGGGGCAGACCAGGCCGTGGAGGGATTCGAGACCTCGCTGGGGGCCTGGACCGCCCAGGGCGCACCTGCCGGAAGCCCCGTGGTCGCGGGCGATTGGTCCCGGTCCGGGGAGCTGTTCAAGTCGTACGCGTCGGTCACTACGCGTAACACGGTGCTCCTCGGGTTCGGCCTCGAACACCTGCCGGCGGCGGCGGACCGAGCCGTACTCGTCGGTAAGGCGCTCAGGTCGCTGCACCGCTGATCATAAGAGCCCCCGTCGCTCACTCTGAGTGACGGGGGCCGGAGGTCCGGGGCCCCGCGCCGAGCGCACGGTACGGGGCCCCGGCTGCGGTCCCCCCATGTGGCAGGGGGAGTGTCAGGTCCCGGCCGATGTCACTCAAAAGCTCACGGAGAGGTAGGGTCGTAAGCGGTCGGGGACATCCCATACAGCTCGCCGGCGGGACAGGCCGGCGCACCAACGAGGAGATCGGTTCGTGACGATCCGCGTAGGCATCAACGGTTTTGGCCGAATTGGCCGCAACTACTTCCGGGCGCTCCTCGAGCAGGGAGCGGACATCGAGATCGTCGGTGTCAACGACCTGACTGACAACGCGACCCTGGTGCACCTGCTCAAGTACGACACCATCCTGGGGCGCCTCAAGGCCGAGGTCTCCCACACCGACGACACGATCACCGTCGGCGGCAACACCTTCAAGACGTTCGCCGAGCGCGACCCCGCGAACCTGCCCTGGGGCGAGCTCCGCGCCGACATCGTCATCGAGTCGACCGGCATCTTCACGAAGAAGGCCGACGCCGCCAAGCACATCGCCGCGGGCGCGAAGAAGGTCCTCATCTCGGCTCCGGCCAAGGACGAGGACATCACCATCGTGATGGGCGTCAACCAGGACAAGTACGACGCGGCCAACCACCACGTCATCTCCAACGCCTCCTGCACCACCAACTGCGTGGCGCCGATGGCCAAGGTTCTCGACGAGAACTTCGGCATCGTCAAGGGCATGATGACCACGGTCCACGCGTACACGAACGACCAGCGGATCCTGGACTTCCCGCACTCGGACCTGCGCCGCGCCCGTGCCGCCGCCGAGAACATCATCCCGACCTCGACGGGCGCCGCCAAGGCCACCGCGCTGGTCCTCCCGCAGCTCAAGGGCAAGCTGGACGGCATCGCGATGCGCGTCCCGGTCCCGACCGGCTCGGTCACCGACCTCGTCCTGGAGCTCTCCCGCGAGACCACCAAGGAAGAGATCAACGCCGCCTTCCAGAAGGCCGCCGAGGGTCAGCTCAAGGGCATCCTCGACTACACCGAGGACGCGATCGTCTCCTCCGACATCGTGAACTGGCCGGCTTCCTGCACCTTCGACTCCTCCCTGACCATGGTTCAGGACGGGACGCAGGTCAAGGTCGTCGGCTGGTACGACAACGAGTGGGGCTACTCCAACCGCCTCGTCGACCTGACCGTCTTCGTCGGCGGTCAGCTCTAAGTCTCAGGTAGCAGGGCTAGGCACCAAGATGTGGGCACAGGGTCCGGTCAGCGCGATGGAGCGCTGCACGGGCCCTGTCGTCTGCCTCGACCGATCGGCCCCGCACCGGCAGAACCCGTGTATGGGGATAAGGAGTAGAAACACATGAAGACGATCGACGAACTGCTCGCCGAAGGCGTCGCCGGCAAGCGGGTCTTCGTCCGCGCCGATCTCAACGTGCCGCTCGACGGCGACAGGATCACCGACGACGGCCGCATCCGTGCCGTGCAGCCGACCATCGCGAAGCTCGCCGAAGCCGGCGCCCGCGTGGTCGTCGCCTCGCACCTGGGCCGCCCCAAGGGCGCCCCGGACCCGGCCTTCTCGCTCGCCCCGGCCGCCAAGCGACTCGGTGAACTGCTCGGTGCGGACGTCGCGTTCGCCACCGACACCGTCGGAGCCTCCGCCGAGGAGACCGTCGCCGCCCTCGCCGACGGCCAGGTCGCCGTCATCGAGAACCTGCGGTTCAACGCCGGTGAGACCTCGAAGGACGACGCCGAGCGCGGCGCCTTCGCGGACCGGCTCGCCGAGCTCGCGGACGTCTACGTCGGCGACGGCTTCGGCGCCGTCCACCGCAAGCACGCCTCGGTCTTCGACCTGCCCGCGCGCCTCCCGCACGCGGCCGGCGGCCTCATCGCCACCGAGGTCGGCGTCCTGAAGAAGCTGACCGCCGACGTCAAGCGCCCGTACGTGGTCGTCCTCGGCGGCGCCAAGGTCTCCGACAAGCTGGCCGTCATCGACCAGCTGCTCGGCAAGGCCGACCGCATCCTCATCGGCGGCGGCATGGCGTACACCTTCCTCTACGCCAAGGGCTACGAGGTCGGCATCTCCCTGCTCCAGAAGGACCAGGTGGAGGTCGTCAAGGAGTACATGGCGCGCGCCGAGAAGAACGGCGTCGAGCTGGTCCTCCCGGTCGACATCCTGGCCTCGGCGGACTTCCCCGACCTGAAGACCAAGGCCCCGGCCGTCTTCGAGACCGTCGACGCGGACAAGATCCCCGCCGACAAGGAGGGTCTGGACATCGGTCCCAAGACCCGTGAGCTGTACGCCTCGAAGATCGCCGACGCCGAGACCGTCTTCTGGAACGGCCCGGTCGGCGTCTTCGAGCACCCCGACTACGCCGGAGGCACCCGCGCCATCGCGCAGGCCCTCGTCGACAGCAGCGCGTTCACCGTGGTCGGGGGCGGGGACTCCGCCGCCGCCGTGCGTACGCTCGGCTTCGACGAGAACGCTTTCGGCCACATCTCTACCGGTGGCGGCGCCTCCCTCGAATACCTCGAGGGCAAGACGCTCCCCGGCCTCGCCGCACTGGAGGTCTGACCCTCAATGACCACGCGTACCCCGCTCATGGCGGGCAACTGGAAGATGAACCTCAACCACCTCGAGGCCATCGCGCACGTCCAGAAGCTCGCCTTCGCGCTCGCCGACAAGGACTACGACGCCGTCGAGGTCGCGGTCCTGCCGCCCTTCGTCGACCTGCGCTCGGTCCAGACCCTGGTCGACGGCGACAAGCTGAAGATCAAGTACGGCGCTCAGGACATCTCGGCGCACGACTCCGGCGCCTACACCGGCGAGATCTCCGGCTCGATGCTCGCGAAGCTGAAGTGCACGTACGTGGCCGTCGGCCACAGCGAGCGCCGCCAGTACCACGGCGAGGGCGACGAGCTCTGCAACGCCAAGGTCAAGGCCGCCTACCAGCACGGGCTCACCCCGATCCTGTGCGTCGGCGAGGGCCTGGACATCCGCAAGGCCGGTCAGCAGGTCCCGTACACGCTGGCCCAGGTCGACGGCGGCCTCAAGGACGTCCCGGCCGAGCAGGTCGAGTCCATCGTGATCGCGTACGAGCCCGTCTGGGCGATCGGGACCGGCGAGGTCGCCACCCCCGACGACGCGCAGGAGGTCTGCGGGGCGATCCGCGGCCGCCTCGCCGAGCTGTACTCCCAGGAGCTGGCCGACAAGGTCCGCATCCAGTACGGCGGCTCGGTGAAGTCCGGCAACATCGCGGCGATCATGGCCCAGCCCGACGTCGACGGCGCCCTGATCGGCGGCGCCGCACTGGACGCGGACGAGTTCGTGAAGATCGTCCGGTTCCGCGACCAGTGAGCTGCGTGATCGTCGCAGCGAGTAGGCGGTAGGGCGGATCCGTCGTACCCTTGCGGGGGCCAGGAGGCTGAACCACCAGCCACTGGCCCCCGCGCACATCCAGCAGAGCCGGAAAGCCAGAAAAGCCAGAAAGTAGGAATCAGCCGTGATTATGGGGTTCTCGATCGCCCTGATCGTCTTCAGCGCCCTGCTGATGCTCCTCGTGCTGATGCACAAGGGCAAGGGCGGCGGCCTTTCCGACATGTTCGGCGGCGGCATGCAGTCGTCGGTCGGCGGCTCCTCGGTCGCGGAGCGCAACCTGGACCGCATCACCGTCGTGGTGGGTCTGCTCTGGTTCGCCTGCATCATGGCGCTCGGCATTCTGCTGAAGTAGGGAAGCCGACGGTTCTGGCCATTCAGCCGGTCCGGTCGGCTCCGCCCCGCCTATCATGAGGACGGCGTCCACGGCCTGGAGTGAGTAACTCCATGTGATGGACGTGCGTTGGGCCTTACGTAGACTGGGGCGCCCGCGGCGGAATCCACTCACGCTTCGCGGCACCATCACGCAGGGAGTTACGACCGTGGCAAGTGGCAACGCGATCCGTGGTAGTCGGGTCGGAGCGGGGCCGATGGGTGAGGCCGAGCGCGGCGAGTCCGCGCCCCGCCTGCGCATCTCCTTCTGGTGCTCGAACGGGCACGAGACGCAGCCGAGCTTCGCCAGCGACGCGCAGGTGCCGGACACCTGGGACTGCCCGCGCTGCGGGTTCCCGGCCGGCCAGGACCGGGACAACCCGCCGGCGCCGCCGCGCACCGAGCCCTACAAGACGCACCTGGCGTACGTACGGGAGCGCCGCACGGACGCCGACGGCGAGGCGATCCTCGCCGAGGCGCTCGCCAAGCTCCGCGGCGAGATCTGAAAACGCAAGAGTGACGGTGTGACATCGGGCCCGGCCCGCAGGAGTTGTTCTCCAGCGGGCCGGGCCCCTTTGCGTACGTTGCGTCCCGCCCCATCCCTTAGGTTGGTGATCGGCGGGGCACGACAGGACGGAAGAAACGGGTTGATGTCCGAGATGAACGCAAACCAGGCCGCCGCGCGAAGCGCGTCAAACGAGGGTGGTGGCGGGCGACGGGAGGGACGTACGAGGCTCAATCGGACTGCGGAGTGGCTGGCACTCGGCAAGCACCGCGAAGAGCTGGGGCAGACGCATCTGCGAGAGCTGTTCGCGGCGGATCCGAACCGGGGCACGGGCTACACGCTGCGGGTCGGTGACCTGCACATCGACTACTCGAAGCACCTGGTGACCGACGAGACGCTGGAGTTGCTGCGGGACCTCGCGGCGGCCACGGGCGTGGCCGAGCTGCGCGAGGCGATGTTCCGCGGCGAGAAGATCAACACGACCGAGGACCGGGCGGTCCTGCACACCGCCCTGCGCGCGCCGAAGGACGCGGTGGTCGAGGTGGACGGAGAGAACGTCGTCCCCGCGGTGCACGCCGTCCTCGACAAGATGGCGGCCTTCGCCGACCAGGTCCGGTCGGGGCAGTGGACCGGCTTCACCGGCAAGCGCATCAAGAACGTGGTCAACATCGGCATCGGCGGCTCCGACCTGGGCCCGGCGATGGCGTACGAGGCGCTGCGCGCGTTCACCGACCGCGCCCTGACCGTACGGTTCGTGTCCAACGTGGACGGCGCCGACCTGCACGAGGCCGTACGGGACCTGGACCCGGCCGAGACGCTGTTCGTCATCGCCTCCAAGACCTTCACGACCATCGAGACCATCACCAACGCCGAATCGGCGCGGGAGTGGCTGCTGGCGGGCCTCGGCGGTGACACCGCGGCCGTGGCACGGCACTTCGTGGCGCTGTCTACCAACGCGGAGAAGGTCACCGCGTTCGGCATCGATCCGGCCAACATGTTCGGGTTCTGGGACTGGGTCGGCGGGCGCTACTCCTTCGATTCCGCGATCGGGCTCTCGCTGATGATCGCGATCGGGCCGGACTCCTTCCGGGAGCTGCTGGGCGGCTTCCGGACGGTGGACGAGCACTTCCGCACGGCGCCCCCCGAGCAGAACGCACCGCTCCTGATGGGCCTGTTGGGGATCTGGTACGGCGCGTTCTTCGACGCCCAGTCGCACGCGGTCCTGCCGTACAGCCACTACCTCTCCCGCTTCACGGCGTACCTGCAGCAGCTGGACATGGAGTCCAACGGCAAGTCCGTGGACCGGGACGGCAAGCCGGTCGACTGGCAGACCGGTCCGGTCGTCTGGGGCACGCCCGGCACCAACGGGCAGCACGCGTACTACCAGTTGATCCACCAGGGCACGAAGGTGATCCCGGCGGACTTCATCGGCTTCGCCCGGCCGATCGGCGAACTGCCGCCGAAGCTCGCGGCCCAGCACGACCTGCTGATGGCGAACTTCTTCGCGCAGACGCAGGCGCTGGCCTTCGGCAAGACCGCGGACGAGGTCCGCGCGGAGGGCGCGGCGGAGTCCCTGGTCCCGCACAAGACCTTCAAGGGGAACCACCCGACCACGACGATCCTGGCGCAGGACCTCACCCCGGCGGTGCTGGGCCAGCTGATCGCCCTCTACGAGCACAAGGTGTTCGTCCAGGGCGCGGTGTGGAACATCGACTCCTTCGACCAGTGGGGCGTGGAGCTCGGCAAGGTCCTGGCGAAGCGGGTCGAGCCGGCGCTGACCGAGGGCGCGGACGTGCCGGGGCTGGACGCCTCGACGAAGGCCCTCGTGGCCACGTACCGAGGCCTGCGCGACCGCGCCTGATCCGGTAGGCGTCACACGACGTACGAAGGGCCCGCTCCCCGTCAGGGGGGCGGGCCCTTCGTACGTACGGTACGGGTCAGGCCGAGGCCGGGGGGTACATCGACGACGGGAGCTTCGCCGCCGCCGCGCGGTCCAGGAGCCACAGCGTGCGCGAGCGACCGTACGCGGCCGCCGCCGGGGCCTGGATGCCCCCGGCGCCGCCGAGCGCGATCGCCACCGCGCCCGCCTTGTCCTCGCCGGCCGCGAGCAGCCAGACCTCCCGGGCCGCCCGGATCGCCGGGAGGGTCAGCGAGACCCGCGTCGGCGGAGGCTTCGGCGCGCCGTGGACGCCGACCACCGTGCGCTCGGTCTCGCGCGCCGCCGGGTGCTCCGGGAACAGCGAGGCCACGTGCGTGTCCGGGCCCACGCCCAGCATCAGCACGTCGAAACGCGGCACCGGACCGTGGTCCTCCGGGCCCGCGGCCCGCCGCAGCTCCTCCGCGTACGCGTCCGCCGCCGCATCGACGTCGTCCCCGTACGGGCCGTCCGAGGCCGGCATGACGTGCACGCGTGCCGGGTCCACCGGGACGGCGTCCAGGAGGGCCGCACGGGCCTGTACGTGGTTGCGCTCGGGGTCGTCGGCGGGGACGTACCGCTCGTCGCCCCACCAGAGGTCGAGGCGGGCCCAGTCGACGGCGTCGCGGGCCGGGGCGGCCGCCAGTGCGGCGAGCAGGCCGTTGCCGTTGCGGCCGCCCGTCAGGACGACGGAGGCGCTGCCGCGGGCCGCCTGGGCGTCGACGATCTTCGTGATGAGCCGGGCCGCTGCGGCCTGGGCCATCAGCTCTTTGTCCCGGTGGACGACGACTTGGGGAGTCGTCATACCCATGTGCTGCCGCCTTGTCGGTTGTGCGGTGGGTCGGAGCGCGCGTTCCGCTGCGCGGGGAGGAGCCCCCGCGCAGCGGGTACGGCTACTTGGCCTGGGCCTTCTTCGTGGGCTTGGCCGCCGGCTTCGCGGCGTCGGCCTTCGGTCCGGTCGCGGTCTCGGGGGAGTCCGGGGCCGCGGCCTTGGCCTTGGCCGGATCCGGGGCCGATGCCGGGGCCTCGGCGGCCAGTTTGGCCACGCCGAACTTCAGCGAGGCCTCGTAGGTGTTGTCCGGGTCGAGCCGGCGCAGCTCCTCCGCCAGCAGCTCGGCCGTGTCACGGCGCTTGAGCGCCACCGCACGGTCGGGCTGCCCCGGCATGCACAGCGTGGCCAGCGAGCCGTCGGCCCGGTCCAGGACGATGTCGCCGTCCTTGGTCTCCAGCCGGACCGAGGTCAGGCCGGGGCCCTGCGAGTGGGTCCGCTTGACGGGCACCTGGAGGCGGTCCGCCAGCCACATGGCCAGCAGCTCGCAGCTCGGGTTCTCGTCCTCGCCCTCGACGGCCGCCGAGGTGACCTTCAGGGCCTGCTGGTCCAGTGCGGCGGCCAGCATCGACCGCCACGGCGTGATCCGGGTCCAGGACAGGTCCGTGTCACCCGGGGCGTAGGCCGCAGCCCGTTCCCCGAGCGCCTGCTGCGGGTTCTCGCAGGCGTACGTGTCCGTGATCCGGCGCTGCCCGAGCGCACCCAGCGGGTCGCCCGCCAGGTCCGACGGGGCACCGTCCGGCCACCAGACGACGACGGGCGCGTCCGGCAGGAGGAGCGGGAGAACCACCGACTGGGCGTGGTTGACCAGTTCACCGTGAAGGCGGAGCACGACCGTCTCGCCGGTGCCGGCGTCCGCCCCGACGCGCACTTCCGCGTCGAGACGGGCGTCGCGGCGGCTGCGAGCCGAGCGGCTGACCCGCTTGATGACGACGACGATCCGCGAAGGGTGTTCGTGGGACGCGTCGTTCGCCGACTTGAGCGCGTCGTACGCGTTCTCCTCGTCGGTCACGATCACCAGCGTGAGGACCATGCCGATGGCCGGCGTGCCGATGTCCCGGCGCGCCTGCACCAACGCGGCGTTGATCTTGCTGGAGGTGGTCTCCGTGAGGTCGATCTTCATGGCCGGCGCCAGCTCCGTCCGTCTCGTGCGAGCATCTCGTCCGCCTCGACCGGCCCCCAGGTACCCGCCGGGTACTGCGCGGGCTTGCCGTGCTTGTCCCAGTACTCCTCGATCGGGTCGAGGATGTTCCAGGACAGCTCGACCTCCTGGTGGCGCGGGAAGAGGTTCGCGTCACCCAGCAGGACATCGAGGATCAGCCGCTCGTACGCCTCGGGGCTCGACTCCGTGAAGGACTCGCCGTACGCGAAGTCCATCGTGACGTCCCGGACCTCCATGGAGGTGCCCGGGACCTTGGAACCGAAGCGCACCGTGATGCCCTCGTCCGGCTGGACCCGGATGACCAGGGCGTTCTGCCCCAGCTCCTCGGTCGCGCCCGACTCGAACGGCAGGTACGGAGCCCGCTTGAAGACCACCGCGATCTCGGTCACCCGGCGGCCCAGGCGCTTGCCGGTCCGCAGGTAGAACGGGACGCCCGCCCAGCGGCGGTTGTTGATCTCCAGGCGGATGGCCGCGTAGGTGTCGGTCTTCGACTTGGGGTCGATGCCGTCCTCTTCGAGGTACCCGACGACCTTCTCGCCACCCTGCCACGCCGCCGAGTACTGGCCGCGCACGGTGTGCTTGCCCAGGTCCTCGGGGAGCTCGACGGCCGTGAGGACCTTGAGCTTCTCCGCCACCAGCGCCTTCGGGTGGAAGGAGCCGGGCTCCTCCATCGCGGTCAGCGCGAGCAGCTGGAGCAGGTGGTTCTGGATGACGTCGCGGGCCGCGCCGATGCCGTCGTAGTACCCGGCCCGGCCGCCGATGCCGATGTCCTCGGCCATGGTGATCTGCACGTGGTCGACGTACGACCGGTTCCAGATCGGCTCGAACATCGTGTTGGCGAAGCGGAGCGCCAGGATGTTCTGGACGGTCTCCTTGCCGAGGTAGTGGTCGATCCGGAAGACCTCGTCCCGCGGGAAGACCTCGTGGACGACCTTGTTGAGCTCCTCTGCGCTCTTGAGGTCGTGCCCGAAGGGCTTCTCGATGACGGCACGCCGCCAGGAGCCCTCCTTCTGCGCCAGCCCGTGGTTCTTGAGCTGCTGGACGACCTTCGGGAAGAACTTCGGCGGCACGGACAGGTAGAAGGCGAAGTTGCCGCCCGTTCCCTGCGCCTTGTCGAGCTCGTCGATCGTCGACTTCAGCGTCTCGAACGCCGCGTCGTCGTCGAAGTCGCCCTGCACGAACCGGCAGCCCTGCACCAGCTGCTGCCAGACCTCCTCCCGGAAGGGGGTGCGCGAGTGCTCCTTGACGGCCTCGTACACCTCCTGGGCGAAGTCCTCGTGCTCCCATTCACGCCGGGCGAAACCGATCAGCGAGAAGCCCGGCGGCAGCAGCCCCCGGTTCGCCAGGTCGTAGATGGCCGGCATCAGCTTCTTGCGCGACAGGTCACCCGTAACGCCGAAAATGACCAGGCCGGACGGCCCCGCGATGCGCGGGAGCCGCCGGTCCTGTGCGTCACGAAGCGGGTTCGCTCCGTTCACAGTCAAAGTGTTCAGGCCTCCGTGGGGGCGAGGCGCTCGAGCTCCGCCTCGGTGGACTTCAGCAGGTCGTTCCAGGACGCCTCGAACTTCTCGACGCCCTCGTCCTCGAGCAGCTGCACCACATCGTCGTACGAGATGCCCAGCTTCGCGACCGCATCGAGCTCGGCGCGGGACTGGTCGTAGGTGGCGCGCACGGTGTCACCCGTGATCTGGCCGTGGTCGGCGGTGGCCTCCAGCGTGGCCTCCGGCATGGTGTTCACCGTGTTCGGGGCGACCAGGTCGTCCACGTACAGGGTGTCCTTGTACGCCGGGTCCTTGACGCCCGTCGAGGCCCACAGCGCACGCTGCTTGTTGGCGCCGACACGCTCCAGGGCGTTCCAGCGGTCGGAGGAGAACACCTCCTCGTAGGCCTCGTAGGCCAGACGGGCGTTGGCGAGGGCCGCCTTGCCCTTCAGGGCCTTCGCCTCGTCGGAGCCGACGGCGTCCAGGCGCTTGTCGATCTCGCTGTCCACGCGGGACACGAAGAAGGAGGCGACCGAGTGGATCAGGGAGAGGTCCAGGCCCGCGGCCTTGGCCTTCTCCAGACCCGCCAGGTACGCGTCCATGACCTCGCGGTAGCGCTCCAGCGAGAAGATCAGCGTGACGTTGACGCTGATGCCCTTGCCGATGACCTCGGTGATCGCCGGCAGGCCGGCCTTGGTCGCCGGGATCTTGATCAGCGTGTTCGGGCGGTCCACCAGCCAGGCGAGCTGCTTGGCCTCGGCGATCGTCGCCGTGGTGTCGTGGGCCAGCCGGGGGTCGACCTCGATGGAGACCCGGCCGTCCTGGCCGTCGGTGCGGTCGTAGACCGGGCGCAGGATGTCGGCGGCGTCGCGGACGTCCGCCGTCGTGATCATGCGGATGGCCTCGTCGACGGTGACCTTGCGGGCCGCGAGGTCGGCGAGCTGCTGCTCGTAGCCGTCGCCGCTGCTGATCGCCTTCTGGAAGATCGACGGGTTGGTGGTGACACCGACCACGTGCGACTGGTCGATGAGCTCGGCCAGGTTGCCGGACGTGATGCGCTTGCGGGACAGGTCGTCCAGCCAGATCGCCACGCCCTCGTCGGAGAGGCGCTTGAGTGCGTCTGTCATGGGAATTGCATCTCCTACTGGTTCGGTACGGGCCTCAGCGCGCGGCGGCGGCGATGGAGTCCTTGGCGGCGGCGGTCACGGCCTCGGCGGTGAAGCCGAACTCGCGGAACAGCACCTTGGCGTCGGCGGAGGCACCGAAGTGCTCCAGCGAGACGATCCGGCCCGCATCGCCGACGTAGCGGTGCCAGGTCAGGCCGACCCCGGCCTCGACCGCGACGCGCGCCCTGACGGAGGGCGGCAGGACGCTGTCCTTGTACGCCTGGTCCTGCTCCTCGAACCACTCGACGGACGGCATCGAGACCACGCGGGCGGGGACGCCCTCGGCCTGCAGCGCCTCGCGGGCGGCGACGGCGAGCTGGACCTCGGAGCCGGTGCCGATGAGGACGACCTGCGGCTGGCCGCCTTCCGCCTCGAAGAGCACGTACCCGCCCTTGGCGGCGTCCTCGTTGCGCTCGTACGTCGGAACGCCCTGACGGGTCAGCGCCAGACCGTGCGGGGCGCCCTTGCCGAACACCTTGGTGTGGCGGCGCAGGATCTCGCGCCAGGCGATGACGGTCTCGTTCGCGTCGGCCGGGCGGACCACGTTCAGGCCCGGGATGGCGCGCAGCGAGGCGAGGTGCTCGACCGGCTGGTGGGTCGGGCCGTCCTCGCCCAGGCCGATGGAGTCGTGCGTCCACACGTACGTCACCGGCACGTGCATCAGCGCGGACAGGCGCACGGCGTTGCGCATGTAGTCGGAGAACACCAGGAAGGTGCCGCCGTAGATACGGGTGTGGCCGTGCAGCGCGATGCCGTTCATGGTCGCGGCCATGGCGTGCTCGCGGATGCCGAAGTGGACGGTGCGGCCGTACGGGTCGGCCTCCGGCAGCGGGTTGCCCTTCGGGAGGAAGGACGAGTGCTTGTCGATCGTGGTGTTGTTGGAGCCGGCCAGGTCGGCCGAGCCGCCCCACAGCTCCGGGATCACCGCGCCGAGCGCCTCGAGCACCTTGCCGGAGGCCGCGCGGGTGGCGACGCCCTTGCCGGTCTCGAAGACGGGGAGCTTGTCCTCCCAGCCCGCGGGCAGCTCGTTGGCGTTGATGCGGTCGAACTCGGCGGCGCGCTCCGCGTTGGCGGTGCGCCAGGCGGAGAAGTCCTTCTCCCAGGCGGCCTTGGCCTCGCGGCCGCGGTCCAGTGCCTTGCGGGTGTGCGCGAGGACCTCGTCGGAGACGTCGAAGGACTTCTCCGGGTCGAAGCCGAGGACGCGCTTGGTGGCGGCCACCTCGTCGTCGCCGAGGGCCGAGCCGTGCGAGGCCTCGGTGCCCTGGGCGTGCGGGGCCGGCCAGGCGATGATCGAGCGCATCGCGATGAAGGAGGGGCGCCCGGTCTCGGCCTTGGCCGCGGCCAGGGCCTCGAACAGCGCCTTCGGGTCGAGGTCGCCGTTCGGCTGCTGCGCGACGCGCTGGACGTGCCAGCCGTACGCCTCGTAGCGCGCCAGGGTGTCCTCGGAGACGGCCGTCTCGGTGTCGCCCTCGATGGAGATGTGGTTGTCGTCCCACAGCAGCACCAGGTTGCCGAGCTTCTGGTGGCCGGCCAGGGCGGACGCCTCGTGGGAGATGCCCTCCTGGAGGCAGCCGTCGCCCGCGATCGCGTAGACCATGTGGTCGAACGGGGAGGTGCCCTGGGCGGCCTCCGGGTCGAACAGGCCGCGCTCGTAGCGGGCGGCCATGGCCATGCCCACCGCGTTGGCGATGCCCTGGCCGAGCGGGCCGGTGGTGGTCTCGACGCCGGCCGTGTGGCCGTACTCCGGGTGGCCGGGGGTCTTGGAGCCCCAGGTGCGGAACGCCTCGAGGTCGGCCAGCTCCAGGCCGAAGCCGCCCAGGTAGAGCTGGGTGTACAGAGTGAGGGACGAGTGCCCTGCGGAAAGCACGAAACGGTCGCGGCCGACCCACTCGGGATCGGCCGGGTCGTGCCGCATCACCTTCTGGAAGAGGGTGTACGCGGCGGGGGCCAGGCTCATCGCCGTACCGGGGTGGCCGTTACCGACCTTCTGGACCGCGTCGGCGGCCAGGATGCGGGCGGTGTCGACGGCCCGCTGGTCGAGATCGGTCCAGTCGAGCTCTGTGGTCGTCGGCTTGGTGCTCACCGTTGGTCAGGGCTCCTCTCCACATGTCTGTTACCCGGTGACGAACGGGACACCGGCGCGATTCCGAGCCTACCCCCGTGACGGCGTGCAGCTATTCGAGTGCCCGCAGTCCGTCACAACGTCGGCGGTCCGATCGGACCAACACGAGGCGACCCCCGCGCAGGGCGACGTAAGTGCAACGTCTAGAGTGGCGTGGTACGTGCGAGCCTTCATCGGACCTTTATGTCCGGAGCTTGCCTGGTTTTCTCTGTCAGGGGTGTGCGTGACGGCCGTCGAATCCCGTCCAGCGGGGGTGCTCGGGACGAGCCCCGGTCACCGGCCGTTCGGGGCCCGGGTCATGGCTTTCGTGGCTTTGACCAAGCCTCGGATCATCGAACTTCTGCTGATCACCACAGTGCCGGTGATGTTCCTCGCGGAGCAGGGTGTGCCGTCGCTGTGGCTGGTCCTCGCGACCTGTTTCGGCGGCTACTTGTCCGCGGGCGGCGCCAATGCGCTGAACATGTACATCGACCGCGACATCGACGCGCTGATGGACCGGACCTCGCAGCGGCCGCTGGTGACCGGCATGGTCAGCCCGCGCGAGTGCCTGGCATTCGGCATCACCCTCGGCGTGGTCTCCACGCTGTTCTTCGGGCTGCTCGTCAACTGGCTGTCGGCGGCGCTCGCGCTCGGCGCGCTCCTCTTCTACGTCGTCGTCTACACGATGCTGCTGAAGCGGCGCACCGCGCAGAACATCGTCTGGGGCGGCATCGCGGGCTGCATGCCGGTGCTCATCGGCTGGTCCGCCGTCAAGAACGAGGTCTCCTGGGCCGCGGTCATCCTCTTCCTCGTCATCTTCTTCTGGACGCCGCCGCACTACTGGCCGCTGTCCATGAAGGTGAAGGACGACTACGCGCGTGTCGGCGTGCCGATGCTGCCGGTCGTGGCCGGCAACAAGGCCGTGGCGCGCCAGATCGTCCTCTACAGCTGGGTGATGGTGGGCGTCTCGCTGCTGCTGACCCCGCTGGGGTACACCGGCTGGTTCTACACCGCGGTCGCCCTGGCCGCGGGCGGCTGGTGGCTGTGGGAGGCGCACGCGCTGCACGCACGGGCCAAGGCGGGTCTGACGGGCGCGAAGCTCAAGGAGATGCGCCTGTTCCACTGGTCCATCACGTACGTGTCGCTGCTCTTCGTCGCCGTGGCCGTGGATCCCTTCCTCCGCTGATGCTTCCTCCGCTGATTACCCGCCGGTAGCATGCTGTCCATGGCAGACACCACCGCGGACACCGCAGACAAGAAGCAGGACCGGAAGGCCGCGAAGCTGGCCAAGCAGATCGGCGCGTTCGCCAAGGAGCACGGCGGCGCCGAGGGCCAGATCGCGCACATCGGCCAGGCCGGCACCCGGATCGTCCTCGTCGGCACGGACGGCGGCTGGGGCGACCTGGTGGCCCCGACGTACTCGGTGGCGCAGCTGGCCGCCGAGAAGGCCGGCCTGACCCTCCACGAGGAGTTCGACGGCGAGTTCGCCGCGCGGGTGAAGACCGGCCCGTACGAGTGGTCGCGGATGGCCGGCATCCAGCTCGGCGGGGCGGCGAACCCGGCGGCCTGACGCCTGACGTTGCCGCGCTCCGGCGGGGGCTTCGCCCCTTCGGTGGCCGCTCGGTCAACAGCGCGAGCAACACCTCACACCCCGCTCACCCGTTAGGACGTGTGGAAGCCCCTTCCTCACGTCCGCAACGGGATGCCCGGATGATCGAAACGCCGCCCCTGGTGGACCAGTACTGCCACGGAGTGCTCCGTACGGAGCTGGGCCTCGGCACCTTCGAGGCCCAGCTGATCCGCTCGGCCGGCCCGCCCGCCGCCGGGACCACCTTCTTCGACACCCAGACCGGTTTCGCGGTGCGCCGCTGGTGCCCGCCGCTGCTCGGGCTCGAGCCGCACTGCGCCCCCGCCCGGTACCTGGCCCGGCGGCGCGAGCTCGGCGTGGTCGAGTCCGGGCGCCGGCTGCTGCGCGGCGCGGGCGTCGCCGCCTATCTGGTCGACACGGGAGAGCCGGGGGACCTCACCGGCCCCAAGGAACTGGCGCTCGCGGCGGACGCCGACGCCTTCGAGGTGGTACGGCTCGAACTGCTGGCCGAGCACGTCGCCGACACCTCCGGCACGGTCCCCGCCTTCCTCGCCAACCTCGCCGAGGCCGTCCACCACGCCGCCGCGGCGGCCGTGGCCTTCACCTGCGGCGCCGAGGCCGGATATCCCGCCGTCCTCGGCCGCGCCCCCGAGCCGCCCGGTCCGGGCGAGGTGCACGGGGCGGCCGGGCGGTGGCTGGCCCGGCGCTCCAAGGGCGGGGCCGTCCGGGACCCCGTACTCCTGCGGCACCTGCTGTGGAGCGCGGTGGCGACCGGGCTGCCGCTCCAGCTGCACACCGGGGCGGGGGCGGTGGAGCCGGGGCAGCGGCCGGAGCAGGCCGATCCGGCGCTGCTGGCGGAGTTCGTACGCGCCACCGCGGGGCTCGGGACCCGGCTGGTGCTGCTCGGCGGATACCCGTACCACCGGCACGCCGCCCAGCTGGCGGCGGCCTTCCCGCACGTCCACGCCGATCTCGGCGGGGCGTTCGGGCAGAGCGGGCCGCGGGCGGCGGGGGTGCTGGCCGAGGTGCTGGAGCTCGCGCCCTTCGGCAAGCTGCTGTTCTCCAGCGGCGGGCGCCGGCTGCCCGAACTGCACGCGGTGGGCGCCCTGGTGTTCCGGGAGGCGCTGGGCCGGGTGCTGGGAGGCTGGGTCGGCGAGGGCGCCTGGTCCTGGCGGGACGCCGAACGGGTGGCGGCCATGATCGCGGCGGGCAATGCCCGGCGCGTCTACCGGCTGGACGAGCGCGGGTGAGCGACGCGGGCCCGGGGCCTGCCCGGGGCCCCGGCCGGCTCAGACGGCGGAGAGCTGCGGGTCGCCCTGTGCCGGGATCTGCGCCTCCGCCGCGGGCCGCTCCCGCAGGCTCAGCGCCACACGGACCACGGCGATCCACACCAGGCAGGAGCCGAGCATGTGGGCGGCGACCAGGGCCTCGGGCACGTGGGTGAAGTACTGGACGTAGCCGATGCCGCCCTGGGCGAGCAGCACGATCAGCAGGTCCCGGGCGCGCGCCCGGGTGTCGGCCGGCGCGTCGACCACGCGCAGCACCAGCCACATGGCCACGGCGAGCGCGCACACCACCCAGGCGGAGACCGCGTGGACGTGGGCGGTGGCCGCCCAGTCGAACGGCATCCGCTTGATCTCGCTGCGGTCGCCCGCGTGCGGACCGGAACCGGTGACCACCGTGCCCGCGGCGATCAGCACCAGGGTGGTCGCGAGCAGCGCCCACGAGAGCTTGCGCACCGGACCGGGTACGCGCGGCCGGGGAGCGCAGTCGCCCTCACGGGTGCGCTGCCAGGTGACCGTCGTGACGGTGATCAGCGAGGTGGCGAGCAGGAAGTGCCCGGCCACGCTGTACGGGTTGAGCCCCGTCAGGACGGTGATGCCGCCGAGGACCGCGTTGCCCATCACGATGAAGAACTGGGCCCAGCCGAGCTGCGTCAGCGGACGGCGCCACGGCTTGGCCGAGCGCGCCGCGATGATGCCCCAGCCGACGGCCGCGCAGAGCACGTAGGTCAGCATCCGGTTGCCGAACTCGATGGCCCCGTGGAAGCCCTGCTCCTGGGTCACGATCAGGCTGTCGTCCGTGCACTTGGGCCAGGTGTCGCAGCCGAGACCGGATCCGGTCAGCCGCACCGCACCGCCGGTGACGACGATGACCACGCTCATGACGAGCGCGGCGAGCGCGGCCCGCCGGACGATCCGGGGTGACGGGGTCCAGCGGCTGGCGAGGTAAGCGAGAGGGGTCAACACGGCCCTTATCGTACGCGGGGCCTTGTGCAAACTTTCACGAGGGGGTCCCCGCCGGTCCGCCCGCGGCCGCATCGGGCCCGACGGCCAGCCGGAACCGGGCCCCGGCGGGATCGCCTTCCTCGTGCCACCAGACGCGTACGCGCCAATGGGCGCCGTCGCCGGGGTAGTCCGCGGAACGCGTGAACCCGTGCACCAATTCGGCCCCTACGTCCTCGGCTGTCCTGTTTCTTATGTCTGCCCCGCTGTGCCACGGATGTTCCTGTACGTTCCACAGTCCGTCAGGACCGCGCACCTCGAAGCGCCAGACCGCGCGCCAGGGCGTGACCTCCAGCATCGTGCGCACCTGTTCGGCGCCGAGGTGCAGCCGGGCCGCGATCTCGTGCTCGGCCACCCCGTCGATCCTGGCCGCCACCACGGCCCGCGGCAGCAGGGGCTCGGGCAGCAGGCCCCGCGCGCGCAGGTTCACCAGGGAGTCGAAGGACAGGAAGCGCAGGCGCAGTTCCAGCTGGCGGCCGATGTGGTCGAGGGCCTCCTCCGCCTCCTGGGCCTCCTCCGAACCGGGGACCGCGAGCAGCAGTTGGCGAAAACCGCCCTCCGCGTCCACCGCCCACGCCACCGCCTCCTCGGCGGATCCCAGTTCCGCGAGGCGGTCCCCGAGGAAGACCTTGGCCTGCGCGAGGCCGCGCCGGTTGACCGGATCGCGCTGGTCCAGGCCCGCCCAGACCTCGACCGCCGCCCGGGTCAGGTCCCGGGCGCGCTCGCCCGCCGCCCGCTCCATGGCGCTCGGGCCGGTCTCGGCCGCCGGGCCGAGCGGGTAGCGGGGCAGCCGCTCCCCGTCGCTCAGCGGCCAGGACAGCCAGACCCCCTGGTTGATCAGGCCCCGGGCGTACCAGCGGGCGTACTCGGGGGCGTGCCCCGCGGCCTGCTGTGCGGACCGCAGCCCCTCCTCGACGGCCGCCAGGGCCCCGGCCCGGTCGCCGCCGGCGAACCGGCGGGCCGCCAGGTCACCGAGGCGAAGGCCGAGCCGCGCCGCGCACTCCGGATCGGTCCGCGCCGGCTCGCGCAGTGCGCCGATCAGCTCCGTCAGCAGGGCCTCGGCCTCGGCGGGCGCCGCCCGTGCGGCCCCCGACCGGATCCGTGCCCATTGGGCGTCCAGCCGTAGTACGTCTTCCCGCTGCGCCATGCCCGCCCCCCGGCGTTCTGGTGTGCACCACCCCCGCGGGGCGGCGCCCATCCTCCTGCCAGGCCAACGTCCGGGGGCGGGGATTCACTCCCAGCGGAACAGCTTCGCGGCGGCGCCGAGCCCGAGCACGGCCCACGCGGCGAGCACGGCCGCGTCCCCCCAGGGCAGCGCGGCCCCGTGCCGGAGTACCTCGCGCAGCCCGTCGGAGAGCGCCGAGATCGGCAGCAGGCCGAGTACGGACTGCACGGCGCCGGGGAACTTCTCCATCGGTACGATCACCCCGCCGCCGACCAGCAGCAGCAGGAACACCAGGTTGGCGGCGGCCAGCGTGGCCTCGGCCTTCAAGGTGCCCGCCATCAGCAGCCCGAGCCCGGAGAAGGCGGCCGTGCCCAGCAGGACCAGCGCGGCGACCGCGAGCGGGTTGCCGTGCGGGGACCAGCCCAGCGCGAGGGCGATCACCGTCAGCAGCGCGATCTGCAGCACCTCCGTGACCAGCACGGACAGGGTCTTGGCGGCCATCAGCGCCCACCGCGGCAGCGGCGAGGCGCCGAGCCGCTTGAGCACCCCGTAGCGGCGGTCGAAGCCGGTGGCGATGGCCTGGCCGGTGAAGGCGGTGGACATCACGGCCAGCGCCAGGATGCCGGGCGCGAGGAAGTCCACGGACTTCTCGGAGCCCCCTTCCTGAACAGGCACCGTGACGATGTCGACGGTGGAGAACAGCACCAGCAGCAGCGCCGGGATGATCACGGTCAGCAGCAGCTGCTCCCCGTTGCGCAGCAGCATCCGCGTCTCCAGCGCGGTCTGCGCCAGGATCATGCGGGACACGGGCGCGGCCCCCGGGTTGGGGGCGAACGTACCGGCGCTCATGCGCGCAGCTCCTTACCGGTGAGCTCGAGGAAGACGTCTTCGAGGGTGTGGCGCTCCACCGAGAGGCTGTTCGGCATCACCCCGTTCTGCGCGCACCAGGAGGCGACGGTGGCCAGGAGCTGCGGGTCCACGGCGCCGGTGACCCGGTAGACGCCCGCGTTGAGCTCGGCGGCCTCGGTGCCGTCGGGCAGCGCCTTCAGCAGGGAGCCGAGGTCGAGGGCGGGCCGGCCGGTGAAGCGCAGGGTGTTCTCGGCGCCGCCGCGGCACAGCTGCTCGGGGCTGCCGTGGGCGATGACCCGGCCCGCGTCCACGATGGCGACCTCGTCCGCGAGCTGCTCGGCCTCATCCATGTGGTGGGTGGTGAGGACGACCGAGACCCCGTCGGCGCGCAGCTCCCGTACGAGGTCCCAGGTCGCGCGGCGGGCCTGCGGGTCCAGACCCGCGGTCGGCTCGTCCAGGAAGACCAGCTCGGGCCGCCCCACCACGGCCATGGCGAGGGCGAGGCGCTGCTGCTGGCCGCCGGAGAGGCGGCGGTAGGCGGTGCGGCCGCAGCCGCCCAGCCCGAGCCGCTCCACCAGGACGTCCACGTCGAGCGGGTCGGCGTACAGCTTGGCCATGTGGCGCAGCATCTCGACGGCGCGGGCGCCGGAGTAGACCCCGCCGGACTGGAGCATCACGCCGATCCGCGGGCGCAGTGCCTCGGCCTGGGCGACCGGGTCGAGGCCGAGGACGCGGACGGTGCCGGCGTCGGGGCGGTGGTAGCCCTCGCAGGTCTCCACGGTGGTCGTCTTGCCCGCGCCGTTGGGACCGAGGACGGCGGTGACCGAGGCCCTGCGGACGGTGAGGTCCAGGCCGTCCACCGCGGTTTTCGGCCCGTACCGCTTCACCAGTCCGCGGATCTCCACGGCGGGGTCATTGCTCATGCGGGTGAGTCTACGGAGCCGCAGAAGGGGTCCCGGGTCCAGGGGTCGAGGGCTTTCGGACGTGCGTACCGATGACTTTTTCGGGTGCTCGGCCTGGATGGACCAGTCGGTTTCGGTGATCTTTTATGTCATTCGGCGTCTGCCGTGCCGGGGGCCGCCGTGGGCGGGGGATTGCTGGTGGGAGCGGTTGACCGGCTCGCTGCGGGGGCTCGGCGCGGACACGGAGCAATGCCGTCCGCTTAACTCTGCGTAGATAAATTAGGTAACCCTTAGTGATAGAGGCCACCAGGGGTGGCGTCCGTCACGGCTTGTCGGGGCTCGACTAATTACGCAACAATGGCGTTGTGAAATACGGCGAACGGATGATCGAGACCCCCCAGGGGGAACTCGCTACCGGGGAGCGGTCAACCCGCAACCGGGTCGCGCGTTCCATCCTGGACCACGGTCCGTCCACCGTCGCCGACCTCGCCGCGCGTCTCGGCCTCACCCAGGCCGCCGTCCGCCGCCACCTCGACACGCTCGTCGCCGACGACGTGGTCGAGCCCCGTGAGCAGCGCGTCTACGGCACGCGCACCCGGGGCCGGCCCGCCAAGGTCTTCGCGCTCACCGACTGCGGCCGCGACGCGTTCGACCAGTCCTACGACTCGCTCGCCGCGGACGCCATGCGCTGGATCGCGCAGGCCGCCGGCGGAGGCGAGCAGGGGGAGGCGGCCGTCGCCGCCTTCGCCAGGGCACGGATGGACGCACAGGCCGAGACCTACCGGGAAAGCCTGGACGCGGCCGCCCCCGCGGAGCGCACCGAGGCCCTTGCCAAGGCGTTGACCGCGGACGGGTACGCTGCTACGGCGAAGAGCGCTCCCGGTCCGCACAGCGGTGAACAGCTCTGCCAGCACCACTGCCCGGTCGCCCATGTCGCCGAGCAGTTCCCGCAGCTCTGCGAGGCGGAGACCGAGGTCTTCTCCCGCCTGCTCGGGACGCATGTGCAGCGCCTCGCCACGATCGCCCACGGCGACGGGGTGTGCACCACGTTCATCCCACGAGGCGCGGGCACCGCACAGACCGACACATCAGCATCTGCAAGTACGGCCGGGAGGAACCCCGCATGACCACGGAGACTGCTCACCCTGAGCTCGATGGCCTGGGCACCTACGAATATGGCTGGGCCGACTCCGACGCGGCCGGTGCCGCTGCCAAGCGGGGTCTGTCCGAGGACGTCGTACGCGACATCTCGGCCAAGAAGAACGAGCCGGAGTGGATGCTGAAGCTCCGTCTCAAGGGCCTCAAGCTCTTCGACAAGAAGCCCATGCCGACCTGGGGCTCCGACCTCTCCGGCATCGACTTCGACAACATCAAGTACTTCGTGCGTTCGACCGAGAAGCAGGCCGCTTCGTGGGAGGACCTGCCGGAGGACATCAAGAACACGTACGACAAGCTCGGCATCCCGGAGGCGGAGAAGCAGCGCCTCGTCGCCGGTGTCGCGGCCCAGTACGAGTCCGAGGTCGTCTACCACCAGATCCGCGAGGACCTGGAGGAGCAGGGCGTCATCTTCCTCGACACGGACACCGCGCTCAAGGAGCACCCGGAGCTCTTCCAGGAGTACTTCGGCACGGTCATCCCGGTCGGCGACAACAAGTTCGCGTCGCTGAACACCGCCGTGTGGTCGGGCGGCTCGTTCATCTACGTGCCCAAGGGCGTCAAGGTCGACATCCCGCTCCAGGCCTACTTCCGCATCAACACGGAGAACATGGGCCAGTTCGAGCGGACGCTGATCATCGTCGACGAGGACGCGTACGTCCACTACGTCGAGGGCTGCACCGCCCCGATCTACTCCTCGGACTCGCTGCACAGCGCCGTGGTCGAGATCATCGTGAAGAAGGGCGGCCGCTGCCGCTACACGACCATCCAGAACTGGTCGAACAACGTCTACAACCTGGTCACCAAGCGCGCCGTGGCGTACGAGGGCGCGACCATGGAGTGGATCGACGGCAACATCGGTTCCAAGGTCACCATGAAGTACCCGGCCGTCTACCTGATGGGCGAGCACGCCAAGGGCGAGACCCTGTCCATCGCCTTCGCGGGCGAGGGCCAGCACCAGGACGCCGGCTCCAAGATGGTCCACATGGCGCCGAACACCTCCTCCAACATCGTCTCCAAGTCGGTGGCACGAGGCGGCGGCCGCACCTCGTACCGCGGCCTGGTCGAGATCGGCGAGGGCGCCCACGGCTCCAAGTCGAACGTGCTCTGCGACGCGCTCCTGGTCGACACCATCTCCCGCTCGGACACGTACCCGTACGTGGACGTCCGCGAGGACGACGTCTCCATGGGCCACGAGGCCACGGTCTCCAAGGTCTCCGACGACCAGCTCTTCTACCTGATGAGCCGCGGTCTGACGGAGTTCGAGGCCATGGCCATGATCGTGCGCGGCTTCGTCGAGCCCATCGCGCGCGAGCTGCCCATGGAGTACGCGCTGGAGCTGAACCGGCTGATCGAGCTGCAGATGGAGGGCTCGGTCGGCTGATCCCGACCGCCCGAGTCCCGCAGACATTCTTTGACGTAGGAAGAGAGCACGAAGACAGCCATGGCTGAGGCTCAGAACATTCCGGCGGGTTCCACCACCGCCGGCGCGATCGCGGTGGCCGCCGAGTCCACCGTCGCCACCCGGATGAGCGCACCCCCGTCCTTCGACGTGGCGGACTTCCCCGTCCCCCACGGCCGCGAGGAGGAGTGGCGGTTCACCCCGCTGGCGCGCCTGCGCGGTCTGCACGACGGCACCGCGGTCGCCAACGGCACCATGAAGGCCCAGATCGACGCGCCCGAGGGCGTCACCGTCGAGTCGGTGGAGCGCGACGACGCGCGCATCGGCAAGGCCGGCACCCCGGTGGACCGGATCGCCGCCCAGGCGTTCTCGTCCTTCGCCAAGGCCACGGTCGTCACCGTGCCCAAGGAGGCCGTCCTGACCGAGCCGGTGCGCGTCTCGCTGCACGGTGAGGGCGGCACGACCTTCGGGCACACCGTCTTCGACGTACAGGCCTTCGCCGAGGCCGTCATCGTCATCGACCACACCGGTGACGGCGTGCGCGCCGCGAACGTCGACTTCCTCGTCGGCGACGGCGCCAAGCTCACCGTCGTCTCCGTCCAGGACTGGGACGACACCGCCGTCCACTGCTCCCAGCACAACACGCTGATCGGCCGCGACGCGAGCTTCAAGTCGATCGTCGTCACCTTCGGCGGCGACCTCGTACGCCTGCACCCCCGTATCAGCTACGCGGGCCCCGGCGGCGAGGCCGAGCTCCTCGGCCTGTACTTCACGGACGCCGACCAGCACCAGGAGCACCGCCTCCTGGTCACGCACGACGCCCCGCACTGCAAGTCCCACGTGGTCTACAAGGGCGCACTGCAGGGCGAAGGCGCCCACGCCGTCTGGATCGGTGACGTCCTCATCGAGAAGAGCGCCGAGGGCACCGACACCTACGAGATGAACCGCAACCTCGTCCTCACGGACGGCGCGCGGGTCGACTCGGTGCCGAACCTCGAGATCGAGACCGGCGAGATCGTCGGCGCCGGCCACGCCTCCGCGACCGGCCGCTTCGACGACGAGCAGCTCTTCTACCTGCAGGCCCGCGGCATCCCGGCCGACGAGGCCCGCCGCCTGGTCGTGCGCGGCTTCTTCGCCGAGCTCGTCCAGCAGATCGGTGTCCCGGACATCGAGGAGCGCCTCCTCTCCAAGATCGAGACCGAGCTCGAGGCGTCCGTCTGATGACCTACGTCAAGGCCTGTGCGCTGAGTGAGCTCGAGGAGAACACCCCGAAGCGGGTGGAACTCGACGGCACGCCGGTGTCCATCGTCTCCACCGAGGGGGAGGTGTTCGCGATCAACGACATCTGCTCGCACGCGAACGTCTCGCTCTCGGAGGGCGAGGTCGAGGACTGCATGATCGAGTGCTGGCTGCACGGGTCCTCCTTCGACCTGCGCACCGGCAAGCCCTCCGGTCTGCCGGCGACCCGCCCCGTACCCGTTTACCCCGTAAAGATCGAAGGGGACGACGTGCTCGTCTCCCTCACCCAGGAGTCCTGAGGCACCCATGGCAACGCTTGAAATCCACGACCTGCACGTCTCCGTCGAGGCCGAGAACGGCGCCCGGGAGATCCTCAAGGGTGTCGACCTCACCGTCAAGCAGGGTGAGACGCACGCCATCATGGGCCCCAACGGCTCCGGCAAGTCCACCCTGGCGTACTCGCTCGCCGGTCACCCGAAGTACACCATCACCGGTGGCACCGTGACCCTCGACGGCGAGGACGTCCTGGAGATGTCCGTCGACGAGCGCGCCCGCGCCGGCGTCTTCCTCGCCATGCAGTACCCGGTCGAGGTCCCCGGTGTCTCGGTCTCCAACTTCCTGCGCACCTCGGCCACCGCGATCCGCGGCGAGGCGCCGAAGCTGCGTACCTGGGTGAAGGAGGTCAAGTCCGCGATGGAGCAGCTCCAGATGGACCCGGCCTTCGCCGAGCGCAACGTCAACGAGGGCTTCTCCGGCGGTGAGAAGAAGCGCCACGAGATCCTCCAGCTGGAGCTCCTCAAGCCGAAGATCGCGATCCTCGACGAGACCGACTCCGGCCTCGACGTCGACGCCCTGCGCATCGTCTCCGAGGGCGTCAACCGCGTCCGCGAGACCGGTGAGGTCGGCACGCTGCTGATCACCCACTACACGCGCATCCTGCGCTACATCAAGCCCGACTTCGTGCACGTGTTCGCGAACGGCCGCATCGCCGAGTCCGGTGGCGCCGAGCTGGCGGACCAGCTGGAGGCCGAGGGCTACGACAAGTACGTGAAGGGTGGCGCGACCGCGTGACACAGATGCCTGGCCTCCTCGACATCGAGGCGATCCGCAAGGACTTCCCCCTTCTGGATCGTGTGGTCCACGACGGGAAGAAGATCGTTTACCTGGACAACGCGGCGACCTCGCAGAAGCCGCGCCAGGTGCTCGACGCTCTGAACGAGTACTACGAGCAGCACAACGCCAACGTCCACCGTGGCGTGCACGTGCTCGCCGAGGAGGCCACGGCGCTGTACGAGGGCGCCCGCGACAAGGTCGCCGCCTTCATCAACGCGCCGAGCCGCGACGAGGTGATCTTCACCAAGAACGCCTCGGAGTCGCTCAACCTGGTCGCGAACATGCTCGGCTGGGCGGACGAGCCCTACCGGGTCGACCGCGAGACCGAGATCGCCATCACGGAGATGGAGCACCACTCCAACATCGTGCCGTGGCAGCTGCTCTCGCAGCGCACCGGCGCGAAGCTGAAGTGGTTCGGCCTGACCGACGACGGCCGGCTCGACCTGTCCAACATCGAAGAGGTCATCACGGAGAAGACGAAGATCGTCTCCTTCACGCTGGTCTCCAACATCATGGGCACGATCAACCCGGTCGAGGCGATCGTCCGCCGCGCGCAGGAGGTCGGCGCGCTGGTGCTCATCGACGCCTCGCAGGCCGCTCCGCACATGCCGCTGGACGTCCAGGCGCTCGGCGCCGACTTCGTGGCCTTCACCGGCCACAAGATGTGCGGCCCGACCGGCATCGGCGTCCTCTGGGGCCGCCAGGAGCTCCTTGAGGACCTGCCTCCGTTCCTCGGCGGCGGCGAGATGATCGAGACCGTGTCGATGCACGCCTCGACGTACGCCCCGGCTCCCCACAAGTTCGAGGCGGGTACGCCCCCGATCGCCCAGGCCGTCGGCCTCGGCGCGGCCGTGGACTACCTGACCGCGATCGGCATGGACAAGATCGCCGCACACGAGCACGCGATCACCGAGTACGCGGTGAAGCGCCTCCTGGAGGTCCCCGACCTGCGGATCATCGGCCCCACCACGGCCGAGGACCGCGGCGCGGCGATCTCCTTCACGCTCGGTGACATCCACCCCCACGATGTCGGCCAGGTCCTGGACGAGCAGGGCATCGCGGTCCGCGTGGGACACCACTGCGCGCGCCCTGTCTGCCTGCGCTACGGAATTCCCGCGACCACGCGAGCGTCTTTCTACCTGTACTCCTCTCCGGCCGACGTCGACGCGCTGATCGACGGGCTGGAGCACGTACGGAACTTCTTCGGCTGACGAGGGCGACGAGGACGACGCAGTGAAGCTGGATTCGATGTACCAGGAACTGATCCTGGACCACTACAAGCACCCGCACGGGCGTGGCCTGCGCGACGGCGACGCCGAGGTGCACCACGTCAACCCGACGTGCGGCGACGAGATCACGCTGCGCGTGAAGTACGACGGCGAGACGCTGACCGACGTCTCGTACGAGGGCCAGGGCTGCTCCATCAGCCAGGCCAGCGCGTCCGTGCTGAACGAGCTGCTCGTCGGCAAGGAGCTGGCCGAGGCGCAGAAGATCCAGGGCGTGTTCCTGGAGATGATGCAGTCGAAGGGCAAGATCGAGCCCGACGAGGCCATGGAGGAGGTGCTGGAGGACGCGGTCGCGTTCGTCGGCGTCTCCAAGTACCCGGCTCGCGTGAAGTGTGCTCTGCTGAGCTGGATGGCCTGGAAGGACGCGACCGCCCAGGCACTGGGCGACGGCGCGGAGAGGAAGACGGCATGACCGAGAACGCGACGCCCGCCGAGGCGTCGATCAAGCCGGCCACCGAGGAGGAGGTCCGCGAGGCCCTCTACGACGTGGTCGACCCCGAGCTGGGGATCGACGTCGTCAACCTGGGCCTGATCTACGGCATCCACATCGACGACGCCAACATCGCGACCCTCGACATGACGCTGACCTCGGCGGCCTGCCCGCTGACGGACGTCATCGAGGACCAGGCGAAGTCGGCGACGGACGGCATCGTGAGCGAGCTCCGGATCAACTGGGTCTGGATGCCGCCGTGGGGCCCGGACAAGATCACGGACGACGGCCGCGAGCAGCTGCGCGCGCTCGGCTTCAACGTCTGAGCGACCCGCTTCACGAAGGGCCCCCGGCACTCTGTGCCGGGGGCCCTTCGCGTGCCCGGGAGCTCCCGGGAGGCCCTGCGTGTTCGTCCGGCGGACGATTGACGTGCACCGGATGTTGGCCACGGTGGCCGAACCTGCTCGACGGCCGTCACGGCGTGACGTGGTTCGCGCCCGGCTCGACTCCTGGGGACGGGACACCGATGAAGAAGCAGCTTGGTATCGCAGGGATCGCGGCGCTGGTCGTCGCCGGGACGGTCACGGTCGTGCCCGCGCAGGCGGTGACGTACGGGACGCCGACCATCAGCCTGTCCGCGGCGTACCTCTCCGGCGCCGTCGGCGCGGTCGGGGACCCCGTGGTGGACGTGACCGTGGGGCAGAGCGGCGCCGACGCGTCCGCGCTGACGGTCAGCGCCTCCGCGTCGAGCAGGGCCTCGGTCGCCGGGACGGGCGACGTGACCGTCACCGGGGCCGGTGCGGTGCGGCAGCTGGCCGTCGCAGCGCGCGGCCGCGGCTACACCAACCTCACCGTCAAGGTGACGGGGCTGGGCGGCAAGAGCGCCACCAAGACCCTGTCGTACGCCGCCTCGGCCGCCGTGCAGAACCCGGCCGACGCCCGCTACTTCACCGGCGCCTCGGACTCCTCGGCCGCCGTGGACGTGGGCGGCGGCTACACCGTGGTCGCCGACGACGAGAGCAACGTGCTGCGCCTGTACGACCGGTCCCGCTCGGCCGCCCCGATCCGGACCTGGGACTTCAGCTCGCAGCTCGGCGTCACCAAGGAGGTGGACATCGAGGGGGCGACCCTCATCGGCAACACCATCTACTGGACGGGCTCGCTCGGCAACAACAAGGACGGCGAGTACAAGGCGCCCCGGAACACGGTGTTCACCACCACGGTGACCGGCTCCGGTTCGGGGACGCAGCTCGCGTACGGACGCTCGTACAAGAAGCTCCGCGACGACCTGGTGGCCTGGGACACGGCGAACGGGAACCGCTACGGCTTCGCGGCCGGCACCGCGGCCGGCGAGGCGCCCAAGCAGATCGACGGCTTCAACGTGGAGGGGCTGGAGTTCGCGCCGGGCTCGACCACGACCGCGTACCTGGGCTTCCGCGCCCCGCTGGCCCCGGCGGTGCCGGGCGGCAAGGCCCTGATCGTGCCGGTGATCAACTTCGACAAGGTGCTCTCCAGCGGGGCCAAGGCCACCTTCGGGGCGGGCATCGAGCTCGACCTCGGCGGGCTGGCGATCCGCGACATCCGCAAGAACGCGGCGAACCAGTACCTGATCCTGGCCGGCTCCTGGGCCGCGGACGACAACTCGGACCCGTACGCGCTCTACCAGTGGGACGGCGTCGCGGGCCACGCCCCGGTCAAGCGGGCCGACCTGCCGACGACCGACCCGGGCGGCTGGGAGGCCGTCGTGGACGTGCCGGACCTGTCGGTGGCGGGCGCGCGCGTCCAGCTGATCACGGACAGCGGGTCCGCGGACCTGTACGGCGACGGGATCGAGGCCAAGGACCTGACGCACCCGGAGTGGAAGAAGTCCCGCGCGGCCTGGTTCACCCTGAACTGACGCCCCCGCCCCCACCGTCGCCCCCGCCGGCGTCGCGGACGGCGCTCAGCGCCGCCGCGACGCTCGCCTCGATGTCCCGGACCGGGTAGAACACCTCGCGCACCACCCGCTCCCGGTCCACCACCAGCGTCAACCGCTTCAGCCGGCTCACCCCCGCCGCCCGGAACGTCGGCAACCGCAACGCCGCCGTCAGCGAAAGCTCCGCGTCCGAGAGCAGCGGGAACCGCAGACCCTCCGCCTCCGCGAACTCCCGCTGCTCATCGGGCCGCTGGGTCGACACCCCGTGCACCGTCGCCCCCGCCGCCGTGAACTCCGCCAGCTGGTCCCGGTACGTGCACGACTCGAACGTGCAGCCCTTCGCCCCCGGGATCCCCGCCCACCCCGGCGGGTAGGACTCGGCCCGGGCGTACGCGCCGGGGAAGCAGTACAGGACCGTGAACGGCGTGTCCGCCACCGGATCCCGGACCTCCCCGAACCGGTCCGGCAGTGCCAGCTCCGGCAGCCGCGTACCGCGCAGCGCGTGCACCCGTTCCGCCTCCCGCGAGGACTCCTCCGTCGTCGCCGTCATCTCTCCCTCTCCCAGGACCCAGGCATCTCCCCAGTCCTGGAGGGCCACCAGGACCGGCAGCAGCCCCCGCCCGCGCGGGGTCAGCCGGTATTCGTGCCGCACCGGACGCTCCTGGTACGGCTCGCGCGTCAGCACCCCGGCTTCGACCAGCAGCTTCAGCCGCTCGGCCAGCACCTTGCGGGACATGCCCAGCTCGCGCTGGAACGCGTCGAAGCGGTGCACGCCGCGCGCGGCGTCGCGCACGATCAGCAGCGTCCACCAGTCGCCCACCACGTCGAGGGCCTGGGCGATGGCGCAGTCCGCGTCGTCGAGGTGTGTGCGCTGGGCCATGGGCACTCCTTTGTCCGTTGACCCAAGGCTGTCATGCTGACATAGTCCGTTCCCAAAAGGAACTGACCAACTCGCGGGGGGCGTGGTGCAAGGCTTCAAGGACGTGCCGAGAGCGGTGTGGCTGCTGGCGGCGGGGGTGTTCGTCAATGCCGTCGTCAGCTTCACCTTCGTCTTCGTCTTCCTGTACCTGACCGGCCCGCGCGGCCTCGGTGCCGCCCAGGCGGGCCTGGTCACCGGCATCGGCGGCGTCGGCCTCGTCGCCGGGAACTTCACCGGCGGCTGGTACGGGGACCGCTTCGGCCACCGCCGGGTGCTGCTCGCCGCCTCCACCGCCGCAGGCCTCGCCCTGATGTCCTTCCCGCTCCTGCCCACCGCCGGGCTCTACGCCGCCCTGCCGCTGGCCCAGTACGCCTCCGGCGTGGTCCGGGCCGCGAACTCGGCGCTGGTCGCCGTCACCGTCCCCGAGGGGGCCCGCCGGCAGGCCTTCGCCGTCGTCCGCTGCGTCTCCAACGGCGGCTTCACCCTCGGCCCGCCCCTCGGAGCCCTGATCGCGACCGGGCTCTCCTACGACTGGCTCTTCGTCTGCGACGGCCTCGGGACCCTGTTCTTCGCCCTCTGGACCGCGCGGGTCGTCCCCGCCCGCGGTGCCTCCCCCCATGCCGCCGCGGCCCCGGACGGGGGTCGGGGCCGCGGCCTGTGGGCGCAGCTGCGCGCCCGGCCCGCCGTACTCGTCCTGCTCGGCGCGATCCTGGTGACCGACCTCGTCTACCGCCAGCAGTACGGCACCTTCCCCGTCTTCCTCGCCGACCACGGGCTCGATGTCCGAGCTTTCGGCCTCGTGATCGCCCTCAACGGCGCGGTCATCCTGCTGCTCGAGCTGCCGGCAGCCGTCGCGCTGCGCGCCCGGCCGCCGCTCCCGGTCATCGGGACCGGCCTGCTGCTGGTCGGGGCCGGGTACGCGGCGCTGCTGCCCGGGGTGGGGGTTGCGAGCGCCGTGGTGATGATGGTGCTGCTGAGCCTCGGCGAGATCCTGTACAAGACCACCGCCACCGCGTACGTCGCCGACCAGGCGCCCGAGCACGCCATCGGGCGGTTCCAGAGCCTGTACGCGGGGGTGTCGGTCAGCGGTGTCGTCCTCGGGCCGCCGCTGGGCGGAGCGCTGTACTCGGCCGCCCCCGGGCTGCTGTGGCCGCTGTGCGCGGCGCTGGCGGCGGGCGCGGGCGGGGCGCTGCTGTGGGTGTCGGCGCGGCAGCGGCGACACGCGGGCCGACCGGCACATGAGACCGGTTCGCAACCGCAGGCCGTCGCCGGTTAGGTTTCGGGCATGACTGCTACGCGTACCACCGGCGCCGTCGCCGCCGGACTTGCCACCATCGCCTCCGACGGCACCGTCCTCGACACCTGGTTCCCCGCCCCCGAGCTGGTCGCCGAGCCCGGCCCGGCCGGCACCGAGCGCCTCACCGCCGACCAGGCCGTGGAGCTGCTGGGCGCCGCCGCGGCCAAGGCGATCCGCCTGGACGCCGTCCGCGACGTCGAGGTCGTAGCCGTCCGCACCGTGATCTCCTCCCTCGAGGACAAGCCGCTGGACGCGCACGACGCGTACCTGCGCCTGCACCTGCTCAGCCACCGCCTGGTCAAGCCGCACGGCCAGAGCCTCGACGGCGTCTTCGGCCTGCTGGCCAACGTCGCGTGGACCTCGCTGGGCCCGGTCGCCGTGGACCAGGTGGAGACCGTACGGCTGAACGCGCGCGCCGAGGGCCTGTACCTCCAGGTCACCTCGATCGACAAGTTCCCGCGGATGACCGACTACGTCGCCCCCAAGGGCGTGCGCATCGCCGACGCGGACCGGGTCCGCCTCGGCGCGCACCTCGCCGAGGGCACCACCGTCATGCACGAGGGCTTCGTCAACTTCAACGCCGGCACCCTCGGCACCTCCATGATCGAGGGCCGCATCTCGGCGGGCGTCGTGGTCGGCGACGGCTCCGACATCGGCGGCGGCGCGTCCACGATGGGCACCCTCTCGGGCGGCGGCAAGCAGATCATCTCGATCGGCGAGCGCTGCCTGATCGGCGCCGAGGCGGGCGTCGGCATCGCGCTGGGCGACGAGTGCATCGTCGAGGCCGGCCTGTACGTGACCGCGGGCACCCGCGTCACCCTCCCGGACGGCCAGATCGTCAAGGCCCTGGAGCTCTCCGGCGCCAGCAACATCCTCTTCCGCCGCAACTCGGTCACCGGCACGGTCGAGGCCCGCCCGAACAACGCGGTCTGGGGCGGCCTGAACGAGGTCCTCCACAGCCACAACTGACGCCCCGCCGCCCTGATCTGCGGCTGAGCCGGCGCCGGTGGTCGCGCCGGCCGGCCTGACGTCCTCCCGCCCCGAGCGCGGGAGGACGGGCCGGTCAGGAGTGGGGGAGGGTGCGGATGAGGCCTGCGAAGGCCTCTTCCTCCGCCTCGGTCAGCTCGACCGACTCCATCGGGTGCGCGGCGGCAGTGCGCTGCGCCGGGATCACCGCGATGCCCTCGAACGCACCGGGCTCCGGATGGTGGGAGCGGGCGCCCCGCACCATGTGGCCGAGGCCGAACACCCAGACGAGGGTGGCCACGAGCAGGACGGCGAGGCCGATTTCCTGGGCGGGGGAGATGGAGGGGAACACGCGGTCCTCCGGGGATACGGGCGGACATGGCCGAGCGTGGGGCACTGTCGAGCGTGGGGACACTCAACACCACAACCCGGGTCGAATGGGTGGTGATGTGGCGAGCATCACGCCAGGGGCGAAAGTCCCTATTGTCAGCAGAATCGAGCCGAACCAGCCCGGACCGAACCGGACCGCACCGGACCGGACCGGACCGCACCGGAGAGTTTCCCGCTCAGTCCGCCAGCCGCAGCTTGAAGCCCTCGTGGCTGCGCGCGAAGCCCAGCCGCTCGTAGAAGCGGTGGGCATCCGCCCGCCGCTTGTTGCTGGTCAGCTGGACCAGGCCGCAGCCGCGCTCGCGCGCCCGCGCCACCGCCAGCCGCATCAGCTCCGCGCCCAGCCCGCCGCCCCGCCGGTCCGCGCGGATGCGCACCGCCTCGACCAGTGCCCGCTCCCGCCCGCCCTGGCCGAGACCCGGGACGTACGTCAGCTGGAGACAGCCGAGCACCGTCCCCGTCCCGCCCTCGCAGAGGACCAGCATCTCGTTGCGGGCGTCCGCCGCGATCGCGGCGAACGCCCGCTCGTGCGCCTCGGTGACCTCGGCCCGCTCCTCTTCGCCGGCGTCGGCCAGCAGGGCCAGTACGGCGGGCAGGTCCTCACGGGTGGCAGTACGGAAGATCATGACCGGAAGTGTGGCAGGGGGCCCGGACGGGACGGCGTCCGGGCCCCCTGCGGCTCAGGTCCGCACCGCGGTCACGGGCGGAAGCGGAGCACCTGCGGGTCGTGGTCGCTGTTCTGCGCCGAGAACTCCGCGTTGATGTGCACGCTGTCGTACGTGAAGTTCTTGACCGCCGGGCTGGTCAGGATCTGGTCGAGCACCTGCGCGTTGCCCTGGTACACGTACGAGTAGCGCTCCGCCTTCGGCAGCGACTTGATCGCCGAGTACAGCGCCCCGCCGTCCTCCAGCGCCTGCGCGGTCGCCGAGAACTCGAAGTCGTTGATGTCGCCGAGGGCGAGGACGTTCGCGTTCTTGTCCGCCGCCAGGAGCTCCTTGACGAAGCCGTTCACGGCCTGCGCCTGCAGCAGGCGCTTGGCCTCCGAGGAGCGGACCGGGGGCTGGTGGGACGAGGTCAGGCCCTCGTCGCCGCCCTTGGAGCCGAAGTGGTTGGCGATCACGAAGACCGTCTTGCCCTTGAAGACGAACTCGCCCGCGAGCGGCTTGCGGCTGTCGGT
Source organism: Streptomyces sp. NPDC002209 (assembly GCF_042890265.1). Lineage (NCBI taxonomy): Bacteria > Bacillati > Actinomycetota > Actinomycetes > Kitasatosporales > Streptomycetaceae > Streptomyces > Streptomyces sp. NPDC002209. The sequence continues at coordinate 87,726 of NZ_JBIARX010000001.1, read as the reverse complement.
CCACGCCGGGTTCGCCGGGTCGATCCGGCCGGGGGAGTGGGTCAGGGCGGCCTTGCCCTGCTCCTTGACGACACCGGTCGCGGTCACCGCGTCGCCCGCGGCGCGGTCGGTGAAGGAGACGCGCGCCGGGTTGAACAGGAACACCTGGCGGATGTTGCCGCCGGGCTCGCCGCCGTCCTTGTTGTTCTCCGGGTTGACGGTGCGCCACTGGTACGCCGGGCCGCCGGCCGCGACGATCGCCGCCGTGAACTTCGTCAGCGTCTGCTCCGCCGACACGGTGCCGTCGTTCTTGGCGCCGTTGTCGTCCTGGATCTCCTCCAGCGCCAGGATGTCGGGCGAGGCGAGGTTCGCGACGACGGCCTTCGCCAGGTTGTCGAACTTCTCCTGCGGGTCGCCCGGGTCGAGGTTCTCCACGTTGTACGTGGCCACCGCGAGCTCGTTCGTGGCCTGGGCCTTGGTCTTCTCGGGGGCGAGGGTGCCCGCCTTGACCGTGCCGAGGGTACGGGCCACCAGGGTGTAGCCGCCGAACTGGTTGAAGTCCAGCGGGCCTTCGGTGGTGCCGGTCAGCTTGTCGCCGACGTTGGCCACCGGGAAGGGCTGCTGCGCCAGCGGCGCGAGCTGCTGGATCTGGAGCCGGCCGGTGTTCTGGGACTCGTACGAGCCGTACAGCGTGCCGCCGCGCTTGGCGGTGTTCTCCCAGCCCTTCACCGTGACCCACAGCTCCGCGTGCGGGTCGGTGGCGCCGACCACGCGCGAGGTGCCGATCTTCACGTTCATGCCCTCGAGGGACTCGTAGAAGTCCAGTGCGTAGCGCGAGGGGTCCAGGGTCAGGCCGTTGATGCTGCCGGCGGCGGCCGGGTCGCCCGCCGGGGCGTACTCGGCGGGCACGTTGTACTCGTTGATCACGGTGGTCTCGGGCAGCGCGTTGCCCGAGGAGACGACGGTCACGGTCGGCTTGGAGATCTGGGTGACCGACTGGTTGCCGGAGGAGACGCCGCCGGGGATGTACTCGCCGACCAGGCCGGAGACCTTGACCGCGTCGCCGACGGCGACGGTCGGGACGGAGCTGGTGAAGACGAAGACGCCCTCACTCGTCGCGTCGTTGTCGTCGGCGTCCGGGTCCTGCATCCAGAAACCGCGCGAGCCGTACGTGCGCACGCCGGTCACGATGCCCGCGACATCGGCGACCTGCTTGCCGTTGAGCGGCGATATCCGGGTGGTGCCCTGGATGTCGTGGATGCGTATCGGATCGGCGGACGCGGCGCCTTCGGCGGCGTCGGCGGTGCCCGCGAGCAGGCCGGTGGCCAGAGCGGTGGCGACGAGTGCCGAGACGGCGGCGGAACGGGGATGCGAGGAGCGCATGGTCAGGAACTCCGGTGTGTGGAAGAGACGAGCGAAGGGGGTGATGCGTGGTTTTGGCGGGATACGTGCGGCGGGTCCGCGGCCGGGCCGCAGGGGATCCGCAGGAATCCCGGTGGTTCCCCATAGATCTACGCGCGTCAATTTCCTGTGTGACCAGGGAAGTTGTCAAGGCCTCCAGGGGATACGGAAGCTGACTGTGGGATGAACCAAAGGAGATGACCCGCCGGGCGCGCCCGATATGCGTCTACGCTTGTGCGCCGGACGGCCGCCCGCGGCGGCCGTGCCCACCGCCCCACCGCGTCCGCGAGGAGACCGCCCCATGTCCGCAGAGCCGCACGCCACGCTGCCGCCCGTACGGCTGCCCTCCGATGCGGAACTGGCCCGAGACGCCCTCGTCGCCCCGCTGTTCGCCCGTGCCGTAAGGCTGGCCCGCTGGGCCGGACCGGACACCCGCGTCGACATCGGCGGCGAACTCGTCGCCGCACAGCTGACCGAGGCCGCCGCCGCGCTCGGCTTCGACGCCGCCGACGAGGAGGGCCCGGTGCTCGCGAGCCAGGCCTGGCGCGTGGCCGTGGACACCGGCCTGGTCGACGTGACCGAACCCGAGGACGACGGTGAGGCGGAGTCCGGCACCGCCCTGCCCGGCGAGGACCTGGCCCTGGTGCCCGCAGGCGCGCCCGGCGAGGTGCTCGGCCTGTGGCTCGCCGCCCTGGACACCGTGCTCGCGGACGCGGCCGTGCCCGATCTGGACGGCCTCGTCGACGCGTTGGACGCGGGCGGCGAGATCGACTTCGACCAGCTGGACTGGAACCCGCGCCGCGAGGCGGACTTCCTCGACGGGGTCCTCGCCAACCTCTACCTGCTCACCGTCACCGAGCGCGGCGCCTCGGACCGCCCGGTTCCGCTGCCCGTACTCGCCGCTTCGATGGTCATCCCGCAGGACATGAGCGAGCCGACCGACGCCGTGCTGGAGCAGGTCTCGGACGCGATGATGCGCCTCGACGACCAGTTCCGGCAGCTGGAGCCGATCGGGCTCGTGGAGTTCCGGCCTGTCGACGAGGCGCTGATGGCGGAGGCGGACGACGAGGAGCTCGCCGCCGGTTCGGTGGCGGGCGCCGCCGACGACGAGGACGTCTCCCGGTACGGGATGGTGCGGCTGACCCCGCTCGGCCTGTACGGGATCCGCGCCCGCATGCTGGAGGCCGGGGTCGTCGCCCCCGCCGTCGGAGAGCTGGCCGACAAGGGCGCGGACGCCCTGCTCGACGCCGTCTCCGGCTATCCCGAGGGCGCGGCCCAGGCCGAGATCGAGCAGTGGCTCACGGGCCGCGAACTGCCCGCCGCCGTCGCCGAACTGCTGGCCGCCGCCCGCGGCGCCGACGAGGGCGGCCCGCTGCGCCGGCTGCGCTGCCAGCAGGCCCTCGCCCCGGCCGGTCCTGAGGCCGAGCCCGCGGTCCGCGCGGTGCTGGACGACCCGGAGCTCGGCGGGCTCGCCCGGGTCTGGCTGTCCGAGCGCGGGGTGGCCGACGTACCGGCGCCGGACGGGGCGATGGTGTTCTGGCTGACCGTCGACACGATCGCGGCGCAGCTCGCGGCGGACGGGGAGACGGTGGAACTGCCGCTGCTGATGGAGTCGCTGACCGCGCACCACGCCGGGTTCTTCGACCAGGTCTGGCGGGTGGAGCACCCGGCGACCGCTTACGTGCTGGAGGCGATGGGCCGGCTGCACCCGGACAGGAAGGCCGCGAAGGAGGCCCGCAAGGCCGCCTTCAAGGCTCGCTCCCGCCAGTCCTGACGCACCGGGGAACGGGTGCCGGAACGCGCCGTTCCTGAGCCGGAGTTGGCCATTCCGGCGACCGGGAAGGGGTCGGTTTCCCTTCGTGGGTAGTTCAGCCGCCGTTCACGTGCGGGCGGGAGCGTGTGCGCCGACGACCGCACGACAGGCGCACCACCTCCCCACCCCCTGGAGACCCGATGCCGCTCAGCCGTAGAGACTTCACCGCCCGCACCGTCATCGCCGGCGCGGGAGTCGCGCTCACCGGAACGGTCGGCGCACTCGCCACCGCCCCGGGAGCGCTGGCGGCCGACGACGGCACCCGCCGCGACGAGCACGGGCGGCCCTGCGAGCCCGGCTACGGCCCGCTCCTCCCGGACCCGGCAGGACTGCTCGCCCTCCCCGCCGGATTCGCCTACCGCGTGATCACCCACAGCGGTGTCACCACACTGGAGTCCGGCGAGTCCACGCCGTCCAACCACGACGGCACGGCCGCTTTCGAGGGCCACCGCGGGGTCACCCTCCTCGTCAACAACCACGAGCTCAAGGGCAAGCGGGCGGACTGGGCCCACCCCGTCCCCCTCACCGAGGGCCTGGTCTACGACCCGGCCGCTGCCGGCGGCTGCACGGTCGTCGAGGTCCGGCGCGGCGGAGAGGTCGCCGAATGGGTGGGCGTCGCCGGTACGTCGACCAACTGCGCGGGCGGTGCCACCCCCTGGGGCACCTGGCTGACCTGCGAGGAGACCGAGGACCTCGCCGGCAAGAACGGGATGACCAAGGACCACGGGTACGCGTTCGAGGTCGACCCGCACGACCGCCGAGCCAACCGCGACCCCCAGCCGATCAAGGCCTTCGGCCGGTACGCCCACGAGGCTGTGGTCATCGACCCGCGCCAGGGACACGCCTACCTGACCGAGGACGCCTCCGGCCCCAACGGGCTGCTCTACCGCTGGACCCCGCCGAGCGGCTTCCGCCACGGGCGCGGCAAGCTCCGTACCCTCGCCGCCGACGCCGGCGTGCTGGCCGCCGCCAAGTGCTTCGACAGTGCCGGCCGGTTCGTCGACGACCTCTCGCGCGCCACGAAGACCGGCACCGTCTACGGGGTCGACTGGGTGAACGTGGCGGACCGCGACGCGCGGACGGTGTCGGTGCGCAAGCAGTTCGCGGACGGCGCGGTGACCCGCGCGCGCAAGCTGGAGGGCATGTGGTGGGCCGACGGCGGCGCCTACTTCGTCTCCTCGTACGCGCGTGAGGAGAGCCCGGGTGCGGCGCACGACGGCCAGGTGTGGTTCTACGACCCGAAGCGGCGCACGATCCGGCTGATGGTGCTGCTCGGGGTCAACGCCGACCCGGCCGAGGACGGCTCCTTCGACGGTCCCGACAACATTACGGTCTCCCCGTACGGGGGCCTGGTCATCGCGGAGGACGGCAGCGGACTGCAGCACCTGTTCGGCGCAACCGAGTCGGGACGCACCTACCCGCTGGCGCGCAACGAGCTGAACATCGGGACGGCGCAGAAGCCGGAGTACTCGGAGTTCACGGGGGTCTGCTTCTCCCCGGACGGGCGCACGCTGTACGCCAACATCCAGGAGCCCGGCATCATGCTCGCCATCACCGGACCGTGGCGGCGCGCGCACTGACGCGCCGGCAGCCGGTACCGACGACCGACGGCTGCGCCACCGCCCTCTCACGGGCGGCGGCGCAGCCTTCGATCGTTCACTGAGCGGCGGCGACCTCGGCGCGACTGGCTGCGGCCCATTCCTCGAGCAGGAACTCGTACGCCTCGGAGGGCCACTCCTCGTCCACCCGGGTCTCGACGAGGTGCCGTATCGCCTCGTTCGCCTCAGCGGCGGACGGACGGGCGGGACCCGCGGGCCGGAGTGTGCTGTACATGCCTTCAAGGCTACGGGTGGGCACTGACAGTCACCTCCGGATTAAGGGTGGAATCCATCACCTCGGCCCTCGGGCCGATCGGTCACCGTAGCTCCGCGTGCCGCCCACCTGCTCAGAGTGCCTGTGAGGCGGGTTGGACCATGCCGCGCACTGTGCGCGACTTCACAAAGTCTCCGATCGCCGTCATCTCCCATTCGCCCGAGAACTGGCGAACCAGCTTGGCCATCATGACCCCGGTCTGCGGCTGGGCGCCGGTGAGGTCGAAGCGCACCAGCTCCTCCCCGCTCGCCGCGTCGATCAGGCGGCAGTAGGCCTTGGCGACCTCGGTGAACTTCTGGCCGGAGAAGGAGTTGACCGTGAAGACCAGGCCCGTGGCCTCGGCCGGCAGCCGTCCGAGGTCCACCACGATCACCTCGTCGTCCCCGGCGCCCTCACCGGTGAGGTTGTCGCCCGAGTGCTTGATGGCGCCGCCCAGGATGGACAGCTTGCCGAAGTAGCAGCTGTCGATGTGGTTGCGCTGCGGGCCGTACGCGATGACGGAGGCGTCGAGGTCGATGTCACGGCCGCCGAACGCCGGCTCCCAGCCCAGGCCCATCTTCACCTGGGAGAGCAGCGGGCGGCCGTTCTTGACCAGGGAGACGGTCTGGTTCTTCTGGAGGCTGACCCGGCCCTTGTCGAGGTTGATCTTCCCGGTGCCGGCGGCGGCAGGGGGCGCGGTCGGCGGCGCGGCCGGGGCGGCGGGGGCCGCCGGCGTCGTGGGGGCGCTCGGCCAGGAGGAGGCGGACGGGGCGGACGGCGGCGAGGGGGTCTGGCCCCAGACCGGGGCCGAAGGGGTGACCGGGGCCGCAGGAGCCTGCGGGGCGGCCGCGGGCGGCGGCGCGGCTTCCTCGTCCACGGAGACCCCGAAGTCGGTCGCGATCCCGGCGAGACCGTCGGCGTACCCCTGGCCGACCGCACGCACCTTCCACACGCCGCCGCGCTGGTAGACCTCGACGACCACGAGCGCGGTCTCGGCGCCCAGCTGCGGAGGGGTGAACGTGGCGATCACGGCGCCGCTGTCCGCATGGCGCACGGTGGCGGTGGGCTCGATGCCCTGGAAGGTCTGACCTGCGGCGTCGGGACTGGCCGTGACCACGATCCGCTCGATGCCCGGCGGCAGCGCGCCCGTGTCCACCGTGATCGAGTCCGGCGCCGCCCCGCCGCCGGACCGGTAGCTGACACCGGGCCCGGACGGCTGGTTGTAGAAGATGAAGTCGGCGTCGGAACGCACCTTGCCGTCCGCCGCGAGGAGGAGTCCCGACACGTCGAGCCGCACCGGGGCAGCCACGTCCACCGTCACGCGGACGGTGTTGAGCGGCAGGTTGGAACCTGGGGTCATAGCGGTCATGCCGGGAGAACGACCGGAGGCCCTTTGCCGTTCCCTTACCCTCGCGGCAGATTTCAGCGCCGGTTGCGGGGGTGGTTCTTCGCCGTGCGCTCGTTGCCGAACTTGTACGCGCCGGTCCAGCGCGCCATCACGAGCTGCGCGTCGCCGGACTCCACCTCGGCGAGGAACTTCTCGGCCCGCCCGCCCCGCAGGGTGCTCGCGGCCCGCCCCTGGTGCGTGATGACCACGCTGTTGTCGCTGCGCTGCTCGTACGTGAATCCGTGAGGTCTCGGCATGACCGGCAGCCTGCCCCGGGGCGGGCGGGGCGGGCAACGGGTTTACGGCGGCCCGCCTCAGTCGCCGGTGACGCGGCGCGGCAGCCCCAGCGGGTTCGCCTCCCGCAGCTCCGCCGGAAGCAGCGGGTCCGGCACCGACTGGTAGGCCACCGGCCGCAGCCAGCGCTCGATGGCGGTCCCGCCGACCGAGGTGGAGTGCGAGGTCGCCGCCGGGTACGGGCCGCCGTGGTGCTGGGCCGGGGCAACCGCGACACCGGTCGGCCAGCCGTTGACCACGATCCGCCCGGCCAGCGCCGTGACCTGCGCGATCAGCTCCGCCGCCGGGCCCGGACCGCCGTCGGCCTCGGCCGCGGACAGCTGGAGCGTGGCGCTCAGGTTCCCGGGGAGCAGGCCGAGCACCGACCCGGCCTCGCGCTGGTCGGCGTACCGGACGACCACGGTCACCGGTCCGAAGCACTCCTCGAGCAGCACCTCGTACGCGCCGCCCTCCAGGAGGGTCCCGGCCGGGACGGTCAGGTAGCCCGCGCCGACGGTGTGCTCGCCGCCGGAACCCGGGGTGACGGGCGCGGTGACGCCGGGCAGCGCCGCCCGCTCGCGCACCCCGGAGACGAAGTTCTCCCGCATCCGGTGGTCGAGCAGGACACCCGGCTCGGTCTCGCCGAGGGCCTTCGTCAGCGCGCCGGTGAACCGGTCGCCGTCCGCGCCCTCGGGGACCAGGACCAGGCCCGGCTTGACGCAGAACTGGCCGACCCCGAGGGTGACCGAGCCCGCGAGCCCGGCGGCGATCTCCTCGGCGCGCTCGGCGGCGGCCGCGGGGGTGACCACGACGGGGTTCAGGGAGCCGAGTTCGCCGTGGAAGGGGATGGGGACGGGCCGGGCGGCGGCCGCGTCGAACAGCGCCCGCCCGCCCCGGATGGAACCGGTGAATCCGGCGGCGGAGACGAGCGGGTGGCGGATCAGCTCCAGGCCCGCGTCGAACCCGTGGACGACGCCGACCACGTCGGCCGGCAGCCCGGCCGCCACGGCCGCGCGGCGCAGCAGCGAGGCGCACAGCTCGGAGGTGGCCGGGTGGTCGGGGTGCGCCTTGACGACCACCGGGCAGCCGGCGGCCAGCGCGCTGGCGGTGTCCCCGCCGGGGACGGAGAACGCGAGCGGGAAGTTGGAGGCGGCGTAGACCGCGACCACGCCCAGCGGCACCTTGTAGCGGCGCAGTTCGGGGCGCGGCGGGACGGCGGCGGCGTCGGCGCGGTCGATGCGGATGTCGAGGTAGGAGCCCTCGTCCACGGCATCGGCGAAGGCCCGCAGCTGGCCGGTGGTGCGGGCGAGCTCGCCGGTGAGCCGGCCCGGCCCGAGGGCGGTCTCGGCGTCGGCGGCCTCGATCACGTGGTCCGCGGCCTGGTCGAGCAGCTCGGCGGCGGCGCGCAGGAAGGCCGCGCGGGCGGTGCGGTCGGCGAGCGCGCCGCGGGCGGCATGGGCGGCGCGCACGGCCTCGTCCACCTCGCCGGATGTGGCTTCCACCGCAACCTGTTCGCGCTGCTTCCCGGTACGGGGGTCCACACTCCAGACTGGTGTTGCTGCCATGGCGCACTGCCTCCTGGATCTACGCTGACCCGCGCGGTGGCGTTCAGTATTCTGAACGCCGTTCCGATGGATGAATGATCACATCCGCTCCGGACTCTATTTCCGGGCCTTCCGCGTTGACAAGAGACAAGAGGGGCAAGAAGGCGAATGACCACAGCTGAGCCGGACCGGTCCGCCGCGGAACCGGAGGGGCCGGGGGGCCCGGGGGCACCGGCCGCCGTCAAGTCGGCCGTCCGCACGGTCCTGTTGCTGGAGCACTTCGCGGCGCGGCCCGGGCTGCACAGCCTGGCCGACATCCAGCACGACCTCTCGCTGCCCAAGTCGAGCCTCTACATGCTGCTGCGCACGCTGGTGAACCTGGGGTGGGTGGAGACGGACGCGACGGGCACGCGGTACGGCATCGGCGTACGGGCCCTGCTCGTCGGCAGCTCGTACATCGACGGGGACGAGGTCGTCGCCGCGGCGCGGCCGACCCTGGACCGGCTCTCCGACGACACCACCGAGACCATCCACCTGGCCCGGATGGACGGCACGAGCGTCGTCTACCTGGCCACCCGCCAGTCCCAGCACTACCTGCGGCCGTTCACCCGGGTCGGGCGGCGGCTGCCCGTGCACTCGACGGCGCTCGGCAAGGCCCTGCTGGCGACCCACTCCGACGCGGAGGTACGGGCGCTCCTGCCGCGGCGGCTGGAGGCGGTCACCGAGCACACGATCACCGACCGGGAGCGGCTCGTCGACGAGTTGGCGCTGGTACGGGAGCAGGGCTACGCGGTGGACCGCGAGGAGAACACGCTCGGGCTGCGGTGTTTCGGGGTGGCCGTGCCGTACCGGACGCCGGCCCGGGACGCGGTGAGCTGCTCGGTGCCGGTGGCCCGGCTGACGGCGGGCCACGAGCAGAAGATCAAGGCGGCGCTGTTCGAGGCGCGGGACCGGCTGTCGGTGGCGACCCGGCGCATGTGAGGCGGTGGACGTCGGCCCGCCGCAGGTGAACCGTCTCCCCCGGGCGGGGGAGACGGTTCACCTTCACGGGGGAGGTGGCGGGGCGCGGCGCACGCGACCGTTGAGTCATGAACACACGAGTGGTGCACACCGACGAGACGACGTACGCGGGTCGGCCGCAGGCGTCCGGCCCGGGGACCGGGCGCAGGGTCCTGCAGGCGGCGGCCGTGGCCGCCACCGTGCCGTACCTGTGCCTCAAGGGCGCCTGGCTGGCGGGGAGCCACATCGGGATACCCGACGGCAGCGTGCTGCTGGAGCCCGGGATGTTCTTCAAGGCGGCGAACGCCGTCACCCTGGCCATGGACGCGGCCGTCATCGTGCTCGTACTGGTGTTGACCCGGCCCTGGGGCATACGGGTTCCGTCCTGGCTGCTGACCGTCCCGGTCTTCGTCGCCACCGGACTGCTCGTGCCGATCGTCGTGGCGTTTCCCGCCCAACTCCTCCTGGGGGCCGTGGGCCTGGGGCCGGACGCGGCCGCGCAGGCGGCCAAGGAGCCCTTCCTCGACCCCTGGGTGTTCAACGTCGTCTACACCGGCTTCATCGTGCAGGCCATGGCCCTGGCCGGGCTGTTCGTCCCCTACGCGCGGCGGCGCTGGGGCAGCCTGTGGCAGGGCGTCCAGGGCGAGCGGCTCCCGTCACCCACGGGGGTGGTGGCGGGAGCCGCGGCGCTGATGGCCGTGGCCGTCGCGGCGATGCATCTCACCTGGGCCTTCGGCGGCACGGCCGGGCTGAGTGCTTCACAGATGGCGCAGTTCAATCCCCAGACCGGTGCCGTGTTCGCCACCCACGGGATATGCGCGCTGGTCGCGGGGGCGAGTGCGGTGAACCTGGCCCGGGGCGGAGCCCGGCAGGCCCGCTGGGCGCTGGCCGTCGCGTGGACCGGATCGGCGGCCGCGGCCGGTTGGGGCCTGTGGCTGCTGATCTCCGCGACGGGCACCACCGATCCCGCGAAGGCGGTCACCACCGCGATGGTCCTGACCTACGCTGGCCAAATGATCACCGGTCTGCTCGGCGCCGCCGTCGTGGTCCGCTTCCTCGCCTCACGCCGCACCGGGTGAGACGGGCGCGGTGCGGGCGGGCCCGGACCGAGGGGGGCGACGATGCCGGGGGGCTGCGGGATGCGGGCGGTGACGCGGGCCGGCGCGGCCCGGCTGCTGGGGGCCAGGGCTCGGCTGCGCTGGGTGCACCTGATCCTGGGCGGGGCCCTGCTGATGCCGTACTTCCTCCTCGCCCAGGTGGTGGTCAGTGTCGTGGCGGGCGAGGGCAACGTCTTCGGCTCCACCCCGCTCACCTTCGCCTCGTACGGGCTCTCCCTGCCCATGGCCGCGGTGACCGCCCTCTTCGGGCTCGTCCGGCCGATGTCGGTGGGCGCCGTACGGGCCCTGTGCGGGGTGCCGGGCGAGCGGCTGGCGGAGGGTCCGGCCCGGTCCTGGGCCGCCCGGGGGCGGACCTCGGCCTGGTGGACCCTGCACGTGGGGGTCGGCGCGGCGATCAGCGGGATGAGCCTCGCGGTGCCGCCCATGGCGGGCGTGCTGATCGCGCTGCCCTTCGTGAAGGCGCTGCGGGAGACGCCCATGGGGCTGGGCTGGTTCAGCACCGGCACCGCGCCGTACGCCGCCCCGCTGCTCGGGATCGGGCTGCTGTGCGGGCTCGTCCTGTGCGCCGCCGGGGCCGGGGCGCTGCTGGCCCGGCTGGCACCCGTACTGCTCGGGCCGACGGCGGCGGACCGGCTGGCCGCGGCCGAGGAACGGGCGGCCGACCTGGCCGTGCGCAACCGGCTCGCCCGGGAGCTGCACGACGCGGTCGGGCACGCCCTGAGCGCCGTCACCCTCCAGGCGGTCGCCGCCCGGCGCGTGCTCGACAGCGACCCCGGGTTCGTACGGGAGGCACTGGCCGCGATCGAGGACACCACCCGGCGGACGGTGGGCGAGCTGGACGCCGTGCTGGGCCTGCTGCGGGACGGCGACCCGGCCCGGCCCGACGCGGCGCCCGCGCCGACCCTCGCCGCCGACCTCGACGGGCTGCTGGCCCGCACCCGGGCCGCCGGCACCGCCGTCACCGCCCACCAGGGCCCCGGACCGGCCGGGGACTGGGCGCAGCTCCCGGCGATCGCCTCCCGCGAGGCGTACCGGATCGTCCAGGAGGGCCTGAGCAACGCCCTGCGCCACGGCGCGGGCCCCGTCGAGCTGCGGATCGCCGTACAGGGCCGGCAGGACGGCACCGGCGCCACCCACCGTGAACTGGAGATCACCATGACCAATCCGCCGGGAACAGCCGACGGGCAGCAGCCCCGCACCACCGGGGGCCGCGGGCTGCGCGGCGCCGCCGAGCGGGCCACCCTGCTGGGCGGCCACGTCGAAGCGGGCCCGCACCAGGGGCTGTGGCGGCTGCGGGCCGTCCTGCCGCTCGGCGGGGGGTCCCGATGAGCGCGGGGCCCGCGCAGCGGCGGCCTGCGCTGCGCATCGTGCTCGCCGACGACGAGCGCATGGTCCGCACCGCCCTGCGGGTGATCCTCGAGGCCGAACCGGACCTGGAGGTGGTCGGGGAGGCGGCCTCCGGCGCCGAAGCCGTCCCCCTGGTCCGCTCCCTGGCCCCCGACGTGGTGCTGATGGACGTCCGGATGCCGGAGATCGACGGCATCCGGGCCACCGAGCAGATCATCGCCGGCATGTCCGAACCGCCCCGGATCGTGGTCGTCACCACCTTCGAGAACGACGCGTACGTCTACGACGCGCTGCGCGCGGGCGCCTCCGGGTTCCTCCTCAAGCGGGCCGACCCCGACGAGCTGATCGGTGCGGTCCGCCTCGTCGCCCGCGGCGACTGCCTGCTCTTCCCGGCGGCCGTCCGCTCGCTCGCCGCGTCGTACGCCCCCGGGGCCGCGAGTCCCGCCGCCCCCTGGGTGGCCCGGCTCACCGAGCGGGAGGCCGACGTACTGCGCCTGATGGCCACCGGGCTGTCCAACCACGAGATGAGCGAACGCCTCGGCGTCGGCCCCCAGACGGTCAAGACCCACGTCGCCGCGGTCCTGTCCAAGACCGGCTCCCGCGACCGCACCCAGGCGGTCATCGCGGCCTACGAGGGCGGCTTCATGAAGAAAGGCTGAGAACCCCGCCACAATCGGGGCAGAGCGGAACGACCGAGGGCCTTGGCACGTCCTTCTGGGGGATGAACAAGACGATCAGGCGTGCGTCGGTCTTCTGTCTGCTCCTGGTGCTGGCCCTTTTGGTGCGGGTCACCTGGGTGCAGGCCTACCAAGGCCAGGCCCTCGCAGACAACGAGAACAACCGGCGGAACCTCATCGGGCAGTACGAGAACCCGCTGGGCAACATCATCGTGGGCGGGGAGGCGATCACCGGCTCGGTGAAGACGGACGGAAAGGACTTCGGGTACAAGCGGACGTACGTCGAGGGTCCGCTCTACGCGCCGCTCACCGGCTACAGCTCCCAGGCCTTCGGCACGAGCATGCTGGAAGGCGTCTACAAGAAGATCCTGAACGGTTCCGACGACCGGCTCAAGACCGTGATGGACATGCTCACCAACAAGCGGGCCGCGCCGGGCAACGTGCTGACCACGGTCGACAAGGGCGTGCAGAAGGCCGCGTACGACGCGCTCCAGGGCAAGCAGGGCGCCGCCGTCGCCATCGATCCGGCGACCGGCGAGATCCTCGCCATCGTGAACAACCCCTCCTTCGACCCGGGCAGCATCACGGGCGCCAACGACAAGGCGGCCTGGGAGAAGCTGATCGAGGACAAGGGCAAGGCGATGGAGAACGTGGCCCTGCGCAAGCCGCAGGCACCCGGCTCCACCTTCAAGCTGGTCACCCTGGCGGCGGCCATCGAGAACGGGCTGGTCACCGACATCGACACGCCGACCGGCACCCCGGACCCGTACACGATCCCCGGGACCCGGACCCTGCTGCCCAGCGAAGCGGGCTCCGCGGCCTGCAACAACGTCTCCGCGCGCACCGCCCTGCGGCTGTCCTGCAACAACGTGTTCGCGGAGCTGGCGCACAAGCTCGGCCAGGACAAGATGCGGGCGATGGCCGAGAAGCTCGGCTTCAACACGGAGATCGCGACGCCCGTCACCGCCCGTCCGGCGAGCAAGTACCCGACGAAGAAGATGTCGGTCGACCAGGTCGCGCAGACCGGTATCGGCCAGTTCGACGTGCAGGCCACCCCGCTCCAGATGGCGATGGTGACCGCCGCGATCGAGAACGGCGGCAAGCTCGTCGCCCCGCACTCGGTCTCCGAGGTCACCGACGCGAACGGCAACGTGCTGGAGAGCTTCAAGAACCCGAAGTCCGAGCAGGTCATGAGCGCCAGGACCGCGTCGATGCTGCAGGACGCCATGCGGACGGTCGCGACCGAGGGCGGCGGCAAGCCCGCGCAGGTGGCGGGCGCCGAGGTGGGCGGCAAGACCGGCACCGCGCAGCGCGGCGTGAACAACAGCCTGCCGCCGCTGGCCTGGTTCACCTCGTACGGCAAGCAGGGCGGCAAGCAGATCGCGGTCGCCGTGGTGATCGAGAACTCGGACACCGACCGCTCCGAGATCGGCGGCGGCAGGCTCGCCGCCCCCATCGCCCAGAAGATGATGGAGGCGTGGCTGAAGAAGTAGCCGCGCCGGCCGCCACGGGGCGCGCCGGGAACCGACACGGTTCCCGGCGCGTTTCCCTTCCCATGATCAGGACCGCGCAACCCGCAGACCTCGACGCCATAGCCGCCCTCCACAGCCGGGCCCGGGCCACCTACTACCGCGGCCGCGTCCCCGAGCAGGCCTACGCAGGCGCAGCCGAACTCGCGCGGACCCGCGAGGGCTGGTCCCGGGCCGTCGCGCGGGCCGCCGCCGACGGCGGGGTGCTCTGCGCGGAGCAGGACGGCGAGCTCACCGGGGTCGCCGCCTTCCGCACCGCGGACGGCGAGAGCACCCTCACCCAGCTGCACGTCGACCCGGTCCACTGGCGCCGGGGCACCGGAGCCGCCCTGCACGCCGCCTGCCTCGACGCCTGGCGGCTGGCCGGTGTGGAGCGGGCCCGGCTGGAGGTCTACGAGCACAACCTCCGGGCCCAGGCCTTCTACGCCCGCCACGGCTGGCGCCCGGATCCGGCCGGGGCCGGGCGGTCCGGCTCCCACCTCACGCTCTGGCTCAGCGTCGGCCCGCAGGCCGCGTCCGGGGAATGAGACGCCGCGCCAGGTGGTTGAAAGGGAAACCGCCGCGGCTCGCAGCCGCGGCCTCCCAATGAACCCGGAGAGAAGAAGGATCATGCGCGTCGAGATCTGGAGCGACATCGCCTGCCCCTGGTGCTACATCGGCAAGGCCCGTTTCACCAAGGGGCTGGCCGAGTTCGCGCACCGCGACGAGGTGGAGGTCGTCTTCCGGTCCTTCGAGCTCGACCCGAGCAGCCCGAAGGGCAGCACGGCGCCGGTCCTGGAGATGCTCGCCAAGAAGTACGGCCGCACCCTCGACGAGGCGCGCGCGATGGAGGAGCACGTCGCCGCCAGCGCCCGCGCCGAGGGGCTGACGTACCGCACCGACGGCCGCGACCACGGCAACACGTTCGACATCCACCGCCTGCTGCACCTGGCTGCCGCCCGCGGCCGCCAGGAGGAGCTGCTCGACCTCGCCTACCGGGCGAACTTCGCCGAGGAGCGGTCGGTCTTCGACCCCGAGGTGCTGGTCGCCCTCGCGGTCGAGGCGGGCCTGGACGAGGCGGAGGCCCGTACGGTCCTCGCGGACGACTCCGCGTACGCGGCGCAGGTGCGGGCGGACGAGCGCGAGGCGGCGGAACTCGGCGCCAACGCCGTGCCGTTCTTCGTCCTCGACCGCCGCTACGGCATCTCCGGCGGGCAGCCGGCGGAGGTGTTCACGCAGGCGCTGGAGCAGGCGTGGGCGGGCCGCGAGCTCACCGAGCCGGCCCCCACGGCCGACGCCTGCGACCCCGAGGGCGCCTGCGCCGTCCCGCAGGCCTGACCCCTCCCGGCCCGGCCGGCCGACGGGACCCGGACCGGGGCTGCGCCCCTTCCCGGGTCCCCGGCCGGCCGGACGGCTCAGTGCAGGGCTTCCGCCCAGGCGGCTTCCGCCGCGGCCACGGCCTCGGACGGGTCCGCCGACAGGGCGCAAGACAGGGCCGTCAGGGAGGTCAGGACCGTCTGCAGCGACGCGTCCCGGCCGTAGTGGTTCACCCGGACCATCTCCCGGGCCAGCGCGCCGCCGCCCGCCGCGAGCGGGGCCGCCGGGTCGGCGGCGAGGGCCTTGGCCACCACCAGCGAGGCGTCCGGCACCCGCAGCGTCGTGGCCACCGGTGCCGCCTGCGAGGCCCGGCCGACGTACGGGGCGAGGCCCAGCGCCACCGCGCCCGCCCGGGTCGCCGCCGCGGCCGCCGCGTGGCGGGCCGTCACCGCGGGCAGGCCCTCGGCCGCGATCCGGTCCAGGCAGGCCTCCAGCGCCAGCATCTCCAGCTGCGCCGGGGCGTGGGGCAGCGCCGTGCGGCCCGCGTCGATCCAGCGCTCCTTCCAGTCCAGGAGGGAGAGGTACGAGCGCCGCGGAGCGGCCGGGTTCTGCGCGAAGCGGGCCCACGCCCGCTCCGAGACCGACACCGCCGAGACACCCGCCGGGCCGCCCATCGCCTTCTGGGCGCCGATCACGCACAGGTCCACGCCCCACGCGTCCGGGAGCAGCGCCTCCGCGCCCACCGACGCCACCGCGTCCAGCATGAACAGTGCGCCGTGGGCCCGTACAGCCTCGCCGATCTCCGCGACCGGGTTCGTGTTGCCGGTCGCCGCCTCCGCGTGGACCAGGGACACGAAGTCGATCTCCGGGCGGTCGGCCAGGGCGCGCGCCACCGCGTCCGCCGTCACCGCCGTGTCGAAGGGGACCGCCAGGTCCACCACGTCGGCCCCGCAGTCGCGCAGCCAGTTGCCGAAGGTGGTCCCGTACGGCCCGGTCACGACGTTCAGCGCCGTCGAACCGGGCCGCGCCCCGGAGCGGATGCACCCCTCCAGCGGCAGCAGCGCCTCGCCCTGGGTGATCACCACGTCCTCGCGGGTGCCGAGCAGGTCCGCGACCCCCTGCTCGATCTGCGCGAAGCGCTCGGCGGTGAGCGGCGGAAGGTCCAGGAGGGGGTGGTTCACGGCGGTGCTCTCTTCGTCCGGGGCGTCTGGTCCGGGGCGTTCGGGGTGACCGCATGAGCCTACCCAGCACGCACGTACAGTGCGGGACATGACCGATGACGTGCTGCATGTGAAGGGGCGTGTGCTCGTCGGGCCCGACGACGCGCGCGACGAGCTCTGGGTGGTCGGCGGCCGGATCTCCTACGAACGCCCGCACGGGGCCCGCGAGATCACCACGGTGTCCGGCTGGGCCCTGCCCGGCCTGGTCGACGCGCACTGCCACGTGGGGCTGGACGCCCACGGCCCGGTCGACGCGGAGACCGCCGAACGGCAGGCCCTGACCGACCGCGACGCCGGCACCCTGCTCATCCGCGACGCCGGATCGCCCTCCGATACCCGCTGGATCGACGACCGCGAGGACCTGCCGAAGATCATCCGGGCCGGTCGGCACATCGCCCGCCCGCGCCGCTACATCCGCAACTTCGCCCACGAGATCGAGCCGTCCGACCTCGTCGCGTACGTGGGCCGCGAGGCGCAGCGCGGCGACGGCTGGGTGAAGCTGGTGGGAGACTGGATCGACCGCGAGGTCGGGGACCTGGCGCCCTGCTGGCCGCGGGCCGAGGTCGAGGCGGCCATCGCCGAGGCGCACCGGCTGGGCGCCCGGGTCACCGCGCACTGCTTCGCGGAGGACTCGCTGCGCGACCTGGTCGAGGCGGGCATCGACTGCATCGAGCACGCCACCGGGCTCACGGAGGACACCATTCCGCTGTTCGCGGAGCGCGGTGTGGCGATCGTCCCGACGCTCGTGAACATCGCGACGTTCCCGAAGATGGCGGCGGGCGGCGAGGCCAAGTTCCCGCGCTGGTCGGCGCACATGAGGCGGTTGCACGAGCGCCGGTACGACACCGTACGGGCCGCCTACGACGCGGGCATCGGCGTGTACGTCGGCACCGACGCGGGGGGTTCCCTGCCGCACGGCCTGGTCGCGGCGGAGGTCTCGGAGCTGGTGCGGGCCGGGATCCCGGCCCTGGAGGCGCTCTCGGCGACGACCTGGGCGGCACGCGAGTGGCTCGGCAGGCCAGGCCTGACCGAGGGGGCGCCGGCGGACCTCGTGGTCTACGACGCCGACCCGCGGGCCGACGTACGGGCGCTGGCGCAGCCGCGGCGCGTGGTCGTGAACGGCAAGGTCCGGGCCTGAGCGCAGGGTTGACGCGTGCGTGACGCCGGCGCCCCGGCGGTCGTTGTGAACGGCCGCCCGGGGCGCCGGCGTCGGCGTATTCCCCTCCGCCCTGTGGCGGAAAAGAACTCCCGTTCTTCGTGATGCGCAGTTAATCGAATACGTGCATGGAAACCACCCTTTGGGGTGAACTCACCCCGGGTTGCCGCCCGTTCACTCTCCGTGCGTAAAGATTCCGAGGGTCAGAGGCCGTCGGCGCGCGATGTCCCCCATTGGCGGCGCGACGGCTCCCATCTCCCCGGGGGTTCCACCACCTTGAACAGCAACACCTTCCGCATGCCCGCAGCCGTCCTGCTCGCCACGGGAGCGGTCGCCCTGCTCACCGCCCCGCCCGCTTCCGCCACCGCGGGCGCCGGCTCCACGGGCGGCGGCGAGGGCAAGGCCGGCGCGGTCGTCCTGCGCGCCGGACTGGACGTGGGCCTGCTCAACAAGACCGTCCACGTGCCGCTGAAGACCACCCTCAACGAGGTCAGCGCCCCCGCGACGGCCCAGAAGACCGCCCTCTCCGTGACATTGGACGGGGTCGAGGGAGGGCAGCCGGTGAGCGTGCTGCGCGCCGACGTGGCCACCTCCAAGGCGACCGCGGACACGAACCGCGCCGAGGCGGAGGCCAACCTGGCCAACGCCACGGTGCACGTGCCCGGGCTGCCGCAGCTCTCCCTCGTCCAGGTGGAGAAGGTCACCTCCAAGGCCGTGTGCGAGGCCGGCAAGAAGCCCGTGGCCGACTCGAACGTACTGGGCACGGTGACCGCGCTCGGCAAGAAGGTCACCCTCTCGGCGGGCGGCCCGACCAAGATCGAGGTCCCCAAGGTGGGCCTGGTCAGCCTGGAGCTCTCCGGCACCGAGACCACGTCCACCACGGCCGCCGCGGCGGCGCTCCGGCTGAAGGTGTCCGTGAACCCGCTGGACCTCAACGTGGCGCAGGTCGAGGGCGAGATCGTGCTCGCCGAGGCGCACTGCGAGACCCCGGCCGGGCCGGCCCCGGAGCCTTCGGCGAAGCCCGACGTCAAGGCGCAGACGGCCGCCTCCGGGACCGGGGCCGCCCTCACCACCGACGCCAACCTGGCCGAGACCGGCGGCGGTTCGACGACCCCGTACGTCGCGGGCGGTGCACTGGTCCTGCTCGGCGTCGGCGCGACCGCGCTGGTCGTGACCCGGCGCGGCCGCAGCCAGTGAGCCAGTGAGCCAGTGAGCTCGTGACCTCGTGACCCGGGCACCTCGTGACGGGGGCGGCTCAGCGGGTGGCGTGCACCAGGCCCTGCTTGTCGGCTCCGCGCGACAGCACGGCCTCGCTGACCTGTTTGTCGACGGCGGCGTACGCGGACTGCCTGGCCGCGCCGAGCCCGGAGTCGGAGGGGGCGCAGGAGGCGCAGACGACCCGGAACGGCGGGTTCATGTCCGAGTACTGCGTGAGGTACTCGGCCTTGGTCACCTCCCAGCGGCCGGGGTGGGCGGCCGCCGGGGCGAAGGTGAAGCGCGGGATCGAGGACATGTTGCCGCGCGCCTTGTCGGCCTCGTAGAAGCTGGCGACCTGGTCGCCCATGCCGTAGACGACCCAGGTGCCGTTGATCTTCTCGTACGGCTGCGGCACGTGGTTGTGGGTGCCGATGATCAGGTCGATGTCGGGAAGCCCGTCCGGGCCGCGCGAAGCGGTCAGCGCCTGCGCCAGATCGCGCTGCTGCTGGTCGGGGGCCGTCTGCCACTCGGTGCCCCAGTGGACGCTGAGGACGACGACGTTCGCGCCGGCCGCCCGGGCGGCGCGGGCGTCGGCGACGATCCGGTTCTGGTCGAGCAGGTTGACGGACCAGGGCTTGCCGTCCGGGACCGGGATGCCGTTCGTCCCGTACGTGTAGTCCAGCTGGGCGACCTTGGCGCCGCCCGCCGAGAGGACCGCCGGGGCCTTGGCCTCTTCGGCGCTGCGGGCCGATCCGACGTGCTTGATGCCGACCCGGTCCAGGTGCTCCAGGGTGCGCACGAGCCCGTCGTAGCCGTCGTCCAGGGTGTGGTTCGAGCCGGTCGAGCAGCTGTCGTACCCGGCGTCCTTCAGGGCGTCGGCCAGCTGGTGGGGGGCCTTGAACGCGGGATATCCGGTGTAGGGGCCGCCGGGCCGGCCGTACGGTATCTCGTGGTGGCATATCGCCAGGTCCGCGGCGGCCACCAGGGGTTTGACCCCGGCGAATATCTTCCGGAAGTCGTGGCTCTGGCCGCTGCCCTGCGCGTCGTCCGCGGCCCGCTGGACGATCGACGGGTACGGGATGATGTCGCCCGTCGCGACCAGCGTGAACGGCTTGGCGCCGGCGGGCGTCGTGGGACTCGCCTTGCCCTGGCCGGGCTTGCCCTGGCCGGGCTTGGCCCCGAGCCGCTGCTCGCCGGCGCTGCCCCGTCCCCCGGCGTCATCGAGGTGGTCGAGCAGGCTCGGCAGGGCGAGGATCCCGCCGGCCACGGCCGCCACCGCGGTCAGTGCCAAGCTCGTTTTCGTCTTCGTCTTCATTCCGGCCCCCCGGGGTTCCCTGCTGATGCCGAGATCATCGCCTACCTCCGCCTGCCCCGCCAACGGAGCCGGATCGTCCGGATATCCGAGGCGCCGCAGGTCAGAGGCATCGGCGATGCAGTGGTGCCGCTCGGGCGACCGGCCCTGCGCCCGGGAGGCGCAGGTCAGCGGGCGGTCAGTGCCAGGGCGTGATCGAGGGCCTGGAGGAGGCGGCCCGTCGTGGCGCGGTCCCGGACCGCCAGCCGGAGCCACGAGTCGTCCAGGCCCGGGAAGGTGTCCCCGCGGCGGACCGCGAAGCCGAGGGCGCGCAGCCGGGTGCGGATCTCCATGGCGCCCGCCACCTGGATCAGGACGAACGGCCCCTCCGCGACCCCCGACACCGTGATCTCCTCGAACTCCGCGAGCCCCGCCAGCAGATGGGCCCGGTCCACCGCGATCTGCCGGGCCGCGGCCTGCGCCTCGGCCAGCGCCGCCGGAGCCATGCAGGCCTCCGCCGCCACCAGCGCCGGCGAAGACACCGGCCACAGCGGCTGCGCCGCCGCCAGCTTCGCGATCACCTGGGGCTCGGCCAGCACGTAGCCGATCCGCAGCCCCGCCAGCCCCCACGTCTTGGTCAGGCTCCGCAGCACCACCAGACCCGGCACGTCCGTCCGTCCGGCCAGCGCCTCCCGCTCGTCCGGGACCGCGTCCAGGAACGCCTCGTCCACGACCAGGATCCGGCCCGGCCGGGCCAGCGCGGTCAGCACCGCCGCCGGGTGCAGGACGGACGTCGGGTTGGTCGGGTTGCCCACCACCACCAGGTCCGCGTCCTCGGGCACCGCCGCCGGGTCCAGCCGGAACCCGTCCGCCGCCCGCAGCACCACCCGCTCCACCGTGTGCCCCGCGTCGCGCAGGGCCGCCTCCGGCTCCGTGAACTGCGGGTGCACCACGACCGGCCGCTGCGCGCCCAGGGCCCGCGCGATCAGCACGAACGCCTCCGCGGCCCCCGCCGTCAACAGCACCCGGTCGGCCGGCAGCCCGTGCCGAGCCGCCACCGCCGCGCGGGCCGACCGCCCGTCGGGGTAGGCGGCGAGAGCGTCGAGCGAAGCCGCGATGCGCTGCTTGAGCCACTCCGGCGGGGTGTGCGCCCGTACGTTCACTGCGAGGTCCACCAGCGTGCCGCCGTCGCCGCGCACCTCCGCGTCCCCGTGATGGCGCAGGTCATGTGCCTGCGCGGTGGCCACCGCGCAGGTCGCCGCGACCGACCGGCGCTTCGGTACGAGCAGCTCGCCGCCGCCCGCGAGCGCCGCGGCCTCCGCCACCGAGGAGGTGCCGGCGGCGCCCTGCACCGTGTCGGAGGGGTGCGGTACGCAGATGCCCGCGAGTTCTTCGGCGGGATAGCTGAGCAACGGCACGCCGAAACGTTCCGCCGCACCCGTGATCCCCGCCTCGCCCGCCTTCGACTCCACCGTGGCCAGCGCCTTCACCGCCCCGGTGGCCAGCCCGGCGCCCCGCAGCGTCTCCTCGACCAGGGCGCAGACCTCCGCCACGGACACCCCCGCCCGTCCGCCGACCCCGACCACCAGCTGCGTCGCGTACTCGCCCACCGGGCTCATGCCCCCTCCGTAGTCGTCAATGGTTCGTGCCCCGCCGCCCGCGCGCACACGTGCGCACGGGGCGAGGAGTCGGTATTCAGGGGCACATGGCCGTGATCGTGGCGTTGGGCGCGTTCCTGATGACCCTGGCGGGCGGATGGACGGCGCAGCGCGTCACCGACCGCCGCCACCTCGTGCTGGGCCTGGCCGGCGGGCTGATGCTCGGCGTCGTGGGCCTCGACCTGCTGCCGGAGTCGCTGCGCGCGGCGGGCCGCGAGGTGTTCGGCGTCCCGCTCGCGCTGCTGCTCTTCGTGGCCGGGTTCCTGATCGCGCACGTCGTGGAACGCCTGCTGGCGGTACGGCAGGCCGCGCACGGAGCCGAGAACGGGGGCCGCGTCCCCGAGGTCGGGCTGACGGCGGCCGCCGCGATGGTCGGCCACAGCTTCGCCGACGGAGTGGCCCTGGGCGCGGCCTTCCAGGTCGGCGGCGGGATGGGCGTGGCCGTATCGCTGGCCGTCGTCACGCACGACTTCGCCGACGGGTTCAACACGTACACGCTCACCCGCCTGTACGGGAACGCCCGCCGCAAGGCCGTGATGATGCTCTTCGCGGACGCGGTGGCCCCGGTTCTGGGCGCGGCGTCCACTGTGCTGTTCACCCTTCCGGAGGAACCGCTCGGGGCGTACCTCGGCTTCTTCGGCGGAGTCCTGCTGTACCTGGCGGCCGCCGAGATCCTGCCGGAGGCGCACCACAAGCACCCCGCCCTGTCCACGCTGATGTGCACGGTGGGCGGGGTGGCCGGGATCTGGCTGGTGGTGGGTCTCGCGGACTGAACTCACCTGGCCCGCGCCGCGGCTTCCGTGAACCGGCGGGCCACCGACGGCTCCGCCGCCCAGTGCGTGTGCAGGTAGCTGGCGTGCACGCCCTGCTGTACGAAGCCCTCGACCCGGCGTTCGGGGTGCGTGAACCCCCAGGCGGGGGCGGCGCCGGCGCCCGGCTCGATCACGGTGCGGTGGAACTCGTGGCCGCGCAGGCGGGTGCCGGTGGCGGCCAGCGCGCTGTCCGAGACGGCGACGGCCTCGCGGTAGCCGAGGGTCAGGCGCTCCGACATCCGCGCGTCGGCGTCGATGACCCCGCACATGGCCTTGCCGTCCAGGGAGCGGGCGAGGTACAGCAGCCCGGCGCACTCGGCGGCGACGGGCCCGCCGTCCGCGGCGAAGGCCGCGACGGCCTTGCGCAGCGGCTCGTTGGCGGCGAGCTCGGGGGCGTACACCTCGGGGAACCCACCGCCGATCACCAGGCCGGTGGTTCCCTCGGGCAGCGCCTCGTCCCGGAGGGGGTCGAAGGTGACCACGTCGGCCCCGGCGGCGGTGAGCAGCTCCGCGTGCTCGGCGTACGAGAACGTGAACGCGGCCCCGCCTGCGACGGCGACGACCGGTCGCCGGCCGGGGCTCCGCCCCAGACCCCGCGTAGCCTGTTCCGGCGACCACGAGTCGCAGGTCAGCGGCGGGGCCGTCCTGGCCAGGGCCATCAGGGCCTCCAGGTCGCAGCCCGCCCGGACCTGGTCGGCCAGGGCCGTCACCGAGGCGAGCGCGTCGCGGCGCCGCTCGGCGACCGGCACCAGGCCCAGGTGCCGGGACGGCGCGGCCACCTGCGGAGCCCGCCGCAGCACGCCGAGCACCGGCATCCCGGCCTCCTCCAGCGCCTCCCGCAGCATCACCTCGTGCCGGTCGGACCCGACCTTGTTCAGGATCACGCCCCCCAGCCGCACCTGCGGGTCGAACGAGGCGAAGCCGTGCACCAGCGCCGCCACCGACCGCGACTGCGACGACGCGTCGACGACCAGCACCACCGGCGCCCGCAGCAGCTTCGCGACCTGCGCCGTCGACGCCAGCTCACCCCGACCCGCGGCCCCGTCGTACAGCCCCATCACGCCCTCGACGAGGGCGAGATCGCACCCCGCAGCCCCGTGCGCGAACAGCGGAGCGACCAGTTCCGGCCCGCACATGAACGCGTCCAGGTTGCGCCCCGGCCGGCCCGTGGCCAGCGCGTGGTAGCCGGGGTCGATGTAGTCGGGCCCGGCCTTGTGCGGGGACACGGCCAGGCCGCGCTCCGAGAACGCCGCCATCAGGCCCGTCGCGACCGTGGTCTTGCCGCTGCCGGACGACGGCGCGGCAATGACCAGACGCGGAACGTGCAGGGAATTCACCACTCGATGCCCTTCTGGCCCTTCTGGCCGGCGTCCATCGGGTGCTTGACCTTGGTCATCTCCGTGACCAGGTCCGCGAACTCCAGCAGCTTCTCGGGCGCGTTGCGCCCCGTGATCACCACGTGCTGCGTACCGGGCCGGTTGCGCAGGACCTCGATGACCTCGTCGACGTCGATCCAGCCCCAGTGCATCGGGTACGCGAACTCGTCCAGCACGTACAGCCTGTGCGTCTCGGCGGCCAGGTCGCGCTTGACCTGCTCCCAGCCCTCCTTGGCCGCCTGCTCGTTGTCGAGCTGCGCGTCCCGCTGGACCCAGGACCAGCCCTCGCCCATCTTGTGCCAGACGACCGGGCCGCCCTCGCCGGAGGCGCCGAGCACCTTGAGCGCGTTCTCCTCGCCGACCTTCCACTTCGCCGACTTGACGAACTGGAACACCCCGATCGACCAGCCCTGGTTCCAGGCGCGCAGTGCCAGCCCGAAGGCCGCCGTCGACTTGCCCTTGCCCGGGCCGGTGTGGACGAAGACGAGCGGGCGGTTGCGGCGCTGGCGTGTCGTCAGTCCGTCGTCCGGAACGACGGTCGGCTGTCCCTGCGGCATTACGCGGCCCTCCTGGTGGTGTGGTGAGACGGGGAAGTCACTGCGGTACGTACGTTCTTCACGAGCCCGGCCAGCGAGTCGGCCCGCAGCCCGTCGAGCGTGACGGCGGGCCCGCCGAGGTCGGCGGCCAGTACACCGGCCAGCCCCAGCCGGACCGGCCCCGACTCGCAGTCCACGACCACCGAGGCGACGCCCTCGGCCTGGAGCAGCCGGGCGCTGCGGGCCGAGAGCTCGCGCGGCGTACTGTCCTGCCGGCCACCGGCGGAACCGGCCGAGGTGGCCCGCCCGTCGGTGACCACCACGAGCAGCGGACGGCGGCTCGGGTCCCGCAACCGCTCGATGCGCAGCACCTCGTGGGCCTTGAGCAGGCCCGCGGCGAGCGGGGTGCGCCCGCCCGTCGGCAGCTGCTCGAGCCGGGCCGCGGCCGCGTCCACCGAGGAGGTGGGCGGCAGCGCCAGCTCGGCGGCGGCGCCGCGGAAGGTGATCAGACCGACCTTGTCCCGGCGCTGGTAGGCGTCCAGGAGCAGCGAGAGCACCGCCCCCTTGACCGCGCCCATGCGCTGCCGGGCGGCCATCGAGCCGGAGGCGTCGACGACGAAGAGGACCAGGTTGCCCTCGCGGCCCTCCCGGCTGGCCTGGCGAAGATCGTCCTTGCGGACGACGAGCCCGCGCCCGCTGCGCCCGCGCGCCTTCTGGTGCGGGGCGGCGGCCTGGATGGTCGCGGCGAGGTGCAGCTTCGTCAGGTGGCCGCGGGGGCGCTGGGCGCCGGTGGTCCGGCCGTGCGCGGTGCGGGCGCGCGAGCGCCGCCCGGACGCGCCCTCGCCGAGGCCCGGCACGCTGAGCATCTTGGTCCGGAACGGCTCGGCGGCCCGTACGGCGGCCTGCTCCGGTGCGGCGCCCTCCTGGGAGGCGGGCTGCGGCTCGGGGGACTCCGGGGCGTCCGGGGCCGGCAGGGACGTGTCGTCCTGCGCCTCGGGGGTTTCGGGGGCCTCGGGCCCGGGGGCGTCCGGTCCGCTCTGCGGGGGGACCCCGCCGCCTCCGCCGTCGGGACCGCCGTCTTCCGGACCGCCGTCGTCCGGACCCTCGGGCTCGGGCTCGGGCTCCGGGTCCGGGTTCGGGTCGGGCTCGTCGTCCGGCTCCTCGTCGGGGAACCGGTCCAGGATCTCGTCGAGCTTGTCCTCGTCGAGCCCGGGTGCGTCGAAGGGGTTGCGGCGCCGCCGGTGGGGGAGCGCCAGCAGCGCGGCCTGCCGTACGTCCTCCTTGCGTACGTCGCTCCGCCCGGCCCAGGCGGCCAGCGCGGTCGCCGTACGGGCCATCACGATGTCGGCGCGCATGCCGTCGACCTCGAAGCCGGCGCAGGTCGCCGCGATCTGCAGCAGCGAGGCGTCGCGCAGGCGGACCTTCGGGAGCAGCGCCCGGGCGGCCACGACGCGGGCGCGCACGTCCGCTTCGTCGCCGGCCCAGCGGGTGGCGAACCCGGCGGGGTCGTCCTCGTACGCGAGCCGGCGGCGCACCACCTCGACGCGCTGGGCGGGCTCGCGGGAGGCCGCCACCTGGACGGTCAGCCCGAACCGGTCGAGGAGCTGCGGGCGGAGCTCGCCCTCTTCGGGGTTCATGGTGCCGACGAGCAGGAAGCGGGCGGCGTGGCGTACGGAGACGCCCTCGCGCTCGACGTAGGAGGCGCCCATCGCGGCCGCGTCGAGGAGGACGTCCACCAAGTGGTCATGGAGAAGGTTCACTTCGTCGACGTACAGGATCCCTCGGTGCGCGTCGGCCAGTAGCCCCGGCTCGAAGGCCTTGACTCCCTCCGCCAGCGCCCGTTCGATGTCGAGGGCGCCGATGAGCCGGTCCTCGGAGGCGCCGACGGGCAGTTCGACCATGCGCGCGGGCCGGGCGGAGCCGGGCCCCGCCTCGTGCGGGCCGTCCGGGCAGGAGGGGTCGGGCGCGGACGGCGCACAGGAGAACCGGCAGCCGGGAACGACGTCCACCTGTGGCAACAGTGCGGACAGTGCGCGGACGGCCGTCGACTTGGCGGTCCCCTTCTCGCCGCGCACGAGTACACCGCCGACTGCAGGGCTCACGGCGTTGAGCAGCAACGCCAGCCGCAGGTCGTCCTGACCGACCACCGCGGTGAACGGGAAGTGGGTGGTGCTCGTGCTCATCCGCTGATCACTCCTTCGAGTGGGCTGCGCCCGCGACATGCTGAGCGAGAGCGGCCCTCGGCCATGCTGGTCATCTGCTCCCCGCGGTGACGGGGGTGGTCCGCTCCTCCACGAGCACGTGATCGAACTGCTGCTCTGCTCCCCGCCTCCGCGGGGATCTCCCGGGCCTTCACGGTGCGCCCGGTGGGAGGAACGGGAGGCCCGACGGGGCTCCGGTCTCGATCAGGCGGAGCAGGGCGTCGGTGTCCGCGTGCTCGGCGATCAGGTCGCCCAGCAGGTCCAGCTGCTCCTCCCGCAGGGCGCCGAACGAGGTGTCCGGGGACGGGACGAAGCGGCGCCCGGCAGCCGCGGCCACCTCGCGCAGGAACGCCCTGCGGAAGCCGTCCGACTCCAGCGAGCCGTGCCAGTGGGTGCCCCACACCGACCCGACCCGGCAACCGTCGAGGAACGGCTCCCCGCCCAGGACCTCGGCCACCCCGTGGTGGATCTCGTAGCCCGTCACCGGCTCGCCCAGCGCCGCACCCTCCGGCCGCGCCAGGGTCTTCTCCCGCTCGAAGCGGATCCGCACCGGCAGCAGGCCGAGCCCGTCCACCGAGCCCGCCCTGGACTCGACCTCGTCCTCGATGTGCTCGCCGAGCACCTGGAAGCCGCCGCAGATGCCCAGCACCGGCCGCCCCTGTGCGGCCCGCCGCGCCAGCGCGTCCGCGAGGCCGCGCTCGCGCAGCCACTCCAGCGCCTTCACCGTGCCCCGGGTGCCCGGGACCACCACGAGGTCCGCGTCGACCAGTTCCTCGGCCCGGTCCACGAACCGCACCACGACCCCCGGCTCCGCCGCGAGCGCGTCGACATCGGTGAAGTTCGACATCAGCGGCACCGCGCACACCGCGACCCGCAGGACGTCCTCGCCGACCGGCGGCGCCACGACCGACTCGCGCACCGCGCCCCGCAGGGAGACCCGGAGCCCGTCCTCCTCGTCGATGCCCAGCCCGTGCCGGAACGGCAGCACGCCGTACGTGGCCCGGCCGGTCAGGTTGCGCAGCATCTCCATGCCCGGCTCCAGCAGCGACACGTCGCCGCGGAACTTGTTCACCATGTATCCGGCGATCAGCGACTGGTCCTGCGGCGACAGCAGCGCCGTCGTCCCGAAGAACGAGGCGAAGACCCCGCCCCGGTCGATGTCCCCGACCACGACCACGGGGAACCGCGCGGCCCGCGCGATGCCCATGTTCACGATGTCGGTCCGGCGCAGGTTGATCTCGGCCGGACTGCCCGCCCCCTCGCAGATCACGGCGTCATACGTGCCCCGCAGCTGCTCCAGGCAGTCCGTGACGACCCCGAGAAGCTGTTCCTGGCGCCCCCCGTGGTAGCCGCGCGCACTCATCTCGCCCACCGGCTTGCCCAGCAGCACCACCTGGCTGCTGCGGTCGCTGCCGGGCTTGAGCAGCACGGGGTTCATCAGCGCCGTCGGCTCCACGCACGCCGCCTGCGCCTGCATCGCCTGCGCCCGCCCGATCTCGGCGCCCTCGCGCGTCACGAAGGAGTTCAGCGACATGTTCTGCGCCTTGAACGGCGCCACCTTCACGCCCTGCCGGGCCAGCCAGCGGCAGATGCCCGCCGTGACCACGCTCTTGCCCGCGTCCGATGTCGTACCGGCGACGAGGAGCCCCCCGCCCAGCTTTCCGCCGCTCACCGGCGTCCCCTCCCAGCCACACGCGACACCGCACAGCGCAGTGCCACACACGCCCCCAGCGCCAGCCACGTCACCTGCCGTGACAGCCGCACCGCCCGATCGATGTCCGCGACCTGCACCGGCCGCCCCGCCCCGCCGTTCAGTACGGCCCGGTGCTCGACCCGCCCCCCGTACGCCAGGGTGCCCCCCAGCCGTACGCCGAGCGCCCCGGCGAACGAGGCCTCCACCGGGCCGGCGTTCGGGCTCGGGTGCTTGGCGGCGTCCGCGCGCCAGGCCCGTACGGCTCCCCGCCGGTCGGGCCCGGCCAGTACGGCGGCCAGCGCGGTCAGCCGGGCGCCCGGCCAGCCCGCGAGGTCGTCGAGCCGGGCCGAGGCCCAGCCGTAGCGCAGGTACCGCGGCGACTTGTGGCCCACCATCGCGTCCAGGGTGTTCACGGCGCGGAAGGCCAGCAGCCCGGGGACACCGGCGGCGGCGCCCCACACCAGGGCCCCGACCACCGCGTCGGAGGTGTTCTCGGCGACCGACTCCACGACGGCGCGGGCCATCTGCTGCTCGTCCAGGGCCTGCGGGTCGCGTCCGCACAGGTGCGGCAGCCGCTCCCGGGCCACCTCGGCGTCCCCGGCGGCGAGTGCGCCGCCGATGGCGCGGGCCTCGCGGCCCAGGGAGGTGCCCCCGACGACGGCCCAGGTGGCCGCTGCTGTCAGGGCGATACGGGCGGCTGCGGGCCGGGAGCGCACGGCGCGGGCGCCCAGCGCACCCACGGCTGCCGCGCCCCCGGCGCACACGAGGGTGTGGAGGAGGCCCCGGGCGCGGTCGTCGCGCCACAGGGCGCCCTCGACTGCGGAGGCTGCTCGTCCGAAGGCGGCCACGGGGTGCCCTCGGCGCGGATCTCCGAGGATCCGGTCGCCGATCAGGCCCGCCGTGGCGCCGTACGCGAAGACGCGATCGGCACGCATGGTGGCAGGTATGTCCTCACTCAGGGTCCGCGCCCTGGTTCGACGTGTCCGGCGGTGGGAGTTCCTGGCTCCCGGGGCGCACGTGCCGCGTGCTCCCCGGTGACAGTGGCGGGACCGCGCCGGATTCGCACCGGACTTCCTCTCCATGCCGCCGTATTGGCTCGGGCAGTCCACCACGCACCGCGAAGGCCCGTCAACTCGCCGTTGACCTGCGGCGGGGCAGGTCACCGCCCCGGGCCGCAGGTACGGGAAAGCTCCCCCCGGGATGCCCGGAGGGAGCTTTCGTGCGCCGTGCCCGAATCGGTCAGCTGACGATCAGGTAGATGCCGTACGCCACGGCCGCCGCGACGAGCGCGAAGCAGGCGTACGCACCGCTGCGGGCCAGGGTGGCGGTGCCGCCCTGCTCGGTGGCGGCCTCGTGCTTGGAGAGGCCCACCAGGCCCAGGGTGAACAGGGCCACGAGCGTGACGGTGGCGGAGAGGCTGACCCCGAAGACGGAGCCGAGTGCTGCCCAGTCGATCTTCATACTGCGGAATCCTCTGTCGTTCTCGGGGTCAGACCGCGGCGGCGGGAGCCGCCGGAGCCGCGGGGACGGCGGCCGGGATGGTGGCCTTCAGGTCCTCGTCGGCCACCGCGGCGGTCGTACCGGCGGCAGCCGCCTCGGCGGCCACGGTCGGCGGGACGGTGACGGCGGCCATGGCCGTGGTGACGACACCCGGCTCCTCGGCCGCGGCCTGCTGCGCGGCGTTGACGTTGCTGTGGTCGACGACCTGGCGGCGGGAGATGAGCCAGATGGCGACGCAGGAGCCGACCAGGAAGAGCGCGACCGCGGCGACGCCGAGGTCACCGGTGCGCATGACCAGCTCGGCGCCGGAGGCGACGACGGCGGCGGCCGGCAGGGTCAGGCCCCAGGCGATGAACATGCGGGTGGCGGTGGACCAGCGGACCACACCGCCCTTGCGGCCCAGACCCGCACCCATGACGGCGCCGGAGCACGCGTGGGTGGTGGAGAGGGAGAAGCCGAGGGTGGAGGAGGCCAGGATGACGCTGGCGGCCGAGGTCTGGGCGGCGAAGCCCTGCTGCGGCTGCAGGTCGGTCAGGCCGCTGCCCATGGTGCGGATGATGCGCCAGCCGCCCAGGGAGGTGCCCAGCGCGATGGCCAGACCGGCGGAGACGATGACCCACACCGGCGGGTTCGCGCCGGAGTCCAGGGCGCCGCCCGCGACGAGGGCCAGGGTGATGATGCCCATCGTCTTCTGCGCGTCGTTGGTGCCGTGCGCGAGGGAGACGAGACCGGCCGAGGCGATCTGCCCGGCGCGGTAGCCCTTGGTGGCGGTCTTGCCGCCGACCTTGCCACCGAGCTTGTACGTGACCTTCGAGGCCAGCATCGCGGCCGCACCGGCCACGATCGGGGCGGCGATCGCGGGGATCAGCACCTTGGTGACGACGACGCTGCCGTTGACCGCGCCGATGCCGGCGGAGGCGACCGCGGCGCCGATCAGGCCGCCCATCAGGGCGTGGGAGGAGCTGGAGGGGAGTCCGACCAGCCAGGTGACGAGATTCCAGAGGATCGCGCCGACCAGCGCGGCGAAGATCACTTCCGGCTGGATGCCCTCCTCGTTGATCAGGCCCTTGGAGATCGTCTTGGCGACCTCCACGGACATGAACGCGCCGACGAGGTTGAGCACGGCGGACATGGCCACCGCCGTCTTGGGCTTGAGGGCGCCGGTCGAGATGGTGGTGGCCATCGCGTTGGCCGTGTCGTGGAAACCGTTCGTGAAGTCGAACACGAGAGCGGTGATGATCACGATCCCGAGGAGAAGCGTTATGTGCTCCATTTACCCAGGCTTCTGTTTGACGTCAGTGGCTCGGCGACCGTAGGCAACCTGAGTGAACGGAAGATGAACTGATGCGGGCGGAGCGGTGTACTGGCCCGTCGTGCCATCGGGACCTTCGTCCTGATTTTGCCGCCGATACCGCGATTAATGCACGTCAAAGCGGGGTGAACGAAAGGATCCGCAGCGGATCACAGGCCCCTGGACCCACCCTCGAGGGGGCCTGGAAGAGATCTAGATCACTCCTCCGGTCGCCCCGGCGCGCCGCTGCGCGATCCCTTCCCGGCCCCGCCCGGCGGTATGCGGAACATTCCGCTCAGGTGGCCCGCCCGGGCTCCCGCCTCGACACTGGAGCCGTGCGTACCGCCACAGCGACGGCCGCGGTCGTCGCCACCTCCCTCGTCGGTGCCGGTGCAGCCGCGGTCGCGGCCGGCCGGTACGCCGCCGACGCCGCCCTGCGGCACGAGCCCGGCCGCCCCCTGCCCGGCGAGGCGCGGCTCAGCGTCCACTCCGCCGGCTCCGGACAGATCGTGCTGACCCGCTCGCTGGCCTCCCTGCGTCCCGGTACGTACGGACTCGCCGCCCCCGGCGTGCACGCCGTGGTGGGGCCCGTCCTCGAGGGGGCCGCGCCCGGACCGGACACCGTCGTACGCCGGCTCCTCGCCGTCACCCACGGCAGCCTCGAGCCCGGCACCCGGGTCGCCCTCACCCCCCAGGTCCACGCGGGCAACCCCCGCACCGCCCTCGGGCTCGACCACGCCGACGTGGACATCCCGGGCGAGCTCGGCGGGCTGCCCGCCTGGTTCGTGCCCGCCGCCCGCGACACCTGGGTGATCACCGTGCACGGGCTCGGCGCCGGCCGCGAGCACCCGATGGTGGTCATGCCGTTCCTGCACCGCCAGCGGATGCCCGTCCTCGACCTCGGCTACCGCGGCGACCTCGGCGCCCCCGCCTCGCCCGACGGTCTCGGCCACCTCGGCGAGTCGGAATGGCGGGACGTGGACGCCGCCGTCCGCTACGCCCTGCGCTACGGCGCCCGCCGGGTCGTCCTGCACGGCTGGTCCACCGGCGCCGCCATGGCCCTGCACGCCGTGGAGCGCTCGGCCCTCGCCGACCGGATCTCCGGGCTCGTGCTGGACTCGCCGGTGCTCGACTGGCACGCCACCCTGCGCGCGCTGGTCGCCGCCCGCCGCACCCCGGCCCCGCTGGTGCCGCTCGCGGTGCGGGCCGCCGAGGGGAGCGCCGGGCTGCGCGCCGAGGGCCGGGGGGCCGGGGCGGACCCCGCGGCGCTGCGCGTCCCCGTCCTGATCTTCCACGGCCCGGACGACACGCTCGCCCCCTGGGAGCCCTCCCGCCGGCTCGCCGCCGCCCGCCCCGACCTCGTCACCCTGAAGACCGTCCGCGAAGCCCCGCACGGGGCGATGTGGAACGCCGATCCGGCCGGATACGAGGAAGCCCTGAGGCGCTTTCTCACCCCTCTTATGTGAAGGCCGTGTGCCGGACGGGACAGGGAGGGTGCATTCTCCCCGTATGTCCCCCTGGCGACCGGCGATAATGGCTGGTTCCGTTTGGGCTTTCGGCCGGTGACGGGCGAGACTGCTTCCGTGACGTCCCGAAAGCCTGATGAGCAGTTGGCTCGCGACTCCAGACTCCGACTCGTCTCCCCGCGTTCCGTCGCCGCGGCCCGCAAGGCGGTGACCGACCGACGCGCCCGTACCGCCTCCCGGCCCCCGGCGGGCACCCCGGCAACGGCCGAACTCGCGAACCGGGCCCGGGCCTCGCTCGCCGACGCCGTACGGCTCGCCCGCTGGGCCGAGCTCAACCTCGGCGCGGGCGACGGAGGCCGACCCGCGCCGGCGGGGGCGCTGCCCGCGCCCGATGTGGAACGGGCCGCCGCTGAACTGAACCTGACACACGGGCAGATCCGGGTCGGCTGGGACCGCGCCCGGCTCGCCGGCCTCGTGGAAGTCCACGGCGGCCACGCCCGGCCCGGCTGGCGGCTGCGCGCCTGGGACCGCGACGACACCGCCGTACTGCGCGGCTGGGTCGCCCTGTTCGACGCCTGGTCGCTGGTCCACCCGGCCCCCGCCGACATCGCGCCCGCGGTCGTCGCCGAGGTGGTCGAGGCGATGCCCCAACTGCTGTCGCTGCTCCAGCTGTCCGCCGGTCCCGTGACCGTGCCGGACCTGCTGGACCTGCTCGGCCAGCGGGTCACCGAACTGCGCGACGAGCGGTGCGAGGTCCCCTACGACACCCCGGTGCACGAGACTTCGCCCTCTGACGGGACGCCGGCCACCGCCGACGCCGGGGCGGCCGGCCTCGATGTGGCCGTCGCGGTCGCGGAAGCCGCCCACGCGGCGCCCGTCCCGCTCGCCCGGCTGCTGCGCTGGGCGCTCGGCGGACTCGCCGCCGTCGACGCCGTCACCCTCGGTCCCGCGCAGGCCACGCTCACCCCGCTCGGCAGCTGGGCCGTCTGGGTCAAGCTCGAACAGATCTGCGTCGCCGCGCAGAGCCCCGCCGGCAACATCGAGCAGTCCGCCGCCGCGATGCTGCACGGCTGCGCCCGGCTCACCCCGGGACCGGCCCGCGCCGAGTACCAGGCCTGGCTCGCCGCCCGGCCCGTCCGTCACGCCGTCAGCGAGCTGCTGCACGCCGCCCGAGGGGAGGACGCCCTGCTGCGGGGCCTGGCCTTCGAGGCCCTGCGCGTGGTCGGCGCCCCGGCCGAACCCGAGGTGCGCGCCGCCGTACGCGACGCCGCCCTGCGGCCGTACGCCCTGCTCTGGCTCGCCGAGCACGACGGGGTCGATCCCGACGAGGCCCAGGACGTGCTCACCGCCGAGGAGTCGACCTGGCTCTGGGTGGACACCGCGGCCGCCATCGCCGACCACGGCGAGGCCGACCTGCTGGCACGCCACCTCGACTCGGCCGTCCGCACCACCGTCCCGCGCCTGCTGGACGAGGTCCGCGCGGTCGGCCATCCGCGCACCGTCCAGGTCCTGGTCGCCCTGGCCGCCGCCCACCCGGACCCGGCCCTGGCCAAGGCGGTCCGCCGGGCCGCCTTCCAGGTCCACACCGGCGGCGCGTAGCGCCCGCAGGGCTGCGTACCTGAATACGGAGGAACGCGCCGCGGGTCTCAGACCTGCGGCGCGTACGTCCCGAAGCTCCAGATGTTGCCCTCGGCGTCCCTGGCCATGTAGTCGCGGGACCCGTAGTCCTGGTCGGTGGGCTCCATCAGGATCTCCACGCCGTGCTCCGCGGCCCGCCGGTGATGGGCGTCCACATCGTCGACCACCACGTAGACCCCCGCGGGACCCCCGCCCTCCATGGCCTTGTCGAAGACGCTGCCGGTGCCCTTGCTGCCCAGCATCACCAGGCCGTTGCCGTAGGCCAGTTCCGCATGCATCACCGAGCCGTCCTCGCCCTCGTACACCGCGACCTGGCTGAAGCCGAAGGCCTCGGTCAGCAGCTTGACGGCCGCCTTCGCGTCGCGATATCGCAGCGTGGGACAGATGGACGGAACGCCTGCCATGACGACCACTCCCTCTCGTGACGGTGATCTGCGTCACAGCATGGCAGGAGCCGCCGACAGTCAGCGGAAGGTGTTGCACTGGGCCATGTCGCCCGTGCGGTACCCCTGGTAGAACCACTGCTGGCGCTGCTGGGCCGAGCCGTGCGTCCAGGACTCCGGGGTCACCCGGCCCTGGAACTTCTCCTGGATCCGGTCGTCGCCGACCGCGGCCGCCGCATCCAGGCCGTCCCTGATGTCCTGGTCGACGAGGCGCGTGATCAGGGGCCGGCCCGTGGACTCGTCCGGGGTCCTCGTCGCATTGTGCGCCCAGACCCCGGCGTAGCAGTCGGCCTGGAGCTCGGCCCTGACCGCGTTGCTGTTCGCGCCCGGCTGTCCGCCCAGGGTCTTCTGCAGGGTGCCGGTCAGGTTCTGGATGTGGTGCCCGTACTCGTGGGCGACGACATAGGCCTGGGCGAACGGGCCGCCGCTCGCGCCGAACTTCGTCCTCAGGTCGTCGAAGAAGCCGAGGTCCAGGTAGACCTGTCGGTCGGCGGGGCAGTAGAAGGGGCCGACCGCCGAGGTGGCGGTCCCGCAGGCGGTGTTCACGCGGCCGGTGAAGAAGACCGTCGACGCCGGGCCGTACCGGCCGCCGCGCCGGGTGAACTCTTCCCTCCAGAAGTCCTGGGTGCTGTTGACGACCGCGACCAGCCGGCAGTCCTCCCGCGCGTTCGCGTCCCGCCCCTTCTTGCAGGACTGTTCCACCTGACTGGCGGACGACGCGGTCGCCACCGGCTCCGGGTTCCCCGAGGACAGCCCCAGTTCGTCCGGGCCCACGCCGAAGAGCAGCCCGAGGACCAGTGCGACGAGGCCCGCGATACCGCCGCCGATGGTCGCCCGTCCGCCCGGGATGCGGCTGCCGCGTTCGTCCTTGACCTCGGAAGTGTCCAGATCGGCGTCGTCGTCGAACTGCATTCCGCACCGCCCTCGATTCCACGTGGCCGCGCCAGTGGCGCGTATCACCCGGTCCATCCTGATACGTGCCCCGGTCCGCCGGGGCGCTCCGTGGGCCGAACGGGGGGGCCGGCAGGGGTGCGGGCGGGGGTGCGGGCGGGGCGTGCGTCAAGGGCCGGACGCCCCCATAAGCAGTTGCACACCCCCGGTAGAATGAATCCCATGGCAAATCTCCTCGCGGATTAGCGGCGTCGAAGCATCGCGTCCTGCCCCCCTTCCGCCGTCCCCCCGCCCTGGAGTATTTCCGTGATCACCGCCACCGGCATCGAGCTGCGCGCCGGCGCCCGCGTCCTCATCGAGTCCGCCTCGTTCCGCATCGCCAAGGGCGACCGCATCGGCCTGGTCGGCCGCAACGGAGCGGGCAAGACCACCCTCACCAAGTGCCTGGCCGGCGAGGGCCAGCCCGCCGCCGGCTCCATCGCCCGCTCGGGTGAGGTCGGGTACCTCCCGCAGGACCCGCGCACCGGCGACCTGGACGTGCTCGCCCGCGACCGGATCCTGTCCGCCCGCGGTCTCGACGTCCTGATCAAGAAGATGCGGATGAACGAGGAGCGCATCGCCACCGGCTCCGGTGCGACCCGTGAGAAGGCGCTCAAGCAGTACGAGCGCCAGGAGACCGAGTTCCTCACCAAGGGCGGGTACGCCGCCGAGTCCGAGGCCGCGACCATCTCGGCCGCCCTCAGCCTGCCCGACCGGGTCCTCGGCCAGCCGCTGCACACCCTCTCCGGCGGTCAGCGCCGCCGCGTCGAGCTCGCCCGGATCCTCTTCTCGGACGCAGACACCCTGCTCCTCGACGAGCCGACCAACCACCTCGACGCCGACTCGATCGTCTGGCTGCGCGACTACCTGAAGAACTACCGCGGCGGCTTCGTCGTGATCTCCCACGACGTCGACCTGGTCGAGACCGTGGTCAACAAGGTCTTCTACCTGGACGCCAACCGCTCCCAGATCGACGTCTACAACATGGGCTGGAAGCTCTACCAGCAGCAGCGCGAGGCCGACGAGAAGCGTCGCAAGCGCGAGCGCCAGAACGCCGAGAAGAAGGCCGCG
The DNA here is from genome assembly GCF_042890265.1 of Streptomyces sp. NPDC002209. Classification (NCBI taxonomy): domain Bacteria; kingdom Bacillati; phylum Actinomycetota; class Actinomycetes; order Kitasatosporales; family Streptomycetaceae; genus Streptomyces; species Streptomyces sp. NPDC002209. The sequence goes on along the minus strand of NZ_JBIARX010000001.1, from coordinate 51,033 downwards.
GCCCTGAACTCGCAGGCCGACAAGATGCGCGCCAAGGCGACCAAGACCGTCGCCGCGCAGAACATGGCCAAGCGCGCCGAGCGCCTGCTGTCCGGTCTCGAGGCCGTCCGCGTCTCCGACAAGGTCGCCAAGCTGCGCTTCCCGGACCCGGCGCCCTGCGGGAAGACCCCGCTGACCGCCGAGGGCCTGTCGAAGTCCTACGGCTCCCTGGAGATCTTCACCGACGTCGACCTGGCCATCGACAAGGGCTCCCGCGTCGTCATCCTCGGCCTCAACGGCGCCGGCAAGACCACCCTGCTGCGCCTGCTCTCCGGCACCGAGAAGCCGGACACCGGCACGGTCGTCCCCGGCCACGGCCTCAAGCTCGGCTACTACGCCCAGGAGCACGAGACCCTGGACCCGGAGCGCACGGTCCTGGAGAACATGCGCTCCTCGGCCCCCGACCTGGACCTGGTCGCCGTACGCAAGACCCTCGGCTCCTTCCTCTTCTCCGGCGACGACGTGGACAAGCCGGCCGGGGTCCTCTCCGGCGGCGAGAAGACCCGGCTGGCCCTGGCCACGCTGGTCGTCTCCTCGGCGAACGTGCTGCTGCTCGACGAGCCCACCAACAACCTCGACCCGGCCAGCCGCGAGGAGATCCTGGGCGCGCTGCGCACGTACAAGGGCGCGGTCATCCTCGTCACGCACGACGAGGGCGCGGTCGAGGCGCTGGAGCCGGAGCGGATCATCCTGCTCCCGGACGGCGTCGAGGACCTGTGGGGCCCGGACTACCGGGACCTCGTCTCCCTCGCCTGAGGCTCGCCGGGGGTGCCCGGCGACTGCCCGGCGGGTTGATCCAGTTCCTTATGGATCATTCGGCTCAGGCGTGATCCATCATCTGAGTGAGACGGTCTCGTACCTCTGCGCTCTGTACGACGGCCCCGGCCGTGCCCGCCGGGGCACGCGGCCGGGGCCTTCTTTTTTCGGCGTCCGGCCCCTGACCTGGCGATTCCCGGCGAGGGTGGAGAAGTGTGACGGACGTCATGCAGCGGAAGAGAAGATTCCGTTCTGCTGATGTGTCCACCGGTCGAGAAATGCCGCCGTACCGACCTTGCTGAATGGGTGGCCAGGAAGCCGGGGAGGGGTGATCATGAGAAGTCCAGAGCGCACTTCCCATGAGGAGGCACGGGTGGCCGAGACTCTGAAGAAGGGCAGCCGGGTAACCGGCGCCGCGCGCGACAAGCTCGCGGCAGACCTGAAGAAGAAGTACGACTCCGGTGCGAGTATCCGGGCGCTGGCCGAGGAAACCGGCCGGTCCTACGGATTCGTCCACCGGATGCTCAGCGAGTCCGGAGTCGTGCTGCGTGGTCGCGGTGGCGCGACGCGTGGCAAGAAGGCGGCTTCGGCCTGACCCTGAACCCTGGCCGTCAGGCCCGGGGCCGGGGCGGAAGACGCTTGCCTGCCCACACCGCGGTTCCTTCGGTGACCCCCGGTCGGCCGTGTGGCCGATCGGGTGGTTACTGTGCAGTCACTTAGGCCGGGATTGCGGCCGACTGCACACCGGAGGCACCAGATGGCTCTGCTCGACAAGGACGGCGTACGGCTCACCGTGGACGACTCGGTCGCCACGGTGACACTGACCAATCCGGCCAAGCGAAACGCTCAGTCCCCCGCGCTCTGGCGGGCGTTGACGGAGGCCGGAAGGTCGTTGCCGGGCACCGTCCGGGTCGTGGTGCTGCGCGGTGAGGGCAAGTCCTTCTCCGCCGGACTCGACCGGCAGGCGTTCACCCCCGAGGGTTTCGAGGGTGAGCCGTCCTTCCTCGATCTGGCGCGCGGTTCGGACGAAATGCTCGACTCGACCATCGCCGAGTACCAGGAGGCTTTCACCTGGTGGCGACGCAGTGACATCGTCTCCATCGCCGCCGTACAGGGCCATGCGATCGGCGCCGGCTTCCAGCTCGCGCTGGCGTGTGACCTGCGGGTGGTCGCCGACGACGTGCAGTTCGCCATGCGCGAGACCAGCCTGGGCCTCGTGCCGGACCTGGCGGGCACGCAGCCGCTGACCTCCCTGGTGGGCTACGCCCGCGCGCTGGAGATCTGCGCGACGGGCCGCTTCGTGCATGCCGAGGAGGCGGAGCGGGTCGGGCTGGCCAACCTGGTCGTCCCGGCCGATGAGCTCGACGCGGCGGTGCAGGACCTCACGACGGCGCTGCTGGCTCCGCCGCGGGATGCCGTGATCGAGACGAAGGCGCTGCTCCGCGAGGCGGTGTCCCGCCCGTACGACGACCAGCGCTCGGCGGAACGCGCCGCCCAGGCCCGCCGCCTCCGCGACCTGGCCGGTCTCTCGGACTGACCCCCCCCGCCGACTCCGACGCCGGCAGGCTGATTCCAGCCCTGCCGGTGTCAGGGCGCGGTCCACCGGGAACGGCGGACGGGCGGGGAGGGGACGGCCCCGCACAGCGGACCGGCCCTCAGGGGATCAGAAGGGCCTTGCCCGGGATCTCGCGGGCTTCGATCGCGCGGTGCGCGTCCGCGGCCCGTGCCAGGGGGAACCTCCGCGCGATCACCGGGCGCAGCCGCCCCGCCGCCGCCTCGGCCAGCGCATGGCCCGCCAGGCGGGTGATCTCCGCCGGAGGGAACTGGACCTCCGCGATCCCCCGCAGAGCGATCCCGCGCTGTTGCACCTGCGCCGGGTCCGGCTCCGTGAAGCCGCCGCCGGGGGCTCCGTGCGCCGAGACCCTCCCCCCGTCCCGGACCAGCCCGAACCCGGCCGTGCCCAGCTCGCCGCCGACCCCGTCCAGCAGGACGTCCACCGGACCGCCGACCGCCTCGGTCCAGCCCGGTTCCGTGTAGTCCACCGCCCGGTCCGCGCCCAGCTCCCGGACCAGCGCCAGCTTCCGCTCGCCCCGCGCCGCCCCCACGACGTACGCCCCCGCCGCCACCGCCATCTGCACCAGCAGCGTCCCCATCCCACCGGCCGCGCCCAGGATCAGCACCCGCTCGCCCGGCTCGATCCCGACGCCCAGGGCGATGCCCGAGCCGGTCACCCCGTCGTGCGCCAGCGCCGCCGCCTCCGCCGATTCCAGTCCCTCCGGGACCGGGACCAGCAGTTCCACCGGGACCCGCACCAGTTCCGCGTACGTCCCCTTCGTACCCGGTGCGGCCACCACCCGCCGGCCCCGCCAGCCCGGGTCCACCCCCTCGCCCACCGCGACGACCGTCCCCGCGGCCGCACCGCCCGGAACGTACGGCGGGTGGATGCCGAAGGACTCGCCCCAGCCCCCGCGGATCTGCGTCTCCACGTAGATCGTGTCCACGGCCTCGGCCCGGACCAGCACCTCGCCCGGCCCCGGGACCGGGTCCGCCACCTCGACCGGTACCAGGACCTCCGGACCGCCGTACCCGTCCACCCGTATCGCCCGCATGACATCCCCCTCGTTCGCCATTCGCCATTCGGCATCCGGAACGCGCCGAGGCCTTTCGGCCTTGATCGCTGGGCCCACTCTCGGACCTCGACCGCGGTTGAGGTCAAGCGGCGGCAGGAGTCCGGTCCGGCCGACCGGCGTAGTCCCGGCGCGCCGCAGCGCCCGCGCGCTTACCGTGGTGCGGAGTGAGTCCATCCGCGCGAAGGGACACGCGATGACCGAATCCGCATCCGGGGGCGCCTCCCGCAACCCGGCCGACCGAGGCCGCACCAGCATTTCCGACGGGGTGGTCGAGAAGATCGCCGGACTCGCCGCCCGCGAGGTGGTCGGTGTCCATGCCATGGGCAGCGGCAGCGGCCTCGCCCGTACGTTCGGCGCGGTCCGCGACCGCGTCCCCGGCGGCGCGAAGTCGTCCGTCACCCGCGGGGTCAAGGCCGAGGTCGGCGAGGTGCAGACGGCCCTCGACCTGGAGATCGTCGTGGATTACGGCGTGTCGATCCGCGACGTGGCCCGGGCCGTCCGTGAGAACGTCGTCGCGGCGGTCGAGCGGATGACGAGCCTGGAGGTCGTCGAGGTCAACATCGCGGTCAGCGACGTCAAGCTCCCCGACGAGCCCGACGAAGAGCCGGAGTCCCGACTCCAGTGAGGGAGCCCGCATGAGGATGGCGGTCGTCGGCCTCTTCGCCGGCATGGCGCTGGCCTTCGCCGGATACTTCGGCGGTTTCGGGGCCTTCCTGCTGGTGGCGGCGCTCGGTGCCATCGGCTTCGTCGTGGGCCGGTTCCTGGAGGGGGACCTGGAACCCGGCGACTTCTTCCGCCCCCGCGACCGCGACAGGTGAGGCCCTGATGAGCACGCCACGGGCGACCCCGCCGCGGGTGCCGCCGGCCGAACGGGGGGCCACCCGGATCGCCGACCGGGTCGTCGCCAAGATCGCGGCCCAGGCCGCCCGGGAGGCGCTCGCCGCGCCGGCGGCCGCGGGTACCGGGCGCGCCGCCGGGCCCGCGGCCCCCGCCGGCGCCGGTCCGGCCGCCCCGCACGCCACCGTCACCGTGCACCACGACATCGCCCGGGTACGGGTGAGCCTCGAGCTCGACTACCCCGGCGACCTCGCCGCCCGGTGCGCGGCCGTACGACGCCAGGTCGTCTCCCGCATCGAGGAGTGCGCCGCCATGTCCGTACCCGAGGTCGACATCGACATCGAGCACCTGCACTCCGCGCACACCGGCTCCGTACGGGACCGGAGGAAGCTGCGGTGACGGCGCCCGCCGCCGGCCGTGCGCCGGCCCCGGACCCGGCCCCGGATCCCGGCCCCGCCCCGGTCCGCGTCGCCCGGTTCCGGTCCGCCCGGCGGGTCCCGGCCGCGCTGACCGCACTGGCCGTTCTCGGGGTGGCGGGCCTGTTCCTCTACGACCTCGCCGCCGTACGGACGGGCCGTCCCGGGATGCAGTGGCGCCGCGAACTCGCCCACCAGCTGGAGCGGCAGACCCCCGCGGACCCGTGGGTGCTCGGGTGCGCCGGGGCCCTCGTGCTGGCCGGGGCGGTGCTCCTGTTCCTCGCGCTGGCCCCCGGGCTCCGCGGGATCCTGCCGATGCGGCCGGCGGACCCGGACGCCGGGGTACGGGCCGGGCTCGGGCGCAAGGCCGCCGCGCAGGTGCTGCGGGACCGGGCCATGGAGGTGTCCGGGGTGCAGTCGGCACGGGTCGCGGTGGGCCGGTCCCGTGTCGCGGTCCGGGCCGCGTCGCACTTCCGGGAGCTGGACGACGTACGGGCCGACCTGGAGGCGGTGCTCGCGGTCGGCATCGGGGAACTGGGCCTCGCACACCCGCCGCAGCCGCGGGTACGGGTCACCCGGGCCGCCGTCGGGAAGGGGTGAGGGGATGCTCGGGACGGTGAACCGGATCCTGCTGGGGATCATCGGCCTCGTCCTGCTGGCGACGGGGGCGGTGCTGCTTGCGGCGTACCGGCCGCTCGGCGGCCGCAACGAGCCGCTGCTGACGCAGGCGACCCGGCAGCGGTTCTGGCACGCCGAGGGCTGGTGGTGGTGGGCGGTGCTCGCCGGGCTCGGGGTGTGCGTGGTGCTCGCGCTGTGGTGGCTGCTGGCCCAGCTGCGGCGCGGGCGGCTGTCCGCGCTGGCGGTGGACACCGGGGACGGGGCGTTCGCGGTGCTGCGGGGGCGGGCGCTCGAGGAGGCGGTGGCCGCCGAGGCGGGAGCGCTGGACGGGGTCGCCCGGTGCAGCGTCGCGCTGCGCGGGCGGCAGGGCGGACGCAGCCGGCGCGGTGCGCCCAAACTGCAGGTGGACCTGGAGCTGGAGCCGCACGCCGTCCCGGCCGATGCGCTGGCCGCGCTGGCCGGGCCGGTGCTGGACCACGCCCGGTGGTCGGCGGGCCTCCCGGGACTTCCCGCGGAGGCCCGCTTCCGCATCACCTCCCACCGGGCCCGCCGCGTCACCTGACGGCGGCCCGGGGGACCGGGCGGGCTCAGAAGCCGTGTCGGGAGCCGCCGTCGACCGGGAGCATGATGCCCGTCAGGTACGAGGCCGCGGGCGAGAGCAGGAACGCCGCCGAGCGGCCGAACTCCTCGGGGGTGCCGTAGCGCCGCAGCGGAATGCCGGACTCGTTGGCCGCGCGGGACGCCTCGGCGTCGCCCGACAGCGCGTCGAGCTCGCGGACGCGGTCGGTGTCGATCCGGGCCGGCAGCAGCCCGACCACGCGGATGCCGCGCGGTCCGAGCTCCACCGACAGGGACTTGGCGAAGCCCGCCAGCCCCGGCCGCAGGCCGTTGGAGATGGTCAGCCCCGGAATCGGCTCGTGGACCGAGCCCGACAGGACGAAGCCGATGACCCCGCCCTCGCCCAGCTCGGCCGCGGCCGCGCGGGCCAGCCGTACCGCGCCCAGGAACACCGACTCGAAGGCCGCCGCCCACTGCTCGTCGGTGTTGCTCGCCACGAAGCCCGGGGCGGGGCCGCCGACGCTGATGAGGATGCCGTCGAGGCGGCCGAAGCGTTCCTTCGCGGTGGCGACGAGCGCGGCCGCCGCCTGCGGGTCGGCGTTGTCCGCGGCGACGCCCACCGCGTTCGGACCCAGCGAGGCCGCCGCTTCGGCGGCGCGCGCAGCGTCTCGGCCCGTCACGATCACCTTCGCGCCGTCCGCCGCCAGTTCGCGCGCCGAGGCGAAGCCCAGGCCGCGGGTGGCGCCGGTGACGACGTAGACACGGTCTTTCAGTCCAAGATCCATGCCCGACACGCTACGCCGTCGGCGCCGGCTCCCGCTCGGGGGTGGCACCGGCCGCCGCGGCCGCCGCACGGTCGCGCTTCTCGCGCCGTACCAGGACCAGCCAGCCCACCGGCACCGACGCGGCGAACAGCCACCACTGGACGGCGTACGCCATGTGCGGGCCGATCGAGTCGTGGTCGGGGTCGGCGACCGGCTCGGGGCTGCCGCCCGCCGGCGCCGGAGAGGTGAGCTCCAGGTAGCCGCCGAGGACCGGCTTGCCCAGGTACTGCGCCTGCTGCGCGCTGTTGATCAGCATCACCTGGCGGTCCGGCAGGCCCTTGCGGTCCTTGATGCCGCTGCCGCCGCTGGTCTCGTCGGCCTTCAGCCGCCCGGTGACCGTCACCTCGCCCGCGGGCGCCACCGGCACCGGCGGGTACGCGCGCGGGTCGTCGCCGCCGGCCACCCAGCCGCGGTTGACCAGGGCCACCCGGCCGTCGGCCAGCACCAGCGGGGTCAGGACGTGGAAGCCGACCTTGTCGTCGTTGTCGGTGCGCATCCGTACGACGACCTCGTGCGCGGTGTCGTACGTCCCGGTGGCGGTGACGGCACGCCAGTAGTCGGCCCGCGGGACCGTGTGGCCGGGGGAGGTCACCTCGGTCATCGCAACCGGCTTCGCGGACAGGTTCGAGGCGATCAGTTCGTTCTGGGCGACCCGGTGCTCATGGCGGTGGTACTGCCAGAACCCCAGCTTGATCATCGCGGGGATGAGGGCGAGGGCGACGAGGGTGAGGCACACCCATTGCCGGGTCAGCACAAAGCGGTACACGCCCACGACGGTACCCCCAGCCGGGAAGACCCCGGTGGCCGGGTGGCCGTCCGGGGTCGGGAAGGGGGACGGGGGAGGGGGAACGGGGGAGCGTCACACGCGGTCGACGATGCCCACCTTCCCTTCCGCCCGGGCGCAGTGCGCCCCGCAGAACCACTGGCCCTCGACCTCGACGCCCTGCCCGATGATCTGCACACGACAGTGCTCGCAGATGGGCGCCATGCGGTGGATGGCGCAGGAGAAGCAGTCGAAGACGTGCACGCTGCCCTGCGCGTGCACTTCGAAGGACATGCCGTAATCGTTTCCGCAGACCTCACAACGTGCCATGCGCCACAGGGTGGGACCGGACGGGCGGAACGCGGAAGCGGGTGCCGGGCGAGTCGCCCGACGCTCACCCGTCTGCCGCAGCCACGTCCCGCAGCAGTTGGGTGAAGGCCGCCTCGTCGACCACCGGCGTACCGAAGGACTTCGCCTTGACCGTCTTGGAGGTGGCCGAGTCGGGGTCGTTCGTCACGAGCAGGCTCGTGAGCCGCGACACACTCGTCGCGACGTGCAGGCCGGCCTCGATCGCCCGGTCCTCCAGCAGCTCCCGGTCCACCGAGGTGTCACCCGAGAAGGCGATCCGCATGCCCTGCTTCAGCGGTTTGCCGTCCTGGAAGCGCCCCGGGTTCGGGTGCGGGCACGGCGGCCGCTTGCGCGAGGGCCGCCAGCTGCCGCTCCCGTACGAGGCCTGCTGCCCGATCCGCGGGGTGACGGGGGAGTCCGACCACTCCGTCAGCGGCCGGCATTCCAGCAGGGGCAGCCGTACGCCGTCCCGCGCGGCGGCGTGCAGCGACGGACGGAACGCCTCCGCGAGCACGCGGGCGTCGTCGAGCGCGTGGTGGGCGCGCTGCTGGACCACGCCGAAGTGCGCGGCGAGCGACTCCAGCTTGTGGTTGGGCAGCGGGAGGTTCAGCTCCTTCGACAGGGCGATGGTGCACAGCCGCTGACGGACCGGTGCGGTCGCGGCGGCCCGCGCGTACTCGCGGGCGATCATCTGCCAGTCGAAGATGGCGTTGTGTGCGACGAGCACCCGGTCCGCGAGCCGGCCGGCGAACTCCTCGGCGATGTCCTCGAAGAGCGGCGCGTCCTGGAGCACGTCGCTGGTGAGCCCGTGGATCCAGACCGGGCCCGGGTCCCGCTGCGGGTTGACCAGGGTGTACCAGTGGTCCTCCACATTGCCCTGCGCGTCGAGCCGGTAGACGGCGGCGGAGATTATCCGGTCGTCGCGAGCGAGCCCGGTCGTCTCCACGTCGACGACCGCGTACCCCTCGGGGTACGCGGTCGGCCACGTCGTCTCTGCGGTCGTACGGTCGTCGAGCATGGTCACAGAGGATATCGGCACGGAGTGACACCCGGGGCACGGTTCACCGCGGGGGCGGCGCCGACGCCAGCAGGGAGCGTACGAGGGCCCGTACGGACAGCAGGAACAGCCGTTCCGGATCCGCCGGGCGAGCCAGGGCGCGGGCGAGTTCCGGGTCGTCGGGGGCGGCGGTGGGGGTCCCCCCGGCGGAGCCGGGGGCAGGGTCCCAGAGGTCGCTCTCGGCGGGGGACTGGGCGGGGGAGCGCTCGCGGTTGCGCTCCACGAGCAGGAAGCCGACGATCTGGAACTGGACCGCGCGCACCGCGTCGGCGGCCCGGGCCCCGCGCAGGCCCGCCGCGTGCACCTCGTGGACCAGGGCCTGCTGGGCGGGCAGGAACATCCGCTCGGTGAGCCCGCGTTCGTGGACCATCGCGATCAGGTGCGGCCGCCCGCGCAGTTCGCGGCGCAGGATCCGGGCCACGGACAGGATCCGCTCGGTGGGGGTGCGCCCGGCCGGCCGGATCGCGCCCATGTCCTGGACGGTCCGCTCCACGAGGGCGTCGAGCAGCGATTCGCGGTTGCCGACGTGCCAGTAGATGGACGTGACCGCGGTGCCCAGCTCGGCGGCGAGTTTGCGCATGGTGAGGGCCGCAGGGCCGTGCTGCCTGACCAGGCGGGCGGCCGCCTCCAGCACCTCGTCACGGGTGAGCGTGGCTCTGGCCATGGCCGTCCCGCCAATCTGTCGGATCGTCAGTTCTGGTCCGTGCAGGGGTCTTTACCCTTCATCGGTGGCGGTGTAACTGTGTTACAGAACCGATCCGCTCAAGACGAGGGATGGTGCGAGACATGGCACGCGTACGGTACGGAGCGCGCACCGAGGCCGAGATCGCGGCGTCGCGCGAGAAGAGTTCCCGACTCCCCGACATCTGGTCCACCGGCGTGGTGGCGGTCTGGGAGAGCGACCCGGACGTGGTGGCGGCGGTCCTGCCGCCCCCGCTCAAGCCCGCAGAGCGGCCCCTCGTACGGGCCAACATCAGCAAGGTCGACCTGCCCGGCTACCCCCTCGGCGCCGGCTCGGTGGCCGTCGCCGCGCAGCACGGCGGGGTCGAGGGCTGGTACCCGCTCGTCATGCCGATGACCCTCGAGCGGGCCCTGATCGGCGGCCGCGAGGTCTTCGGCGAGCCGAAGAAGCTCGGTGAGGTCGACGTCGAGCGCGACGGCCTCGTCGTACGGGCCTCCCTGGCCCGGCACGGGATCGCCTTCGTGGAGGTGCGCGGGGCGGTGGACCGCGAACTGCCGCTGCCCGAGCCCGCCGCAAAGACCGACTTCTACTTCAAGTTCCTTCCGGCGGTGGACGGTTCGGGCTTCGACGCCGACCCGGTGCTCGTCCACGTCACCCGCAACGAGAAGGTCCGCAAGCTGGAGCACATCACCGGTGACGTGGTGCTGCGCGAGTCGATGTTCGACCCCGTAGCCGACCTCCCCGTACGCCGGATCGTGGAGATCACCATCGGCGAGAAGACCACCGACCAGAAGGGCCGCGTCGTCGAGCGGGTCAGCGCCCGGGCCCTCCTCCCGTACGTCCACCAGCGCTACGACGACCCGATGCAGATCCTCGACGGCCCGCCCGAGGGGAGCGTCTGATGCGGCTCGAACCGGGACAGGTGGCCGTCGTCACCGGCGCCGCGAGCGGCATCGGCCTCGCCATGGCCCGCCGCTTCGCCGCCGAGGGGCTGAAGGTCGTCCTCGCCGACGTGGAGGAGGGCGCCCTGCACAAGGCCGCCGGCGAACTGGCCGCCGACGGCGCCCGGGTGCTCGCCCGGCTCGTCGACGTCAGCGACCGCGACTCCGTGGTCGCGCTGGCCGACGCCGCGTACGACACCTTCGGCGCCGTGCACGTGCTCTGCAACAACGCGGGCGTCGGCTCGGGCGCCGAAGGCCGGATGTGGGAGCACGAGCCCAACGACTGGAAATGGGCCTTCTCCGTCAACGTGTGGGGCGTCTTCCACGGCATCCAGGCCTTCGTCCCCCGCATGATCGCGGCCGGCGGCCCCGGCCACGTCGTCAACACCTCCTCCGGCGACGGCGGCATCGCCCCGCTGCCCACCGCCTCCGTCTACGCCGTCACCAAGGCGGCCGTGGTCACCATGACCGAGTCCCTGTACGCCCACCTCAAGGCGGAGGGCGCGGCCGTAGGCGCCTCCGTCCTCTTCCCCGGACCGCACATGCTGCGCACCGGGCTGTGGGAGTCGCACCGCAACCGGCCCGAGCGGTACGCCAAGCAGCGGCCGCGCAAGACCCCGTACCGCAGCCTCGACCAGTACGAGGCCGCCATGAAGCAGGCCGGCCACGAGGTGGACTTCACCCCGGTCGAGGAGGTCGCCGAGCACGTCGTCGACGGCATCCGCGCCGACCGCTTCTGGATGCTCCCGGCGAGCGAGCACAGCGACCGGCAGATCCGCGCCCGGTCGCAGTCGATGCTCGACCGCGCCAACCCCGCCTACCTGGAGAGCTTCATCCTCGACTGAGGAGCGACCGTTGAACGACAGCAGTGCGTACGAAGACCCGTACCTGATCATCTCCTCCGACTGCCACGCGGGCCTGCCGACCGAGCAGTACCGCCCGTACCTCGACTCCCGCTTCCACCCCCGGTTCGACGAGTTCCTCGGCCAGCGCGACGCCCGCCGCGCCGAGGCCACGAAGCTCGGCGTCCGCAACGAGGCCTTCGCCGAGAAGTGGTTCCGCGACCACGAGGAAGGCCTCAGGGGCGGCTGGGACACGGCGCAGCGCCTGAAGGAACTCGACGGCGACGGGGTGGCCGCCGAGGTCGTCTTCCCCGACGCCGACGCCGTGGACAGCCAGACCGCCGCCCCCTTCGGGGTGGGCCTCGGGCTCTCCGGCGACCAGGACCCCGAGCTCGGCATGGCGGGCGCGCAGGCCCACAACCGCTGGCTGGCGGAGTTCGTCTCCCAGACCCCCGAGCGGCACTGCGGGGTCGCCCTGCTGCCCATCACGGGCGAACCGTCGAAGGTGGTCGCCGAGATCCACCGGGCCAAGGAGTCCGGGCTCGGCGCGCTGATGATCCCCGCGATGTGGGTGGACAAGGCCCCGTACCACGACCGCCGCTACGACCCCGTCTGGGCGGCCGCGGCCGAGACGCAGATGCCGATCGTCACCCACTCGGGATCCTCGCCCCGCCACGAGTACGGCGACCACCTGGGCATCTTCGTCTCCGAGGTCACCTGGTGGCCGGCCCGCCCGCTGTGGTTCCTGCTCTGGTCCGGGGTCTTCGAGCGGCACCCGGGCCTGAAGTTCGGCGTCGCCGAATCGGGCTGCTGGTGGCTGCCGAACCAGCTGTGGTTCATGGACCGGCTGTACCTGGGTGCGCACGGCGGCAAGAAGCTGTCGCCGTTCGAGGAGCTCAAGCGCCCGCCGAGCGAGTACCTGGACCGCCAGGTGTTCGTCTGCGCGACCAACACGAAGCGGCGCGAGCTCGCGCAGCGCTACGAGATCGGCGTGGACAACATCCTGTGGGGCTCGGACTTCCCGCACCCCGAGGGCACCTGGCCGAACACCCGGACCTGGCTGAAGAACACGTTCCACGACATCCCGGTCGGGGAGACGCGCCGGATGCTGGGCCTGGCGGCGGCGGACGTCTTCGGCTTCGACACGGACAGGCTGGCCCCGGTCGCCCGCCGGATCGGCCCGACCCCGGCGGAGCTGGGCCAGCCGGCCGACCAGGCGGCCGTGGAGTCCTCGTGGGCCCGCTCGCGGGAGACGGGCCGCCACTGGCTGACCGGCCACGACTTCCCCGTCCTGGGGGTGTCCTGATGGCAGACCGCTACACGGTCATCTCGGCGGACTGCCACGCGGGAGCCGACCTGCTGGACTACAAGCCGTACCTGGAGAAGCGGTACCACGACGAGTTCGACGCCTGGGCCGCCACGTACGTGAACCCGTACGAGGACCTCCTCGCGGACACCGCGGACCGCAACTGGAACTCCGCGCGCCGGCTGTCCGAGCTCGAGGCGGACGGCATCGTGGCCGAGGTCCTCTTCCCCAACACGATCCCCCCGTTCTTCCCCAAGGCCTCGCTGATGGCCCAGCCTCCGACGGCCGCGGAGTACACGCTGCGCTGGGCGGGGCTCCAGGCCCACAACCGCTGGCTGGCGGAGTTCTGCGCGGACGCGCCGGGCCGGCGGGCGGGCGTGGTCCAGATCCTGCTGAACGACGTGGACGCGGCGGTGAAGGAGATCCGCCGCACGAGGGAGGCGGGCCTGACGGGCGGCATCCTGCTGCCCGGTGTCCCGCCCGGCTCGTCGGTCCCCGAGCTGTACTCGGCCGTGTACGACCCGATCTGGGCGGTGTGCGACGAGCTGGACGTTCCGGTCAACCACCACGGCGGCTCGGCGTCCCCGCCGCTCGGCGACGAACCGGCCGCCCGGGCCGTCTTCATGGTGGAGACGACCTGGTTCTCGCACCGCGCCCTGTGGCACCTCATCTTCGGCGGTGCCTTCCGCCGCCACCCCGGTCTGAAGCTGGTCCTGACGGAGCAGGGCTCCGGCTGGATCCCGGGGGTCGTGGAGATGCTGGACTACTACCACGGCCGCCTGGTCGCGGCGTCGGCCACGGCGGAGGCCAAGTTCGGGGCGGGCCTGGCGGAGTCCATGGGCAAGGGCCCGAGCGAGGTCTGGCGGGACAACTGCTTCGTGGGGGCGAGCTTCATGCGCCCCCACGAGGTCCCGCTGCGGGAGCGGATCGGCCTCGACAAGATCATGTGGGGCAGCGACTACCCCCACGACGAGGGCACCACCCCGTTCTCCCGCGAGGGCCTGCGCATCGCCTACGCGGGTCTCGCGCGGGACGAGGTCGCCGCCATGGTCGGCGGCAACGCGGCCCGCGTGTACGGCTTCGACCTGGCCCTGCTGGACGCGGTGGCGGCGAAGCACGGCCCGCTGGTGGCGGAGATCGCGGAGCCGCTGACGCAGGTCCCCCCGGAAGCCACCAGCCCGGCCTTCGCCCGAGGGGGCTCGGTCCGGGTCTGGTGACGGGGGTGATCCCGCCGGGCGGCTCAGTTCTTGTACACGAGCCGCTCCGGCGGGATGCTCTCGGTGCCGACCACGCTGGTGCGCCGGTCCACCTCGACGACCAGCCCGTCCACGTCCGCGAAGGGCGAGAGGTCCACCGTGCCGAGGCATTCGCGCAGGACGAGCAGCCGCAGCCCGGGCAGCTCGGTCAGCGGCTCCAGCGTCCCCTCGAACACGCACCTGATCAGCACGAGTTCGGTCAGGCGCTGATACGGCACGAGAGCCGCGACCGACACGGGGGCGGCGTGCCGGATCTGCAGGGAGCCGAGCCCCGGGAGCGGGAGCGAGCGGACCAGCTGCCGGTACTGCAGGCTGCCCGCGATCGTCAGGTCCTTCACCCCCGGCCACCGTTCGATCCCGTCGAGGGTCATCCTGCGGACGCCCTGCCACAGGGCCAGGGAGGTCAGCCCCTCGGCCGCCGGGACGTCCCCGATCCACCGCTGCGCCGGCTCGAATCCGATGACCAGGGACTTGAGCCCGTCGACCGCCGCCAGCGGGGCCAGCGAGAGCCCCTCCCGGAGGTAGCCGAAGGCGAGGCTGTCCGCCGCCAGCTCGGCGACCGCCTCGATGCCCGCGACCTCCGGGCAGTCCAGCACGCCGAGGTGCCGCAGCGTCGGATGCCCGGCCAGTGGTGCGAGATCGGTCAGGCTCGGATTGCGGTGGATGACCAGCCACTCCAGGTCCCGCCGTCCGGAGATCTCCGTCGGGACGGCGCCGTTCCAGGTGAGGTGGACCCGCCGTATGTGCGGCATCCGGTCGAGCACGGCCAGCTGCTCCTGTGTGCGGACGTGCAGGTGCCCGACGCGCACGGGGGCGTCGGCCAGGACCGCGTCCGCGTACGTGTCGGTGGGGAACCGCCCCCAGGAGTCGGACAGTTCATGGACCACGTCGTAGCGGTCGTCCCTGCGGAATCCGGCGATGACCTGGAGCGCCCGCTCCCCGCCGACCAGCGCGGCCGTACGGATGACGGCGGCGGCCTGCTGCTCGTCCAGGCCCCTCGGGCCCGGCAGGAGTTCGAGGACCAGCTCGCCCGCCTTGGCCAGTTCCTCGGCCTGCCCCACCGAGTGCGGCGGCAGCAGGTGCGCCGTGCGCGCCTCCACCTCGTGCCAGACCTCGGGGTCCAGTTCCGGGGCGTGCTCCAGGCAGGCCGCGGCCAGCAGCACCAGCCGGCTGTGGTCACGCTTGACCTTGTCGGCCCGCCGCAGCAGCTGGCGGAGCAGGCGGGCGCGCTCGTCGGGGCGGGCGTGCCCCACCGCCATGCGGATCACGTCCTCCCACGCGTCCTCGTGGGCGTTGCCCACCAGCACGCCGAAGTCCCGTGCCTCCACGGCCGCCTTGGCCCCCAGGTAGTCCTGGAAGGTGCGGTGCACGAAGTGGACCGACCCGGGTACCGGCTCCCTGAGCAGCCCGCTGCGGATCAGCAGGTGCCGGAACACCTGCTCGGCGCCGGCCTGCGCCCGTACCTGGGGCATGGCGCCGAGCCATTCGCCCACCATCTCCTCGGCCTCGGTGCAGGACGCCTCCACCTGGCCGTTGCGGATGAGCCAGTACGCGAGCCGCTGGAGCAGCAGGGTCTGCTCGTCCCTGCTGAGGTACACGCCCTCGACACCGGAGATGTCCCGCTCGGTGTCCCGGCGTACCAGGAGCATGTCGAGGGCGGCGTCGTACAGCTCCTTGCGCGCCCTGGGCAGGTGCATGTGGCGGTCCCGGTTCAGGGCGCAGAGCAGGGCGCACATGAGGGGGTTCGAGGCCAGCCACCCGAGGTCCCGGCGGGAACCGACGGACCGGATCAGTGATTTCTCGTACCGGTCGAGGCTGTCCCGCTCCTCCTCGGAGCTGCACTCGGCGCGCGCGGAGTCGTGCCAGTGCGTGATGAACGCGCTGACGTCGGCCCGCTCCATCGGCAGCAGGGAGAGGAGGGAGAAGCCCTGCGCGGTCAGCCAGTCCTCCGGGACCGCCGACGGGCGGGTGGTCACCACGTAGCGGGCCCGGGGATAGGCCGCGAGCAGGGATCTGAGCCACTCCTCCGTGCGGCTGCGGAGCTTGGACGGCACCTCGTCGACGCCGTCGACCAGGACCAGTGCCCGCCCTTCGGAGAGCAGGTTCTCGACCCATCCCTCCGGGGCCCGCAGCGGCACCCCCGAGGCGCGCAGCCAGTTCTCCGGCATCGGCAGGCCCTCGGGCGAGTTGAACGAGCGCAGCCGCAGGACGAAGGGGACGAGCGTGTTCCAGTGGCGCAGGCCGAGCTTGAAGCTCCGTCTCGCCGCATTCAGGGCCAGCCACTGCACCAGGGTGCTCTTGCCCGATCCCGCCGGGCCGCGCAGCAGTACGCGCTCGGAAGTGCCGAGCGCCAGCTCGGTCTTCATCGCCGACTGGCGGCCCGGCTCCTCCAGCAGCTGCTCGCCCGTCACCGCCAGGCTGATGTACGCCAGGTCCAGCGGCCACTCCTGGCGGGCGTGGCTGAAGGTCAGGCCGAACAGCTGGAGGCGGCTGTGGGTTTCGGCGACGTAGCGCGCGTACTGCTCCTCGAAGGCGTGGGCGGCTCCGTCCGACCGCTCGCCCAGCCGGTCCACCGCGCGCGCCAGCTCGCCCGTCCGGCGGACCAGTTCCACGTCCGCCCGGGCCCCGAAGCCCGGCAGGGTCGTCATGTACTCCACCGCGTGCACACAGCACAGCCGGACCAGGTCGCGGTAGAGGGCCTCGGCCGGCCGGCTCAGGCCCGCCCCGGAGGGCGGTGGCAGCGCCGCCGCCAGGGCCTGCGGGTCCAGGTCCGCCGCGAAGAGGGACTGCGCGTCCAGCGGGCCCAGCGCCGCGAAGGCGTCGCCCACCGCGTCGAGGGCCGCCAGGCGCTCGTGCTCCGGCAGGCCGCGCGTGGCCGCGCCCAGCCTGGCCGCCAGGGTCTCGGCGAGGCGGCGCACCTCCACCGCCCCCAGCTGCGCCGGCCGGCGCCAGCGCGGGACCGGAGCGGCCGGATCCGCCGCCAGCCCGGCCCCCGGGGACCGGCTCAGCAGGGACTTCACCAGTGCCCCCGCCGCCGTACCCGCCACCCGTAAGAGAACCGTTTCGAAGCCCGTCATCCCCTGCCCTCCCCTTGGCTCGGACATCATCGCGTGAACCGCCGGTAACCCCGATGGATACCGATCGGTAACAACCCCTGGCGGAGCCCCCGAACCCGCTCTATGGTGCGGGCATGCCGAACCTGCCCGATGTCGTGCTGTGGTCCATACCCGCCTTCGTACTGCTCACCGTCATCGAGGTGGTGAGCTACCGGCTCCATCCCGACGAGGATGCCGCCGGCTACGACGCCAAGGACGCGGTCACGAGCGTCGCCATGGGACTCGGCAGCATCGGCTTCGACCTGCTGTGGAAGCTCCCGGTCGTCGCCGTCTTCACCGCGGTCTACGAGCTGACCCCGCTGCGCGTGCCGTTCCTGTGGTGGACCGCCCTGCTGATGCTGCTCGTCCAGGACTTCCTCTACTACTGGCAGCACCGCGGGCACCACGTCATCCGGATCCTGTGGGCCTGCCACGTCGTCCACCACAGCAGCCGGAACTTCAACCTCACCACCGCCCTGCGCCAGCCCTGGACCAGCGCGACCACCTGGTGGTTCTACCTGCCGATGGTCGCCCTCGGCGTCCACCCGGCCGCGATCCCGTTCTGCTACGGCATCAACCTCCTCTACCAGTTCTGGGTCCACACCGAACGCATCGGCAAGCTGCCGCGGGCCTACGAGTACGTGTTCAACACCCCTTCCCACCACCGCGTCCACCACGCCTCCCAGGGCGGCTACCTGGACCGCAACTTCGGCGGGATCCTGATCATCTGGGACCGGATGTTCGGCTCCTGGGTGGGCGAGGGCGACAAGCCCGTCTACGGGCTCACCAAGAACATCAGCACCTACAACCCGCTGCGGGTCGCCACCCACGAGTACGCCGCCATCGCCCGCGACGTCCGCGCCGCCGGCAGCTGGCGCGAGCGCGCCGGACGCGTCTTCCGCGGCCCCGGCTGGCAGCCCGCCGCCCCGGCGGCAGCAGCCGAGAGCGCCGCCGCCGAGCCCGCCGCCGAGTCCGCGGCCCCCGCGAAGGCCTCGGAGCACGCCGCGTGAGCGCCACCGAGTCCCGTACGCCCTCCTGGGCCCGGCCCGCAGCGGCCGCCGCCGACGGGGTGCGCGGCCGGATCCTGCTCGTCGCCTTCGCGGCCGCCACCGCCGTCGACCTCGGCTCGCTGCTGGCCGGCTGGCACCTCGGGCACGTGCTCGCCAAACCGCTGCTGATGCCGCTGCTCGTCGCGTACGTGATCACCCGTCGGGCGCCGCGCCTGCTGGTCGCCGCCCTGCTGTTCGGGTGGGGCGGGGACCTGGCGCTGCTCTTCGACGCCGAGCCCGCCTTCCTCGTCGGCATGGGCTCCTTCGCCGCCGGGCACGTCTGCTACCTCGTGCTCTTCGGCCGGGGCAGGACGCATCGCGCGCTCGGGGGCGCGTACGCCGTCGCCCTCCTGGGGACCGTCGGCCTGCTCTGGGGCGACCTGCCGGCCGACCTGCGGATCCCGGTGGCCGGGTACAGCCTGCTGCTCACCGCCATGGCCTACCGCTCCAGCGCCCTCGGCCTGCGCGCCGGCCTCGGCGGGGCCCTGTTCCTGCTCTCCGACACGCTGATCGCCACCGGGGTCGCCGACTGGCCGCAGCTGCCGCGCCCCGACTTCTGGATCATGGCCACCTACGTCGCCGCCCAGTACCTCCTGGCCGCCGGGGCGCTCACCTCGGCGCAGGCGTACCGTAGGACAGTCCTACAAGACTGAACTACTGATCCGGAGGGCTGCACCACCATGCGTGCCACCGTCATCCACGCCCCGCACGACATCCGCGTGGAGGAGGTGCCCGACGCTGCGATCCAGCGCCCCGAGGACGCCGTCGTCCGCGTCCTGCGTGCCTGCATCTGCGGCAGCGACCTGTGGGCCTACCGCGGCGAAGCCGCGCGCCAGCCCGGCCAGCGCATCGGCCACGAGTTCCTCGGCGTCGTCGAGGAGACCGGCCCGTCCGTGTCCGGCCTGAAGGCCGGCGACCTCGTCGTCGCCCCCTTCATGTGGTCCGACGGCACCTGCGACTACTGCTCCGAGGGCCTGTACACCTCCTGCGTGCACGGCGGTTTCTGGGGCTCGGTCGGCTTCGACGGCGGCCAGGGCGAGGCCGTCCGGGTCCCGCACGCCGACGGCACCCTCGTGAAGCTGCCCGCCGAGGCCGTCTCCGACGACCAGCTGCTGACCGGCCTGCTGGCCCTCTCCGACGTCATGGGCACCGGGCACCACGCCGCCCTGGGCGCCGGCGTCCGCAAGGGTTCCACCGTGGCCGTCGTCGGTGACGGCGCCGTCGGCCTGTGCGGGGTCCTCGCCGCCAAGCGCCTCGGCGCCGAGCGGATCATCGCACTGGGCCGCCACACCGCCCGTACGGACATCGCCAAGCTCTTCGGGGCCACCGACATCGTCGCCGAGCGCGGGGAGGCCGCCGAGGCGGCCGTCCGCGAGCTGACCGGCGGCCAGGGCGCGCACGCGGTCATCGAGGCGGTCGGCACCGAGCAGTCCATGCGCACCGCCGTGAACATCACCCGCGACGGCGGGGCCATCGGTTACGTCGGCGTCCCGCACGGCAGCGGCACCGGCCTCGACCTGGGCGTGATGTTCGACCGCAACATCACCCTGCGCGGCGGCGTCGCCCCGGTGCGCGCGTACATCCCGGAGCTGCTGGAGGACGTGCTGAGCGGCGCGATCGACCCGGCGCCCGTCTTCGACCGGGCCGTGTCCCTGGACGAGGTCCCGGACGGCTACCGCGCGATGGACGACCGCAGCGCGCTGAAGGTGCTCATCAAGCCCTGACGGCCCGAATGACGACGGGAGGGGCCGGGTCGGGGGAATTCCCCCCGACCCGGCCCCTCCGTCGTTGAAGCGTTCAGGCGGGCAAGCGGTTACTTCACGGCCTTCAGCGCGTCCACCACGCCGTAGCCGTAGTAGCCGGTCTGGCCCCACTTGCTCTGGCAGGTGGTGGCGTCGACCAGCGCGCCCGTGGCGTCGTAGACCTTCTCCGGGCAGGCCGCCTTGGTGGCCTGGGCCTTCAGCATGGCCTGGAGCTGCGACGGCGTGGCCGACGGGTGCGCGCTCTTGAGCAGCGCGGCCACGCCCGCGACGTGCGGTCCGGCCATCGAGGTGCCCTGCTTGTAGCCGTAGCCGCCGCCCGGGAGGGTCGACAGCACGCGGCCGTTGGCGTCCGGCGTGGCCGGGACCTGCCACTTGTCGCCGCCGGGGGCGGCGACGTCGACGACGCCCAGGCCGAAGCTGGAGTAGTACGACTTGAAGCCCTTGTCGCCGGTCGCGCTCACCGTGACCACACCCGGCAGCTGGGTGGGCAGGTCCAGGCAGACGTGCGGGTCGATCGTGCGCGGGACCGGGGTGCCGTCGTCCGGGCTCGTGTCGTCGACGATCGCGTTCGACGCGAGGTCGTGGTTCGAGTTGCCGGCCGAGGCCACGCTGAGCACGCCCTTGCGCTCGGCGTACTTCGTCGCCCGGCCGAGGGCCTCCACCAGCGCCTTCTGGTCGTCGTCCGCCTTGCAGTTGTAGAGCCAGGGGTCGACGTAGTAGCTGTTGTTGGTCACCTCGATCCCCTTCTCGGCGGCGAACATGAAGCCGCAGACGACCGCCTCGGTGAAGAACAGGCTGGTGCCCGGCTCGCTCACCTTGATCGCGGCGACCTGCACGCCCGGCGCGACGCCCGAGATGCCGATGCCGTTGCGCGCGGCCGCGATGGTGCCGGCCACGTGGGTGCCGTGGTCGCTGCCGTCGGCGTACGGGCGCCACGCGCCCTCGGTGGTGTCCGCGACGCCGCCGACGCAGTTGGCCGACTGGCCCTTGGAGAAGTTCGGCGCGAGATCCGGGTGGGTGTCGTCGACACCCGTGTCGATGACGCCCACCGTGACGTTCCGGCTGCCATCGTTGATCTTGTGCGCCTGATCGGCCTTGATCGCCCGCAGGTCCCACTGGTTGGGCTCCAGCGGCTCCTGACCGTCCGCGGCGGCCGATGCCGCCTTGGCGGCGTCCGCCGCGCTCAGCTTCTGCGTCGTGCCCTCCTCGGTGGTCTGCACCGGCTGGAGGGGGGCCGTACGGGTGGCGCCGACCGACACGAACAGGCCGCGCTGCGCCCGCAGCTGCTTGGCGAAGTCGGGGTTCTGGGAGTGTGCGACGACGACCCCGATCTGCTCATAGGACGTCACCACCGTTCCGCCGGCGCGCTCGATGGCCTTCTGCGCGGCCTTCACCGTGGCGTACGTGTTCAGGTTCGCGACGTACGAGAGCTTGGGGCCGGTGGTGTCGGGCTTCGCCGCGGCCGCCGTACCCGCCGTGTTGCCCAGCGGGGCGGCGGAGGCCGCGACCGAGGGCAGGAAGGCGAGCGAGGCGGTGAGCGCCAGGCCGACCGGTACGGCAATGCGCCGGCGGCCAGGTCCCAGATGAGCCATGGGTTCTCCACATCATCCGTGAAAGAAGCCGTCCGCGCGTGGTCGCGCAGGACGACGGGTTCATGACAGGTGAACCTAGTGCCGCCGTTCGTCTTTGCGCCATCAGTTCGAGAAATCAGTTTCCGAAGAATCAACGGGTGTTGAACCGTCCCGCCGCGCCGGCCGTGCCGTTGGGCAGGGGGACTCAGCGCCATCGTCCCCCCACACGGAGGTTGTTTTGTCCGTCGTCCCCACCGCACCCGCGTCACAAGGAGAACCCCCCGTGACCACCGAAGCAGCGCCGCCGCACGGCAGCGCGGGAACCCCCACGGCGAGCCCCACGGCCGAAGAGTTCACAGCCGTCCAGCAGAGCGCCGAATTCGCCGAACTGCGCAGTTCCTACCGCTCCTTCGCCTTCCCGCTCACCGTGGCCTTCATCGCCTGGTACCTGCTCTACGTCCTGCTGTCCAACTACGCCGGCGGCTTCATGGGGACCAAGCTCTTCGGCAACATCAACGTCGCCCTCGTCTTCGGCCTCGCCCAGTTCGCGACGACCTTCCTCATCGCCTGGCTGTACTCCCGGCACGCCGCCGCGAAGCTCGACCCCAAGTCCGCGGCGATCAAGGCGCGGATGGAGGCCGGCGAATGAGTGACACCCTCCACCTCGCGACGAACGCGGCCGCAGGCGCCACCGAGCACCGGCCGCTGATCATCACCCTGTTCGGGCTGTTCGTCGTCGCCACCCTCATCATCACGATCTGGGCCGGCCGCCAGACCAAGGACGCCGCCGACTTCTACGCGGGCGGCCGCCAGTTCACCGGCTTCCAGAACGGCCTCGCCATCTCCGGCGACTACATGTCCGCCGCGTCGTTCCTCGGCATCGCCGGCGCCATCGCGCTCTTCGGCTACGACGGCTTCCTCTACTCGATCGGCTTCCTCGTGGCCTGGCTGGTCGCCCTGCTGCTCGTCGCCGAGCCGCTGCGCAACTCCGGCCGCTACACGATGGGCGACGTCCTCGCGTTCCGGATGCGCCAGCGGCCCGTCCGCACCGCCGCCGGCACCTCGACCATCGTCGTCTCGATCTTCTACCTGCTCGCCCAGATGGCCGGAGCCGGCGTGCTCGTCTCGCTGCTCCTCGGCATCACCAGCGACGGCGGCAAGGTCGCCGTCGTCGCGCTGGTCGGCGTACTGATGATCCTCTACGTGACCATCGGCGGTATGAAGGGCACCACCTGGGTCCAGATGATCAAGGCCGTCCTGCTCATCGCGGGCGCCCTCCTCATCACCTTCCTGGTGCTGCTGAAGTTCAACTTCAACATTTCCGACCTGCTGGGCAAGGCGGCCGAGAACAGCGGCAAGGGCACCCAGTTCCTGGAGCCCGGCCTCAAGTACGGCAAGGACGCGACGACGAAGCTGGACTTCATCTCGCTCGGCATCGCCCTGGTCCTCGGCACCGCCGGCCTGCCGCACATCCTGATCCGCTTCTACACGGTTCCCACGGCCAAGGCCGCCCGCAAGTCCGTGAACTGGGCCATCGGCATCATCGGCGCCTTCTACCTGATGACCATCGCCCTCGGATTCGGCGCCGCGGCCCTGCTCAAGCGCACCGACATCATCGCCTCCAACAAGGCCGGCAACACCGCGGCCCCGCTGGTCGCCCAGGAACTCGGCGGCGGCGCGGGCTCCACCGGCGGCGCCGTCCTGCTCGCCGTGATCTCCGCGGTCGCCTTCGCCACCATCCTCGCGGTGGTGGCCGGGCTCACCCTCGCCTCCTCCTCGTCCTTCGCCCACGACCTGTACGTGAACGTGATCCGCAAGGGCAACGCCACCGAGCAGGAGGAGGTCCGGGCGGCCCGCTGGTCCACGGTCGTGATCGGCGCCGTCGCCATCGGCCTCGGAGCCCTGGCCCGCGACCTCAACGTCGCCGGCCTCGTCGCCCTCGCCTTCGCGGTCGCCGCCTCCGCCAATCTGCCGACGATCCTCTACAGCCTCTTCTGGAAGCGGTTCAGCACCCGAGGAGCACTGTGGTCGATCTACGGCGGGCTCGTCTCCGCGGTCGTCCTCGTCCTCTTCTCCCCGGTCGTCTCCGGCAAGGAGACCTCGATGTTCAAGAACGCCGACTTCTACTGGTTCCCCCTGGAGAACCCGGGCATCGTCTCGATCCCGCTCGGCTTCCTGCTGGGCTGGCTGGGAACCGTCCTGGCCAAGGAGAAGGCCGACCCCCAGAAGTTCGCGGAACTCGAGGTCCGCTCCCTTACCGGAACCGGCGCGCACTGAGACCGTGCTCATGTGACATGGGCCGAACACACAGCGTGGCCGCGTCGTATTTCTCTACGACGCGGCCACGCCACGTCTCGTTCATTCCGGCATCCCTACGCCTCACGCGCGTCGCGTAGGCTCGATTACGGCGCCAGGCGTTTCTCCGAGGTGGCGCGAACCTCTATGGACCGGACAGGGGAGGGGGCCTGAAATGCTTCTCGACACTTACGGCCGCGTGGCCACTGACCTGCGCGTCTCACTCACCGACCGGTGCAACCTGCGCTGTACGTACTGCATGCCCGAGGAGGGTCTGCAGTGGCTCGGGAAATCGGATCTGCTGAGCGACGAGGAGATCGTCCGGCTGATCCGCATAGCCGTCACGCAGCTCGGGATCACCGAGGTCCGCTTCACCGGCGGCGAGCCGCTGCTCCGCCCCGGCCTGGTCGGGATCGTCGAGCAGTGCGCGGCCCTGGAACCCCGCCCGAAGATGTCCCTCACCACCAACGGCATCGGCCTCAAGCGCACCGCACAGGCGCTCAAGGCCGCCGGCCTGGACCGAGTGAACGTTTCGCTGGACACCCTGCGGCCCGAGGTCTTCAAGACCCTCACCCGGCGTGACCGGCACCGCGACGTCATCGACGGCATGGCCGCCGCCCGCGAGGCCGGCCTGACCCCCGTCAAGGTCAACGCCGTCCTGATGCCGGGCCTGAACGACGACGAGGCCCCCGACCTGCTCGCCTGGGCCGTGGAGAACGAGTACGAGCTCCGCTTCATCGAACAGATGCCGCTCGACGCCCAGCACGGCTGGAAGCGCGACGGCATGATCACCGCCGGGGACATCCTCGCGTCGCTGCGCACCCGCTTCGCGCTCGCCGAGGAAGGCGCCGCGGAGCGCGGATCCGCCCCGGCCGAACGCTGGCTGGTCGACGGAGGCCCGGCCACCGTCGGCGTGATCGCCTCGGTGACCAGGCCCTTCTGCAGCGCCTGCGACCGCACCCGGCTCACCGCCGACGGCCAGGTCCGTACGTGCCTGTTCGCCACCGAGGAGTCGGACCTGCGCGGAGCCCTGCGGTCCGGCGCCCCGGACGAGGAGATCGCCCGCCTGTGGAAGGTGGCGATGTGGGGCAAGAAGGCCGGGTCCGGTCTCGACGACCCGTCCTTCCTGCAGCCCGACCGCCCGATGTCCGCGATCGGCGGCTGAGGGCCCCCGGCCCGGGGGCGGCAGGACGCCCCCTAGAGGCGCTCCGAGCCCTCCGGCTGGACCCATTCGTCGAGCTTCACGACGTCCTTGAGGAACCCGCGGACCCCCAGGAACTGGGAGAGGTGTTCGCGGTGTTCCCCGCACGCCAGCCAGGTCTTGCGGCGCTCCGGGGTGTGCAGCTTCGGGTTGTTCCACGCCAGGACCCAGACGGCCGCATCGCGGCAGCCCTTGGCCGAGCAGGTGGGCGCGTCCACGGGATCGGTGGAACGGGCGGAGTCGGGGGAGTCAGGGGAGTTCACGCCTCAACCCTACAAACCCCTGTCACGGAAAGGCGACGCCGAGCAGCCACGGGGGGAGCTGCCCGGCGTCGGTCCGTCGCTCCGACGGGGGATGCGGAGCGCGTAGGCAGTATGTCACGCAGGACCCGGTGCGGTGCACCGGAACTTCATGATTGATCTGAGCTTTTATTGAGGTTTCCGGTGTTCAGTGCCGGACGCACAGGTGACGGGATGAAGTGGGAGGGCAGCGAGGGGGTCGACTCGCGCCCCGCGTTGGCGATGACCACGGCCACGTACGGCAGCAGCGCGCCCGCGATGAGCGTCACGATCGCCACATGGCGTTCCACGTTCCACAGGATCACCGTCGCCAGGACCGACAGCGTCCTGATCGACATCGAGATGACGTACCGGCGCTGGCGTCCCCGCACGTCCTCGTCGAGGCCCATCCGGGCCCCGGTGATCCGGAAGACCTCGGCCCCGTTCCGCTTCTTCCGCTCCATGCTCCACCGCCCGATCCGCCTGCCGGACACACCCCGGTCCGGATCCTCCCACCGTACGCCGCCGCTCGTGTGGCGAGGAGAGGGGGTGTCCCCCGAACGGGGCTGTCCGAAATGCGCAGTACGCCGGACGGGTTGAAACTGGGCCCACATGCGCACCACGCGCCACGAGGAGGCTCGACATGTCATGGTTGTGGGCGATCATCGTCGGTTTCGTGCTGGGCCTCATAGCCCGGGCCGTCCTGCCGGGCAAACAGCATCAGCCCCTCTGGCTGACCACCCTGTTCGGCATCGTCGGCGCCATCCTCGGCAACGCCGTCGCGGGGTGGATCGGCGTCGGTGAGACCAAGGGCATCGACTGGACCCGGCACCTGCTGCAGCTTGCCGGAGCGGTGCTCATCGTGGCTCTCGGCGAGATGGTCTACAAGTCGCTCAGGGGCGGCAGCAAGCAGATGACCTGAGGGCGGCATGACGGAGGGGCCGGCCGGACGTGGTGTCCGGACCGGCCCCTCCGCCGCGCTCGGCCGTCAGGCCCCGGGCGTCAGCCCGTGACCTCGACCGCCGCCAGGTTCTTCTTGCCGCGGCGCAGCACCAGCCAGCGCCCGTGCAGCAGGTCCTCCTTGGCGGGGACCGCGTCCTCGGCGGTGACCTTCGCGTTGTTCACGTAGGCGCCGCCCTCCTTCACGGTCCGGCGGCCGGCCGACTTGCTCGCCACCAGCCCGGTCTCCGCGAGCAGGTCCACCACCGGGCTGAGCTCGGCGACCCGCGCGTGCGGCAGCTCGGACAGGGCCGCGGCCAGCGTGGCCTCGTCCAGGTCCGCCAGCTCGCCCTGGCCGAACAGCGCCTTCGACGCGGCGATCACGGCCGCGCACTGGTCGGCGCCGTGCACCAGCGCGGTCAGCTCCTGCGCCAGCGCCTTCTGGGCGGCGCGCGCCTGCGGCCGCTCGGCGGTCTGCGCCTCCAGCTCCTCCAGCTCCTCGCGGGGCTTGAAGGAGAGGATCCGCATGTAGGTGGAGATGTCCCGGTCGTCCACGTTCAGCCAGAACTGGTAGAACGCGTACGGGGTGGTCATCTCCGGGTCCAGCCAGACGGCCCCGCCCTCGGTCTTGCCGAACTTGGTGCCGTCCGCCTTGACCATCAGCGGCGTCGCCAGCGCGTGCACCTGTGCGTGCGGCTCCAGGCGGTGGATCAGGTCGAGACCGGCCGTCAGGTTGCCCCACTGGTCGGACCCGCCCTGCTGCAGGGTGCAGCCGTAGCGCCGGTACAGCTCCAGGAAGTCCATGCCCTGGAGCAGCTGGTAGCTGAACTCGGTGTAGCTGATGCCCTGGTCGGACTCCAGCCGCCTGGCGACCGAGTCCTTCGTCAGCATCTTGTTGACGCGGAAGTGCTTGCCGATGTCCCGCAGGAACTCGATGGCGGACATGCCCGCCGTCCAGTCCAGGTTGTTCACCATGACCGCGGCGTTCTCGCCCTCGAAGGACAGGTACGGCTCGATCTGTGCGCGCAGCCGGCCCACCCAGTTGGCGACGGTCTCCGGGTCGTTCAGGGTCCGCTCGGCGGTCGGCCGGGGGTCACCGATCTGCCCGGTGGCCCCGCCGACCAGCGCCAGCGGCCGGTGACCGGCCTGCTGGAGCCGGCGTACGGTCAGCACCTGTACGAGGTGTCCCACGTGCAGCGAGGCCGCCGTCGGGTCGAAGCCGCAATAGAAGGTGACCGGACCGTCCGCGAACGCCTTGCGCAGCGCTTCTTCGTCGGTGGACAGGGCGAAGAGCCCACGCCACTTCAACTCGTCGACGATGTCCGTCACGGTTTCTCGACTCCTTCGAATGGTTTGCGTCGCGCCAAGGATTCAGTCTAGGTGGATCAGACGCCCTTGCTGACCGAGCTCATGTTGAAATCCGGGATCCGCAGCGCGGGCATCGCGGCCCGGGTGAACCAGTCGCTCCACTCGCGCGGCAGGGTCTTCTCGGTCCGGCCCGCCTCGGAGGCCCGCGACAGCAGGTCCACCGGCGATTCGTTGAACCGGAAGTTGTTCACCTCGCCCACGACCTGGCCGTTCTCCACCAGGTACACGCCGTCCCGGGTCAGGCCCGTGAGCAGCAGCGTCGCCGGGTCGACCTCGCGGATGTACCAGAGGCAGGTCAGCAGCAGGCCCCGCTCGGTGGCGGCCACCATCTCCTCCAGCGACTTGTCGCCGCCGCCGTCCAGGATCAGGTTCCCGAAGCCGGGCGAGACCGGCATCCCGGTCATGGCGGAGCTGTGCCGGGTCGTGGTCAGCCGGGACAGCCGGCCGTCGCGGATCCACTCGGTCGCCGGGACCGGCAGGCCGTTGTCGAAGACCGAGGCGTCGTCGCCCGAGCTGTGCGCGATCACGAACGGCGCGGACTCCAGGCCCGGCGCGTTCGGGTCGCTGCGCAGGGTCAGCGGCAGCTCGGACAGCTTCTCGCCGAGCCGGGTGCCGCCGCCGGGCTTGGAGAAGACCGTCCGGCCCTCCACCGCGTCCCGGGCCGCCGCGGACCACATCTGGTAGATGAGCAGGTCGGCCACCGCGGTCGGCGGCAGCAGGGTCTCGTACCGGCCGGCGGGCAGATCGATCTTCCGCTCGGCCCAGCCCAGGCGTACGGCCAGCTCCGCGTCCAGCACGGTCGGGTCCACGTCCTTGAAGTCCCGGGTGGAGCGGCCGGCCCAGGCCGAGCGCTGCCGGTCGGGGGACTTCGCGTTGAGCTCCAGCGTGCCGTTCGGCTGGTCGTGGCGCAGCCGCAGCCCGGTCGAGGTGCCGACGTACGTGGAGACCAGCTCGTGGTTGGCGAAGCCGTACAGCTCCCGGCCGCCGGCGCGGGCCCGGGCGAAGGCCTCGCCGAGGGCCGGGGCGAAGTCCGCGAACACCGCCGAGGAGGTCTCGGCCGGGGCGTCGGCGAAGTCCGGAGAGGACGGGGTTCCGGTGACCAGCGGCTGGGCGTCCTCTGCCGGGCCCGCGCCCCGTGCGGCGGCCTCGGCGGCCCGGACCAGCGGCTCCAGGTCCGCGGTGGTCACGGCGGAACGCGACACGACCCCCGAGGCCGTGCCCTCCTTGCCGTCGACCGTGGCGATGACCGTCAGGGTCCGGCCGCGGGTGACGCCGTTGGTGGTGAGCGCGTTGCCCGCCCAGCGCAGATTGGCCGTCGACTCCTCGTCGGCGATGACGACACAGCCGTCGGCGGTGGACAGCTCCAGCGCGCGCTCGACGATCTCGTGGGGACTCGTACGGCTCATCGGCCCGCCTCCTGCGTGGTGTTCAAGATGTTCACGTCGCGGAACAGCGCGGACGGGCAGCCGTGCGAGACCGCCGCGACCTGGCCCGGCTGGGCCTTGCCGCAGTTGAAGGCGCCGCCCAGGACGTACGTCTGGGGCCCGCCGACCTTCTCCATCGAGCCCCAGAAATCGGTGGTCGTGGCCTGGTAGGCGACGTCGCGCAGCTGCCCGGCCAGCTTGCCGTTCTCGATCCGGAAGAACCGCTGCCCGGTGAACTGGAAGTTGTAGCGCTGCATGTCGATCGACCAGGAGCGGTCGCCGACGACGTAGATGCCGCGCTCCACCCCGCCGATCAGGTCCTCGGTGGACAGCCCGCCCGGATCCGGCCGGAGCGAGACGTTCGCCATCCGCTGGACGGGCACGTGCCCGGGGGAATCGGCGAAGGCGCAGCCGTTGGAGCGGCCCAGGCCGGTGAGCTTCGCGATCCGCCGGTCCAGCTGGTAGCCGACCAGGGTGCCGTCCTTGACCAGGTCCCAGCTCTGCGCCTGGACGCCCTCGTCGTCGAAGCCGACGGTGGCGAGCCCGTGCTCGGCGGTGCGGTCGCCGGTCACGTTCATGATCGAGGAGCCGTACTTGAGCTTGCCGAGCTGGTCGAAGGTGGCGAAGGAGGTCCCCGCGTACGCCGCCTCGTAGCCCAGCGCCCGGTCGAGCTCGGTGGCGTGGCCGATGGACTCGTGGATGGTGAGCCAGAGGTTGGACGGGTCCACGACCAGGTCGTAGCGCCCGGCCTCGACGCTCGGCGCCCGCATCTTCTCGGCGAGCAGTACGGGGATCTGCTCCAGCTCGGCGTCCCAGTCCCAGCCGGTGCCGGTCAGGTACTCCCAGCCGCGCCCGGCCGGCGGGGCGATGGTGCGCATCGAGTCGAACTCGCCGGTGGTGGCGTCCACGGCGACCGCGGTGAGCTGCGGGTGGATCCGCACGCGCTGCTGCGTGGTCATGGTGCCGGCGGTGTCGGCGTAGAACTTGTTCTCGTGCACGGCGAGCAGCGAGGCGTCCACGTGCGCGACCCCGTCGGCGGCCAGCAGCCGGGAGCTCCAGTCGGCGAGCAGGGCCGCCTTCTCCGCGTCCGGCACCTCGAACGGGTTCACGTCGTACGCGGAGATCCACGTCTTGTCGGAGTGCACCGGCTCGTCGGCGAGCTCGACCCGCTCGTCGGAACCGGCGGCCTTGATGACCTGGGCGGACAGCTTCGCCATGGCCACGGCCTGTGAGGCCACCTTGGCGGCGCCGTCCATGGTCAGGTCCACGCCGGAGGCGAACCCCCAGCTGCCGCCGTGCACCACGCGGACCGCGTACCCGAGGTCGGTGGTGTCGGAGCCGCCGGAGGGCTTGGCGTCCCGCAGCCGCCAGGAGGCGCTGCGGATCCGCTCGAGCCGGAAGTCGGCATGGTCGCAGCCCAGCGCGCGGGCCCGGGCGAGCGCCGCGTCGGCGAGCGCCCGCAGGGGCAGCGCGGTGAAGGCCGCGTCGATGGAATGGGGCACGGAAGTCCTCCCGGAGTCGGGGCCGGTCGCCTCGATCATGTCGCGCTCGGGGCGCTTGTGCCTACATCTTTCTGTAGGGACTCGACAGAGCCCGTACCGAGGCCCTGTGGGAGATCGATTCTCCGCACGGGGGACCTGGCCTATAGGTTTTTGGTACTCAGACCGCTAGTCGAAAGGGTGATCCGTTGAGCCGCTCGGTTCTCGTCACCGGAGGAAACCGGGGCATCGGCCTCGCCATCGCCCGAGCCTTCGCACAGGCCGGCGACAAGGTCGCGATCACGTACCGGTCGGGTGAGCCGCCGCAGGAGCTCACTTCGCTCGGCGTCCTGGCGGTCCGCTGCGACATCACCGACTCCGAGCAGGTGGAGCAGGCCTACAAGCAGATCGAGGACGCGCACGGCGCGGTCGAGGTGCTGGTGGCCAACGCCGGCATCACCAAGGACACGCTGCTGATGCGCATGTCCGAGGAGGACTTCGCTTCCGTCGTCGACACCAACCTCACCGGCACCTTCCGGGTGGTCAAGCGCGCGAACCGTGGCATGCTGCGTGCCAAGAAGGGCCGCGTCGTCCTGATCTCCTCGGTCGTCGGGCTGCTGGGCTCGGCGGGCCAGGCCAACTACGCCGCCTCCAAGGCCGCGCTGGTCGGCTTCGCCCGCTCGCTCGCCCGTGAGCTCGGCTCCCGCAACATCACCTTCAACGTCGTGGCCCCCGGTTTCGTGGACACCGACATGACGAAGGTGCTCACCGACGAGCAGCGTGCGGGCATCGTGGGCCAGGTGCCCCTGGGCCGCTACGCGCAGCCCGAGGAGATCGCGGCAGCCGTGAGCTTCCTGGCGTCCGACGACGCCGCGTACATCACAGGAGCCGTCATTCCCGTTGACGGCGGATTGGGCATGGGTCACTGATCACCATGAGCGGAATTCTCGACGGCAAGCGCATCCTCATCACCGGGGTGCTGATGGAGTCGTCCATCGCCTTCCACACCGCCAAGCTGGCCCAGGAGCAGGGCGCCGAGGTCATCCTCACCGCGTTCCCGCGCCCGACGCTGACCGAGCGCATCGCCAAGAAGCTGCCGAAGCCGGTCAAGGTGATCGAGCTCGACGTCACCAACGACGAGCACCTGGCCCGCCTGGAAGGCCTCGTCCGCGACGAGCTCGGCGGCCTCGACGGGGTCGTGCACTCCATCGGCTTCGCGCCGCAGGACGCCCTGGGCGGCAACTTCCTGAACACCCCGTTCGAGTCGGTCGCGACCGCCATGCACGTCTCGGCGTTCTCGCTGAAGTCGCTGACCATGGCCTGCAAGCCGCTGTTCCCGGCGGAGGGCGCGGCCGTCGTCGGCCTCACCTTCGACGCGCAGTACGCCTGGCCGCAGTACGACTGGATGGGCCCGGCCAAGGCCGCGCTGGAGGCCACCAGCCGCTACCTCGCCCGTGACCTGGGCAAGGAGAACATCCGCTGCAACCTGGTCTCGGCCGGTCCGATCGGCTCGATGGCCGCGAAGTCCATCCCGGGCTTCTCGGAGCTGGCCGACGTCTGGAACTCCCGCTCCATGCTGGAGTGGGACATGAGCGACCCGGAGCCGGCGGGCAAGGGCGTCGTGGCCCTGCTGTCGGACTGGTTCCCGAAGACCACCGGCGAGATCGTCCACGTGGACGGCGGTCTGCACGCGATGGGTGCCTGAGCCAGGCACCGGTACGTCCGTACGGCGGCGGCCGCGTCTCCCTTCCGGGAGGCGCGGCCGCCGCCGTATCTGCCGGTGGGGGCCGGGGATTCCGGTGGGGTACTCGATCAGATTTCCGCCCTCCGGCCGGATCTTCCCGAGTCGAAAACCGGGACAGATGCCTGCAAACTGACCGGGCCGGGATCTTCCCGGCTCCGGCGGGGAGGAGGCGGGCCGTGCGTGGGAGGCGGAGCCGAGCGGTATCGCTGCTGGTCACCTCGGTGGTCCTGACGGGCCTCCTGATCCCGGGAGCCGTCGCGCAGCCCGAAGGGGGAGACCCGGCCCTCGGGCCCGAGGCGGCGGCCCCCGTCGTCGTGGACCTCGACGAGATCCCCGCAGAGCCGCCCGTACGGCCCGAGCAGCCCGCCGCCCGGGAGCTGTTCGGCGCCGACTGCGACACCCTGATCGACGGCTCGCAGGTGACGGCGACCTGCCACAACGGCTATCCGGTGACCGACACGGTCCGGCTGCACGTGGAATGCGACCGGTGGTGGGACCTGGATTCGGACAGCGCCGCCGTGGCCGTCGGGCCGGCCGGCCGGATCGAGCTCGCCGGCCGCTGCTGGAAGGAGGTCCGCTCGGCCTGGGTCACCCACCAGCGGCCGTGACGCCGGCGGGCCCGCGGATCCCGCCGCCCCGCCCGCGCCGCCTCCCGTGCCCCGCCCGCGCTACTTCCGGCCGAGGCACACGAACGGGTAGCCCGCCGCCTCGGACGCCGCCGCGTCCCCGTCGCCGAGCCGGATCGCCTCGATCAGCCGGGCGTGGTCCAGGTGCGACGCGGGATCCAGCTCCGTGCCGACGTCCGTGCGCAGCCAGTCCGCCACCAGGTCGCCGAGGTCCGCGTACAGCTCGATGAGCACCTCGTTGTGCGAGGCCGCCACCACCGCCATGTGCAGGGCCACGTCCGCTGCCACGAACCGCTCCGCCTCCCCGCTCGCCCAGGCCTCCTCGCGCCGTTCCAGCAGCGTGTCCAGCTGGACGAGGTCCCGCTCGGTCCGCCGCTCCGCCGCCAGCCGGGCCGCGGAGGACTCCAGGGTCGAGCGGAGCTCCGCGATGTGCCGCGGGTCGGCGCCCGCGAAGCGTCGGTGCATCACCCCGGCGAGCTCGCTGGTGGCGATGACGTACGTACCCGAGCCCTGCCGGATGTCCAGGAGCCCGTTGTGCGCGAGGGCCCGGACGGCCTCCCGCACGGTGTTGCGGGCGACGCCCAGCAGCTCCACCAGCTCCGGCTCGGTGGGGATGCGGGATCCGACGGGCCATTCGCCGGACGTGATCTGGTTCCTGAGCTGGGCGATCACCTGGTCGACCAGCGCAGATCGCCGGGGCGAGGTCAGCGGCATACGGGCGGGATCCTCTCGGAGGTCCAGTCTGGGGGGTGACAACCAATCATCCCATGATTCTATGATGGTGTAATGCCCGACGAAGAAATCCAGACCATCGACCGGCCCCAGGCCGCGCGCACGGTACCCGCACAGGCCCGTGGCGCCGCTCCCGCACGCCCCCAGCCCACCTGGCTCGGCCCGGTCCTCATCGTCGGCATCGTGCTGGCCGCCCTCAACCTGCGGCCCGCCATCACCAGCCTCGGCGCCCTCTTCGAGGAGGTCCGCACGGGCCTCGGCATGAGCGGCACCGTCGCCGGACTGATCACCTCCGTCCCCGCCCTCTGCTTCGCCGTCTTCGGCGTCACCGCGCCCCGGCTCTCCCGCCGCTTCGGCCCGGCCGCCGTCGTCTGCGCCGGCATGGCCGCCGTCGCCGCCGGCCTGCTGATCCGCCCCTTCACCCACAACGCCGCCGGCTTCCTCGCCGCCAGCGCACTGTCCCTGGCCGGCATAGCCCTGACCAACGTGCTGCTGCCCGTCATCGTCAAGCGCTGGTTCCCGGACCGCGTCGGCACCATGACCGGCCTGTACTCCATGGCCCTGGCCCTCGGCACCTCGCTCGCCGCCGCCGCCACCGTCCCCATGACCTCCGCCCTCGGCGGCAGCTGGCGCACCGGCCTGCTGGTCTGGGCCGTGCTCGCGGTGGTCGCCGTACTGCCCTGGCTGCCCGTCGCGGCGGCCGCCCGGCGGGAGAAGCGGGCCGCCGCCCGCGAGCCGGCCGCGCAGGTAAGGGCGGACGCCGGCCCGAAGATCGTCCGCAGCCGCACCGCCTGGGCACTGGCCTGCTACTTCGGCCTCCAGGCCACCGGCGCGTACATCACCATGGGCTGGCTCCCGCAGATCTTCCGGGACGCCGGGGTCTCCGCCTCCACCGCCGGCGTCCTGCTCGCCGTCACCATGGTCATGGGCGTCCCGCTCGCGTTCGTCATCCCCAACCTGGCCGGCCGGATGAAGAACCAGGGCGCCATCGCGGCCGCCCTCGGCGTCTTCGGCCTCGTCGGGTACACCGGCCTCCACTTCGCCCCCGCCGCCGGCGCCTGGGCCTGGGCGCTCCTGCTCGGCGTCTCCAACTGCGCCTTCCCCCTCGTCATCACGCTGATCGGGCTGCGCGCCAAGTCCCCGGCCGGCGTCGTCAAACTGTCCGCCTTCGCCCAGAGCGCCGGCTACCTCATCTCCATCCCCGGCCCGCTCCTCATCGGCGCCCTCTACCAGCACAGCGGCGGCTGGGACCTGCCCCTCACCGTGATGGCGGGCCTGCTGATCCCGCAGATCGCGCTGGGCATCCTGGCGGGCCGGGACCGCACGATCGAGGACGAATGCGGCATGCGAGACTGAGCGGCATGTCGCCCGTACTCGAACCGAACCCGCAGAACAGCCACAAGAAGCTCGGCATGGTGCTCGGCGCCATGCTCGTCGTGACCGTGATCATCTCCGTCCTCGCGACCATCGCCTCCCCCTGACAGGGGCCGTTGGTGGGGTTAACCCCACCAACCCCTAGGGGGACAGGGTCAGGGTCGAGTGGGGTGTGCCCCGGATGGGCCCCGCGCCTTCGGATCCATAGATTCGAAGAGAGCGAGCCAGTCCCACCCCGCGCACCCACGGAGGCGGCCCATGTCGGCCCCCACGACGTCCCCGCACATCCCCGGTCCCGGTCCCCGGGCCCACGGCGCGAGCGCCCGGCTGCCCTGGTGGGCGCTGGCCCTGCCCGCGCTCGCCTTCGGTCTCCTGCTGCTCCTCCTCGCCGGCTCGGCCGAGGCCCACGCCGCCTCCGGCGAGGCCTCCGCGCTCCTCCACGTCACCGAACAGATCCTGCGCGCCGTCGGCTGACCGGCTGCGCCCCGACCGTCCGCCGGGCGTCCGTACCGGCGTGCGCCGGGAGCCGCCCGCACCCGCGGCGCAGCCCCTCAACACCCTGCGCCCCATGGCCCGATCCATGCGAAGCTGGGAGCCATGAGCGCCGACACACCCCGCAGGATCGTCCTCCTCCGGCACGCCAAGGCCGACTGGCCCGAGGTGTCCGACCACGAGCGCCCGCTGGCGGAGCGAGGCCGCAAGGACGCACCGGCCGCCGGGCTGAAGCTGGCCGAGACCGGCATCGCCTTCGACCTGGCCCTCTGCTCCACCGCCGCCCGCACCCGTGAGACCTGGAAGCTCGCCGTCCAGGAGTTGCCGCACCGGCCGCGGACCTCGTACGAGGAACGGCTGTACGACGCCTCGCTGGGCGAGCTCATCGCCCTCCTGAACGAGACGTCCGACGAGGTCAAGGACCTCCTCGTCATCGGCCACAACCCGGGCATGCACGCCCTCGCCGACGCCCTCGCCGGGCGCGCGGAAGGCGACACCCTGGCCCGGATGACCCGTACCGGGTTCCCGACCGCCGCGTTCGCCGTCGTCTCCTTCACCGGCTCGTGGAAGTCCGTGGAGCACGGGGTGGGCACGCTGCTGGACTACTGGACCCCCAAGGACCACTGAGCACGTACGAGAACACGAGGACGGGCCCCGGCGCGGAACGCTCCGCGCCGGGGCCCGTCCTCGTGTGCAGGCACCTCAGGTCAGGCCCGCGGCCTCGACCTCTTCGCGGGTGACCCCCAGCAGGTACAGCACCGCGTCCAGGAACGGCACGTTCACCGCCGTGTGCGCGGCCTCGCGGACCACGGGCTTGGCGTTGAAGGCCACGCCCAGCCCGGCCGCGTTCAGCATGTCCAGGTCGTTGGCGCCGTCACCGATGGCCACCGTCTGGGACAGCGGTACGCCTGCCTCCGCGGCGAAGCGGCGCAGCAGCCGGGCCTTGCCCGCCCTGTCCACGATCTCGCCGGTGACCCGGCCGGTCAGCTTCCCGTCGACGATCTCGAGGGTGTTGGCCGAGGCGAAGTCCAGCCCCAGCCGCTCCTGCAGATCGTCCGTCACCTGGGTGAACCCGCCCGAGACCACGCCGACCTGGTAGCCGAGCTGCTTGAGGGTGCGGATCAGGGTCCGGGCACCCGGGGTGAGCCGCACCTCGGAGCGGACCTTGTCCACGACGGAGGCGTCCAGCCCGGCCAGCAGCTTCACGCGGGCGTGCAGCGACTGCTCGAAGTCCAGCTCACCGCGCATGGCCCGCTCGGTCACCTCGGCGACCTCGGCCTCGCAGCCGGCGTGCGCGGCGAACAGCTCGATGACCTCGTCCTGGATGAGGGTCGAGTCCACGTCCATGACGACCAGGCGCTGGGCCCGGCGGTGCAGGCCGGCCGAGACCACGGCCACGTCGACGCCGATGTGCGCGGCGGCGGTGGCCAGGGCGGTGCGCAGCGGCTCGGTCTCGCAGCCGGACACGGCGAACTCGACGGCCGTCACGGGGTACTTGGCGAGCCGGAAGATGCGGTCGATGTTGCCGCCGGTCGCGGTGATCCGGGAGGCGATGGCGGCCGTGGACTCGGCGGTCAGCGGGTGCCCGAGCACGGTGACGTGGGAACGGCCGCTGCCGCGCGGCCGGTTGTCACCGGTGCCGGAGAGGATCTCGGCCTGCATCTTGAGCGACTCGGCCCAGCTGTGGACGGTGGCCCGCAGCTCGCCCTCGGTGCTGCCGGCGGGCTGGGTGACGAGGGCGCACAGGACGATGCGGCCACGGGTGACGACCTGCTCGATGTCGACGACGTCGACGGAGTAGGCGGCGAGGGTGTCGAACAGCCCGGCGGTGATCCCGGGACGGTCCTTGCCGAAGATCTTGACGAGGAGGGTGGGGACGTCGGAGGTCTGCGAAGCGCTCATGGTGCCCTCACCGTATCTTCCCGCCCTCCGTGCTTGGACCCCCGTCCCACCTGCCGGAACCATTCTCCGGCGAAGCGCTCCCCGGCGCTGCCCGGTGCGGGCGCCCGGGGGACGGCGACGGGGTGAACGGGAACCGACGGGGAGGTGTCATGGGCCCTCGGGACGGACGGGCGGCCGAGCATGTTCGATTTGATACGCCCCGCCCCCCTTTATCCGACGGCTCAGCCCGGCGGCCCGAGCGGCGGCGGCGGGGGAGGGGGCGGAGGCGGGGTGAACGGCGGGCGGTGGGGCGGAGCCGGGCGCCCGGAGGGCCTGCGGGGCAGCCGCGTGATCGTGACGTCCCAGGAACCGTCGGGCTCGGCGTACGGGTCGGCGTACGGGTCGGGGTACGGCCCGGGATACGGGTTCGGCCCGGGGTCCCGGTCCGGGTACGGGCGCCCCGGCCGGGGCCGGTACGGGGCCGTCGGCGCCTCCGGCCCGGCCCCCGGCGCCGCCGGGACCGGCCGCGGCGGGCGGCGGAGCCGGGCCAGCAGCGCCCCCGCACCGCCCGCCGCGGCGCCCCAGGCCGCCCCGAGCAGCAGCGCGTACGGCGCATCGCCCCGCAGCTCCACCCCGGCGTCCACCGCGTCGACGCCGAGCACCGACAAAGAGCCGTCCAACGACACCCCCGTCAGCCACACCAGCCCCGCCAGCGCCACCCCGGTCACGGCCGACAGCCGCACCGCGCACTGCGGGATCCCGCGCCCCGGGGTCCGTACGGCGGCCAGCACACCGGCGCTGAGCAGCAGCAGCCCCACCCCCGCGACCAGCAGCCAGACCCGCGCGTCGTACTCCGCGAGCCGGGCCACCGTCACCGGCTCGCGCGCCGAGACCCCCAGCAGATCGTCCAGCGGATCCGGCAGCAGCCGGCCCAGCGTGCCCGTGGCCCGCCCGTCGAACGGCACGAACAGCCCCAGCAGCACCCCCGTCCAGGCCCCGTTCGGCGCCCCCAGCAGCGCGGCGCCCAGCACCCGCCGCGGATGCTCGTCCCCCAGTGCCGCCCACGCCGCCGCCGCCAGCCCGGCCGCCACCGCCACCAGCAGCGCCGACACCGCGGGTCGCAGCCGCGCGAACGCCGCCGGGCCGCGCCGCGAAGCCAGCAGCGCCACCGCCAGTACGGCCAGCACCCACACCGCCGCGCCCAGCAGGGTCGACCCGAACTCCACCGAGAACCCCACCCGGGCCTCGGTGTCGATCAGGTCGCCGATGCGGTCCGGGAGCAGCCCGCCGATGTCCCCGATCCCGGGGACCACCACCTTGGGCGGGGTCCTCGGCAGCCGCGGCCCGTCCAGGGTGACCACGTCGTGCCCGGCCCGGGCCAGCCCGCCCGCCGCGGCGACGAGCAGCACCGCCACCGAGACCGCCCGGGCGGCGAGTTCCCCCGGCCCCGCCCCGGTCCGCACCGAGCGCAGGAAGATCCGGGCCAGGACGAGCGCCCCGGCGAGCCCCACCCCGAGCGGCATGACGTCCAGTGAGGTCTGCGCGTCCGGCCCGGTGACCCCGAGGACCGACACGTCCCCCGACGGGGTCACCGTCCCCCCGATCGCGAGGACCACCACGGCGGCCGTCATCGCCCCGAGCGAGCCTCCCGCGGCGTCGGCGCCCAGCAGGTGGAGCCCCAGTGCGGCGACCCCGGCCATCACGACGAGGGCCCAGCCGGTGGCGGCGATGCCCGACAGGACCACGTCTCCCCAACGAATGCGGCGCATGCGTGCCCCCGATGCGTGCCGAGCGTGTGCGGCGGGTGTGGCGGGTGTGCGTGCCGGGCGGGACGGGACCGGCCAGGGCGAGAAGTCCCGTATCTCACTCTCCGGGTGACTTTCGACCCCGTCAACGGGCAGGCGTAGACGCCCCGGGAAGGCCCCGATTCCACATGTGGCCCCAGGCCTGAAATAGTTCCCCCGGATGTTCGCCATCCCTAGACTCCCTGACGTCGGACTCCCTGACGTCAGGGGGATTCTCGGGGGACCTAAGTGGGGCTGGAGTGCCGGAACTCGTACTGGAATTGAATGGAAGGACCTGGACGCTCGATCCGTCCAGGTCGTACTCGCTGGGGCGCGACCCCCAGGGAGACGTGGTGATCGATGACGCCAGGGTGTCGTGGCGGCACGCCACCATCGCCTGGAACGGCCGGGGTTGGGGCATCGAGGACCACGGCAGCACCAACGGCACCTACGTGCACGGCGCGCGGGTCCAGCAGACCGAGCTCGTGCCCGGCACGCCGGTCCACCTGGGCAACGCCACCGACGGCCCGCGGCTGAATCTGAGCGCCGCCGCCGCGCCGCAGCAGGCCGTACCGCAGAAGGCGGCCCCGGCCTACCAGGCCCCGGCGCCCGCCTACCAGGCCCCGGCCCAGCAGGCCGCCCCGGCGTACCAGGCCCCTGCCCAGGCGCAGCCGCAGCAGCAGGCCTGGCAGCAGCAGCCGCAGCAGGCCGCCGCCCACCAGCAGCCGCAGCAGCCGCACTTCCCGCAGCAGCAGGGCGGCGGCGCCGGCGTGCCCGCACAGGGTGCCGCTCCCGCGTACGGCGGTGACCGCAGCCCGACGACGTTCCACCAGATCGCCGTCGGCCGCGTCATGCGGATCGGCCGTGCGCTGGAGAACGAGCTGGTCGTCTCGGACCTCCAGGTCTCGCGCCACCACGCCGAGTTCCGCTCGGCGAACGGCCGCTTCGAGATCCACGACCTCGGCAGCCACAACGGCACCTACGTCAACGGCCAGCCGCTGCCCAAGTCCGGCACCGCGCTGCTCGGCCCGAACGACATCGTCGGCGTCGGCCACTCGACGTTCCGGATCGTCGGCGACCGGCTCGAGGAGTTCGTCGACACCGGTGACGTCTCCTTCTCGGCCCGCCACCTGACGGTGACGGTCGACGGCGGCAAGCAGATCCTCAAGGACGTCACCTTCGGCGTCCCGGAGAAGTCGCTCATCGGCGTCATCGGCCCCTCCGGCTCCGGAAAGTCCACGCTGCTCAAGGCGCTGACCGGCTACCGGCCCGCCAACGAGGGCGACGTCCTCTACGACAACCGCAACCTGTACAAGCAGTTCGCGGAGCTCCGCCAGCGCATCGGCCTGGTCCCGCAGGACGACATCCTGCACAAGGAGCTGAAGGTCAGCACGGCCCTCAAGTACGCGGCCAAGCTCCGCTTCCCCGGCGACACCGCCGAATCCGAGCGCGCCGCCCGCATCGACGAGGTCCTGCGCGAGCTCAAGCTCGACATCCACAAGGACAAGAAGATCACCGCGCTCTCGGGCGGTCAGCGCAAGCGCGTGTCCGTGGCGCTGGAGCTGCTCACCAAGCCCTCGCTGATCTTCCTGGACGAGCCCACCTCCGGCCTCGACCCGGGCATGGACCGCGACGTCATGCAGCTGCTGCGCGGCCTCGCCGACGACGGCCGCACGGTCCTGGTCGTCACCCACTCCGTGGCCGAGCTGTCGCTCTGCGACAAGCTGCTGGTCATGGCCCCGGGCGGTTCGGTCGCGTACTTCGGCCCGCCGGACGAGGCGCTGAACTTCTTCGGCTACACCACGTGGGCGGACGTCTTCTCGGCCTTCGAGAACTACCGCGACTACGACTGGGCCGGCCGCTGGAAGGGCTCGCAGCACTACCAGCTGTACGCCGCCGACCTCGACTCGGTCGCCCCGCAGCAGGTCGCGATGCCGCCGATGCAGCAGATGATGCCGCCGAAGGCGCAGGGCTGGGGCGACCAGCTGTGGACCCTGATCCGCCGCTACGTCTCGGTGATCGCGTCCGACAAGGGCTTCATGGCCCTGATGCTGATCCTGCCCGCGGTCCTGGGCATCGTCTCGACGGTCATCCCCGCGACCTTCGGCCTCGCGCCGCCGAAGCCGCCGTCCCGGTTCAACGGCGACGCCGGCACGATCATGCTGATCCTCTGCGTGGGCATGTGCTTCTCGGGCGCCGCGAACTCGGTCCGTGAGCTGATCAAGGAACGGGTCATCTACGAGCGTGAGCGCGCCACCGGTCTGTCCCGGTCGGCGTACCTCATGTCGAAGGTGATCGTCCTCGGCTTCATCACGGCCATCCAGGGCGCGGTCATCTGCGCCATCGGCTTCGTCCCGCGCGACCTGCCCACCGAGGGCCTGCTCATGCCGCCGGCCGTCGAGCTGTGCCTGTCGGTCACCGCGCTCGGCTTCACGTCGATGATGTTCGGCCTGGTGATCTCCTCGCTGGTGAAGACCGCCGAGAAGACCATGCCGCTGCTGGTCATGTTCGCGATCGTCCAGGTCGTCTTCACCGGCATCCTCTTCCAGGTGTACGACTCGCCGGGCCTGGAGCAGTTCGCCTGGCTGATGCCGTCGCGCTGGGCGGTCGCCGCCGCGGGCACCACGCTCGACCTCGGCAAGCTCATGCCGCCGTGGGACCAGCAGAACCCGACCAACACCGACCCGCTGTGGGAACACTCGGTCGCGCAGTGGGGCGTGAACATCACGATCCTGCTGCTCATCGGCGTCGCCTGCGGCTTCGCCGTGCAGAAGCTGCTGCGCCGCCACGAGCCCGAGGTCATGCGCAACTAGCCGGCACCGCTGCGCGCACCCTCCCCGCCACGAAACGCCTCAGGGCGGCACCCGGATACCGGGTGCCGCCCTGAGGCGCATGGGGGTTGCTACGCGTGCTGCCCGCCAGTGGCCCTTAGTAGGCGCTGTTGACGTTGTCGATCGAGCCGTAACGGTCGGCGGCGTAGTTGGCCGCGGCGACGATGTTGGCGACCGGGTGGTACTGGTCCAGCGGGGTGCCGGGGACGTGGTACGCGAGGAAGGTCGGCTTGATGACCTGGAGCAGGCCCTTCGAGGGGATGCCGTTCTGGGCGTTGATGTCCCAGTTGTTGATCGCCCGCGGGTTGCCGCTCGACTCGCGCATGATGTTCTTGTACAGGCCGTTGTACGTGCCCGGAATCTTGTGCGCCTTCATGATCGCCAGCGACTCCTTGATCCAGCCGTCAAGGTTGTTCGCGTAGACCGGCTTGCGGACGGTGGAGCGGCTGGCGGCCGCCTTCGCCTCGCGGTCCTTCTTCGCCTTGGCGGCGGCAGCGGCGGCGTCGGCCTTCGCCTTCGCGGCGGCGGCGGCCTTGGCCTTCACCGCGGCCTCGAGCTTCGCGGCCTCCGTGG
Source organism: Streptomyces sp. NPDC002209 (assembly GCF_042890265.1). NCBI lineage: Bacteria > Bacillati > Actinomycetota > Actinomycetes > Kitasatosporales > Streptomycetaceae > Streptomyces > Streptomyces sp. NPDC002209. The sequence goes on along the minus strand of NZ_JBIARX010000001.1, from coordinate 8,662 downwards.
CCAGCTTGGTCTGCGCGGAGAGGTGCTGCACGGTCTTGGCCTGGACACCCTCGACGGCCTGGGTCCACGCCACGGGGGCGGCGGCCACGGTCGTACCGGCGTCGGCGGTGCCGGCGGGGACGAGGGTGGCGGCCAGGGCGGCGGCGCCGATGGTGGCAACGGCGGCGAAGGACGTCTTGTGCGCCTTCGTCAGACGACGAATGTGGCCGGGGGTGCTGGTCTTGGACATGCGTAGCAACCTCTTCGAATAGCGGGAGCCGCAGGAAAGCACCGTTGGGATCCGAGATCCGCGGTGCTGTGCGACGGGAGCAATTCTTAGCGGCGGCAAAATCTTGTGGCAAAGGTGTGACGTACGATCCCGCTTAGTGGATCAGGGGGCGCCGACGAGCCCGGAATTCAGAGCCGTACGCTAGGCGCAGCAGTGCTGACACTGCCTTTACACGTCCACTAGGCGCCTTCGTAAGTGACGTGGGTCCTATGCGCGGGCTCACATCGGCCACGTAACGGTCTCACCATGCGTTGCTGAAGCAATGCGTTCCGTAACGGAATTCTCCACCTTGAGGACCACACACCCCCGCCGGCCCTCATACCCAAGGCAGACAAGAGCCCCGCGACCCCCTCCCCAAGGAGGAGGAAACCCCGCCCCCGGCCCTAGGGCTCGCGCCCGATCCCGCAGGTCAGAGCCGCTAGTACGGTGAGCCCATGACCGGTGATCCCGTGTTCGCAGGACCCCGCGGCGGCCTCGCCGCCGTGAGTACCGCGCTGCTCGCCATGAGCCGCCGGCTGGAGGTCCGCGACGTCCTGCGCACGATCGTCGTCTCGGCCCGCGAGCTGCTCGACGCCGAGTACGCGGCCCTGGGCGTCCCGGACGACCACGGCGGCTTCGCCCAGTTCGTCGTGGACGGCATCACCGAGGAGCAGTGGCGCCGCATCGGCCCGCTGCCCCGCCAGCACGGCATCCTCGCCGCGATGCTCCACCAGGACGGCCCCGAGCGGCTGGCCGACGTACGCGAGGACCCCCGCTTCGAGGGCTGGCCCGCCGCCCACCCCGAGATGTCCGACTTCCTCGGACAGCCCGTCCGCGACGGCGAGGAGACCCTCGGCGCCCTCTTCCTCGCGAACAAACGCAGACCCGGCGGCTTCACCGAGGAGGACGAGGAGCTCCTCGCCCTCCTCGCCCAGCACGCGGCGATCGCCCTCACCAACGCCCGGCTCTACGAGCGCAGCCGCGAGCTCACCATCGCCGAGGAGCGCTCCCGCCTCGCCCACGAGCTGCACGACGCCGTGGCCCAGAAGCTCTTCTCGCTCCGCCTGACCGCCCAGGCCGCCGCCGCCCTCGTGGACCGCGACCCGGCCCGCGCCAAGGGGGAGCTCCAGCAGATCGCCGCCCTCGCGGCGCAGGCCGCCGACGAGCTGCGCGCCGCCGTGACCGAGCTGCGCCCGGCCGCCCTCGACGAGGACGGCCTCGTCGCCACGCTCCGCGACCAGGTCCACGTACTCGACCGCGCCCACACCGCGCACGTCACCTTCACCTGTGACGGGGTACGGGCCCTCCCGGCGACCCAGGAGGAGGCGCTGCTCCGGGTCGCCCAGGAGGCCCTCCACAACGCCCTGCGCCACTCGGGCGGCGACCGCGTCGAGGTCACCCTCGCCCGCCGCGCCGCCGGAGCCGTCCTGACCGTCACGGACAACGGAAGCGGCTTCTCCCCTTCCTCGATCCGCGCGGCCGGGCGCCACCTCGGCCTGGTCTCCATGCGGGACCGGGCGAGCGGCGCCGGCGGCCGCCTCACCGTGCACTCGGAGCCCGGTACGGGCACCACGATCGAGATGGAGGTCCCCGGTGGCTGACACGCCCATCCGCGTCCTGCTCGTGGACGACCACCAGGTGGTCCGCCGCGGCCTGCGCACGTTCCTGGAGGTCCAGGACGACATCGAGGTGGTCGGGGAGGCCGCCGACGGAGAGGAGGGCGTGGCCCGCGCCGAGGAGCTGCGGCCCGACGTGATCCTCATGGACATCAAGATGCCGGGCACCGACGGCATCGAGGCCCTGCGCAGGCTGCGCGCGCTGGCGAACCCGGCGCGGGTGCTGATCGTCACCAGCTTCACCGAGCAGCGGACGGTCGTGCCGGCCCTGCGGGGCGGCGCCGCGGGATACGTCTACAAGGACATCGACCCCGACGCCCTGGCCGGAGCGATCCGCTCCGTCCACGCCGGGCACGTGCTGCTCCAGCCCGAGGTGGCGCAGGCACTGCTCTCCCAGGAGGAACAGCCCTCGTCGAGCCGGGGCGGCTCCCTGACCGAGCGGGAACGGGAGGTCCTGTCCCTGATCGCGGACGGCCGCTCCAACCGCGAGATCGCCCGTGCGCTGGTGCTGTCGGAGAAGACGGTCAAGACGCACGTCTCGAACATCCTGATGAAGCTGGACCTCACGGACCGCACCCAGGCGGCGCTGTGGGCGGTCAGGCACGGGATCACGGACTGACCGGACCGGACCGAACCGGACCGAACCGGACCGAACCGGGCCGGAGCGGGCCGGAAACGGACCGTCCAGCTCCGATCCCGGATTCATACGGTCGGGTGGATGTCGCCCACATGGCGTATCCCGTTCGTCGGATGACCGTTCTTCATGACGTGCCGCGGCGGCTGGCCGCGGCAGACGTACTGGAGGACGAAGAACGTGAAGAACATCAAGAAGGCCACTGCCGTCACCATGATCGCGGGAGGCCTCCTTGCCGCGGGCGCCGGCGTCTCCTCGGCGCACGGCGGCGCGTCGGCGGAGGGCGAGGCCGCGGGCTCGCCCGGCGTCGTCTCCGGAAACCTGATCCAGGCCCCCGTCCACGTCCCGGTGAACGTGGTCGGCAACACCGTCACCGTGATCGGCCTGCTGAACGGCGCCTGGGGCAACACCGGCGTGAACGCCTGACCCCGCCCCACCCACCGGCCCCGCTTCCCCCCACCTCTCCCCGGGAAGCGGGGCCGCGGCGCGTTCAGCCCCGCTCGCGCTCCTCCACCGCCGAGTTGTACGCCGCCACCAGCGCCCGCCGGGCCACCCGCTCCACCGGCCGCAGCGCCTGCGCCCTCGCCGCCATCTCCGACGCGGCCACCGCACCGCCCGGCCCGTGCTCGTACGCCAGCGACACCAGCAGATCCACCCGCTGCGCCAGCGACAGCACCCGCACCGCCCGCGCCGGATACCCCGGCGCCAGCACCTCCCGCCCGGCCTCCGCCCGCGCCCGGTACGCCGACAGCGCGGCCTCCGCCACCGGCCCCGACCCCGCCACGTCCAGCCGGGTCAGCACCACCGTCGCCTCGCGCAGCGCCTCCGCCAGCTCCCGCTCCGCCTCACCGAGCGACGGCACGTCCGCCGGCGGGGCCTCCCGTACCGGCAGGCAGTGCCAGGTCACCGAGACGTGCAAGTCCCCTGGGTCCGGCCCGGCCTCGGCCACCTCCGGCACCAGACCCAGCGCCGCGCCCACCGCGACCACCGCCTCCTCGGCCTCCAGGGCCCGCGCATTGAACTCCGCCGGCCCGCTCAGCCCCAGCGGATGCCCCGGCGCCGGCAGCGCCACCCGCAGCCCGGTCACCCCCAGCGCCCGCATCCGCCCGAGCGCCAGCGTGAGGCCCACCGGACCCGACTCGCCCGGCAGCCCCTCCACCCGGTGCACGGCGTCCTCGCCCACGATCGACAACACGGCCTCGTCGGGCGAGACCAGTCCGGCCAGCAGTGCGTTCCCCCAGGCGGCCAACCGCCCTGAACGTGGTTCGAAAAGCATTCCCCCACTTTACGGATCACCCCGGATCCGACCCCGCTGCGCACCTGGCGCCCGGACCCCTCGCCGAGTGGCGTAGGTTTTCCCCTGGGGCTGCGCCTACCGGTGCACAGACGAAACCGAGACTGCAAGGGGAGACAACACGCTCATGAGCGATGTTCTGGAGCTGGTGGACGTATCCGTGGTCCGCGAGGGCCGGGCTCTGGTGGACCAGGTCTCCTGGTCGGTGAAGGAGGGCGAGCGCTGGGTGATCCTCGGCCCCAACGGCGCCGGCAAGACCACGCTGCTGAACCTCGCCTCCAGCTACCTCTTCCCCACCAAGGGCTCCGCCACCATCCTCGGCAGCACCCTCGGCAAGCCCGGCAGCGACGTCTTCGAGCTGCGCCCGCGCATCGGCGTGGCCGGCATCGCGCTCGCCGACAAGCTCCCCAAGCGCCAGACCGTCCTGCAGACCGTCCTCACCGCCGCCTACGGCATGACGGCGACCTGGCAGGAGGAGTACGAGGAGATCGACGAGCAGCGCGCCCGCGCCTTCCTCGACCGCCTCGGCATGACGGACTACCTCGACCGGAAGTTCGGCACCCTCTCCGAGGGCGAGCGCAAGCGCACCCTGATCGCCCGCGCCCTCATGACCGACCCCGAGCTGCTCCTCCTCGACGAGCCCGCCGCCGGCCTCGACCTCGGCGGCCGCGAGGACCTCGTACGGCGCCTCGGCCGCCTCGCCCGCGACCCGCTCGCGCCGTCCATGGCGATGGTCACGCACCACGTCGAGGAGATCGCCCCCGGCTTCACCCACGTCCTGATGATCCGCCAGGGCAAGGTCGTCACCGCGGGCCCGATCGACCTCGAGCTGACGTCCCGCAACCTCTCGCTCTGCTTCGGCCTGCCGCTCGTCGTCGAGCGCAACGACCACGACCGCTGGACCGCCCAGGGCCTCCCGCTGCGCTAGGGGACGTCCCGGCCGATCGGCACGGCACCCCGGGCACGCTCCGGTGTGCCGTCGGGCGGGCACTGCCGGTACGGGCGCCGTCGCACCCTGTCCCGACCGGGCCCGCCCGACCTACCATGACCATGTGAACATCGACGCGTGGCTGTGGTGGCTCATCGGCGCGGTCGGACTGGGCATCCCGCTCGTCCTGACGGCGATGCCGGAGTTCGGGATGTTCGCCGTCGGTGCGCTCGCGGCCGCCGTCACGGCGGCCTTCGGCGGGGGAGTGGTCGCCCAAGCCCTGGTCTTCGTCATCGTGTCGGTGGCGCTCGTCGCCGTCGTGCGCTCGATCGCCAACCACCACCGCGAGCAGCGGCCCCAACACCGCACCGGAATCGACGCGTTGAAGGGCAGAAGCGCGCTCGTCCTCGAACGCGTCGACGGCAGCGGAGGCCGGATCAAACTCGCCGGCGAGGTCTGGTCCGCCCGCACCCTCGACGCGGACAGCAGCTTCGAACCGGGCCAGCAGGTGGACGTCGTGGAGATCGACGGAGCCACCGCGGTCGTGATGTGAGCTTGTGAGCCAAGGAGCCGACCCGCGGCGGCGAGGTCTGCGAGACTCGCCCAACGGGGCAGCACAGACAGCCGGAAGGGCACGGGGAACCGCATGTCATCGATCATCATCGTCCTGATCATTCTGGTGGTTCTGGTCTTCATCGCACTGGTCAAGACGATCCAGGTGATCCCGCAGGCCAGCGCCGCCATCGTCGAACGCTTCGGCCGCTACACGCGCACCCTCAACGCGGGCCTCAACATCGTCGTCCCGTTCATCGACTCGATCCGCAACCGCATCGACCTGCGCGAGCAGGTCGTGCCGTTCCCGCCGCAGCCGGTCATCACCCAGGACAACCTCGTCGTCAACATCGACACGGTCATCTACTACCAGGTGACCGACGCCCGCGCCGCGACGTACGAGGTCGCCAGCTACATCCAGGCCATCGAGCAGCTCACCGTCACCACCCTGCGCAACATCATCGGCGGCATGGACCTCGAGCGGACCCTGACCTCCCGCGAGGAGATCAACGCGGCCCTGCGCGGGGTCCTCGACGAGGCCACCGGCAAGTGGGGCATCCGCGTCAACCGCGTCGAGCTCAAGGCGATCGAGCCGCCGACCTCCATCCAGGACTCGATGGAGAAGCAGATGCGCGCCGACCGCGACAAGCGCGCCGCGATCCTCCAGGCCGAAGGTGTCCGGCAGTCCGAGATCCTGCGCGCCGAGGGCGAGAAGCAGTCCTCCATCCTGCGCGCCGAGGGTGAGGCCAAGGCCGCCGCGCTCAAGGCCGAGGGCGAGGCGCAGGCCATCCGCACGGTCTTCGAGTCCATCCACGCCGGCGACGCCGACCAGAAGCTCCTCGCCTACCAGTACCTCCAGATGCTCCCGAAGATCGCCGAAGGCGACGCCAACAAGCTCTGGATCGTGCCCAGCGAGATCGGAGACGCCCTCAAGGGCCTCTCGGGAGCAATGGGCAACTTCGGTCCCATGGGCGGCGGTTCCGGCTTCAACCCGCAGAACCCCGGCAAGTCCGCCGGAGCCGACGGGAACGGCGCAGGCACCGGCGCGAACGGCACCGACCGGCGCGAGCAGCCCCCGATCGACTGATCCCCGCCCACCCCGGACAGGCATCCCCTCCTGCATGATCAGTGAGGCCCCCCGACCTTCATGGCGGGGAGGCGACTCACTCATGCAAAGGGGATGGCCCAGTCCATGTCCATGTCCATCTGGGAATCAGCAGCGGTGTTCGCGGCCGGCATCGGCGCCGGCACCATCAACACCATCGTCGGCTCCGGCACGCTCATCACCTTCCCGGTGCTGCTCGCCACCGGACTCCCGCCGGTCACCGCCAACGTGTCCAACACCCTCGGCCTGGTGCCCGGTTCCCTCAGCGGGGCCATCGGCTACCGCAAGGAGCTCCAGGGCCAGCGCGGCCGCATCATCCGGCTCGGCGCCGTCTCCCTCGTCGGGGGACTCGCGGGCGCAGTCCTGCTCGTCACCCTGCCCTCGGACTCTTTCGACACGATCGTGCCCGTCCTCATCGGACTCGCCCTCGTGCTCGTCATCCTCCAGCCCCGCCTCGCCGCGGCCCTGCGACGGCGCCAGGAAGCCGCCGGAGGAGACACCGGACACCCCGACGGCAGCCCCGCCCTGCTCACCGGAATGCTGCTCTCCAGCGCGTACGGGGGCTACTTCGGCGCCGCGCAAGGCGTGCTCTACATCGGCCTGATGGGGCTGCTGCTCCACGAGGACCTGCAACGCATCAACGCCGTCAAGAACGTCATCGCAGCCCTGGTGAACGGCATCGCGGCCGTCTTCTTCCTCTTCGTCGCCGACTTCGACTGGACGGCCGTGCTCCTGATCGCCGTCGGCTCCACCCTCGGCGGCCAGATCGGCGCCAAGGTCGGCCGCCGCCTGTCGCCGACCGTGCTCCGCGCGGTCATCGTGACGGTCGGCGTCATCGCGATCGTCCAGCTGCTGATGCACTGAGCGACGTAGCGGAAGTACGTCGCCCAGCGCGCCGGCGATCATGCGTCCGGACGAGCCGGACCGGCCGGACCGGCGGCCGGAACGGCCCGACTAGGCGGAACGCTCCAGCCAGTCGGGCAGCACATCACGGCCCCCCACCCCCAGGGCCAGCAGCATGGCGTCCGCCGGAGACGGTACGAAGGGCTTCCGGAGGAGCGGCATCCCCGCCTCCTCCGGAGTCCGGGCCGCCTTGCGGTGATTGTCCTCGGCACAGGAGGCCACCGTGTTCAACCACGTGTCCCTACCGCCCTGGGCGCGGGGCAGTACGTGGTCCACGGTCGTCGCGCGCTTCCCGCAGTACGCGCACCGGTGCTGGTCCCGGACCAGCACCCCCCTCCGTGACCAGGGGGCATGTCTTCGGAACGGCACCCGTACGTACCGGCACAACCTGATCACCCGGGGCAGCGGAAGATCCATGGAGGCACCGCGCACGCGCAGTTCCGGATGCGACTGCTCGACGACGGCCTTGTCCTGGAGCACCAGGACCACAGCCCGGTTCAGCGTCACCGTCGACAGCGGCTCGAAACTCGCATTCAGCACCAGCGTGTCCCGCATCTCGCCCACCTCCCGTGTGCAGGCCCGCGACCACCCTGGCGGCAGGGCCCGCAACCACTCTGGCCGCGCGCGCCACGCGGGACAACGCAATAAAAATGCCCGGTCCTGGTCGTCTTTAGACCAGGACCGGGCAAACGCACGGCGAACGATCAGCTCGCGGGGGCCTCGTACTCACCGATCAACTGCGCCCGCCCCAACGAGTGGAAACGCAGATTGAATCCGACGACCGCCGGAGTGGTGTCGGCTCCGGGGCCCAGCTTCTCCTGGTCCACCGCGTACACGGTGAACACGTACCGGTGCCGCTCCCCGGCCGGCGGAGCCGCCCCGCCGAAGTCCCTCGTGCCGTAGTCGTTGCGTACGTGCACGGCCCCGGCGGGCAGCCCCTCGAACTTTCCGCTCCCCGCCCCGGCCGGCAGCTCGGTGACCGATGCGGGCAGATCGAAGAGCACCCAGTGCCAGAACCCGCTGCCCGTCGGGGCGTCCGGGTCGAAGCACGTCACCGCGAAGCTCTTCGTCCCCTCCGGAAACCCCTCCCACCGCAGATGCGGCGAGACGTTCCCGCCCCGCAGGACCTGGGCGTCACCCAGGTCCGCGCCGGGCTCGAGGTCCACGCTCTCCACGGAGAACGCGTGCACCCGAGGGTGGAAGTCGTGCGGAAGAGGTGCCCTGTTCTGCTCGGCCACTGCTGAACCTCCTGATCGCGAACCAGTACCGAACCAGTACCGGGCCCGAGCCTAAAGGGTGTTGCAGAAGGTCCGCCTCGGGCAGGCTGGGGTGTCGCTTGAGCTGCTGTTTCACCGCGTCGTGGTGAGGTTGTGCATGGTGGCG